>CAZXCL010000015.1:0-14406 GCA_964639265.1 uncultured Gammaproteobacteria bacterium | reverse complement strand
GTGGGGTTTGCGGCCGAGCGCGAGCTGCCGATTGTCAAACGTATCGCGATGGGGTCGCTCAAAAACAAGCTGCTGATTCTGCTCCCGGCGGCCTTGGCGTTAAGTTTTTTCGTGCCCGCCGCCATCACGCCGTTGCTTATGCTGGGTGGTCTTTATCTGTGTTATGAGGGCGCCGAGAAAGTGTTTGAGCTGATCGTGCCGCATGCCGCGCATGCTCACGAAAAGAAAACGCTGGCCGTGGACGGCGATGCGGCGGCGCTGGAGGAGGCGCGCGTGAAGGGCGCGATTCGCACGGATTTTATCCTGTCCGCCGAAATCATGGCCATTGCGCTGGCAACGATTCCAGATAGCAATCTGCTGACGCAAGGCGCGGTCCTGGCGCTGGTGGGCGTGGGCATCACCGCCGGTGTTTACGGCGCCGTCGCCCTGATTGTCAAAGCGGATGATATTGGCGCACACCTGAGCCGGGTCGAGACACAGGGCGTGGCCGGTTCGCTCGCGAGAGGTTTCGGGCGTGGCGTCGTGCGCTTCATGCCGTGGTTTTTGAAAGCACTGTCAGCGGTTGGCACCGCGGCCATGATCTGGGTGGGGGGCGGAATCCTGATCCACGGCCTCGAGCATTATGGCGTTATGCAACCGGGCCATTTCATTCATGAGATGGCCGTGGCCGCCGGGCACGCCGTGCCGGCGTTTGGCTCGGCGATCGAGTGGATTGTCGGCGCTGCTGGCGCGGGTGTGGTGGGGCTTGCCGCGGGACTCGTGTTGATTCCCATTGTTGGCAAACTCATCGCCCCGGTGGCGCATCGACTCACCGCGTCGACGCAGAGCGCGTGATCCGTTAGCCCCAGATTTCCTTGAGCAGAGGGCGGATGCGGCGCGGGCCAACCATGGCCGTGGTCGTAAGCATGCCCGCCATCATGGCGCCGGTTACGCCGCAGGTCAGCGTGTCCTGGCCAGATAGCCAAAGTCCGGGAATGCGCGTGCGGGGGCCGAGCCAGTCCTGTTTGAGTCGCTCGGGCGTGTGGTCCAGCCCGTAGAGTTCGCCTTCGCGATAGCCAGCGAACCAGTTTGTGGAAAGCGGTGTTGAGACTTCGAAGTAGTCGACGTGATCGTGCAGCTGGGGCAGTTTGTCATAGACGTAGCGCATCAGTCTGTCGCCAAGCTGCTTCTTGAAGGCTTCGTAGTCGTCGCCGCGCTGCCCCCAGGTGGTGTCTTCCCAGCGTTCAAACCACGCATACGGTGCCGGTGCGACCACCTCAATCGTCGAGGTGCCCGGCCAGCGATTCAGATAGTCCGGGTCTTTGGCCGAGGGAAACGAAATGTAGACCACCGGAAAAGGCTGCTGCGAATCGGCGATGAAGGCGTCGACGGCGCCATCATAGTCATTGTGCGGGTAGATCCAGAAGTTGGTTTTGGGCAAATCCAGCTCGGCCGCGGTTTTGTTGATGCCGATGTATACACCCAGATGCGCGAAGCTTGGGTTTACGCGCGTCATTTTGTCAGCATAGCCCTTTTCTTTGGTAATCGATGCGGGCAGCAGGTGTCGAAACGTATTGGCGGCACCGGCGGCGGACACGACGGTATCGCATTTAATTGTGTGACCGTCGCTCATCACAACGCCGGTCACGCGATTGTTTTCGACCTGAATGGTTTCCACCCGAGCGTAGGTAAACACTTCGCCGCCGGCGGCCTGAATCTTTGGCAGGATGGTTTTGGCGATCTGCCAGCTTCCGCCCACGGGATAGAAGCCGCCAAACATGTAGTGACGCGCGATCATCGCGTGCACCATGAACGCTGATCGTTTCGGCGGCACACCCATGTCGCCCCATTGACCGCACAGGGTGGCGATCAGATCCTGATTGTCGGTCAGCTCGCTGAGCACATCGTAGGTGGTTCGATACAAAAGCTCCGGTGTCTTCCACTTGAGTACCGGCGAGGCCAGCTTGCGCTGCCAGGGTTTGAGCACGCGCGCCATCGTGGCCGCGTACGTTGCGCCGCTGGCTTCACGCAACCGTGCCATGTAAGCGTCGATGGCTGCCTCTTCGTCCGGGAACTGTGCCACGAGGTTGTCGCGAAATTCTTGCTTCCCCGCTTTGGCCGAGAAGACTTTGTCGCCGACATAGAAACGATCGTACTCGTCGTCCATGGGCGCCCAGTTAAGGTTGCCCTGCGACAGATAGTCGAACATGCGGCGCGTGCGCGTGGGTTTTCCCACATCGCCAATGTAGTGCACACCCACATCCCATTCGTAGCCTTCGCGTTCGTAGGAATGGGTGTAGCCGCCGGCGGTGTAGTGTTGTTCCAGCACACAAACGCGCTGGCCCAAATCCGACAGGAGCGCAGCGCAGGTAAGGCCGCCGATGCCCGAGCCGATGATCAGGCAGTCGTAGGCGTCGGCCAGGCGGTTTGGCCGATAGCGTTTGCCGATACGGATGTCTTTGCGGTTGGCGCGCTGGCGCGCGCTTTGCTTCCGCTGCGAGCCATCTAGTTCATTCACTGACACTGGTCCGTCACGCCGCTTGGGCCCGGTGGCGCAAAAAACAGGCTGCGCAACAGGCCCAGATCCAGAAAGTTGATAGCGCCGTCGGTGTTCAGATCGATGGCGGCATTCCAGTTCGGGTCGTCGGGCATAGCGAAAAACGCCGAGCGCAGAAGGCCGAGGTCCTGAAAATTGACGCTGCAGTCGTTGTCAAAGTCCGCGTCGCAAAGATTGCCGTAGCCATCGGCGTCCGTGTCGCTTTGTTCTCCATTGGCGACAACAACGCAGTTGTCGAGGGCGTCGGTGACACCGTCGCCGTCGGCATCGATATCGCTGATCGCCGCCCTCATGATGAAGTCTCCGCTGACACCCAGATCGGACGAGCCAAACCACAGACTCAGTCCGCCAAAATCGGCCAGAATAAAATTCGCGGTAGTATCGATCGTGCCGTCGGTATCGGTGGCGATGCCGGGCAGACCGTCGTGGTTGAACACAAGCCCGACGCGGAACGGCCGAGTAATGACGATAGGCGAGGTGGTCAGATCGATTTGCTGCAGATTGCTCGTGCTGCCGGTCAGAACCACTTCGCCGGTGTACAAAAGCGTGCCCGGGATGACGCCGCCGGGGTCATCCCAGATCTGAATGCCCATGGTCACGGTGTCGCTGTTCCCGCCAAACAGCACCGTGAGGCTGTCAATCGAGCAGGGGCAGGGGATGGACGGGGCAAAGCGGGCGGCCGCGATTTCGCCGCTGATGAAGCCGGCCTGGAAACTGGCAGGTTGGTCACTAACAAAACTGTCGTTCTGGAGCGTTTCGTCCTGGGCCCAAACTGGGTTTGTCAGACAAACCAATAGCACGAGGATGCCGAGGATCGGATATGACTGGGTTTTGCGTATCATGGCTGAGAACACTGTTGTGTAAGGGCACTTGGGCCAGGTTCAGAAAAGAACGCTGTGCGCAGTATGCCAAGGTCAAGAAAATTGGTTTGCAAGTCGCCGTTGAGATCGGTGATCAAGTTGCCAGGAGCAAAAAAGAACGCGCGCATTATGCCGAGGTCGACAAAATTGATAATGCAATTCTGATCAAAGTCTGCGTCACATCCGTTACCGTATCCGTCACCGTCAGTGTCGCGTTCATTACCGTTGGCGGTTTCTGTGCAGGAGTCCAGAAAGTCGGGGACAAGATCACCGTCCGGGTCGTCACCGACCGGAACCGTTACCAGTTCTGTTTGCAGCCTTCTGTTTAGTGTCGACCCAAGTTGCTCGATTGTCGTGGAAATGATTTCGAACAATCCATCATTGGTCGTAGCAGGTAGTGCCTGACTTTCGTCGGCCGGGCCCTCCCATCCGTTGCTGGTAGGGGTGAGGGTCAGCTGATAGTACTTATCTTTCTCCAGCATAACGTTCCGAACGTTCCCGCCAGAGTCCTGCATTGACACGGGTGTCTGGAGAACTTCCAGTGCGTCGCCGCTGCCGATCGCCTGCAGGACAATCCGCGCTGGCGCGTCGGGTTCGATGGGGATACCGTCCACGGTCGTTTCTCTCAGGCTCCACTGCAAAATGGATGGACTGCCACTCACCAGAGGTTGGCCCAGTACGTCTATACGCCTGAGAATGCGGTTCACATTCGGCTTAAAGCGGACTGTGGCAACACCTTTTGGGACCAGTGGAGAGTCGAGGTCCATGTCAGTCGACCCCGGCGCCAGTGATGTGTGAGCCTCGAAGGTTGGTTGATCTGGAACCGCTTTGACGAACGTTGTGAAACCGAGAAACTGCGCGCCGACGTCGATGACCATCGACTCTCCCAAACAGCCTTCGTTTTGAAACGTTACCGTTTGAAGGGAGTCATTGCGCAGAAAGAAAAAATCATTTGTGCAGAATCCAACCGAAATTCGGCTCACCCCTTGTGTTACGGGTGCGTTGATACTTGTGACATAGACTTGAGGCATGGATGTTTCTGGAAATAAGGTCACTGAATACCGGATGCTTGGCAAGTGTAGCCACTGGTTATTCGCGTTCAAAAAAACAGATATGCCAGAGTTGGGTCCAGTACTGGCATAACTGCCCCGAGTACTAGTGTCTGGAGCGAGATCTGATGCCTCACTATCCAGCCAAAAATAACCGCGAACAAGCGAGCCGTTCTCCAGGCCCTCGCAGGCCGGGATCATGCAAGGGCTACTCGGAGGCCCAATCTGGCCCTCGAAATAGTGCACTACAGGCGCCGCGTGGCTTACCGGTGAGGCAAAAAGCGTCGAGATTGTCCACATTGCGAATAGCAACCCGAAGCGCGGTGAGCATTGATTAGCGTGAGACTGTCGGTGTTTCATTGAGACCTTCCTTTGTGCAACGCCGCGCTCGACACTTCCAGGAAAGACAAGGGTCTGAGTTGTGGTGAGGCTGTGTGCTCCGACGATAGCACACGCCGGATAGGGGTCTTCCCTCGCGCAGACACTTGCGACACATTCGGGCCGATCAACTATACTCGCTAAGCCGCGCACGGCCGCGCTTCTGTTCCTGCTATTGCGAGTCTTCCTACAATGAGCGATTCATCTGTCCTTTTTGTCCTTGGCGATGCCCGCAGCGGCACAACTTATGTCAACGGCATCATGGATCGCTGGTTTGATTTTGGTATGGGCCCTGAGGGTGCTTTCGTTGCCGAGTTTTACGCGCGTCGACAGCATTACGGGGATCTTGGCGATAAGGCCAATTTTGATCGGTTGATTGATGATCTGAGCCGCTGTCGCATGCTGGAGATCATGCGCAGCAAGTGGAAGGAACCTCACCGTGCGGATGTCACGGTGGAGATGATCCATGAGCACGTTAACCAGCAGTCTTTTGCCGGCGCGATTTACGGCGTGTTTGGCGCGGTCGGTGCGGTGCAGGGCAAACACCGCGTAGGCAATAAATGGCCTGACTATTGGCGCCATCTGCCAATGTTGGAAGACCTTTACGGCGATGACGCGCGCTATATTTTTGTCTTGCGAGATGGCCGTGATGTTGCCATGTCGAATATGAAAATGGAGTGGGGCCAGCAATCCGCTTATGCCTGTGCCAATAGCTGGGTACGGTGCACACAAACCGTCGAGCGCTTCGCCGATACTGTCTCCGGCGAGCGCCTGATGGTGCTGCGCTACGAAGCGGTGCTTGGCGAGCCAGGTGAGAGTTTTGATCGCATCCAGGCGTTTGTTGGCAATGACCCCGATCCTGCGCGTCGCGCAGAGTTTGTTGCCGACGTGGAAGCCAATCCGATGCGTGACAACAGCAGTAAATGGCGCACGCAGATGAGTAAGGATGATCTGCGGGTTTACGAAGCCGTTGCGGGCCCGACGCTTGCGCGGCATGGCTATGATCTGGGGTGCGAGTCGCCGTCGGTGTCGGCGCTCGAGCGAGTTCGCTTTGAAGGTCAGGAGTTTATGCGTCGGGTGAAGGCCAGTCTAAAGGCGCGGCTGGGGTAAGCGCGATCGACCGGACGTTGCGATGGCGCGGGACAGGATTCCGGTGCGCGATATACATTACAATAGCAGGTGGGCAAGGAACGAATTCCTCGGTGCCCAGTCTGATAGTTTGTCTCTGACCTTATGGAGCGACAACTCGTGTCAAAAATGCTTCGCTTAACGACCGCTCTCGCGGTCCTCGTCTGTATGTCGCCCGTGCTGCAATGCCCCGCCTATGCTCTGGATTCGGCAGACGACGATCATCACCATCATGCGCACGATGACGATGATCATGCCGATGAACATGGCGCCGACGATCGCGGTCACGACGATCATGATCACGACGAGGAAAGCGATGAGCCGCGCCATGCCGATGCTCACCAGCACGGCGGTGCAAGCCTCGCCGTGGCGCGTGAGGGGCGTGAGCTGTTTATCGAGTTTGAGACGCCGCTTTACAATTTAGTGGGCTTTGAGCATGCACCGCGCACAGCTGATGAGGTCGAGCTCGTGAACAACGCCAGGGCCACACTGAAACAGCCCGATCGGCTGTTTGCGTTTGCCGGCAAAGCAGGCTGCACGGCGCGCGATGCCGTCGAGGTTCACGGGTTTGCGGACGATGCGGATGACGATGAGTCCGGGCGCGAGCATCGCGACATTCTCGCGGCTTACAGTTTCGATTGCGGCGACTCACAACGGGTCGATTCGGTTGACGTGCGCCTGTTCAAGGCATTCTCCCGACTGGAAGAGCTCGATGCGGTTTACCTCGATGACACGACGCAACGAGCGCAACGTCTGACACCGGCGAACGCCAGATTCACCCTGACTCGGTAACCTGAATATGTTGGTAAAAAAGTGGCTATTTGTCGGCGGGTTGATGTCAGCGTTGCTGGCAGGTTGCGGTAAGGCCGGTGAGCAGCAAACGACTGCAACAAATGCCGCGAGCGAAGTGCCGGGCGAGCCGATGGAAATCAGCTGGGAGTCGCTGATGCCCGAAGGAGAGGAGGATCGTCTGGCCGACCTGTACGAAAGCTATTACGACAAACTGGATCAAAAAATGATGGCCGACGCCCAGGCGCTGGAATCGGCCGAGCCCGGCAGCGACAACGCTAAGGATCTGGTTGCGGCCATCGTCGAGGGCAGTGCCAATGACACGATGGATCAGATCGGCACCTTTAATGTTGTGAAGTCCCTGGACGGGGCGACGATTCGCCTGCCAGGTTACGTCGTGCCGTTCGATTTCAGCGCCGAATCATCCTATCGGGAGTTTCTGCTGGTGCCGTATTTTGGCGCCTGCCTGCACACGCCACCGCCACCGCCCAATCAGATTTTGTTCGTCAAGGCGGATCCCGCGGCGAAGATCGACAACATTTACGATCCGGTATGGGTCGAGGGTGTGCTGCGCACCGGTGAGTTCAATTCCGAGCTTGCCGACAGCGCGTATGAGCTGGCGTTGAGCAAACTGGAACTCTATGAGTACTGACCCTGTTCTGGCGCTCGATGGCGTCAGGTTCGGGTACGAGCCAGACAACACGCTGATCGACGTTGAGACGCTATCCATTGCGTCGGGTGAGAGCGTGTTTCTGCGTGGCGCCAGTGGCTCCGGCAAGAGTACGCTGCTCGGCTTGATCGGCGGTGTGCTGGTGCCCGAGTCCGGCCGGATTGCGGTTGGCGGTAGCGATCTGGTTGCCTCCGGTGCCGCGGCGCGTGACCGGCTGCGCGCCGACTTCATGGGCATCATTTTTCAGCAGTTCAATCTGTTGCCGTATCTCGGCGTGCTCGACAACGTCACGTTGCCGTGTTTTTTCTCGGCGCGGCGTCGCGCTCGAAGTGCTCAGCACCACGCCTCGCCTGCCGACGAAGCCCGGGCGCTGATCTCACGCCTTGGCTTGCCACAGACGGTGGTCAACACGCCGGTCGGCAAACTCAGCGTTGGGCAACAGCAGCGGGTGGCCGTGGCGCGCGCGCTGATCGGCGGACCGGCCCTGATCATTGCGGACGAACCGACGTCGGCCCTGGATGCGGACAATCGTGATCGGTTTATCGAGCTTTTGAATGAACAGCGGCAGGCTTTTGATGCCAGCCTGCTGTTCGTGAGTCACGACGCAGCGCTGGCCGCTCACTTTGATCGGGTCGTCGAATTGAGTGAGCTCAACGCAGTGCGAGCGGCTGCGGAGGAGAGAGCGTGAAGGCTCCGGTGCTGTCGCTCGCCACCAAATCGCTGATGTCGAGACGATGGACAGCGTTGCTCACGGTGCTGGCGATTGCGACCGCGGTTGCGCTGTTTATTGCCGTGGAAAATGTGCGGCAAGGTTCAAGAGACAGTTTCGAGCGAACCATCACCGGTACGGATCTGATCGTGGGTGCGCGATCCGGCGCCATCAATCTCGTGCTCTATTCGGTTTTCCAGATTGGTGATGCGACCAATAACGTGAGCTGGGAGACTTACGAAGAGATTCGCCAGCGCCGGGATGTAGCCTGGACGGTGCCAATCAGTCTCGGAGATTCGCATCGGGGTTTTCGCGTTGTCGGCACCACGCCTGACTACTTTCGACACTACCAGTACGCTGACGGACGTGCGCTGACGCTGGCGCGCGGCGCGGTCTTCGAGGATCTTTTTGACGTCGTGCTGGGTGCAAAGGTAGCCGAAGAGCTCGGCTACGACATTGGCTCGACCCTGACGCTCTCGCACGGCACCGGAGCTGCCAGCTTCTCAGAACACAAGGACAAGCCGTTCGTCGTCAGCGGCGTGCTTGAAGCGACCGGTACGCCAGTGGATCGCTCGGTGCTGGTGAGCCTGCCTGCGATTGAAGCCGTGCACGCCGGTTGGCAAAACGGCGCGCCCACGCCGGCGAGCCGCGCGCTATCCGCCGAGCGCGTTCGCGAGCTCGAGCTGCAGCCGGAAACCGTCACGGCAATCTATGTTGGCGCCAAGTCTCGAATCCAGACGTTGCGCATGCAACGCGAACTCAATACTTACCGGGCCGAAGCACTCCAGGCAGTCATTCCCGGTGTGGCGTTGAGCCAGCTGTGGCGCATGATGTCCGTTGCCGAGCGAGCGCTGGCGATGATCTCCGGCCTCGTCATTTTCGTTGGGTTGGTAGGCGTGCTGACGTCCATTCTGACCAGTCTTAATGAGCGCCGTCGCGAGATGGCTATTCTGCGCTCGGTTGGCGCGCGTCCGCGCCACATTGTGAGTTTGTTGGTCAGCGAAGCGGCCCTGTTGGCGCTGGCCGGTGCGCTGCTTGGCGTTGCGTTGGTCTACGCGGCGAGCTGGTTGCTCAAGGCGTTTTTAGAAGCGCAGTTCAATCTCGGCGCGTTGGCGCTGGCGCCGGGCTGGTTCGATCTGGGTGTCGTGGCAGGCGTCACCGCCATTGCGGGACTGTTTGGTTTGCTGCCGGCCATGATCGCGTTGAAACGATCACTGGCCGACGGCATCAGCATCCAGTTCTAGCGGGGCATTCCCTTATGGGGACGTGGTCGCCTAGTCCGATGTCGGTGCGTCGCCCGAATCCACTTTGGCTCGGCTTTTGGCGGTATCCACAGCACGTGACGCCGCATTTGAGAACGACGGGCGTGCTTTTTTCGTTGCGGCCGTCTTGTCGTCAGCCGTGTCGTCTTTCTTTTTGTAGGCAGATTCGATGAGCTTGTCGAGCTTGTCTGAGTCGTAGCTTTCCCAGCTTATGCCATAGGCGCCCGAACCGAACATGCCGCCGTGCATACCGCAGGCTGCCGCCGTCGGACACAGCAGCGCCGCCGCGACCAGCGCAAAAAGGTAATCCGTTTTCAATTTCATATCTTTGGTGCCGTGATCTGCAACGCCTGAATTTTGGCACAGATACACGGACCGCGATACCGACGGCATCACGATTTTAGTCTGGAATATTTCAGTAACTTTATAATTTTATTAATAAAACACTGCCTGTCAGAGCGATATGGCGGCAATCGGCAGCCGTGCTGATCCCCGGCCGAGCGCGCAGATCCGGTCTCAGGAGCAAAAATCCAGCGTTAGCAACAGGCGGCGTTCGCCTGCGGGCACCGCCGGAGAGCGGTGTACCAAGCCCGCTCCTTCATTGCCAATCCAGCCATCGCCTTTGAGCAGCGCCACGTCGCCAGCGGACACCTGTTCAATCTCTGCGTGAGAGGAATAGAGCCCCGAGTCTGCATCGTCGCGCCCCTTGCTGCCGGGGCCCAGTTTGCTGCGATCCACCAGGCCGTGCGGCAACCACTCGGTGGCCACGCCGCTGTAGGTGGTAACGAGACGACACGGCACCCTGTCTGTATGAAAGCGTGGGCACATCGCTCTTTGCAGTGTGGCCAGTCGCAGGCCCACCCGATTGAGTTCAAAAAGATCGCAGAACATGTGCACCAACGAGGCGATATCCTGCACAAGTGGAGAGTCGCAACTCCGCGCCAAAGACTCTGATACAGACGGCACCACGGATTGAGGGGACACGGTCATGGACACACTGATGTTGTCATCGCAAGCCAGGATGGTTTTCAGGACATCCTGCAACGTGCTGTCGATCTGGCGCTGCCAGATGGCGATGTTGACCTCGTCGCGGTAAACGTCAGCCAGGATTGAGGCGCTGCTTCCTGTGGCCGCGACGCGTGATCGCAATGCATGCGGTGATTGGCTGAGCGCGGTTGTGTCGGTGTTGGTCATCATTGTTCCGGCTCCCATGATGGAAAAGGGTCGGGCAACGTGCGCCAGTAGCTCTGACCACGCAGCACGTCTTGTTCGCTGAGTAAGCAGTCATCGAGGGCTTGCGTCATGGCGGCTTGATCGAGTCCCTGGCCAATGAACACCAGCTCTTGACGCATATCGCCAAACGGTTCCTGCCATTGGGACTGGATAAATGCGAGCGATTCCTCGTCGGTTGGCCAATTGGAGCGCGGCACGGCCTTCCAGAACATTCCGGCAAACCCATAGCGCGCCATGCCGCCGGCCTGGCTCCAGTTACCGGCGAACTGCGGCCGCGTCGCGAGCCAGAAATAGCCCTTGGACCGAATCAGCTTGCCGTAGCCCTCAGTGTGATGCAGGAAATGATGAAACTTCTCGGGATGAAACGGCCGACGGGCCAGATAGCTGAAACTGCTGATTCCGTATTCTTCGGTTTCCGGAACGTGTTCACCGCGCATTTCCTTCATCCAGCCCGGTGCCTGCTGTGCGCGCACGAAATCAAACAGCCCCGTGCTCAAGATAGCGTCTATATCCACGTTCCCGTTCGCGATCGGTACGATACGAGCGTGCGTATTGAGAGTGCGCAAGACCGCGGTCAGGCGTTCTACGTCGGCGGCATCAACCAGATCTGTCTTGCTGATGAGAATAACGTCCGCGAACTCCACCTGGTCGACCAGCAAATCTGACACGCTGCGTTCGTCGTCATCGCCGAGCGATTCGCCAGCCTCCTGAAGTGACTCGGCCGCATCGAAGTCGTTGAGGAAATTCGCCGCATCCACGACAGTGACCATCGTATCGAGTTGGGCGACGTCTGACAGTGAGACGCCGTCCTCATCGGCAAACGTAAACGTCTCGGCGACCGGCAGGGGTTCGGAGATACCGGTCGATTCAATAAGCAGATATTCGAAGCGACCGTCGCGGGCAAGCTTTGCCACCTCTTCAAGAAGATCCTCACGCAGAGTGCAGCAGATGCAGCCGTTGCTCATCTCCACGAGCTTCTCCTCACTACGATTGAGGGACACCTCGTTGCGTACGATGGCCGAGTCGATGTTGATTTCGCTCATGTCATTGACGATGACCGCGACCTTTTTTCCCTCGCGGTTATTCAGGACGTGGCTAAGGACCGTGGTCTTGCCGGCGCCGAGGAAGCCGGAGAGAACGGTGACGGGCAGACGTGGGGTTGGAGATGGAGAGGCTTGCATTGTGAACGCCGCATATGGATATTTGAGACGTTATAACATATCAATACGGCGTTGGTGAAGCGCCATTTCACAACTCTGTGACGTTCGACAAATGGCCCTGCGTGGCACACGCATGCCGACCTGTCCGATCAGGCTTAGGCGTTTACGGAGCCGCGTGCGTCACGATCAAGCCTGGCCGGCTCATTTGCCGACCGGTGAAACCGCAAGGTCTCCGAACATGAGGTCAAGATTAACGTCAAGCATCTGGTTGATCAGCATCTGATTGGTGAGCTGGGCGTCAAGCTGTTTTGCCAAAGCACTGACCTTGACGTCCGCACCCTTTGAGAAAAGCGCCATTTGCTTGTCGAACGGCGCGTTGGCGATTTGCTCTCGTCGTGCGGCAGGCAACACATCAACCGTCGGCACTAATCCAGCATCCACCATCAACCAGACAGGGAGCGGACCGCCATGGCGGTCCGCGCTGTCATCAACCACCAAAACAACCCAGATTGCTCCGCATGATGTTCAGATCTGTGAGGTTGGTAATCCCGTCGAAGTTAAAATCCGCGCAGCCAGGTGAGGCAAAAAAGCAGCCCGCCAGAACGCTGAAGTCCGCGCTGTTGACCTTGCCGTCGTGATTGAGATCACCCAGACATCCAAACTCCAGACCATCGACGTTGTCGCCGGATGTGCCTACGCCGGCACCCGGATTGGGAACCAGCCCAATCTGCGGTGCGCCCGCGTACAAGCCGAAGTTGCCCGAAAAGTCGCTAAAGAAAACATCGCTTGCGCTGCGCCCGGTCTGTAGCAGAGACGGTGACCCCGGTGCGAGACTGAACAAAATGGCGTCGACGCCCGGCTGGGCGCCGATGCCGCCACAGGGCACACTGCCGCGTGGTGGCGTATCAAGTACCACCATGGCATCAATGACATCCCCGAAACCCAGTCCCATCGTTGCACCTGCGGCGTAAGCCGGCCGGCCACAGAAAGTGGTACCACCTGGCGCCAGATCGAAGACGTTGGCAGTGGGAACGCCAAGTGGAAACGTGATGTCCGGGTAGGTGGTCAGATAGGTCGATCCCACCACAGAGCCACCGGCCGCCAGCGCAGCAAAGTCGAACGCGTCCACATTGTTGTGGGTACCGCTGCCGAGCGGCGCTGCGGCAACGCCGGGCCCGATGACGGCGCCACTGGCATCTGCCGGCAACGTCAGCGTGGATTCATCCGCATCCAATGCATTGTTGCCTACATTGGACAGCGCTGCCCCCAGATTGCCGGCGTAGGGAGCCGGCAGTCCGGCGAGCGTGCCGATGAGCGTGGCCGGTGCGACAAACGTGCTGCCACCGCGGAACACATCGCTGGCGTGTTGATTCAGTGTCGCCTGCGCATTCACCGCCGAGCCGGCCGCGCCGGCGGTGACCCGGTCCACCGAAAAGTAAACATGATAGGCAAAGCCTGCCGCGCCACCCGGCGGTGCATCGCTAATGGAAGCCATATAGGGCAGGCCTGGGCTTGCGGTCACTGTGAGACCGGGGGCCAATAAATCTCCGTCACCAAAAACGACGCCCGGGATAGCGGGCAGCACAGGCGAGGGACCCACAGGCGAGCCCGGCACTGTGGGGAATCCCCAAGGGCTTTCCGCGCCATCGCCAAAGCCGGGGAAGCCCAGCAGCGGAGCGGCGGGTCGGTCGTCCAGCAGGAAGGTCTGCGCTTGTGCGGTGACCGCCATGCAGAGCGCGGCCGCAATGCCCACCAGAATTGGCGCGGTCCCGGCCCGGTGCGTGTTGGATGTAGTGGAACACAAAATCATGATGTCTCTCCTTGGCGCATGCTGCGCCGTCTTGCCCTGTAGGGATCCCGGCGAACGTGGCCCGGACCCGCGCCGCGAACGCGCGACGTGTTTCGAACCTAGCCAAAAGCGCCAGTCAAAAGGTTAGGAATTGGTTAGGTCTGACGCTGCGAATGCACCTTTGTCAGATTCGAAGCGCAGGATGCGAATACCTTGGTAAGAGCACACTTCCCAAGGAGCAAGGTCATGTCCCGATGCGTCACGGATCATCTGTTCTCTTCGCGTTTTTCACTGGGCGAGTGGCAGATTGACGCTGCGACCAACAGCATGTGCCGGGCCCACGAGAGGCGGCGCATTGAGCCCAAGCAAATGCGTGTGTTGCTGTCGCTCGCTGCAGCCGATGGCATGGTGCGCACGCGGTGGGATCTGTTGGATGATGTCTGGCCACAACGCTACGTTGTGGACGGCACGCTGAAACGCGCGGTCTCTGAACTACGCAAGGCACTGGGTGATGACGCGCGCCATCCGCGCTACATCGAAACCGTCTACAAGGTTGGCTATCGCTTGGTGATGCCGCCAGCAATGTCAGAGGTTGCCGATCCCAGATAAAAAGTGGCGGGAATCGAACCGGCCGCGCGCTCCAAAGCCGACCAGAGCGCCACAACACGTCGCGCGGCCAACCCCTATACGAACACAAGAACGCTGAAAATGGCTACGCGGGGATCCCAGATCCCAGCGAAAAAAATAGCCGCTCCCTCGAAGAGGGGGCGGCTGTTTTTTTGGTGGAGGTGGCGGGAATCGAACCGGCCGCGCGCTCCAAAGCCGACCAGAGCGCCACAACAC
>CAZXCL010000014.1:0-68483 GCA_964639265.1 uncultured Gammaproteobacteria bacterium | reverse complement strand
CCCGATAGGTTTCACCCGTATTCTTGTTCGTGGTGATGACCTCGCCCATATCGGTGACCTTGATGGTGTAGTTTTCGTTTTCGAAAAGTACGTTGCCCTGCGCGTCACGGCCGACGGTGGGCTCCTGGGTCGGGCAGGCGCAGCAGCAGTTAAGCGCGGCGTCCGACACTGACGTTGATTGAATCCCGCTCATGATCGTCCCCTGTATTGTTCTTTAGATCCTGACATCCATAAGAACACGCAGGGTTGACACAGGCAGCTAGGATTAACCCAAGAAAGGGTTAACCCTAGGCTTTTTTCAGGTTAGTTGCTGACGAAGCCCTGTGAGGTCATGCGCAGATTCTTGAGATCCACACCGTTGCGCAACATATTTTTGTGAGCCGCTCGAGCCAGCTCTCTTTGGCGCGTGTAGTCACGACGGCGCTCAACATCCGCGCGTTGGCCAAGGGCAAACATGGTCTCGTAGACCAGCCCCTCGGTCATTTCCTGGCGCTGTTCCAGTGTCGCTTTAGCTAGCATCTGATTCGTCAGCATGTTTTGGGTGACCTGCTGATGCACGGCGGCGACGCGTTTACGCGTGGGGATGGCTGCCTCATTTGCGATCATCCACATGACAATCCAGTAGGCGCTCATGGCATCGGCGATGTTGTTCGACTGAAAGCCATAAGGCGCCATGTCCCGATCAAAATCGGCGAGTACGTCCTGGGCCTTGAGCACCCTGGCGATGTGATCAGCTTTGGCCGGATCGGCGCGTTGCACGGCGGTTTTGAATTCTTCCTTGACGCGTCGCGATATGGCGCTGTCCGGTGTGAAGGTGAGCGCTTCGACAGCGTCTGCGCTCAGCGCCTCGCGTCCACGTCGCGAGGCATTTTGTGACTGTTTCTTGATGGCGCCGTTCACCGCAATGGTACCGGCGATATTGATGCCGGCGGTGTTTGAGGCGTTGAACATGCCCATGTAGTCCTGGGCCGCCGCCTGTGGTCCAAAGCCGGCAGCGACAAAGAGCATTACAAATACCGATCGAGTCATGGTGTTCCCCCTCCCATGGTGGCCGTGCGGCCGATGTCCTTATGATGAGATATGCACAACAAGTGTAGATTACCTTTTCTGAACCGCGCCTGTATGTAGCCTCGGCGCTTCAGTATTGCGCGCAGACAAAAAAACAGCGGGCCCGTAATCGGACCCGCTGTTCCTGCCAGTTGTGGCAATGGGTGACCGGTAACCGGCCTCCGGCTTACTGCTTACGAGCGCCGGCAACCATGCCTTCACCGATGGCTTTCAGAGCCGTCGAGGTGGTGTTCATCATGATCGAGAACTGCTGCGAAGCAACCTGGAAGTCGGTGGCGGTTGACGGATCGTCACTATCGACTTTCTCAGCCAGATCAGCCATCTCGTGCGCCGTTTCATCGAGCTTCTTGCCCATGACTTCAGCAATGGCGTAGAGCCAGCCGGGAGCGCTGCCGCGCGTGCCGCCGCCGCCCTGAGCACCGTCGTCATTCTCGTCGGCACTATCGATGATCGTCTGCACCAGCTGCGAGAACATATCTTCCATTTCACCGCGGAAGTCGTCGATTGCGCCCTGCATCTGACCGAGGTCGGAAGGTGATGCACCTGCTTGCTGGCCAAGCGACTCCATAGCTTCCGTCAGCTCGGACAGCGCGCCGGGAATGTCACCCACCCCTGCGCGAAAACCAGCCTGCAGGATGTCCTTGAGGCCCTGATCGATTGGAAGCTGATCGATGACCGAGTCGATGACCGAGGTCATGATCTGTTTGCCCAGCTGAGCCACCATCATGCCGATGGGGCCGCCAATCAGCCCGCCAATTGCCGTTGAGACGATGCTGCCAAAATTAATTCCGCTACCCATGATATTTCTCCAGACAAAAACTTTGTGTGTTCAAGTGTTCGCCCTGGCGCTATGTGCATCCGTTCAACGAGAGCAGGCTTTGCTGCCAGGCTTGAGCGTAGTGTCCATGGATAGTGGGAGGGCGTGAACTGGGGCTTTACCTAGGCTGGGGTTAACCCTAGCCCAAACCCCGCATAACTAGAGTGGGCGTACGACCCAGTCGGAGAAGCGCGCACCTCCAGGTTTGGGTGCGTCTTTCGATTGTGCCGTCGCCTCGGCGATGGCGCTGCCGGCTTCGCCCTGAGACCACGCTCGGGCCATGTGCGCAAGCGCTTCGCGCGTCGCGCCGGTATAAGCGCCCTCGATCTGGCGTTCGCTTTCGGCCTTGAGTCGATTGATGTAGCGATCACGCGCGTGCTCATCGTGATTGAGCAGCTCGATCAGTTCAGCCAGTGCAAAGCAGTAGGCCTCGCGTCCGAGTGTTTCGCGCTGGGTACGCTGATGGTGCCATACGTTCAGATACTCCAGCGGGCCGAGCAGCCGCTGGGGTGCGCCACGGAAGAACTGGCCGCTAAGCTCGGAGGCCGTCATGCCCTCTTCAGGCTGTGAGAGCGTTGAGGCGCCCCAGGACGACAATCGCCCTGACGGCAGATCCGTGCGTTGCAGCCCGATCGCCAGCGCGGCGGCGACACGGTGTTTTGCACGCACATCGTGACTGCAGGCCACAATCAGCAGCAGGCGAATAAACTCCGGGAAGTTTTCCTCGCCGAAGCGGCGGGCAACGCGCTTGAGGACGGCCAGTCGAAAGTCGTCTTCGTCACGCAATCCCAGCGCAAAGGTCAGCCGACGCGCCAGATTGACGGTGGCATCAGGCTCGGTGTTGTCCGAACGCGTGGCGCTCGTCTGGCTCACAGGGTGTCGTTAAAGACGAAATCGACCGCGGTGCGAACTGCATCAGGCAGCGATTGAGCGCTGACTTCGCCGATACTGGAGCTCGAAGGCACGCCGCTCATTAGCAAGCGCTGCGAAGTAACGCCTTCGCTGAGCCATGGGTCCTGACCGACGCGCGCCTCTCCCGGGTCTGCGAGCGGTGCAGGCGCTGCTTCAGGAAGCGCGGCCTCCGCTGCATTAAACTGAGTCTCAAAAGCCGCGCGCTCCGTCGAATCGATTTGACGCGAGGTCGAATCGAGCCTTTGGGTGTCATTGACGGGCAATGACGCAGGCGTGACGGGCGGTTTAATTTCCATGACTTCAGTATATCGTCGTTTCGGGTTCCCCGGGCATCACTCTAGCGATATCCGGGCGCTGGTTTCATTGTTGTACGAAGAGCATACCTAATTCGGTGGTCGCAGACGTCTAGGGTATACCCGAGGGCGCAAACTTGTTCACAAACGGACCCGCCATGCCCAAGACCTGGATCATCTAATCCAAGAGAACAGCTCGGTTGTTGGGTCTAGCGTGTGGCCCCTCGATTTGCACCGTAGCGGTATTGATCCAACGAAAAAGGGCCAGCCCCGAAAAGGACTGGCCCGATAGAGTCGGTAAGGCGTGTCGCGCTTAGCCGTCTTTACGACGCAGACGAGAAAACGCCAGCAAGCCTGAGGCCATCAGCCATACTGCGCCCGGCAGCGGGACGGGGCGAAAGTCGACGTTGTCGTAGAACACGCCCGAGGCATCAAAACCCGATGCAGTGGTGGCAAAGCCAAACTGCAGAATCTGGCCGTCCAGCGAACCATCAATAAACAGCGACATTGCATACGTATCCCAGGTGGACGCGATGGTCGTCATGTCGATGATGAGGAAGTTGGTCAGCGCAAAACCGGCGTTGGGATCGAGCGTCTTGATAAATGCCAGTGCCGTGCTGTCGCCGGCCAGGTCGCCCATTTTGGCGTCAAACGAGAACGTCCACTCCGAGCCGATGTCAGCCGCGCTGATGATCTGCTCCTGGAAGACGTTGGTTTCGATGCGGTTGTCGGTGATTTCGTGATCAGCGTTGTTGTAGTCGCTGAACGTGACCAGCTGCTGTGCACCCTGATCAGGACCACCTTCGCCGGAAGCCACGTTCGAGAAGCCACCCGAACCGTTCGGCGCATCGAAGACGCCGTAGTTGTACAGGAAGCCCGTGCCGGACGAATCAAACACGTTGGCAAAAATCTTCCAGCCGTCTTCGGCCAGTGCGCTGGGGCTTGATTGATCCAGACCTTCGAAGTCCTGGCTGTAGGTCACCAGACTGGCGAATGCGGCGGGTGCAGAGATGGTGGCGGCTGCCGTAGCGGTGAGCGCCAGCAACGTGTTTTTATTGAGCATGGAATTTTCCCTCGGAGTGACATGTCAACGGCGCGGTTTTTCTTTTAGATGCGCCTGGAACCCCGAGTGTCGCAAACATATGACAACGCTGTCAAATCTGGCGTGCCAGCGAGGTCCAAGGCGTGTTAGAGTGCCGAAAATACGGTATTTCGGAGCGTGAACGCACAGTGAATAAAGCGACCATCGCAGACGTGGCAAGCCTTGCCGGCGTCTCGATCAAAACGGTCTCGCGAGTCACCAACAACGAGCCAAACGTGCGCGCCGATACACGGGTCAAGGTCCGCGCGGCGATTGAGCAGCTTGGATATCAGCCCAACCCGTCGGCTCGATCGCTGGCCTCGCGGCGTTCGTATCTGCTGGGATTGCTTTATGACAACCCGAGCCCGAGCTACCTGATTAATATTCAAAACGGTTCGCTGACGACCTGCCGGGCCGAGGGCTACGACCTGGTGATCTACCCCTGCGACTATCGCAGCGAAAGGTTGACCGACGACCTGCGCGCCATGGTGCGCCAGACCCGCGTCGACGGCGTGATTCTGACGCCGCCGCTGTGCGATATGTCGCCGGTCACCGACGCCCTGCAGCTGCTGGGCATTCCCTTTTCGCGTATTTCGCCCGCCGACATGAAGTTCACCGAGCAGTCGATCGTCACCAACGACAAGAGCATCTCGGCAAAAATGACGAGTCACTTGATCGAACTGGGGCATCAGGACATTGCATTTGTGCGCGGTCATCCAGATCACGGCGCCGTATGCAATCGTTATGACGGCTACGTTGAAGCGCTGCGTGCCAACGGCTTGCCACTGCGATCCGAACTCGTGGCGCAGGGCTACAATTCGGTTGAGTCAGGCGAGGCTTGTGCACGTGCCTTGCTGAAACTGCCCACAGCACCTACGGCAATCTTTGCCGCCAACGATGACATGGCGGCCGGCGCGTTGCGCGCCGCGCACGCGCTCGGGGTGCGCGTGCCCGACCAACTTTCGGTGGCGGGCTTTGATGACACGCCGATCGCAGAACAAGTGTGGCCCGCGCTGACAACGATTCGTCAGCCCATCAAGAAAATGGCCGAACGGGCGACGGCGGTTTTGTTACGTCAGCTCGCTGGCACGGCGTCCGACGAGCTGTCGCGCACCATTGATTGCGGTTTGATTATCCGCGAGTCCACCACCAAGGCACCGCGAGCTCGTTCGCAGACTGATTAGGGCGACGCGCACTCGCTGGTGACGCCGCTCGGGCCGGGCGCGTTGAAAAACTGCGTGCGCATGACGCCCAGATCGATGAAGTTGACCACCCCGTCGCCATTGAAATCCGCGTTTTCGTTGACAGTGAAAAACACGCTGCGCAGCCCACCAAGGTCAAGAAAATTGACAACGCAATCGTTGTTCAAATCCGAGTCGCACGAGTTGCCGTAGCCGTCGTTGTTGGTGTCGCGCTGATTCGGATTGGGACTGCCAAGGCAGTTGTCCAGCAAATCGGCGACGCCGTCGTCGTCGCTGTCGGCGGGGCCATTGAACGCCCACAGATCAGTACGGAACGTCGCGCTGCCGTTCCCGCCAGTGATAATCGTGGCCACGATGTTGATCAATTCTTCAGCGCCGTTTGCGTCGAGCTCACCGTTGCCGCCGGTGAGAAAACTGTTGTCGTCATAAAAACTGGTCAGCGGCACCTCAATACGCTGCCAGCCACCGCCGCTGATGGCGCACGGGCCAGCGGGCGAGATCACGCAGTTGTACTGGAATTCATCGTCGGCAGGGCTTGAGATCACACCGTCACCGTTGTCGTCTTCCTGCAAATTGAATTCCAGGGTGTAGGACTGACCGGCATCGGGATTGATCCAGAAAGAGAACTCGGTGGTGCCGGCAATACTGCGTCGTACCGGCAATCCGAAGCCGCCGCTGAAGCCGGGCTGGCCGCCGCTGCCATAGGACGCAAACAGTGCCGCGTTGCCACCATCAACAGGCGGCAGGTCTGTCGTCGTACCACCGATGGTTCCGCCGCCGGCATTGCCGCTGAAGACAAACCAGTCGTTACCCAGCGGGTCGCCGTGTTCCATATCGTCGATGACGACCAGCGCGCCCGGCGTGCCATCGGGCGGTGTCTGATACACCCGCACATAATCGATCACATACTCCTGCGGAAACACGGTGGTTGCATCCGGATTGCCGGGCAGGTTGCCGCCGACGGCCAGGTTCAGCAGCAGGTGAAAATCCAGATCAAAGGGGGCGGGGAACGGGCCACCCGTCGACCACCAGTTGTCGCGTACTGCGTACAGCGTGCCGTCCAGATACCAGCGAATCTCGCCTTCGCGCCATTCAACGGCGTATTCGTGAAACTCATCGATCGTGCCAGGCGCAAGTCGGGTGCTCTCACCCGAGAACACATTCTGCGGTGAAGAACCTCCGTAGTGAATGGTGCCGAGAATGCGCTCGGGGTCGTCACCGGTCGACTCCATAATGTCGATCTCGCCGCTGGCCGCCCAGATGCCGTAGACCTGCGGGTTGGATGAGAGCATCCAGAAGGCCGGCCACATGCCCTGACCCACGGGCAGTTTCGCGCGCATTTCAAAGCGGCCGTAGGTCCAGTCGCCGCGACCAAGCGAACGTAGTCGCGCTGAGGTGTAATCCTTGTTGGCGATCTGTTCTTCGCGTGCAGTGATGGTCAGAACGCCGTCGCTCACGGTGGCATTGTTCGCGGTGTAGTACTGCAGCTCGTTGTTACCCCAGCCTGGAATACCAAACTGACTGCCATCGCCGAGCATGTATTCCCACTTCGTAAGGTCGAGTGAATCGCCATCGAATTCATCCGCCCAGACCAGGCGGCAATCGGTGATGTTCACGCACTGAGCCTGCGCGACGGCGGTGCACAGCGAGCAGATGGAAAGGCCGGCAATCACAAACAGTCGCTGCAGCATGGAGTCGCTCCGTGGTAAAAAAAACCGAAACCGGTGGATCCGGTTTCGGTTACTCGGTTCATGGACGCGGGTCTTCGGTCCTGAAGACCAGCTTACTTCTATTATTTTTCAGATTTCTTGTCAGAGAACGCAGTCGTGGTGGTGCCGCGCCTGCGCTAAAACTCAGGCTAAAGTATCGATCATTTTGACAGCGCTGTCAAAAATCTCGGGTGGCGTTGCGCTTTATGACAATCTGCGGGGTCAGTCTACGGTGGCGCCTGCGTCAATGTCGTGACTCATGATCTGCGCACCGGCGGCCGCACCAATGAGACCCGGCTGATCAGCAAGTATCAGCGACACCGGTATGGTTTCGATCAATTCTGACATCACGCCTTTTTCGCTGAAAAACTGCCCGAACGATTCGTCAGCAAGCCAGGGGCTCAGATCGCGCAGCAGATGACCGGCAAGATATACGCCGCCGGTGGCGCCAAACCACAGCGCGGAGTCACTGGCGAAACGGGCGAGGGCGCGGCAAAACGCCTTGACAGCACGCACGCACTGACGATCACCGTCGCCAATCGCGCGCTGCACGATGTCGTGCGAACCCAGCGATTCGTCAAAGCGTCCCGCCATGCTCGCGACGGTGCGATAGACATGGACGAGCCCCGAGCCAGACAGCAGATTTTCCCAGGAGGCTGCGCCGTTGGCCTCAATCAGTGCGTTGGCCGCCTCGGTTTCAGCGCGCGTGACCGGTGCAAACGTGGCATGACCGCCCTCGCTGGCGATAGCGCGCCAGCTGCCGCTTGCGTAGTGCAGAGCCGCGGTGCCCAGACCCGTGCCGACACCGATTACCGCGCGCGTCGCCGCCTGCGATGCGCGGCCGGGTTTAAGGCTGAGCAGCTCGCTCGGCTGCAGGAAGCGCGTTGCATAGGCCACGGCGGCCAGATCGTTCATGACCACCAGATCCCGGAACGCAAAACGTCGCCGTAGCTGTTCGGTCGAGAAATTCCAGTCGTTGTTCGTAAGCGTGATGCGATCGCCGGTGACCGGTCCGGCTACCGCAAGAGACACATGCGTGGGCAAGGCTTGTTCAGTGTCATCGCCGTAGCGCGCCAGCATGGCATCAATGCTCTCGAGTTCTGCGCATCGGTATGAGCGCGTATCGTAAAGGGCCGCGCTGCGCTTGTCGGCGTCAATCAGGGCGCGCGCGCAGCGCGCGTTGGTGCCGCCGATATCGGCGACCAGGTAGGACGTCATGGCGTTCTGCTCGTCATCTTCTTTGTGCTTTTGTCATGAGGGACATCAACTAACCGTCTCTGTACCACATATCCGGAATCTAGCGCTCGATTGACAGCGTTGTCAATTTTGTCCTGGATCCAGACTGCGGCGCCGTTGCCCGATTGGCTCGCGCACGGCCGGTTGATGTAGGGTAATCCTGAGGGAAAGGCGGCCAATTTATCGTTAGGATTCAGGCATCTTGAGACATAATTAGCGATGCCTAAAGAAAAGGGCGCAAGCCAGACAGAAAAGCCGACAGCCAAGCGTTTGCGCGACGCCAGACGCGAAGGCGATGTCCATAAAAGCAAGGAGCTCACCAGCACCGTGCTCGTGTTGTTGTGGGTTTTGATGGGCTGGCTGCTCACGCCGATCATGGGGCGACGCATCAACGGCCTGTTTGCCGAAATGTTCGCAGCGCTTGATCAGCCTTTCGGCATGGCCATCTACAACCTTGGTTTCAACTCCCTGATCGTCTTCCTGTTCATCATGGCGATTTTTCTGTTGCCCGCGATCGTCATCGGCACGTTTACCGACTTTCTCCAGATTGGCGTGATCTTCGCGCCGACCAAGATCAAACCCAACGCGGCGCACATCAATCCCGTCGAGGGGCTCAAGCGCATGTTCTCGATGCGTAATTTTGTTGAAGTGGTCAAGGCGTTGGCCAAGACGATCCTGCTGGTGGGCATTATTGCGTTTGTGATGCTGCGCTACCTGGATGACATCATCGCGCTGCCGATGCTCGGGCCCGCGCCTATCGCGCCTTTGTTCTGGCGCGGTCTGGTTTTGATATGCACGGCGGTTGTCTTCGTCTTTTTCTTTGTCGCTGTGCTCGATGCGTTGTATCAGCAGCATGCCTATACCAAGGACCTGATGATGAGTCGGCGCGACATCAAGCAGGAGGTCAAGGAAAATGAGGGCGACCCGATGATCAAGAGCCAGCGACGCCAGCTGCAGCAGGAGTGGGCGCAGCAGAATCAGCTGCAGGCAGTGCGTAAATCGTCGGTTGTCGTGACCAACCCCACGCACATTGCCGTCGCGCTGTACTACGAAGAGAACGAAACCGATCTGCCGATGATCACGGCGATGGGTGAGGGTTATGACGCGCAGATGATTCGCGAGGTGGCCGAAGAAGAGGGCATCCCGATCATGGAAAACGTGCCGCTGGCGCGCGGTTTGTACGCCGACCTCAACGTTGAGGACTATGTGACCGCGCCGTTCTTTGACGCCGTAGCCGAAGTCCTGCAGTGGGCCGAGTCGATCATGGATGCGCGTTACGGGCGCTAGAACAGCGCCTCAAGGGTCGACAGCAGCGCACGGTTGTTGGCAATCCCGCGTAGCGTGAACTCCACCAGCACACCGAGCATAAGGATGATGATCCAGTTGGCGATCAGCGACTTGATGGGCATCGAAAACGAAATTAGCTGAATCTGCTGCGCGTAGCGATTGACCAGTCCGAGCCCGATATCCACCAGCATCATCGTGACGATGGCCGGTGCCGCCAGGACGAACGCGGCGGTCATGAAAAAATGGAACTGCTGCACGATAAATGCCAGGCCGCCGCCGTCGTATTTGGGTGTGTATTCGCCAATTGGCCATACGGCATAACTGCCAAGCAGGATGTCGAGAAAAATCAGGAACGCGCCGCTCGCCATAAACAGCCAGGCCGCCAGCTGTGAGAAAAACAGTCCCCATAGCGACGTTTGATGTCCCTGCAAGGGATCGGCGACCACGGCGATACTTGAGCCTACTTTGGCGTCGATCAGATTGCCTGCCGAGCCGATTGCCCAGAAAACAACGCCGAAGGCAAAGCCGATAATCAGGCCGAGCATGATTTCCTTGATCACGATCAGTGGCCACGACAGCGTGGTGATTGGCGGCAGATTGCCCGCGGCGCTGATCGCAGGAAAAGCCACGATGGCAAGCGACAGATAAAAGCTGTTGCGGGCCGTCGCCGGCATGTTCTCCGGCGTCAGTAGCGGCAGCATGATGAACGCGGCGGCTATCCGCGGCAGCGTCAGGGACAGCGGCCCGAGTGAGCTTTCTACCAGCGAAAAATCCATGCGTCAGGGCACGAGTGCGGGGATATCCGTAAAGATGCGCTCCGCAAAATTGAACAACGTGCCACCGACCAGGCCGGCCGTGACGAAAATCGCCACGACGATAACAAACAGCTTCACCGCGAACGTGAGTGTCTGTTCCTGTAGCTGCGTTGCGGCTTGCAGAAAAGCCACAATCAGGCCCACCACCGACGCGGCGATGATCGGTGGCGAGGAAAGCAGCAGCACGAGCCACAGCGAGTATTTGGCCAGTTCGAGAACTTCGTTGTTGATCATGTGCGCCGCCCTAGTAGGTCATCACGATGCCGTGAACGAGCTGCGCCCAGCCGTCAATCAGCACGAAAAGAAGCAATTTGAATGGCAAAGACACGACGGTCGGTGGCAGCATCATCATGCCGAGCGCGAGCAATATGTTGGAAACGATCAGATCGATGACAAGGAAAGGCAAAAAGATCAGAACGCCAATTTGAAACGCGGCGGTCAGTTCGCTGACCGTGAAGCTTGGTACCACAACGATAAAGTCGTTGGCCGTTATGGTCTCGCGTCGTTCTTCGGGCAACAGTCGCTGCGCGCTGCGCAGAAAGAAACCGCGCTCGGTTTCGCTCGAGTGTTCGAGCAAAAAGTCGCGCATGGGTTCTTTGCCCTGATCGACGATACCGAGCATGGTTTCAAGTGTGATGCCCTGGTCGGTTGCCTCGGCGAGCGGGTCGGCGATCGCGTCCGAGGTGGCCAGGATGACGGGAAACATGACGTAGATCGACAACACCATGGCCAACCCGTTGATCACAACATTGGGCGGCGTTTGCTGCAGGCCAAGCGCATTTCGCAGCAAACTCAGCACCACGACGATCTTGGTGAACGAGGTGACCATCACGGCGATAAACGGCGCGACCGCCAGCGAGACCACCGTAACGATGATCAGCGCTGGCGAGAAATTACTAAAATCCATCAGGTCGCCAGCGTCGGATGCATACAGCGAGTTTTTCCCCTGCGGCCACCAACTCGCCGTCGCCAATCGGTGCACCGTTGGCGAGGATCGTCACGTTTGCCCCGGCCACCGGTACCTCAAGAGGCACGATCATTCCGGACTCCATTTGTTCGAGCTCGGCGAGGCTGATATCGACTGTCGCAGTCTGTACCGCAAGGCGCACGGGAATCTGGCTTGCCAGTGACGACTCGTCATCTGGCGACGGGGGCGTCTGACTCATGGTCAGTGTCTCCTTGTTAGAAATCTTGTCATTACCTTGAGCCTGCTTGTCGAGCGCGATTTTCACGCCGTCCGTCTCCATTGTGCAGGCCACCGGCAAACGGCGACCGTCGGCACCGAACACCGCCATGCGCTCGAGCAGTCGGCTGCGATCAGACAGTACGATCAAATCGCCGCTGGCACAGCTTTGCAGTTGCTCAGCGTCAACTACCGGTCCCTCGCAGCGCAACGCGATCGGCAGCGGCAGAGCAGGCCACGGCGCTGGCGGCTGTTGCTGCGGCGAGACGGTCGCTTGCTCAAGAATCGCCTCGCAGAGGGTCTGGTCGAGGGCAATTTCACCGCTCCAGCCGGTTTGCGTGTCATCGCCTGGAACGGTGAACTCAAGGATGCTTCCCGGGTGATTCGGTGTCGCGATCTCAGGCGAGCTCACGATATTGATCGGTGTGAATGCGCCAGGCAAAAGCTCTGTCATGGTATTGATCAAGCCATCGTAAACAAGCGTCCACGCCATGAGTCGGGACTCATCGTCATAGTCGGTCCAGCTGCGCTCACCCACCCGATGCCGCTGGTCGGGCTGCACGCGTATGCACAGTGTCCTGTCATCAACGATCGCGTGCATCCAGTTGCCTGGCGTTGGCGTGCGGC
Organism: uncultured Gammaproteobacteria bacterium; assembly: GCA_964639265.1. Classification (GTDB taxonomy): domain Bacteria; phylum Pseudomonadota; class Gammaproteobacteria; order Steroidobacterales; family JBCCMA01; genus JBCCMA01. Next base: position 56,253 of record CAZXCL010000014.1, on the reverse strand, counting down.
GCGGCGTGAGCTGCACATGTATCGTGTCATTGCGCCAGTCAAAGCACTGACCGAAGCGCAGCGGATTGTCGCTGTCGGTCGGCGGCGCAACATGACGAAGTGCCTCGCCAAGGGGGCGCACGGATGCGCTCATGTCCGTTTCGCTCATGCCTCCTGATGCCCCAGCACGAGCTTCATCAGATCAGGGACGGTGCGCACTTTCATTTTACCCATCATGTTGGCCCGATGCAGTTCTACGGTCTTGATGCTGATGTCCAGAAGGCCAGCGATAACCTTGTTGGATTTGCCGGCGACCACCAGATCCAGCACCTGTCGTTCGCGCGGTGTCAGCGTCTCGATGCGTTTACTGGCGTCCGGGTTTTCGTGGCGAGCGCTGTGCGCAGCAAATGCGCCGCGCACGGCGTCGACAATACGCTGCTCGCTGAAAGGCTTTTCCACAAAATCAATCGCACCGTTGCGCATGGCGTCCACAGCAAGCGGAATATCGCCGTGGCCGGTCATCAGGACCACGGGCACGTCGATCGCCGCCTTTTTCATCTCCTCGTGCAACTGCAGCCCGTTCATCTCGGGCATGCGTACGTCGCTAAGCAAACAGGTGCCGCCGCCGCGCCGCTGATGTTTGAGTGCGTGTAGCGCGCTGGCGGCATTGTCAAATTCGTCTACCGAGAAACCGGCGGTCTTTAAAAGCCAGGTGGTGGATTTGCGAAAAGCATCATTGTCGTCCACCAGAACTACGGTTTGATCAGTCATTGAAATCTCCCTCGGGCGAGATGGTCGGAAGGGTCAGAGCGAACACGGTGAGTCCGTCGGCGTCGCGCTCGAACCAGAGGCGGCCGCCGTGGTATTCAAGGATCGAGCGGCAGATGGCAAGTCCGATCCCCAGCCCGTCCGGTTTGGTTGTGAACAGTGGTTCAAAGAGTCGTTGCTCGGCCTCGGTGCTGACACCGCTGCCGCTGTCGGTGACGCGCACTTCGACGTCGTCGTCGAGATTCAGCGCGGCGTGCACCTTGATGCGCCGGTGCATCGGATGAATTTCGCGCATCGCGCCGATGGCGTTACGGAAAAGATTGAGCAGCACTTGTTCAATCATGACGTCGTCGACGTTGACCTGCGGTAAATCCGGTTCGCAGTTGTGGGCGACAAAAACCAGATTTTGCTTAACGTCGAGTTCTGTAAGCTGCAGCACTTTCTCAATGATGTCGGTGACCGCGTGGGCGCTGCGATGCGGCTCGCGTGCACGAACAAATTCGCGCAGGTGCCGGATCACTGAGCTGGCGTGTTCTGCTTGCGCACGCGCCATGTCCACGGCTTCACGCGCATCACCGAGATTGTCGGGATTGTCCATGAGCCGCGTGCACACGGTCAGGTAGTTCATGATCGCCGCGAGCGGCTGATTGAGTTCGTGCGCAATGGTGGAAGCCATCTCACCCACCGACATCATCCGCGAGGTGAAAAGCAGCTTGTCGCGTTCGTGCACCTGGTCGCGCACGGCCGCATGTCGCGCGCTGGTGTTGGATACCATCACCAGATCGTGACGCTGACCGTCGGACCACATGAAGTCCGACCATTGCATGGCAAACCAGTTGTTCGAGGCCGGTTCGAAGGCATCGTAGTGCCGCGTTGTGTCCATGCTTTTGGAGGATAGTTCCTCGCCCGACTGGGCGTAGCGTTGAAAGCGCGCTTCGAACACTCGTCTCGAGGCGATGGCATCGCCTTTGCCAAACATGTCGCGAAAACTTGCATTGGCAAATCGCAGTGAAAAGTCAGACTGCGAGTACACGGCGCAGGGTGCCGGCAAGGCCTCGAGCACCGTTGTGGCCGCGGCGCGTTCGGGACTCACGGCGCCAGCGTCGCGCCCGCCGCGGTTTGTGACCGGCACGGTTTCAGAAGCGCCGCTCATATTCGTATCGATGCCTCGGGTGTTTGCTGGGCTATACTTCGCGCCCATTGAGTCTGGAAAAACGTTCGGAGACGGCCTGCGATGAATGGAGAGTTTCTCGGTGTTCTGCTGCCCCTGCTGGTCGTGCTTGGCGCGCTGCTTGGTGCGCTGGTGTGGGTCAACAAAGGGCGCGGCCTGTATCGCAACAACGGCCCGCTGAACGTATTGCAGGTGCTGGCAGTCAGTTCCCGCGAGCGCGTCGTCGTGCTTGATGCGGGAAAACGCATCATGGTGTTGGGCGTCGCCAGTGGACGCGTCAGTTTGCTTTCCATGCTCGACCCCGCGGACCTTGAAGATCCGACAAGCTGAAAGTCAGCGTAAAAAATCCACGCACCAAGGGTGTGTCCGAAGCAGGTACACCCTAATACGATGTGCGTAACCATAAAACTCGTGGGGCTTTCATGAACGGCTCTTGGCGGCCGATGGCTTGAGCCTAACCGAAACTTCGTGACTGTGACAACGCATTGTGTGCGCCGGGTTTCTCTGCGTCGAAAACCACTTGGCGGATTAAACGATAAAAATCTGCGCAGACCGCACGCGACAACGCTCGACAATTAATTGCATTCAAAACTATTTTGCGTCAGCGCTACACCGCTTTTCGTAAAGCACCAAACCGCTTTAGTTTCCGGGTAGTGGCAAACCGCTATGAGGGTTTGTCCTACGCAGGCCGTTGCAACGCCACAATGTCGCCGATCGGCCGCACATTGAATTGTCACATCAATAGTGTTTCATTTCGGGTGTAGACAAAAATTCACAGGGCAGCGTAGATTGCCCGGAATACGGACAACCCCGAGCGAGAGTCTGAACGAGCTATTCGAAACACCATGCGGTTGGCGCAGTGCGCCCGCGGCCGGTGCGATATCGATAGTGCGATTACGGAGGCTTGCTGTTTAGTGAAAATGCAGGATGCAACGTCTGGATCGTTGATGGCCGGGATGGCCGAAAAAACTCGCGGCCTTCGCGGCGCGAGTTACAGCGACGTGTTGCTTACTTTTGGCGTCGTGGCGATCATCGCGCTGATGATCTGGCCGCTGCCCTTGTGGCTGATCGATGCGCTTGTGGCCGTCAATATTTCCGTCGGCATCGGCTTGCTGCTGGTCGCCATTTACATTCCTTCGCCGGTCGCTTTTCCAAGCTTTCCAAGCGTCCTTTTGCTGTCGACGCTGTTCCGGCTCAGCCTGTCTATCGCCGTCACGCGCCAGATTCTCATGCGTGCCGATGGCGGACACATTATTGAGACCTTTGGCACGGTGGTTGCCGGCGGCAACATTGTCGTCGGTCTGGTTGTTTTCCTGATCATTACCGTCGTTCAGTTCATCGTCGTTGCGAAAGGCGCAGAACGCGTCGCGGAAGTGGCCGCGCGTTTCACCCTGGACGGCATGCCCGGCAAGCAGATGTCGATTGATTCGGATCTGCGCTCAGGTTTGATGGACAAGGACGACGCCAAGGCCAAGCGTCGTCATCTTGAGGTGGAAAGCCAGCTCCACGGCAGTCTTGACGGTGCGATGAAGTTCGTCAAAGGCGATGCGATTGCCGGCATCATCATCATTATTATCAATCTGCTGGGCGGCCTGGCCATCGGCATATTGCAAAACGGCATGCCGCTTAACGAAGCCGTGCGAACCTATAGCGTGTTGACGATTGGTGATGGCCTCGTGGCGCAGATCCCGGCGTTGCTGTCGGCGATCTCTGCCGGCCTTATCGTGACGCGCACCGCCAACGGTGATAAGGACAAACATCTTGGCGAGGCGATTACGCGTCAGATTGCGGCGCAGCCTCGGGTTTTGCTGGTAACCGGTTTTATTGCGCTGGGCATGGTTGCCGTACCGGGCTTTCCCAAGCCCGTGTTCTTCCTGCTGGCAATCGTTCTCCTTGGTATCTCGGCTTTTCGGATGCGCGATGAGCTGCCATTCATGAAAAAGGTGCTGGGTGAACGACCCGAGCCTAGTGGCGTCGATGAAGAGCAGGAACAAAGCGGCCAGTTTGGCGCGCTGGAGATGCCCGCACCCCTGTTGCTGCGCGTCGATCCGACGCTTGGCGCAACACTTGGTCGTGATGTTCTGAGCGGGCGTATTCGCGAAGTGGCACGCGGGCTGCGCAACGAGTATGGCGTGCCGTTACCCATGCCGTCCTTCAGTGTGGATAATCAACTGCGCGAGGGCGAGTACACACTGATGGCGTCGGGGTCGCGTATTGCCTGGGGCGTTGTCTATGCTGATCGGGTGTTTGTCCCCGGTGCCGAGGCACTCGATGATGAACCTGCCAGTGACTGCCATCCGCGGCGCAACGGTGCGTGGAAAGCGCCGGCAACCATTGGCGAGGGACAGGGTGAGTCACCCGAGGCTTTCATGTTTGAGCATTGCTCAATCGCGCTGCGACGCTCGCTGGCGGAGTTTATGGGCATTCAGGAAGCGGCGCGCATCTATCAGACCTTGAGTCGCGACTTTCCCGATCTGGTGAAAGAAACGCTGCGCGCCGTAGCGCCGCAACGGATCACGGAAATTCTGAAGCGTCTGGTCAGCGAGGACATTCCTATTCGCGATTCGCGCAGCATTTTTGAGGCGATTGCCGATGCTGGCGTGCGCGAGAAAGACATCGTGCAGTTAACTGAACTGGTGCGCGCGGCACTCAAGCGTCAGGTGTCAGATCGATTTGCCGCGGCCGACCGCAGCCTTGAGGCATTGCTGGTGCAGCCGGAACTCGAAGACCGGCTGCGACAAAGCGTTCGTGTGACGAACGGCGTGCCGCAGCTCGCGGTCGATCCGGACACGGCCAAGGCCGTCATGGGGTCCATCCGCGCATCTGAATCTGCGGCGGCAAAGCGGCCGGTGGTGTTGTGCTCGCCGGACGTGCGTAGGCATCTGCGAACGCTGATTGAAACCGAGTTTCCATCTCTGCCGGTGCTGTCCTTCCAGGAGCTGTTCTCCGATTTGCGCATCGTACGCGTGGGACACATTACGGCATGAACAAGAATCAAAAAGAGGGCACGAGTTTGAAATCAAAGGCATGGAAAGCAGCTTTGACAGCGTGTTTGCTGTTGGGTTTGTCGCAGCCGGTCGCTCAGGCCGCCAGTATTCCGTTCAGCGATGCTGAGTTGTTTTATGAATTCGACGGTCAGCCACTGCAGAGCTTCTTTGAGGGGTTTTTTGCCGAGCAGGGCATGGCGGTATCGATGAGTACCGGTGTCGCCAAGCAGCGCAGCACGCTCAACGGTCCGCGCAGAGGATCACCTGAGTCCTTGTTCGAGAGCATTAGCCGGTCCAATCAGATTCTCGCCTACTACGACGGCTCCGTGGTGCATCTCTACAAGCCGCAGGAGCAGGTGTCGCGCTACTTCACAGTAGGGCGTGCGAAGGCTTCAAAATTTGGTCGACTCTACGGCGATCTCAAGCTGGGCAACAAAAACAACAAGGTCAATATCTCCGCGGCCAACGGCGTTGTCGCCGCGACCGGGGCACCGTTTTTTGTTGAGCAGGTTGCGCAGCTTATTGATGCGGTGGGCAACGAGCCGATCAATATGCCCAACTCGGAGAACACGCTGCGCATTTTCCCTCTGCGGTTCGCTTTCGCCTCGGATACCACCATTTACATGGGCCGGCGCGAGACTGTGGTGCCGGGCGTGGCAACACTTTTGCGTCAGGCCGTAACGGGGCGCGGCGGAGTGGGCAGTATTGTGGTGCCGGATAACTCGCGGCGCGGCGCGAATCGTTTGCGCGGCACGGGTCTTGCCGCCGAACGGGCCGCACGCGGGCTGGCCGGTGGCGACACCAGTGTGCAAGAAGATGCGCGCCAGTATGCCGATCAGTTCACCACCAACGCGCCAACCTATGCGCTGCAGGCGGCTGCCCCCGAGGCCACGCCAGACGGCCCGTACATCGTCGCCGATTCAATGCACAACGCGATCCTGATTCGCGATAAGCCCGCGCGTATGGCGATGTACGAAAGCCTGATTCAGGTGCTGGATGTCGAGCCACCGTTGGTCGAGATCGTGGCGACCGTGATTGATCTGGATCGCGACCAGCTTCGTCGTACCGGCGTGGATTTGCGCGTTCGTGGCACCGACCTGGGTTTCGGTTTCAACGATCCGCAGGCCGTACAGGATTTGATCAATGCCGATGTCGCCGATGAAGTCGACTTGATTCCTGCGCTGGCCGGTCTTACGGCCGGCGTGGTTGTGGGCGATACGCTTCGTTTTTCGGCGCGCCTGAACGCGCTGGACGATCGCAATCTGGCGAAGGTGGTGTCGAGTCCGCAAATCGTCACGCTCAACGACATGGAAGCGGTCATCCAGAGCAACCGCGAAATTTTCGTCCCGGTGGGCGGTACCTTCGAGGTGGACCTGTTCGATGTGATTGCCGGCACGACGCTGCGCGTCACGCCCCACGTGATCAACGATAACGGCCGCCGCCGCATTCGTATCTCAACCTCAATTGAAGACGGTGACGTCCAGTTGGTCTCGTCTTCTGTGCAAAACGCGGAGCTGCCGGTCGTCAACCGCAACACGGTCAATACCCAGGCTATCATCGATGAAGGTCAGAGCCTTCTGATCGGCGGCCTGCGCCGCACGACGGAAATCAAACGCAAGCGCGGCGTGCCAATCCTGCGCAATATTCCTGTTGTCAAGAAAGTGTTCAGCAGTGAGCAGGATCAAAAGGATGCCGCGGAGCGGCTGTTTCTGATCACGCCGCGTCTGGTCGGTCGTCAGAAGGTGCTTGAACTGCGCGAAGACGCGCAGCGAATCGAAGATACCTTCGATGAAGAAATGGAGAATTTCTAGTATGTGGGACGCCCAGCACAGCGCATCGGTTGACGACACACCGCGCCAGCGGTTGTGCGTGATGAGCGGCTCTCATCGCGGGGCGAGCTGTACGCTGCGCCGTGGCACGGTAGCCGTTATCGGGCAACGCGACGACTGCGACATTATTTTGTCCGACGAAGGCGTGGCGCCCCATCACTGCATTGTCTCGAACGTGGATGACGTGTTGATGGTGCGTGCGGTAGATGGCGCAGTGAGTGTTAACGGTCAGAGGGTGGAGCCCGGTGATCCGCGCCCCCTGCCGGCGTTTGAAGCGCTGGAACTCACCGACACTGTGCAGGTGCTGGTGGGCGATCAGAGCGACGCGAAGTGGCAGGACCTGCTCCGCGATGTGGCCGTGCGTTCGCTCGACGAGCCGCCGGCACCACCGCGGCGCTGGCCCGTGGCCACGGCGGCAATGTTCGCAATTGCCGCCAGCGTGACGGCAGCAGCGATGATGCTGCGCGATGATTCGCTGGTCACGATGCCGGCGCAGATTAGCGAAGTGAAGCGGGCCATCGAGGAGATGAATCTGACCGAGGTCAGTGCGGTCAGGGCAGGTGATGAGATTCGCGTCCAGGGGGTCGTGCTGCAGTCCAATGTGCGCGATTCGCTGGCCGAGAAACTGGAGCAGATGGGCTCCGGTCTGGATTTTGCGGTGCGCACGGGCGAAGAAATTGCGACGGACGTACGCGAGATTCTGCGTATGTCCGGATTACGTGCACGAACACGCTACGGCAGCAGTGGCGAAGTGATTGTTAGCGGCGCGTTTGAAGATGAGAAGAAGCTTGTCGAGGTGTTGCGTTCCCGCGCGGTGCTCGATGTGACCGGGTTGGTCAAGGTGACGGTCAGCAATGAAACCGTGCCGGTCGAAACACTGCGCGACGAGACGATCCCGGAAGGAAAGAAAATTGTGGCGGTGGTGCGTGGCCCGGATCCGTACGTGATTACGGCGGACTCCGCGCGCTACTACATTGGTGCGAAGCTGCCCAACGGCACGATTTTGCACGACATCACAAGCGAAGATGTTTGGGTAATTGCAGACGGCGAAATTGTTCGGCTCGATCCTGAGTTGACACATGTTTCAAGGTCGGCAGCAAGTGAAGAGGACGGGCAACAAGCCCCAAGGAGAAAACGATGAATTCATTTTATGGTGTGCTTCCAGGTGGAGCCGACGGTGGGCAGTCACTGACGACCTCGGCCGCAGGCGGATCGGCATCCTCGACCTTGGGGCCGGATTCACGCGACGTGAAAAGCTGGTATGAGGCCATGGCACGCGCCTGGGGTGAGACGCTCGATCAGCAGGCAAACGTGATCAGCAATTTGTCTGATTCGATCGGCCAGGAAGGCGGAGATCAGCCTTCGAGTATTGTACAGCTGACGGCGGAATCCCTGCGTATGCAGTTCCTGTCGAACAATGCGGCCACTGCCAACAACAGCGTGGGCCAGGCACTCGAGTCGCTGGGTCGTAAACAGTAATGGATGTTGTATCAGATGCCGTGGTTCAGATCGCGGGCTTAAGCAATACAACATCGGCTCAGAACACACCCGGCAGCACCAGCGCTCAGGAACCGTCGGCGCATGACATTGCGTCCTATCGCCAATCGATGGAACGAGCCCAGACCCTGAATCCGGCTACAAGCGCCACGCCTGAGGCGGTGACGCCAGCCGAGTCTGAGGGGCTTCGAGCCGTGTTTTCGACGTTGGATACCTTGAACGGTCGCGCGCAAACGCTGGAGCAGAAATCCAGTCTGTTCACCTCGGGTGATCGTGACATGAGTCCGGGTGACATGCTGATGCTGACAGTTGAATCGCATGAGTTTCTGTTCCATTGCGAACTCACTGCCAACGTTGCCAATCGCACCTCGGATGGTGTTCAGCAACTTTTCCGCCAGCAGGGATAGCACCGCACGCGTATCCCTTTACGGAGTGAAATGATGAAAGCAGCAAAAGCACTGTTGATTGCTGGACTGGCCGTCTTGCTAACCGCCTGTGGCAAAGTGGATCTGTACAACGGACTCAGCGAGGTCCAGGCCAATGAGGTGGCAGCGGCGCTGCTCGCTCAGCAAATTGGCGCGGACAAGCGACGCGCTGATGACAAGAAGGGCTGGGTAGTATCTGTGGCCAAAGCCGATATGGCCGATGCCATGCGTGTTCTCAGTGGCGCAGGTTTGCCGCGTCGTGAGTATCAGAGCCTGGGCGATGTGTTCGCCAAGAAGGGTTTTGTTTCGTCGGCGCTGGAAGAGAAAGCGCGCTACGTGCACGGCCTCTCGCAGGAGCTGGCGCAGACTCTGACGGCTATTGACGGTGTTCGCGACGCGCGCATCCACATTGCGATGCCCGAACGCGATGCGTTGACGGCCGAGGCGAAACCGTCGTCAGCGTCGGTTGTCATCGTGGTGCATCCGGGCGCCTCGATCACGTCTCGGGAAACCGACATCAAGGCGATCGTCAAGGACGGTATCGAAGGGCTGGATGATGTAAACAAGGTTACCGTGAAGTTCTTTGATGCGCCGCAGATGGAAGAGCTTGCGCCGCGGGAGCAGCTGTCGATTGCCGCATTGCCCTACCCTGAATCGCAAATCGGTATCGCCGTTGCGGTCGGCGGCATTGCCCTGTGGTGGCTTCTGCACTGGCGATTCACGGTCGGACAGCGACGCGTACGCGAAGCAAAGCGCAAGGCCGCTTCGCTCAACAAGCTCTAAGCGAACCGTATGGCGCTACCGGCTGAATTGGATGCGTGGCAGCGCCTGATACGCTGCGCCATTGACGACTGCGACAAGGGCTGGATGCCCGGGGCAGACACGGCGTTGATGCAGGCGCTGCGTTCAAACCCGCGCGGTCGGCGCCTTCTCGCGCGCCGTCTCGGTCGACACGGGGCCAGCGCACTGATGAGCGTGCGCGGCATCGATGCCATGAGTGCGCTGCCCGATTGCGAGTGGATGTTTGAAGACGGCGCGACGCTGCGCAGTCGCATTGCCGATCTCGGCACGCTGGCGCTGGCGCCGGGTTTACGCAAGCTCGTTGATCGCAGTGCCGTGCAGACCCTGCGTCGCGTGCTGATGCCAGAGCGCTACAGCTGGTTGATGGCTTGCGATCCTGATATCGATACGGCCATCGGCGATGTGCACCAGCTCAAAGGCTGGCGCCATGTGGATCGATATTTGGGCGACAACGCGCGATTACTCGAACTGGTAACCACCCGCGGCCTGCATGAAATTGGCGGCGCGCTGAGCGGCGCACCGATCCTGATCCAGCAGCGAATCGATCTTCTGTATGCGCCTGGCGCGCGCGGTGGTCCGGCGGACGCGTGGCTGCCTCCCGGTCGCGCCCTGAGACTGCTGCGCTCCGGTGGCAGCGACGCACCGGTGGCAGACATTTCATCGAGTATTGCCGCGACGGCGGAGGCGGTTTGATATGACCGGTGCCCAGATAATTGATCTCAAAACGCTCTCGCATAGCGAGGATGGAAGTATTGTGCGCGCACAGCACAGAGCGGATTTTGACGACATGAATGAGCTGTTGTCCGCCGCCAATGTTGTGCTGAGTGAGGCGCGACGCGAAGCGAAGACCTTACGCGAGAAAGCGCGCGATGAGGGCTTTGCCGAGGGCAGGACCCAGGCCGATGAGACACTGACGCGCGAGCTTGCTGAGCAACACCGTCGCGGCCACGCCCTGTTTGAAAAACAAAATGCGATGGTGCAGGAGATGGCGCTGGCGATTGTTGAGAGACTGGCGCCCGATCTGGATGCGGCCGATCTGATACGCCCTATGGTTACGCGCGCAATCCTCGCGGCCCAGGCCGACCAGTATCTTCAGGTCAAAGTGCATCCTGCGCAGGCTCAGATTGCGCGCGAAGCCATCGATGAGCTGGGGAATGTGCATCCTGCCGTTGCCGCCTATCAGGTGATCAGCGATGAGAACGTGGATGAGTTGTCGTGCATTGTTGAAACGGAGGTCGGTGCGGTGCGCGCGAGCCTCGAGCAACAGCTGAACGCCATTCGCAGCGCACTGTTTGCGCCGCTGCAGGACGACGAGGCAACGCCTCATGACGCCGCCGACTAACGTCCATCTACAGCGTCTGGCCCGTGTTGGCCAGGTCGATACGGTTCAGCGTGTCGGCCATGTGGCGCGCGCGTTTGGCACGCTGATTCGAGTCACGGGTATTCGCGCACGTATCGGTGAGCTGTGTGAACTCAAAAACCCGGATGACGACTATCGACTGATTGGCGAGGTCGTAGGCATCGCCGGAGGGGAGACGTTATTGACGCCTCTGGGCTCGCTGGAGGGATTGTCGGCAGCGGCCGAGGTAACGGCGACCGGGCACCGGGCGTCGGTGGCGGTCGGCGAGCAGCTCAAAGGCAGGGTGCTCGACGCGCACGGCGTGACGATGGACGACGGTCCGGAGTTGTTACTGGCCGATCGCATGCCGGTTTATGGCACAGCCCCCAACCCGCTGACGCGCCGGCGCATCGATCAGCGCTTCAACACGGGCGTACGCTCGATCGACGCCACACTGACGATGGGAGAAGGTCAGCGTATTGGGATATTTGCATCAGCCGGCGGCGGCAAGAGTACGTTGATGGGCATGCTCGCGCGGCGCAGTGATGCAGACGTGAACGTCATCGTGCTGGTGGGGGAACGCGGACGTGAGGTCAGCGAGTTTATCCAGGACAGCTTGGGTGAAGAAGGCATGAAACGCAGTGTGCTGGTCGTGGCTACTTCGGATCGCCCCGCGCTCGAGCGTTCCCGTGCCGCGTATGTTGGCACGGCTATTGCGGAGTATTTTCGCGAGAAAGGACAACGCGTTTTGCTGCTGGTCGATTCCATCACGCGGTTTGCTCGTGCGCTGCGCGACGTGGGCCTGGCCGTTGGCGAACCTCCGGTTCGGCGTGGCTTCACGCCGACGGTTTTTTCTTCTCTGCCGTTGCTTTTCGAGCGCGCCGGCAACAGCGCAAATGGCACCATGACGGCGGTGTACAGCGTGCTGGTCGAAGACGACAATGACGTAGATCCGATTGCCGAGGAAACCCGTTCGATTATTGATGGGCACGTGGTCCTGTCGAAAAAACTGGCCGCGGCCAATCACTATCCGGCCATCGACGTTCTGCGCAGTATTTCGCGACTGATGCCCAAGATTGCGGACGACGAACACGGCGAGTGCGCTTCAAAGCTGCGCGAATACCTGGCGCGCTACGAGGACATCGAGCTTCTCCTGCAGCTGGGTGAGTACGAGCCTGGCAAGGACGCTGTGTCCGATGCCGCGATTCAATATCGCGACGCGATCAATCAGTTTCTGCGTCAGGGTGAAGACGAAGAGGCCAACGCTGAAGAAACGGTGGCGAAGCTCAAGACGTTGTTCAAATGAGAATCAAGGAACTCAAGCGTCTTTTAAGTGTTCGCGAGCACCGTGTCGATGTGGCGCGCGCGGCGCTGGAGGCAAAACGCCGGATCGTGAGCGCCTGTGAGGCCGAATGCGATCGTTTGCAACAGCGACTCGAGCAGACCTTGCTCAAGCGGCTGGCGGAGCAACGAGATTTCAATGAGCATCTGGTATCGGGTGCCGACGGTGCCATGACGATTGCCGATGCGCAGTACTCGGAAAACTACGTGGGTCGGCTGACCGATGTGGCCACGGGTATCGGGCAGGAAATCGTTGCGGCACGCAAGTCTCTGGCCAAAGCGCAGGAGGAGGCGGTGACAGCACGCCGCGCTTTGCGTCACGCGATGGCCAAGCACGATGCGCTGGTCAAGGTGTTGGCCAAAGCCGTCGCCGAGCGGCGCCAACTTGCGCTGCGCAGTGAGGAAGAGGAAACCGAAGAGATCGCATCACGAAGGACCGCATTGATATGAAGACCCAGGACGCTCCGCCAACGCCACCGCGTGCACATGCCGACGCCAAGAGTCCACGACGCGCCACGCCGGTTGAGCAGGCGTTGGTGGACCGGTTCAAGGCGGCCCTGGCCGGCAAAGAACAGCTCCAGCAGCAGGGGGCGGGCATGGATGAAGAGGCGCTGGCACCTTTGCCCGACCATGAGTCGGCGGATCACGAACCGGCAAACTCGCTGGAAACAAGGGCGCGTCCGCAGACCAGCAATGACGGTGCGCCGGATATGGAAACGCTGCCGCCAATGACGGTCGGATCGCTGGCATCGAATTCGCCGGCGCAGGCCGCGACGGCGGCTGCCGCGGCGTCAACGGCGCCGGCTTACCATTCAGCGGCCGTCGCCCAGCTGCTCGAAAAACACGTGCGTCAGTTGCTGGTATCCGAGACACGAAGTGCGCGCGGCGACACGCCCGAAGTCATGCTCAACCTGACCGACGCGGTTTTGCCTGGTACAAAAATCACGCTGTCGCAGACAGAGGCTGGCTGGAAGCTTGCCTCGAGTTCCACGTCCACATCGTCGTATCGGGCTATTCAGGAACTTGGGCCGGCGCTGAAGGAGCGATTTGCTGCGCGCGGTCTTGGTGATCTGGATCTTCAGGTATCGCTCGAGGGTTCGGACAACTGAACGCAAGCACGTCGCGATCGTTTTTGCGGCGCAGTCCGAGCTTTTTAAATCCCAGTCGGCGGAGCAAGATTTCAACGACGCGATTGTCCGGATCGCAGAATCCGACAATACGCTTCAGGCCCAGCTGCCCGAAGCCGTAGGCACACAAAATTCGGCCGCCTTCAATGGCGTAGTGTTTGCCCCACGCCTGCGGTCCGAGGCGCACGCCAATTTCAACATCCTTGCTTTGCTCCACCGGCATGAGTGAGAAATGACCGAGAAAGCGGTCGTTCTCGTCGGAGGCATGCCATATGCCCAAACCGCGGCCGTCGTTATAGAGTGTCTGCAGATGGTCGATCAGCAAGATGGCATTTGTCGGAGTATCCACCGGATCGTCGATAATGTAGCGCCGCACGCGCTCGTCGTCGTCCAGCGCGAACAGATCATAGGCATCGGCGAAGTCGAATTGACGCAGCCGCAGGCGCCTGCCGCGTAATTCGAAGGCCGTGGTCATCAGCGGCGCTGCATACCCTGATCGGTGAGCTTCATTTTGGCCAGCTCAAACCCTCTTTTGGCCGAGTTCTTTTTCGCGCTTTGCGCCATCTGGCGCAGCTGAAGCTCCTGATTGCCGGCTTTGGCGTCGCTGTAGACCGTCAGGGCAATGGTTGATTCATACACAAGGGCCTCGCCCATCATCTGCCGCTTGCGCGCCGATTTGGTCAGCGCGCTGCCCTGAATTCGGGGCATGACCTGCGCGAGCACGGCGGCGGTCTGGTCCGCGTTCGCCAGAGGTTTGTTGTGAATCACGGTCCACATACTGATCCAGTAGGCTGTCATGGCGTCCACAAGATTGTCGTTGCGCAGACCCAGCGGACCAAACGTCTCCAGAAATTCGGCGGGAATATCGCGCGCGCTCAATTCTTTTTCGACGACCTGCCGGTAGGTCGGGTTGCCTCGCGCCAGCGTGTCCACGGTTTCGGCCAGCACCATTTTCGACACGCCCGGGTCGTAGTCGAAATCCAGCGCCTGATATTCGCTTCGTTCGCGCAGGCTGGCAGTGTCGGTCGCGGTCATAGTGTGTCCTTGTTGCAGTGACGACGGCACTATCTTACCGCTTGTTTGCGCGCGATGTCGGCCTGACGGTGTGGGGAATGCCCTAGGTTCAGTGCCAGTTTTGTGGATCAGCGTGGCAGCGGCTCAAAGCGAACGGCGGGCGAGCCGCGCGAGGTCTCTGAAGGCTCGTCCTTGAGCACCAGAGTCTGCGTGCGTGAGACGTCGGTGACCGCAACGGCCAGTCGTCGCGCCAGGTCGCAACGGCCGCAGCGCCGCGCAAACACCAGTGCCTGTTTGTACAGATCGAGTGCTTCGGTGGCCTTATCCTGTTCTTTTAACGCATCGGCCATCAACTCGTAGGCCTCGGCCGTTTGTCGCCACGCATCGTGGCGTTCGGCAAACCTCACGACATCACGAGCCAGATCATTCACCCGATCAAAAGCGCCGGTCTCAAGCGACTGCGTCGCCAGCTTCAGGTAGTTGTCGATCTTCTGCAGATCGGCCATCGCGGGATCGCGAATACTAACGATATCGCCAAGGACGCGCCGTTCTTCGTCGTAGTCGCCGCGCCCGCCGTAGACGACCGCAATTTGTTCCAGCTGATTCAGCGCCCCGCTGACGATCTGAAAATCGCTGTCCAGTACCAGAGCGTCACGTGCAGCATCTTCGGCGCTGCGCAATCGCCCGAGTTGTTTGAGCACCAGCGCCAGAGACAGCGCCGTCTTGGCCCGGTCAGCGTGAGCGTTAGCTTCGCGCTGCAGCGCGTACGCTTCGACCAGGTGCGCGTGCGCATCGTCGAGCCGCCCCTGCTGTCGGCGCAGTTCTGCCAGTGCGAACAAGTGTTTGCCGCGAGCCTCCGGCAAGTCGTTGAGGCGACTGTCCTCGATGCGCTCGCGCAGAGTTTGTTCGGTGGTCTGTTCGCGTTCGTCCGCCTCGACAGGCGAGCCGGTCTGTGCGCCGACCGTGGATAGCCAGGCGGCAAGTCCTGCGGCGATAACGAACTTTTTCAATCCCATGCCGCAGATTGTACGCGCTTTCTCTCAAGCTACCTGAGCCCCGGTCGCTACAGGACGTACGGGCCGGCGTGTTTGCGCCGCCATTGGCCTTAAAAGACATATGCTTCATAGTGTTAACCACATATCCGGCAGCGTGGCCGGAACCGGCAAACCGGCTGGCCCCGATTGCGCGGCAGACCTTCTGCAGCGGCGCGATGCGCTTCTCGCGCTGGCCGAGTCGGTGGCAGGCATCGGCCACTGGCAGATTGATCTTCGAGAAGGCCAACTGACCTGGTCGGATGAGGTGTATCGGATTCATGGCGTGAGCCCGGACACGTATTCGCCGGACATAGATTCAGCCATAGATTTTTATCACCCCGACGACGCTTCGCGTGTCTCAACCCTGGTCGATAGCGCCATTTCGGATCGCCGCGGTTTCGAATTTGAGTATCGCCTGATTCGACCCGACGGCACCGAACGTGTCGTGCATTCGCGTGCGCTGATTCAGATCGACGATGCCGACAATGTGGTGGCCGTGGTAGGCGTGCTGCAGGACGTCACGGACCAGCGCGATGCGCAGTTGTCGCTCGAAGAAAACGTTGCACGATTCAATCTCGCGATGCTCGGAGCGGGCGTGGGTCTTTGGAACTGGAATGTGCCGGCCGATGAGTTTCGCCTGTCCGAACGCGGCGCGCGCCTCACGGGAATGCCGTTGCTGTGCACGAGCGAGGCACTGTTGCAGTCGATCGTGATGCAGGACCGGGCCAGCGTGCTGGACGCATTGGCCGCACATATTGAGCGCCGCGAGTCGTTTGACGTGGAGTGTCGAGTGCGACTGGGCAATCGCGAAATCAAGTGGATTCACATGAGCGGACAGGCGCGCTGGGACGAGCAGGGCGTGGCTGTGCAAATGGCCGGTTCTTTTCAGGACATCAGCGAGCGCAAGCGGCACGAGGCGCTGCGCGAAACCGTTGACGGACTGGCCAGAATGACCGGCGCCGACAGCCGCGAGCGCATCGAAAATGCGCTCGATCTGGTCTGCAGATTTCTGGGCCTGGACTACGCGTTTGTTGTTACCACCGATGAGGGCGGCGCAGTTGTGAGCCACGCCTGCGATGCGGCGCAGAAGATCAATGCGGGTGACCGACTGGACGTCGAGTCAAGCGAGGTGATCGTTGCGGCGCTGCGGCAGGAATTTTTGACCGACCGCGATGAGTTTCTGGGTAACCTGTTGGCACCCGATGTCGCAGGCCCGCCGAGTGCCGCGGACATGATCGCGTTCGGGCTGCGCACGGTTGGCGCGAAGGGCTCCCTGCTGGTTTTTGCGGCCCGGACATCAAGTGGCCGGGTGTTTGGGCAAACCGCACGCTCAGTCATCCAGCTGGTGGCCAAAGCTGTGAGAAACGAGTTGATGTAGTGCGTAGCGCATCGGACTGGCACAATCGGCAGATCGATGCCAACTGAGAGTTCCCATGCGCAACCTGCTATTGCTTACCGCCGCAACGTGTCTTGTTGCCTGCGCGGTGACGGACAACACCCCAAGTTCACCCGCACCGGCCCCCGCCGCGACCGACGCCGCTTCGGTTGCGAACGATGCCGATCCGTTTCTTTGGCTTGAAGACGTCGCCGGCGCCCGTTCGATGGCCTGGGTGCTTGAGCAAAACAAACGCAGCAAGGCAGAGCTTGAGGACGATCCTGAATTTCAGGCCCTGTACCGCGAAGCGCTGGATATTCTCGGTAACGATGCGCGGATTCCGTACGGCAGAATAGACGGCAGCTTTGTCTACAATTTCTGGCAGGACACGAATCACGTTCGGGGCATTTGGCGGCGTGCCAGCGTGGAGAGCTTTCTAGGTGGTGAGCCTGCGTGGGATACGCTGCTCGATGTCGACGCGCTGGCCGCAAAAGAGGACCGCAACTGGGTCTACAGCGGCGTAACCTGTTTGCCGCCCGACAATGAACTGTGCATGGTCGAGTTGTCCGATGGCGGTACAGATGCCGCGATCTACCGTGAGTATTCACTGCTCACACGCAGCTTTGTGGCGGACGGTTTTTATGTGCCTCAAGCCAAGAACAGTGTGGCGTGGATTGACAGGGATCATCTGCTGGTGGGCTCAAATTTTGGTGAGGGCACCATCACCCAGAGCCTCTATCCGGCGCAGGTGCGCATGTGGACGCGTGGCGAACCGCTGATGCAGGCACCGCTCGTGGTCGGCGGCGAACGTAGTGACGTCGGACTATTTCCGGCCGTGTTGCGCGAAGATGGCAAGGCCTGGCCCATGGTGATTCGCGGCAAGACGTTTTTCGAATACGAGATTTACGTACGCGATCTGGATGGAGAGATCCATGCACTTCCGCTGCCGGGTCGGGTTTCGGTGATCGGCATGCTCGATGAACAAATCGTCGCGCATCTGAAACAACCGTGGCAGCACAATGGCGTGAGCTATCCCGGCGATTCTCTGGTCACGATGAGTATCGATGCGGCGGCCGGGTTTCCAACGCAGCTGGTGTACGCCCCCGCCGCGTCCGAGGCGCTGGAGCAAATTGTGGCCGGCGAAAACGACTTGTTTGTCGTTGTACTGGATGACGTGATTGGCAAACTTCGTCGCTTGTCCAAGACGTCGGATGGTTGGCAAGTCAGCGAGATTAACCTGCCGTCAAACGGCAGCGTGTCGATTAGCAGCGCGAACGGTTCGGGGGATGATCTGCTGGTCAGCTACGAGAGTCTGACGGTGCCTGATCGGCTCTATTACGTCAGCGATAGCGGTGAACTGACGACCGTGCAGTCGTTGCCGCAGATGTATGCGGCGGACGACGTGGTGGTGGACCAGCGCTTTGCGATCAGCCGTGACGGTACTCGGATTCCGTTTTTTGTCATGGGCAAATCCGATGTGATTGCGCGCGGCAATGCGCCGACCATCCAGTACGGCTATGGCGGCTTCGAAGCGTCTATTCTGCCAAGCTATTATGAAGATCCGGCGCGGCCTCAGCATGGCGCGCTGGCCGGTAAGCTGTGGGTCTCACGCGGTGGGGTCATGGTGCTGTCAAACATTCGAGGCGGCGGAGAGTACGGCCCGCAGTGGCACAAGGCCGCACTCAAGGAAAATCGTCAACGTTCATTTGATGATTTTTATGCAATTGGTGAAGCGCTGATCGAGTCGGGTCTGACCACGGCGAACAAGCTCGGCGCGATTGGTCGGTCAAACGGCGGATTATTGATGGGCGCGGCGATGACCCAGCGTCCGGATTTGTACGCAGCGATCGATTGTGGCGTGCCACTGCTGGATATGCTGCGCTATCACAAGCTTCTGGCAGGTGCGAGCTGGGTAGGCGAGTACGGCAACCCCGACATACCTGCCGAGCGCGCCTATATCGAAGCGTATTCGCCCTATCAGGCACTGGCTCCGAACAAATCCTATCCCGACGTCCTGTTTTACACCTCGACCAAGGATGATCGTGTTCACCCGGGCCACGCACGCAAGATGGCCGCGAAAATGGCGTCCTATGGCTATGACTTTCTGTACTACGAGAACACAGAGGGCGGACATGGGGGCACCGCGAATCAGGAGCAGCTTGCCTACCGCACAGCTCTGGAATACCAGTTTTTTGTTCGCACGCTGATGCGCCCGTAGCGGGCGCGAGGCCGGGGATGTCCGCTTTGTCGATGCGTGGAGCAAGATCTTGCGCGGATACCACTCCGCAACGGGCAATTCGCGTAAAAGTATGCACTATTTAAGTGCATTTTTGGCCGAATTCCCGGTTTTTTTCGCGTACTGAGGCCACATGGTCTCAGAAAAGCCCGGTATTTCTAACGATTTTTAGCAAATATGTAAGACATGTCAGAACTGGTGCATATTTGTACAGAATCGTCTTTTCCGTACTGGTCGGCTATCTTCGCAACTTATATTGCAATTAAATATCATATATGACGAACGACAACGAATTCGCCTTGCGCGCAGCCATAGCGCGGTTTCTACCTGGCGTTGTTCGACTGGCGCTCACGGGCGGCATCAATGGAAGACAGTTCGGCGACCTGGTCAAGCAAGCCTATGTCGATGTGGTTACTTCGGACTATGGACGGTCCGGCCGCCCGACCAACATTGCGCGCACAGCATTGATCACCGGCTTGTCACGCAATGACGTGAAGCGGATTCGAAGCGCCAGCGTCGGCGGTGATTCGACCATCCGTTCGGATAACAAACGGTACGGTCTGGCGACGTTGCTGCGGGAATGGCACACGAACACGACCTACCTCGACAGCGACGGCAAGCCGGCGCGACTTGCGTTCGAGGGCGAGGACCCTTCGTTTTCGATGCTTGCACGCCGCTTCTTCAGTGATGTGCCGGCCACGGCCACGCTGCGAGAGCTGATTGAAGGTGGCGCCGTCGCGCGCGATCAGGACGGTCGCGTCGAAGCGTTGCGCGATTATTTTTTGCCGCCGCTGGGAGACGTCGAGGCGACAGAGCGTGCGGGCGGTCTGCTGGCCGATTTCATTGGCACGGTCGGCCACAATTTGCAGCGCAGCCCGGATCAACCATCCCGGGTTGAGATACGCACGACAGAACAGGATATCGCCACCCGACATGAACCGGATTTCTACAAGGTTCTGGATAAGGAGGCGACAAAGTTCTACCAGCGAATCGAGCGCTGGCTAAAGGACAAGAAGGAGCTCGAAACACGTGACGAGGACGTCACGATGCGACTCGGATTCGGCGTCTATCAGATTTCCGGTGGAGGCGAACCCGATGAGAACGAGTAGGTCCGGAAGTGGACTTCCGAAGAGCGCGCTGCCGCTACAGGGCTGGACCGCGGGCATGGAGACAGGGGGGAATAGTGTTTCATCAGCAGCGAGCGTCTACGCAAAGCGTGGCCGAGGTGCTGGGCTCGCACAGGGTCTTGATCTGTCTGCCGGGGGAACGGCCGCACTTGATTACCCAAGCCATTTACGGTTTGGCCAATGCAGAAGTGCCGTGGATTCCCGATGAGGTTGTGGTCATCACAAGCCAGCGTGGCGCGCACGAGATTCAGGCACGACTGATAAATCAGCCTCGCTTCGCACAGCTGTGCCAGCGCATTGGCGTGCATGCTCCCAAGGAGCTGAAGCTGAACATCGAGGTTGTCGGTGCCAGCCCGCTAAACCAGGCTCGGATGCAGCCCCTGAGCCAGTCGCAGCGACAACAGGAAGTGTCGAGTTTTGTGCTCTCCAAAGTGCAGGCCATCACTGATCAGTCAGATAGTGAACTGTATGTCTGTTTCGCCAAAGACAGCACCGCGTTTTCAGGTTTTGTTCTGGGCCAGGTGATGTCCATGCTCGGACGTGCGCAGGACAGGCTTATCGAAGTGCGCGTTGACGGGGCGAACCGCGAGGGCGATTTTTTCTATCCGATCGGAGCTTCCGCACCGAAGATCGATATCTGCGAATGGTCCTACATGCGGATCGAGCGCCTCGCGTCGATGCGGCCGCTGATTCGTCAGGCAGACTTTCCGACGCTGTGTCGCGGGCTGAACGGGCAGGCGCATTTGCGCGTCAGCAGCGAGTTTCGCGGTTTGAACTTTCGCTTCTCCAACGCCTTTGAGATTCGCTGCGATAGTTCGCATCGGGTCAGTGACCCGCGTTTTGAGCCCCGTGCGGCGGCGCTGTACGCCTACTACGCGCGCTGCGCGCGTCGCGGGCAGCCCTATGTTTGTGATGAGCAAATTCTCGATGACCCGGATGACTATCTGTCGCTCTACGAGGAGTGCCTTGTAGGAGGGCAGGTCAAATGCGATCGCAATCTGAATGCAGCAAGGCTGACGCGTGCTGCATTGCGTTCGGCGCGTAGCCGTATCGGACGCACGCTGGCGGGTTTTTTGCGCAGCGGTTCAAGTTACGCCGACTATCGGGTCTACCGCCGGCCCCATCGAAAGCACTATGGTTTGCGCCTGAGCCCGGATCAGATCGCCATTGACGGCAATAATCGTTACATGTCTGCGCATGGCTGAAGATGCACGCCGTGCATGAGTGCCATGCACACGGCGCCACGTCTGGCCCGAAACCGAGAATTTTCGGTTTTGAGCCGCCGCTGACGTCTTCCCCGATCGTGTTGTCCATGAAAACGCCTCAGCGTTTTCGATACAACCGACATCGAGGAGCTTTGCATGAAACGTTCTACCCACACTCTTTCTTTTGCCGCTGTTTTGGCACTGTCATTGACTGCCCTCAGTGCACACGCAGCCGATACCGATACGGCGACCCAGGCCGTGAACGACACCTCTGGCAGCTATGGCACGGACGCGACCGATCGTGGTGGCCGCCCGTCCGGTGGCGACCAGGACAACAGCACGACATCAGCGATTCTTGATTGGCTGACTGGCCTCATGGATTAATTGAGGTCGCAACGCAAGGACGCGTAAAGGGCAAAGGACTGCCCTTGATCGCTAGGGAAACCTGCGTTTAAACCCTGCCCGGGTGTGTGTCATCCAAGGTTCCATCACAAACCGGAGACACGCTCATGCTGCATTCCACCACCGCGCGCACTGCCGCGCTCGTTTTTTTGCTTTTCTCCCCCGCACAGGCGGCCTTCGGCGCCGATCTGCAGCGCAGTTTTGACGTCGCCGACGGCGGTCTGCTTACCATCGATACCGAGCCCGGCAAGATTGATGTGCGTACCGATGGTCGCGGCGTGCAAATCGAAGTGCTGCGTGATGGTGCGCGGTCCGATGAGTTTGAAGTCACCTTTGAGCAAAGTGGCGACGACGTCACGGTCAAGGGCGAATGGCCAGAGGGACTTCGTAGCTGGCGCGCCAGAGGCAAGGCACGCATCGAATATCGCGTGACGGTGCCTCCCAACTTCAATCTTGATCTCAATACCAGCGGCGGCAGCGTTCGCGTTGACGACCTTGGTGGCTCGCTGCGGGCGCGGACCTCCGGCGGCAGCATCCAGATGGGTGTGATTGCAGGCGAGGTGGACGCCAACACCTCCGGCGGCAGCATCAAGCTCGACGGCGGTGGCGCGGCGGCCAATCTCAATACGTCGGGCGGCAGTATTCGAGTCGGTGAAGTCGGCGGCGATCTGGTTGCCTACACGTCGGGTGGATCGATTCGTATTGATGGCGTCAACGGCAACGTCGAGGCCAGGACCTCCGGCGGCAGTGTCGAAGCCACGCTTTTGCAGCAGCCGACCAGCGACTGCAAGCTGTCGACGTCCGGCGGCACTGTCACACTCAATCTGGCCGGCGAGTTCGCTGTGAATATTGACGCCAGCACTGGCGGTGGCCGGGTCAAATCGGATTGGGCCATCGACGGCAAGACGTCCGCGAAGCGAAGCATGCGCGGCAGCATCAACGGCGGCGGTCCGCTGATGCGCTTGTCCAGCAGCGGTGGTGGCGTGCGGATCCGACGGGGTCGCTAACTTGACGTCGATCTAGCTTTGTCGTCGAGCGACAAACAGGCGCGGCGCTTTATCGGGCGCCGCGCGCGGATCGTATTCATGCCATTGAAGGTGATCGCCAGGGTCGGAGTCGGGGTCGGCAGCGCGCTCGATTAAAGCCAATATTCCGTCGAGTTCGTGACGCCCCGCAGGGTGGCCAGGATAACTGAGCACACTTATGACCCCGCCGGGAGCGAGCAGTCTGCGTCCTGCGTCAATGGCTGCAAGCGTTGAGGGCCACCGCGTCGTCAGGGCGTGATCGCGGCCCGGCAGATAGCCAAGATTGAACATGATGGCCGCAACATGGCCATGCCATTTTGTCGGAACATGCGCCTGCATTTGCGCATGACTCCTGGCAATCAGGGTGACCTCTGCCAGCGGCGGGTTGGTTGGAATGGCCGCATAGCTCGCCAGTCGGTGTCGGGTGACGTCAATGGCAGCAGTCTGAACATCAAACCCGTACACCCGACCGTCACCGCCCACGAGGCTTGCCAAAAACAGGGTGTCATGGCCATTGCCGACGGTGGCATCGATCACACACTGACCCGGCGCCACGAGGTCTGCAACAACCCCATGTGCCTGCTGTGTGCGGCGCGCGCTCAAAGCCCGCCCTCCGGCGCCGTGCCGCGCAGCATTCCACACACGCGCTCAGCCTCGCGCGGCGCCCACAACACGCCTTTTGAGCCCAGACCGTTGAGAACCAGTATCCGCTTGTGCACGGGGTGACGGCCAACCACGGGCTTGCGGTCGGCGCTCACCGGACGGATGCCTGCCAAGTGATCGGTCACTGAAAATGGCACGCTCAGTAACTCCTCGGCCCTCGCCACGAGCGCGTTGCGACCGCCGGCGGTAGGGGCGGGAGTGAGATCCTGATGATCGTAGGTGGCCCCGATCGACATTGCGCCGGGTTCTTTGCCGGGCACAAGCCAGTGGCCTGCGCAGTGCACTACCCGCGATTCAAAGTCACGAGCATCGTGATCGTGGGCCTGAAGCTCGATGATCTCGCCTTTGGCGGGCGACAATGCCAGGTCAGGCAGCCACGGGTTGTCATGATCGTGGAATCCGCCGCACCAGACCAGGTGACGCGCCCTCAGGCCCGCGGCTTCAACGTGATTGCTGGCGACGACGACCTCGGCAGGGTTTATCCGGACCGGTCGTACAATGTCATGCGTTGCAAACTCGCGTGCGGAACACTCTATGTAGGCCGGCACGTCGAGCCTGGCGGCGTCTGGCATCGCTGCATAGCCCAGGGTATTGCCAAGCGTCGGCGCGGGCGGTGTCGCGCTCGGGCCAAGTCCCGGAGCGCCTGAGTTGACTCGATCCAGCAGGCGCGCGTGTTGTTTGGGCGTCTGAGCAACCCGCAGCGCCTCTTGTTCGTACCAAAGACGGTGCTTCACTAGGGCCTCAATCCCTTTATAGAAGGCCGCTGCTCGCCGCAGGTCCCGCGCGAATCCGGGTGCGCAACGCAGCGCCTGGCCGGTCACCGGGGTAACCAGTCCGGCGGCGACACTTGAGGCGCTGGCGAGCTTCGCGTCGAGGATCAGGATGTTGAGGCCGCGTTCCAGCAGATGCCAGGCCAGAGTCGTGCCCGCAAGACCTTGTCCGACGATGATAACGTCCGCAGAATGACTCAACGGCTCGCTGCCGCGGAGTTGGTCTTGAGACGCCGCCGACCGATTCCACATAAAGCGTGTCGAGAAATTTCACACATTACGCCGTGAAGCGCTTTCGACAGACTGTGTCTATTTGTTAATTTCAATAAAAACAGGAAGTTATATTTTTGGCACACGTCTTGCAATAATCCCCACAGTCGCGGCACATGTTGCGAATATTTTGGAAATCTTACAATTTCGCCTTCTCAAATACATATGGGCGTACAGGGGATAAAAATGAAACTTAAATCAATGATGGCTACGGCTGCTGCTACGCTGCTCCTGAGCACCTCCGCCAACGCACTGTTCATCGACCTGGAAGGCCAGGAATCGGATGGCGCTGCGTTCAACGAGTTCCAGGTGAACAACACCAACACGGCTGAAGTTACCAGCATCACGTTCGACTTCGTCTACGAAGCCGGTTTTGAAAACGCTTCCTGGGGTTCGGAGCTGATCGTAGAGATCGGTCACCTGCCGACGGGCTCGTTTGCACAGATCGGTACGCAGGCTGAGTCTTGCGACTTCTTCGGTCTGATCTGCGAATTCGACCTGATGTGGGACGACACCTCGGGTATCTTCACCGCTTCGGGTGAGATCACCTTCATGGATCCGATCCTTGACGGTTCGGGCGACTGGAACATCATCATCGCTGATTCGTTCGACGACTTCGGCACCGATGGTCGCTTCCTGGCCGGTTCGTTCATCGAAGTGAACCAGGTCCCGGTCCCAGCCACGCTGCTGCTGATCGGCCTTGGTGTCGCTGGCATGGGCGTTGCTCGCCGCCGCGCCTAAGCGCTAAGACATCAGTCTTGAAAGACCCCGTCGGGTGACCGACGGGGTTTTTTTGTGTCCTCGGTTCTGACCCGGCACGCGGCCTGTGGCACACTCTCGGTCGGCAGCCGCAAGCCACCGTATCTTTACCGTTTGAGGTTTTTGAGCATGAAGTTTCGAATCCTGGCATTAGCCCTGAGTACTGGTCTTGCCATCGCAGGTTGCGGATCCCCCGAGGAGGCGGCCAAGCCCGACACTGCCTCCTCAGATCGGCCGCAGGTGACGGTAGATCTGAGCGGGTTTCCAGAGGCGGCGCGGCAACGTGCCAACAGATTGATTGAGGCGGTCAACGCCGCACCAAACGACGCGCAGTCCGCCGCCATGGCGGGTATGTTTGCCCACGCCTATGAGCGACCACAAATGGCCGCGCAGTATTACGCTCGAGCATCCGAACTTGCCCCTGATCAGATCGCGTGGCCCTATTTGCGTGGGGTTGTCCTCATGGACGTTGGTCGTGACGCAGAAGCCTTGGCCGCGTTCGAGCAAGCGGCTTCTACCGGCACGGTGTATCCCCCAATGCAGGTAAGACAGGCGCGATTGATGATCAAGGCCGGTGAGACAGACCAGGCCAGAGCTCTGTTGGCCCAAGTCACAGAGAATGCGGCCGGCTACGCCGAGGCCCGGTATCACCTGGGCAAGCTGGCGCTCGATGAGGGCGAACTCGACACGGCGATCGAACAACTCAGCCGAGCCGTGCAGATCACACCGTATTACGGCGCCGCCCACTATTCGCTGGCGGCGGCTTATGAGGCCAACGGTCAGGCCGAACTTGCCAATACACACAGGGCGTTGTTCCAGCAGAATCAACGCGGCGCACCACCTAACGGCGATCGCCTGTTAACCCGAGTGGAAGACATGCGCGCTTCGCCGCAGCAGGCGATTATTCGCGCAGGACGCCTTAGCGCTGCTGGCAAGCTGGCCGAAGCGGCGGCGATCTTCGAGAACCTGCTCACAGTCGAGCCGGATAACATGGTGGCGCATACCAACCTAATTGGTCTGTACGGCCAGCTCGGTCAGATTGACAAGGCCAAAGAGCGATACGCAGCCGGTGTTGCGATTGCCCCCGAAGTGGCCGCGCTGCAGTCAAACTACGGCGTTTTGATGCTGCGTGAGAATGACAACGATGCGGCCATTGACGCGTTCGGCAAGGCTATCGCGGCGGATGAAAACGCGGGCAGCGCGTATCGCTATCGTGGCATGGCGTATCAGCGACAAGGCAATATTGATGCGGCATTCGAAGACTTTCAAACCGCCTTTGAGAAAGATCCGCTGGATTATCAGGCCGGCTATCTTCTTGGCGGGGTGTTCACCGGCAAAGGTGACTACGCCAAGGCAGTCGAAACCTACGAGCGCATTCTCGAGCCGGTATCACAACGCACACCCGGCTATTTGCGTGCTCTGGCGCAGGTGCATTACAACACTCGCGACTTTGAACGTGCCGGCCAGGCGCTTGAGCGCGCCCGCGCGATTGCTGTGAATTTCGGGCAAACCGACACGGTAAGCGACATTGATGCCGAGTTGGCGCAGCTGGCCGAGGCTGGTGTTGAAACGCCCTGATCAGGCCTTTTTTCTGTTGGCACTGATCGTCAGCGTCTCCGCTTGCGAGCGTCAGAAGAATGAGCCTGCATGGCAG
This sequence comes from uncultured Gammaproteobacteria bacterium, assembly GCA_964639265.1. Lineage (GTDB taxonomy): Bacteria > Pseudomonadota > Gammaproteobacteria > Steroidobacterales > JBCCMA01 > JBCCMA01. The sequence continues at coordinate 29,455 of CAZXCL010000014.1, read as the reverse complement.
GACATAGCGCTCAGTAGCGGTGTGGACTTTGTCCACGACACGGCGGCCAGCGACAAGCGCTATCTGCCCGAGATTGTGGGGGCCGGCGCCGCGCTGTTTGACTATGACGACGACGGTGATCTGGATCTGTATCTCGTGCAGGGCGGAACGTCGCTGGTCACGGGTGAAAACACCAAGCCCAATCGACTCTATCGCAATGAACTTGTGCCGACGGGCGGGCTTGAGTTTACCAACGTCACGCAGGCCGCCGGAGTCGGGGATACGCGCTACGGAATGGGCGCCACGGCGGCCGATCTTGATAACGATGGCGATGTCGATTTGCTGGTAACCAATTTCTCCCGCGATACGCTGTATCGAAACAATGGCGACGGTACGTTTACCGATGTGACGGATGTTGCCGGGCTCGGCGATGCACGGTGGAGTACGAGCGCCTCGTTTGCCGATGTGGACGGAGACGGTCTTCTTGATCTGTTTGTCACGCACTACGCGGCGGATGCGCTAAGCAAACACCGCGCATGTGAAAACGGACTGGGTCAGGTGGACTATTGCTCACCGCTGAGCTACGACGGGACGACCGATTTGTTTTATCGCAATGAAGGCGGACTGCGTTTTCGCGATGCTTCATCCGAGGCGGGCATCGCGGACGCCAGGGGCGCCGGGCTGGGCGTTGTTGCGGCCGATTTTGACGGTGATATGCGCACGGATTTTTTCGTTGCCAATGATCAGACCGCGAATTTTCTATGGCGCAATCTGGGCGACGGGCGGTTTGAGGAAATGGGCCTGATGTCGGGCAGTGCTTACAACGGGCACGGCATGGCAGAAGCGAGCATGGGTATCTCCGCGCAGGACTATGACGCTGATGGCGATATTGATTTGTTCGTGACGCACCTGTCGGCCCAAACCAATACGCTGTACAAAAATGACGGCCGCGGCGGTTTTGATGACGCAACAGATCAAGCTCGGCTGGGAAGCTCGTCGATGGCCTACACAGGTTTTGGAGTGCGCTGGTTTGATCTGGAAAACGACGCCGATCTTGATTTGTTTATCGCCAACGGCGCGGTCATGACCGAAGCGAGCCGGGTCGGTAAGTCCGACTTTCCATACGAACAGCCCAATCAGCTCTACGTTCAGGACAGCCCGGGTGTCTACCAGCTTCAGAGCGACGACCAATCCGGGCCGATCAGCGCGGTCGCGACCAGCCGCGGCGCCGCATTCGGTGATCTGGATAATGACGGCGATATCGATATTGTGGTGACCAACACCAATGCACCACCGCAGGTGCTGATTAATGCACAGGACGGTCAACATCACTGGATCGGTCTGGCGTTGCGCGCGCCCGCTCAGAACCGCTATGCATTGGGTGCTCGGGTTGCCATTTTGCGCGACGACGTCGCCGTCCAGTGGCGTCGTGTGGCGCGCGATGGCAGCTATCTGTCGTCCAATGATCCACGCGTTCAGATGGGTCTTGGTCGTGAAGCGTCGCCAGTCAGCATCGGCGTCGTGTGGCCTGACGGTTTGCGCGAGCGCTGGGACAATCTGAGCGCCGATGCGTATCACACCATCGGCCAAGGCGAGGGCCAACCGTGGTCGGTGCGCAAGAGCGAAAAATGAAGCGGTACGGCACAGCTCTTTTTTTCGTCATACTGCTTTTTGCATGTGGATGCTCGCCCAGGGTTGACGAGGCGTCGTTGCCCTCCGTGCCCGACGTCAACATTGCCGGCTATCAGACTGCCGTACGTCAGCAGCTTGAAGGCGCACGCGAACGCTTCGAGCGCAAACCACTACAAGCAGCCGCCAACGGCAATCTCGCGATGCTCTATCGCGTCTACCGCAATTTCGATGCGGCGGAGGCTTTGTTTGCACGGGCGCGCACGCTGGCGCCGCGCAACGCGGACTGGGCGTACTATCACGGCGAGACGCTTGAGCAAAAGGCGCAAAACGCTGAGGCGCTCGCGGCCATCGAGGCCTTTTTGCAACGCGAACCCGACGATGTGAGCGGGCGATTGCGTGCCGGGCGTCTGCACATGTTGATGAACAATAGTGATGAGGCGTTGGCGCGGCTCGAGCCGCTCTACGCCGAGGCACCTCAAATTGGCGATGTTCACGTGGCGTATGCACAGGCGCTCACGCGCGTCGGGCGGTTCGATGACGCCGTGGCGGTCTGGGAGCAGGCCCTTGAGCAGCACGGTAACTTCAAGGTCGGCCACTACGCGCTGGCTCAGCTTTACCGACGTCGCGGTGACGAGACCAGGGCGCAGCAGCAGCTCTGGCTGTTTAACACCGTGCCGGTTGAAGAACCGCCCGCCTACGATCCGCGTTTGGCGCGACTGTTTGCACTCAACGAGTCGGATCGAGCGCTCGTGCTGGCGGCGCAGGCGGCCAAGCGAAAAGGCGACAACGTAGGGGCGCTCGAATTACTGGAACAGTCCCTCGAGCGCGCGCCTGCCAACCTGGAGACCCGTGCTTCGCTGGTTATGGGATATGCGGCTGAATCGGACTTTGCCAGCGCACAGCGGCATATCGAGGAAGGACTTGCGCTCGATCCAAAACATGTGGAGTTTGCGCTTGCGGCGGCGCGCGTAAGACTGCAGCAGGGGCAGCTGCAGGCGGCGCGTGCGCAGTTGGCCGAGCTGACGCAGCGCTCGCCGAAACATGCCGACTCACGTGCGTGGCTGGCGCGAACCATGGAACTCGGCGGTGCGAACTCCGAGGCCGGCCAGACCTATGCCGACGCATTCGCCATCGATCCTCAAAACCTCGCGACTCGCCGCCTTTACGCGCGCTGGCTGTTGGCCAATCGGTCGCCTGAGGCGGCGGCCCAAGTTCTGCAAACCATGGCGGACACGCCGGCGCGCGACGAACCAATGATACTCAGCGCGCTGGCGCAGGTGCTGGCGAAGCTCGGCCGCAAACAGGATGCCCTTGATGCGCTGTCGCGGGGCATTGAGCGGGCGAAGTGGCAGGAGCAGTCGCGGCTTGTGGCCCGTTTGGAAAACCAGCGCGCGTCGCTGCAGCTTTTATCACCATGAACGCGAGACTCTTAACGCCCGCAGGACTGCTGCCGGTCATCCTGGCCTGTTCACCAGGCGCGCCAGAGGTGCCGATCGATGTGCCTGATGCAAAGGCAGAAACGCAGGCGCCGCGCGGCCCGATTTTTGAAGAGATCGCCGCGGACGTGGGCGTGGAGTTTTTCCATTTTGTCGGCGCGACAGGCGAGTATTTTTTTCCCGAGATTATGGCGCCGGGTGTCGCCGTGTTCGATTACGACAACGACGGCGATCTGGATCTGTACGCCGTGCAAGGGGCGATGCTCGACTCATCTGTCAGCGAACAAAATGCGCAATTCAAGCCGCGTCACGACTCGCCCGCAACCAACCGTCTCTACCGCAACGAGCTGGTGCCCTCCGGCAACTTCGGCTTCACGGATGTCACCGGTCAGGTCGGCCTGAATGATGCCGGCTACGGGATGGGCGTCGTGACGGGCGACATCGACAACGACGGGGACGTCGACGTCGTGGTCACGAATTTCGGCCAGAATCGATTGTATGAAAACCTGGGCGACGGCAGCTTCAGGCGGGTGGCGGACGCGCTGCAGGTGGATGAGGCGCAGGAGTGGACCACCAGCGCCAGTCTGGCCGATGTCGATCTCGACGGCGATCTCGACCTTTTTGCTACCAACTATGTTGGATTCACGCTGGAAAACAACATCCGCTGCAGCAGCGCGAACGGCCAGCGCGACTACTGCGCGCCGAACACCTTCCCGCCGACGGTGGACCGCCTGTGGCGCAACGACGGCGACAACGTGTTCACGGACATCAGCGCCGAATCCAGGATTGCCTCGGCGGCGGGCAACGGTCTGGGCACCAGCGCCACGGATTTCGACGGCGACGGCGATGTCGACATTTACGTGGCCAATGACATGATGGAAAACAGACTCTGGCGCCGGAATCCGGACGGGCAGTTTTCCGATACGGCGTTGATGGCCGGCAGCGCCTACAACGGCAGCGGCGCGGCGGAGGCCAGCATGGGCGTGACGGCCGGCGACTTTGACGGCGATGGTGACGAAGACTTGTTCATGACGCATCTGGCCGCCGAGACCAATACGCTCTACCTTAACGACGGCGACGGCAATTTTTTCGACATCACCGACAGCGTTAATCTGGGGGCCCCAAGTTTGCGCCTGACCGGTTTTGGGACCGGCTGGATCGACTACAACAACGATGGCTGGCTCGATTTGTTTATCGCCAACGGGGCGGTGACGGTGGTCGACGATGCAAAAGCAGATCCCGGCTTTCCCTACGGTCAGATTAATCAGCTTTTGCGAAATCAGGACGGTCGCTTTGTGGACGTGAGCGCAGTGGCCGGAGACAGTTTTCAGCGGCGCGATGTGAGCCGCGGCGCGGCGTTTGGTGATCTGGACAACGATGGCGATATCGATATCGTCGTCTCCAACGCCAACGGGCCACTGCGCATTCTGCGCAATCTTGTGGGCAATAAACGCAGATGGTTGCGCGTGACGCTTGTCGCCACAGACAGCCATCGCGATGCGGCCGGTGCGCGACTGGCACTGACCCTCTCAGACGGGCGCGTCCTTTGGCGGCGAGCGCACACCGATGGCAGCTATCTGTCCGCGAGTGATATTCGCGTGCATTTCGGATTGGCGGATCAAAGCGCCAGCGAACTACGCGTTATCTGGCCCGGCGGGAAGGTGGAACGCTGGCCGCTCGAGGGAGCGGCCAATCAGGCTCTGACGATCGTGCAGGGCGAGGGTCGGTCGCCCTGAGACGCGGGCCTTAGCCCTTGCCGATGATGTTCAGAAACTCGGTGCGTGTGCGTGCGTCGGTGCGCACGTCACCCAGAAGCTGCGAGGTAATCATCGATACGCCGGGCTTGTGAATGCCGCGTGTGGTCATGCATTCGTGTTGGCCTTCGATAATGACACCAACCCCTTTGGGCTGCAGAACGTCCTGGATGCAGGTGGCAATTTGCGCCGTCATTTTTTCCTGTACCTGCAGGCGACGCGCGAAAGCCTCAACCACACGTGCAAGCTTGCTGATCCCTACCACTTTGCGTCGTGGCAGGTAGCCAACATGAGCGTGTCCGATGATCGCGGCCATATGATGCTCACAGTGTGACTCGAATGGAATATTGCGCAGAACGATCAGCTCGTCGTAACCCTCAACTTCTTCGAACGTGCGTCCGAGGTATTCCACCGGATCCTGTTCATAGCCTCGAAACCAGTCTTCGTAGGCCTTGACGACGCGCTTGGGTGTGTCGACCAGACCTTCTCGATCGGGATCTTCGCGCGCCCAGCGCAGCAAAACGCGGACGGCGGCCTCCGCTTCTTCGCGGCTCGGACGGTTGTTTGCAGGGGCACCATTCTGGGCCATATCAAACCTCATGGAAATTTTCGGAATCTAGACGCTGCCCAAGTGTACGCGTGGAGCACTGTGGGCGCTATGGTATATCGGCTGCGCCAAACTTCCGGATGTGCATGTAGCGATGCAGAGGTTCGGGCAAAGCGGCGAGGCCGACAGGACGGTCGTCCTCATCTTGCTTGTGCGAACTGTAGGTGCACCAGAGCAAGGGGCTATTGGGCGCCGACACGCTGCGTTGATCGGCCAATAGTGCGGCCAGCGTTTTTGCGCTGTAGGTGGTTTCGAGCGCCAGATTCCAGTGGTCTTTCGCATGGGCCAGCGCCACGATGGCGGCATCGGTGGCGTGCGCATAGCCGGCCCCGAAAAATTCCTCGCGTACGATGAACAGCGCAGGGTCGAACGTAAGCCTTGGGATTGTCGGGTCGAGTGATGTCAGCAGACGCGTCAGTCTCTTGAAAAAAACGATGGCCGTTGCCGCGCTGCCGATCGTTTCATGCACGACGCGAACCGCGTGAATCGGAATGCGTGCCCCGGCAAGCGCAAGCCCGACGGCAAGCCCCACCGCAGTACCCATCGTGCCAAGCGGCACGTAAAGGCGATCGGGCGGCGTTTTGCCGCTTAGCTGTGCGGCAAGTTCGAGCCCCGCGTTGACGTAACCCAACGCCCCGGCGATCGACGAGCCACCCATCGGTATGCGCCACACCCGTTCGCGATACTTGTGTATCCAGCGTCGTGCCTGCTGCTCGCGTTGCGCGCGCGTGCCCTCGACGAAGACAATGTCGGCGTTGGACTGAAGCTGCAGCTTCAGATTGTCGGCAATCCAGGGTGTGGTGCGTTGCCGACTCAGAAACGTCGTGCAGCGCAGATCAAGACGGTGCGCATGCACGGCAGTCGCCGTTGCGTGGTTGGAGCCCGCCGCACCAAATGTGGCAACGCGCTCGCAGCCGTGGCGTTGCGCCTGCGCAAGCAGATACTCAAGCTTGCGCACTTTGTTGCCGCCGTACAGTTCGCTGGTATCGCCATCAAGTTTGGCCAGTAGCGTACGATCGCCCAACGGCAGCTCAATCATCGGCGTCGGCAACCTGGCAAGGCTCACGTGCGGGAGCTTTGCGGCGAGTGCGGGGTATCGTTGATGCAGTGGCCGTGGGGACATGCGCTTACAAGCTGGAGTTGGTCACGGAAACGGTGATTGCCTAGACTAGCGTTTTTGGAATTATGGAGCGAGTTTCGCGAGGGCATAACGATGTGGCGCTACACGGGAAAAGACCGGCCGGATTTTGCGCAGACCCCGCAACCGGGGCAGGAGTCGGTGTGGGACTATCCGCGACCACCCGCGCTTGAGGCGTGCACACGCCGCGTCAAGGTGCTCGGCCCAAACGGTACGCTGGCCGACACTTGCAGCAGCTATCGGGTGCTGGAAACGGCGAGTCCGCCGACGTTTTATCTGCCGTTGGCCGACATCGACATGACGCAGCTCGAGGCAATAGGTGGTGCGTCCATGTGCGAATGGAAAGGCCTTGCGCACTACTACGCGCTGGCCGGCGACGCGACACGGCGCGCCATTGGTTGGGCGTACGCCGCGCCAATATCGCCGTTCGAGGCTATTGCAGGGTATTTGTCGTTTTACCCGGCGCGCGTGGCCTGTTTCGTCGACGATGAGCGAGTTCGCCCGCAGCCGGGAGGCTTCTACGGCGGATGGGTCACCGATGAGGTGGTGGGCCCGGTCAAGGGTGAGCCGTCAACCGGTCACTGGTAGCGCCCCGATGGCGCGGGAGACGGCCGCGGCCAGTGGCTTGTCCTGATTCAGATGTTCGAATGCCGCGCGAAAGCGTTCGGCCGACGGCGAGTCGTGACAAAGCGTCGCCGCCGCATAGAGAAAGCCCAGGGCACGAATTCGATCATAGGGTTCCTGCGCGCTGCGATAGAAGTCGGCGATGCGATTGCCGCCACGTATTGGATGTCCGTGCAGGATATCGACGATGCCGCGCGTGATGTTCAGGCTTGGATTATCCGGTGCGAGTCGAAGTGCCCGGTTCAATGCCAGATCCGTCGTCAGAACGCTGTCCGATGGCGACTGCATTTCAACCAAAGCCTCAAGATGCAGCAAATTGATATCGTTAATGTCGACCACACTCTTGCCGTCAAGCAGCTTGTCCATCGCCTCACGCGCCTCGGCGTAGCGATTGGCCGCGGCAAGTATCGTGATGCGCCGATGCTCAAGTTGTTCAAGTGCGAGGCCGCGCGTGCGCATCTTCTCCAGCATGCCAAGCGCTTTGTCGGTTTCCCCGCGTGCAGCCATAGCCTCGACGTCTAATTCATCCAGCGTCAGAAGACGCCGTTCAATAGTCTCGCGCGTCATGAACGGGCTAAGCAGAATGCCAAGACCATCACTGGCGCCGCCGTTGACGCTGAAGGGGAGTAAATTGAAACCGGCGCCCCAGATAATGACGATAGCCAGTGTCTTGAGCGCCACGGCGCCTGCGCTTGGGCTATCGCTGAACACGGTGTCCGCACCAAGCCAGGCAATGAGTAACGCGAGAATGATGAGTTCGGCGCCGGGCCCGGCGGCGTAAATCAGTGCCGACTTCCAGCGCGCGCCGCGCGCGCTGGCCGGCGCGGGCAAAACATAGCCTTCCACCGGTATCAGTCGCAGGCTGATCTTGGTTTGACCCATCCGTCCGGACCACAGTTCTGGTCCGAAGCCAATCGAAATTCGTCCGACGTGCCAGCCAAGCAGTTTGGCCATCCCAGCGTGGCCAAGTTCGTGGACAACCAGCATGATGGTCCAGAACACAATGAAGAACACAATGCTGAGTTTTTGCGGCACGTATTCCTGCAGCATCGCGCCGCCGAGCAGCCCGCAGAACGTCAGACCAAAAACCCATAGAAGACGTTTCTCGCCGGGCGACGTGGGTCGGGCATCCGCGCTGACGGCCAGCTGCGTAAATTCCGGCCGCTGCTTCACGCCCGATCCTCGCGGACGGGTTCCAGCGCGAATTCATCGCGCAGTCGATACAGCGCACTGAGGCAGGATCGGGCAGAGGGCCAGCGCTGCGCTGGATCGGGGTCAAGCAGGCGCCGCATCACGGCGCGCCACGGGATGTCCAGAAACTCGTCGATATCGATGTTCGGGTTGGCTGAAAACGCGCGTCTTGCCACAGCGGTAGCGCCCGGGTTGTAACGCTTGCCCGAGAGCATTTCAAACAACACCACGCCGCATTGATACAGATCACTGCGCAGATTCCACGTGCGGCCCTGAGCCTGTTCGGGTGACATATACGACGGTTTGCCCGGTCCACCGACGCGGGAGGTGTCATCTTGTATGCGCGCCGCGCCAAAGTCGATCAGATGCAGCCGACCGCGTTCGTTGACGATTAGATTTTCAGGGCTGATGTCACTGTGAATAATGTGCAACGGGTGTTCATGCACGTAGATCAGAATTTCCATGAGCCGGATACCAAGATCCAGGCTCTTCGAAGGACGACAACGGCCGCGTGCGAGAACGCTCAACAGAGACTCACCGCCAATGTAGTGATAGCACAGCGCGGAGCGCCCGTTCCACGAGACCAGGCCTGTGACCTCCGGCAGTCCAGGGTGTTCGAGCTGACTCAGGATCTCGTGTTCGCGCTGCATGGCAGCTTCGGCCGCATTTTGTCCGCGCAGGTGGCCGTGCATGATTTTCATCGCCAGCGCCTGATCCGTTTTCTCGCTCGACAACCGCCATACGCGGGCCAGCGCGCCGTGCGCGACGGGTTTCAGCGTCACGCCCGCGCGGGAATGCGGATCGCGCAACTCATGCCGCAGATGGCGCACTCGCTGCCCGGTCACGGTGCGAGGTCCCAGGGAAATGCGCGGCCAATGACACAGACCGGCGCTTCGGCCAGAGCCGACGTCAGCCACGCGCGAGGCACACTGGAGTACGACGCCTCGGAGGGCGAAAACACTTCGACCGCTGGCCCGGAAACTCTGGATACAAGCACTACGGATTTGTTATTCAATACCGCCACGCAGGGGATAGTAGAGTGATCGCGATTTTCATTCCACGCTGTGGTCGCGAGTCCGTAGTCTGCGATCAACGATTTTGCATCGACCCGAAAAACCGATTGCTTCTCCATGGCGCGCACTCGCTGTTCCACATCGCCTGCGGACTGTGCGATCCCGAAGCGGCGTGCAAGCGCGGCGGCGGCCGCCGCCAAATCATTCTCGCGGCTGGTGGAGCGCAGCTGTGCGTAGGAAACAGACGTGTCGAGTGTATTGAGGAAGCCGAGCGCGGGCCGTATGTCGCGATCGTGAGCTCGCGCAAAGCGCGCGGCGTAGTTTGAGCTCTGGGCAACCGTCAGGCCTGCCGTGGCAAGCACTAGCAGCGCGCCAGCGGCGGCAAGGCGGGGTGGGTGGCGCTGCGCGGCCGCGGAGGCGTCGGCGTTTGTCGCAATGTAAATGCTCGCCAGAACAGCCCCGACCCCAAACAGCACCACTGCAAGGTGGATCAGGGAAGCGTGGCGTGCAAACAGGGTTGCTTCGACGATGACATTGATGGGCGCCTGAATCACGGCCGTTTCAAACTGGGCAGCGCGGTGGAGTACGACGCCGCGCTCGTCGACGATCATGGAAGGCCCACCGTTGGCGGCCCGGACCACAGCGCGTCGGTTTTCAATGGCGCGCAACACTGCAAAGGCGCCGTGCAGCGCGGCCAGCGCTGACGGACCTGCGTAGGCGTCGCTGGTCGCAATGCTCAGAAAGCCAGCGCCCTGCATGCCAAGCGCGCGCGCCGGCGCAGAAAACGCCGATTCAAAGCAAATCAGCGAACCAGGCTTGCCCGGCAATTGCCCGTGCGGCTGTGGACCCGTCCCAATCTGGTACTTGCGCTCGAGCCGAGGCAACAGAACCGACTTGCTGTGGCGGCTGCGCGCCACGCCCTCATTGTCCAGTCCCACTACCGCATTGAACTGGCGACCGCGCGCATCCAGATCATTGCCGGCGATCAACTGCGCGATCGACGGTTCGGGTCGGGGGCGCGAAGGGTTGCGCAGATCAAAGCGTGCGAACGGCACTTCGGGCCAAACCAGTACATCGACGTTGTCATCGGCGATGAGCGCGTAAATCGCCTGGCGCTCGGCATTGAGTCGTTCTAGGTGGCCGTCCGCTTCACTGTGCACATACCAGAACGGATGCAGATCGGTTTGCGCTGCGGCGGCGGTAACTGAACCAATGCTTTGCGGACGATGCGCGTTTCCAAGCAGGGTCAATGCAGCGGCCACCAGCAGCGCCGACAGCGCGATGCGCCAATGGACGAGCCGGCGGTGGGGCAAAGCACAGCGCACAACCGCGCATTGCACTGCGATCAGCAAAAGGACCACCACGGTCGTGCCACCGAGCGCTGCGGCCTGCAGCAGTATGGGCGCCGGGCTCAGCGTCAGGGCGAGAGAGAATGGCAGTTTTAAAAATGCTAGTCCCAGCTCCAGCGCGGCCCACAGCGCACCAAGGGCGTACGGAGCGAATGCGCCCGCATGGCGAAACAGCACGGGCACCGTCGCGAAAAACACCGCAAACGCAAGACCCAGCACGCCGCTTGCCAGCAGGTAGGTCGGCAGATCCAGAACCGCGGCGCCAAAATACAGATAAAAACCAAGCGTGCAGCCGCTCAAGGCGCCACCTGCGGCGGCAACGCCCGGCGTAGCATGCGCGGCCCACCAGATCAGGGGTATCCATTGCACGAGTGCCAGCGGCCACCACGCGACCGGTGGCAGCGTGAAAACACAAATTACGGTACTCAACGCAGGACATAGCATGAGCCATTGACGGTTGAGGGAGCTCGACGGTTCACGTTTGGCGGCGGACAGGTTCAGGTCACTCTCTTATCAGATTCGGCGTCAGGTTGAGGTCAGTGGACACGCGTTGTTCGCATGATGGTTGCTTGGACAACGGAGTGCAAAACAAAAGCGCAGGTGTGCGCTGCGTCTCAGGGAGACGCCTACAACCTGTTTTGCGCGATGCTGAGGCGGTTTCAAAAACGATCAAAAAGTTTTCGTTGTTACCAATTTTTTTACTACGACAAAGTGCTTTTCATGTAACAGCATGAAAAGAGTATTTTTTTGTTTTGTCGCGAAACTGTTCGTAGATTCGAGTGGATACCCCGTTCACTGTGGCCTCCCGGCCCTCTTTTGACTTTCAAAAAAATAGTCGTACAACCGTTGATGGGGTCGGGTCATCCGGCTTCGGGCTATGGGTACCGTCGCAGTCGCGACGACAATGTCAGGAGAGGAAACAATGCAGTCGATAAGGATGAAGACGCGTCAACTCGGACAAGGATTAACCGAGTACGCCATCATCGTGGCGCTGGTTGCGGTTGCCGCGATCGGTGTTATGGGCTTTTTCGGCGACACTGTGACCGCTCAGTTGAGCGGGATCGCACAGGAAGTGGCCGGTAATGACGGCGCTGCAGATCAGGCCGCCGCCAGCAATGCTGGCGATGAAGCAAGCACGGCAGGTTCGCAGACCAAACACACCATGGGCAACTATACGGATAACGGACAGCCGTAGTGCCATGGTAGAGCGGCGGTCGGCCGCGCGGCCGGCCGCTGTGAGCAGATGACATAGCGGATGGATTCGACGGCAATCGTCGTTGTCGTTACGGCCTAAGGGGGAACGCCGTGAAGATACGTCGCCGACAGAGGGGGCAGGCACTGTTCCTCGGGATGGTGCTGATGGCGGTCTGCGCGACCGCTGTATTTGTGATGTACAACACGTCACAAATGGCTACAGAAAAATCGCGGCTGGTCAACGCCGCGGACGGCGCTGCCTACAGCGGCGCGGTCTGGGCCGCGCGCAACATGAACTTCATGGCCTACACAAACCGAGCCATGATCGCCAACCACGTCGCAGTCGGGCACTACGTCAGCTACGTCTCGTGGACACGATACGTCGAAGAAGCGGCGTCCAAGATCAACAAGATTTCGCCCATCCTGCATGCGATGCCCGGCGGCACGGTCATCGCGCAGGGCCTTGTGGTGGTTGAACGCACGGCGTCGACGACCAAGAGCATCAGCGAACGCTTTGCGCCTATCTTCATTCGCGCCGCAGATTCGTTGAATGAAGGACTGTCTTTAGCCCAGAGCGCGGCGCACATCAGCATGGCGTCGCACGCGTCGCTAACGCCACAGGCCGAAATCATGCGGGCGGCGGCGAGGGTTTATGACGCCGACATCCGCGTCAATAACCCCACCGATCTCGGTGTGTTGCGCTCGCTTGGCGTGGCCGTTGATCTGGCCGCTGAGACCGGCGATCTGCAGACCTTCATCAAAAGCTATTCGGCGGGCGACACGGACAGCGGTCGAATGGTCCAGTTTGCCGCGGACAGCTTCGGGTCGTCGCGCGGTTTCCTGGAAGAGCGCGGCTGGGGCACCCGATTTATCTACGTAGGATCGGTCAAGAAGTCGGCGTCGACGACCCAGTCGCTTGGGCGCCACGCCGATTGGGTCTCCAACGACAAATTCGAGTACAAATGGCCCGGCGGCAAGTGGCAGACACTGGCCGACAAGAGCGCATCGGCGGGCGAATTTACAAACGGCCGCTATAACGGGATTACCAACTATTTTGACCTGGGCGATACGTCGCCCGACGCCAACACCGTGCAGCGTTTCGCCTTCACGGCGTATGCCACGATGCCGATCAGTCGCGCACGACTGTCCAATCTCATGGGTCTGGACACAACGGCGCAACGTATGGCGGCAATCAGCCGGGCGGAGTTGTTTTATCAGCGTCCGACCGAGGGCTTTTCGCCGTTCAACGGAAGCTCCGGTGAATATGCCAACGTGTTCAATCCGTTCTGGGAGGCGCGACTCACCGAGGCGCCGCGAGAAATGCTGCAGGGCGTGCTCTAGCGATGATCAGGCAGCGCGGCTGTCGAGTTGTTTTCGCGCTGGCGGGTGCGGCGCTGGTGGGCTGTGGCGTAGAGTCACTGGAGACCATCAGCATGGCCGATGGCGCGGCGGCAGAGAGTCGATCGTCGCAGTCGGCCTGCGGCGCACATGGTGATGACGCGTTCACCCTGCGCGTGGTCTATGACGTGACCAATACCCACGAACGCGATTCCCTGAAACGAGCTGGCGCGCCCGCACAAGCCAAAGGCCACACACGTTCGGAACTGCTTATCCGCGATGAGGCGCGTCTGATTAAACGCACCGGCAAGACCTACGTCAAAGACCCGGACAAGTACTGGCAGTGGAAGGACGACGGCGAATTTCTGAGCGAGCCCGGTCTGTCTTCCCAGGAGCGGTTTGACCGTGGCATGGCATGGAAGAAGGCCGGCGAAGACATTCCGATGAAAACGGTGCCGATCGAGTGGGCCGATTTTCGTGCGCCGGCACCGCGCTTCAGCTATCGCTACGGCATCGATCCGATGGCACCGCTGGTTGGGCAAAAGTGGCAGGAGTCTCGCTTTGTTATCGACACGGCCCGGATCAACGAAGCGCTGTTTGCGCAGCAGTTCGTGGCGCTTAATCCGCAATTGACGCAGGGACTCGACGTCAGTCAGTCGTCGTTTGCCGGCCACGACTGCGAAATGCTCAGGCGCCGTAGCGGCGATCGGGTCCACGAAACCTGCTATGCGCGGTTTGGCGAGCACACGGTCGTGCTGCACGGTATGGATAGCTCACCGCGCGGTGTGTACAGCCAGACGGCCGTCAAGATCGAGCAAGGCTTGTGTGTTTCTGACCAGATGCTCGCACCACCGGGTCGAGTAAAACTTGAAAAGGTGAGCGGATGATGCGTCCTTTGCAGCGTGGCACCGCACTGACCGAGTTTGTGATCGTCATGGCGTTTTTCCTGCCGGTCATCGTCGGCATGCCGCTGATCGCGAAATACAGTGATATCAAAAGCAAGACGATTGAGGCGTCGCGCTATGCGGCGTGGGAACGAACAGTTTGGTCAGATCGGTCAGCGCGCCGCAACGATGGTGATCGGGAAATTTTCAAGTCCGAGACACAGCTGAGCGCAGAGATTGATCATCGCTTTTTCGGTAACCCGGTGCAGGGTCTGCACGATCTGACACCGAGCATCAACTATTACTATCGCAATCGGCACGGTGAGTTCATGCTGCGGGGTGATGTTAGTGAAGCGCCACCATCTACGCCGCGCCGGGCACAGCTTTCACTGCGTCACGGCAATCCCACAGATTCCCTGCCGCGCGCGGCTCAGGCGGCGGCCGGGGCCGTGGATCGCGTGGCGTTTGCCGTGGATCGCTACGACGGCCACTTCGGCGACGCGATCGGCGCCCAGAACAGCAGCGTCTTCGGCGAGGCCAGCGGGTCCGAGCTGATCGGTCACATTGGTGGTGGCGGCATCCAGTGCAATCCCACCGGCATCAATGTCAATAACGGTCTGGACCTTGGATCACGGGGCTTTGCGAGCGCCGAAGTCACCATGCTGGCCAATGACTACATGCACGGCGATCAGCCTGTGCGCTACGCCTTCACGGCGAGCAGTGCGGTACTTGGGAACGCATGGTCGGCGCCTGACGAGGCAATGTTCGCCCGGCGGGTCGACAACATGTCTATCGGGGACATGGCTGGATGCGTAACCATTCTGGGCAAAGGCATCGGGACACTGACGTCGCTGGGCGGCGGTCGCTTCCTGTTCGGCGAAGGTATGAAGTCAAATCCGGTCGAGGACTTTAACTCAAGCAGTTCGGCCACCTCCCGGACGCTGCCCCGGTATATGGAGCGCTGAGGGCATGCGGTGTCACACGTGGCTCAAGATCATGGCATGCAGCGCTGCGCTGATGTGTCTGGGTGCCACGGATCCGCTCACGGTGGAGTTGCCCGAGCTGGATGAAATGAAAGGCATGGAAACCTCGTGGGCGGCGCAGAAGATGGCCATGAACGGCGTGCCCATGAGTATCAAGACGTTCACGTCGCGCCGCTCTGCGGAAAAGGTGCTCGCCTACTACGAGCGCGAATGGCGCGAGTCAGGACTCACGCCGCGACGCGAGGGCTACGGCAAGTATCAAACGCTGGGTGCCGGCGACGACGATGTTTTTTTCAGTGTGCAGGTTCGCGATCACCGCGGTGGCAGCGAAGGACGCATCACGGTGTCGCGCAAGGTCGATGATCCCAGTCGCGAGACGGCTTTTCCCTTGCCGCAGCGAACGCAAACGGTGAGCAAAATTGATTCGCTGGATGCCGGAACGCGCGCCGAGAGCATTGTGGCTTACGCGCCGGGCAGTCCACTGCAAAACGAAGAGTGGTTTCGTCGCGAGCTCGAGCGACAGGGCTGGGCGTTTGACCACTACGCAAACGAATCGGACGCCGCGCAGAAGGTGCTTGCCTTTGCGCGCGACGCAGAACTGTGCCAGCTAACGCTGGTGCCGGATCAGCCGGGCTATCGCGGCAAGACGATGCTGCTGATTCACTGGGTTAAAGGGGGATCGTGATGAAGATTAAGCGCTCGCAGCAGAGGGGATCTGCGTTAGTTGAGTACGTGGTCATCGCACTGGCGCTGGTAGCCACCTGGAGTTTTGTCGAGATGTATCTCGAAGGTGTGCAGGAACACAACGACGAATACGCGGACGCCATGGCGAAGCCGCACTAGCTTCAAGAAAAAGAATCACGCTACGGGGGTGGCATGAATAAGGGTACTTCATTCGTACTGGCGATGGCGCTGGTCAGCGGCGGCGCTGCCGCGTATTTCGGCAATCAGATGATCGAGGATTCGATCGAGCGGCAGAAGGCTGCCATCAACGAGCAATACCAGCCGGTTGAGGCAGTGGTGGCCGCCTACGATATTCGCGTTGGCGAGATGTTGTCGTTTGAAAATCTGCTGGTGCGCGAAGTGCCAAGCGGTTTTTTGCATGCGGACGCGATAACACCCGATTATGTGGAAAACATTGTCGGACGACGTCTGCTGTATCCGATTCGTCGCGGGGAAGTGCTGCTGCAGTCGCACGCGGCGACCAAGCTTGGCAATACGTTTTCAACGATGATTCCCGATGGGCAGCGCGCGTTGACCTTTCCGGTGGATCAGATTTCATCGGTCAATGGGCTGCTGCGTCCTGCGGACAAGATCGATCTGCTGGTCACGATGGACGATCGCAACAACAAGACCTACACGATGCCGCTGTTGACGGACGTCACGGTGCTTGCGACCGGCGAAGCCGTCGATGAGCTTGATGCCACCGAAACCGGCGATCGTTATCAGACCATCACGCTTGCAGTGACTTCGGAGAGCGCGGCGCGGATTACCCACGCCCGCGAGGCAGGCACCTTGTCGGTGATCTTGCGCTCCCCCGATGATCAGGGACCCACGTTTCCCAAGCGGGTGGATGACGATTACCTGCTCGGGCCAAAACCCAAACCCAAGCGCGGCATAGAGATTATTCGTGGCGGGGGGCGCTAGGGTGCGCGCGTTGCTACGTTGCGTCGTCATGACGGCGCTGGTTTCGTTTGCCATGCAGGGATTTGCGGCCGAGAAAGTGGGTGAGCCACTGACCGTTCTTGTGAGCCAGAGCATTGTGCTGCCGGCGCGCAACGTGACACGGGTGTCGATCGGTGACGACTCAAGGCTTGATGTTGTCGTATTGGAGGACGTCAACCAGTTGCTCCTGCTCGGCAAATCCGAAGGCCTCACGGATATCCGGATCTGGTTTCGCAATGGCGATCAGACCAGCCACAAGGTGACGGTGCTCAAGGAGGCTCCACAAAACAAGCTGGTTCAGGTGACCGAGTCGCTGGCCGACATCGAAGGCGTTCAGGCGCGCCAGGTCGGCAACCAGATCATCATTGAGGGGCAGGTGCTCACCGCCCAGGACTTCGCGCGTGTCGAGGCCATCGCAGCGCTGCACAGTGCCGTCAATTTCACCAGTCCGGTTGGCCTGAACGTTGAGGCCATGATTTATTTCGACGTTAAAGTCGTGGAAATTCGCAAGCAGAGTCTGACTCGCCTGGGTATCAACTGGGCGGATTTTATCGACGGCCCGACCTATTCCTACATGGGCGACTACTCCACCAACAACTTGTATCGCGGCACCAATTTTCCATTAGCGGCGGACGGCTCGCGCATCACCAATCAGGCGCTCGGCGGGGCGATCCCTCTTGATGTTGGAAGCGGTAGCGGTTTTTTTGGCATCTCGACGTCGCTGACCTCAACGCTCAATATCCTGGCAAACTCCGGCGAGGCGCGTTTTCTCGCCGAACCCAAACTCGTTTGTCGCAGCGGCGGATCTGCCGATTTTCTGGCCGGTGGCGAAGTGCCTATACCGGTGACCAATCCGGACGGTTCGATTGCCGTGCAGTTCAAGGAGTTTGGTATCGGGCTCACGCTTGAGCCGGTGTCGGATCCAAGTGGCTATATCTCATCGCGAGTGGGCGTGGAAGTCAGTGACATCGATCCTTCTATCCAGGTGCTTGGTATTCCGGGTTTCATTACCCGCCGCACCAATACTGAAATGAACGTGCGCAATGGTGACACCATGGTGTTGTCCGGACTGCTTAGCAGTGATCGTGGCAAGGACGTAAACAAGCTTCCCGGTTTGGGCAACATTCCGATTCTCGGTGAGTTGTTCAAATCACGCGAGTTTCGCGATGACGAGACCGAGCTTGTTGTGTTTGTCACGCCGAGCCTGATTGACCCCGATCACAAGATCAACAAACAGATGCTGGACCATGCTCAGCAGCTGCGCGACCGTACCGACGAATCGCTGCGCTTTAGTCTGAAGGACTGACCATGTTTGAGTTGACGTTGTACAACGCGTCGGGCGGCACGACCATCGTGCCCCTGACCCACGGTGCCTACCGCATCGGCAAGTCGCAGGAATGCGATATCGTGGTTCAGGATCGGCACGCGTCGCGTCATCATGCCGATCTGATTGTGCAGCCCAACCAGGTCACGATTCGCGACGCGGGCAGTACCAACGGCATCTGGAAAGACCAGCAGGTTATGCGAGGTACGGCTCGCGTTGTGGTGGGTGAGCGCATTCGCATTGGGCGCACCGAGCTCGTAATTGATCGCGCGGGTGCGGCGGTCGTGCCCGCGACGGTGGAGATGCCCAAGCTGGTCGATTCACCGGTCTCTGCAGAGGAGGTGCCCGAGCCCGTCGAGATTCTTATGGACCCGCAGGTCACCGCGGCTTTGCTGGAGTTCAAATCCCGGGTGCATGTGGAGGTGCTCGAATATCTTGGCCTGCACAAGCGCGGCGAGATACACAAGATGTCCACCGATGAATTGCGCGTTGAGGCCACACGTGCGGCCCGCGAAATTATCAGTGACAAGGACTGGACGTTTCCGGGCGGCCGCGACGAAGAAGACATCATCGAAGAAATTGTGGCCGAGGCCATTGGCCTGGGCCCGCTCGAACCGCTGCTTGCCGATGAGGCGATCACGGAAGTCATGGTCAACGGCCCCGATCAGCTCTACGTGGAGCGCGCCGGCAAGCTGTCGCTGGAGCCGATGCGCTTTCACGATGAAAGTTCGCTGATGGCCATCATAGAGCGCATCGTCACGCCGTTGGGACGACGTATTGATGAAGGCTCGCCCATGGTTGATGCGCGCTTGCCCGACGGCTCGCGCGTGAACGCAATCATCCCGCCGCTGGCGCTCAACGGTCCCACGGTGACCATACGTAAGTTCGCCAAGCGCGAGCTCGATATGAATGATTTGGTCGCCTACGGCACGCTGACTCAGGAGATGGCGGATTTTCTTGAAGTGTGCGTGGCTCACCGCCGCAACATCGTCGTATCGGGCGGCACCGGGTCAGGCAAAACGACGACGCTGAATATCCTCTCCAACTTCATCCCGGAAGCCGAACGCATTGTCACCATTGAGGATGCGGCCGAGCTGCGGCTCGCTCAAACCCACGTGGTATCGCTGGAGAGTCGGCCGGCGAACGTGGAGGGCAAGGGCGCGGTTGAGATTCGTGACCTGGTCAAGAATGCGCTGCGTATGAGGCCGGATCGTATCGTGGTCGGCGAGTGTCGTGGCGGCGAAGCCATCGACATGCTGCAGGCCATGAACACGGGCCACGATGGCTCAATGACCACCGGGCATGCCAACTCCCCGCGCGACCTGCTGGCGCGTCTGGAGGTCATGGTATTGATGGCAGGCTTTGAGTTGCCCGTGCGTGCCATTCGCGAACAGGTGGCATCGGCCGTTGACATTGTGCTGCAGCAGACGCGTTTTGCTGACGGTACGCGACGTGTCACCAGCATCGTCGAAGTGGATGGCATGGAAGGTGATGTCATTCTCCTGCAGCCAATCTTTCGTTTTGACCGTGACAATCAGGGCCAGTCCGGTGAAACCTCCGGCGTGTTTCGCGGCTGTGGCTACGCACCACAGTTTTACTCCGATCTGCAGAAAGCCGGCTTCGAACCGGATACCTCGATCTTTAACCTGGGCACCGAAGGCGATGACTGGGAGGCGAGTGCGTGACCTACGTTATTGTCTTTTCGGTCATCTTCGGGATTTGTCTGGTGCTTGGGTCCTATCAGTATCTCGTGCAAGGTGCCGGGCTGTATCAGCAGCAGTTTGTGCGCAAGGTTGGCGGTACGCTCAAAGACTCGTTTCTGTATCTTGATCCGCGTTTTCTGTTTTTCGTCAACGTGGCTTTGCTCCTGCTCGCCGGCGCGATTGGGTACTTCACACTCGGTCCGGTAGGCGCCATTCTGGCCATCGTCGTGACGTCGCTGCTGCCGGGGCTGGCAATGCGCACGCTGCGCAAAAAACGCGCTGAGAAATTTGTTTATCAGCTGCCCGACTGCCTGTCGTCCATGGCCGCCGCACTGCGTGCCGGCACCAACCTGACCCGCGCCATCGAACAGGCGGCGCAACAACAGCCCATTCCGATCAGCCAGGAGTTTTCTCTTGTGGTGGCTGAGTACAAACTCGGACGCGATTTGAACGAAGCGCTGGACGACATGTACGGCCGCGTGAAGATGCCCGAAGTGGAGCTGTTCAACTCCGCCGTGGCCATCTCGCGCAGTGTGGGCGGCAACCTCGCTGACACGCTCCTGATTCTCGCGGAGACGCTGCGCGAAAAGGCCCAGATGGAGGGCAAGATTCAGGCCATGACCGCCATGGGGCGGATGCAGGGCTGGGTCGTGGGCCTGATGCCTTATCTGCTGGGTTTGTTTCTTCTGCGTCAGGAGCCCGGCGCCATGCGTGCCCTGTTTTTTGAACCCATCGGCTGGCTTGTCCTGACCGTGTTGTTTCTGATGACCGCGATCGCTGCGGTCATGATCAAGAAGATTGTGACCATCGATGTCTAGCTACGTGCCAAGCGTGCCGGCCCTGCTGATCGCGCTGTCGATCAGTAGTTTGCTGTGGGTGGCCGTGTCGGTGTGGATGTCGCGTGATGAGGTGGGCAAGGAAGACTGGCGTGACCGGCCACCGCTTTTTTTCAGGCTGCTCAGTCCGTTTGTCGGCATGATCATCAAAAAAGTGGAGCGTGCGCAAAGTCCGTTTCAGCTTGAGGTGGTGCAGGACAAGCTGGACGCCGCCGGCATGGGCTACGCACTGCGACCGGCCGAGGTGATCGCTACGCGGCGCGTGGGCCTCGGGCTTGGCATTGTCGTCTTTGCCTACTGCTACTTTGTGATCAGACCGGAAACGATGCGTTCGATTTTGCTCGTCGCGATGTTTATTCCGTTCGGGTATTTCTATCCCGACATGTGGTTGCGCGATTCGATCAAGCGCCGCCATGCACGTATCGAAAAGCAGTTCCCGTTTTTCCTTGACCTGCTTGTGCTGACGATGCGCGCGGGCCTGAATTTTTCAAGCGCCATGGCGCACTCGGTCGAAAAAATGACCGATGGCCCGGTCAAGCAGGAGTTTGCGCAGTTTTTGCGTGAAGTACGCACGGGCGCCCGTCGGCGTGATGCGCTGAATGCGCTGGGACGACGCATTGGGCTGTCGTCGGTCACGAACTTCGTCAGCGCGGTAAACCAGGCCGAGGAAATTGGCGGCGAGCTCGGTCCCATACTCACATCGCAGGCGCGACAGCGTCGCGCGGAACGTTTCTTGCGGGCGGAGAAACTCGCCAATCAGGCGCCGGTGAAGATGATGTTGCCGTTGATCGGCGTGCTGTTTCCGATGCTGTTCATCATCATTGGCTTCCCCATCTTTATCAAAGGGCGCGAAAGCGGCGCGCTGTCGATCTTCGGTGGCTGACGTGCTGACAATGAGCCTCCGCGGCGAAGACCGACCGCTCGTCGGTCGCATACAACGTGCGAGGCGCTGGCGCGAGCGGCTGGTCGGTCTTCTGGGGCGTCGCCAGCTCCACGACGACGAGGGACTGTGGATCTTGCCGTGCAACAGCATTCATACATGTGGCATGCGATTTGATATCGACGTGCTGTTTCTCGATCACAATCTGCGCGTCGTGCGAACGATGAGGGATGTTCGGCCGTGGCGATTTGCCGCGGCCCGCGCGCGCTCGGTGATCGAGTTGGCGGCGGGGTCTGTCGACAGGCTCGCGCTGCAATCCGGCGACCGACTGCATTTAGCTGCCCGGCCGCAGCCTGAAAACTACCAAGAGAGTCCGGCATGAGTACAGCACACGAGCGGCCCTTCGAGCCTGAGCCCACCCCATTGCTGGCGGACGTGCCACCACCGGTTGCGCCGGTGGCCACCGACGCCGGAGACGAGTGGGTCGGCGAAAAAACCATCCTGATTCCGGATGACGAACCGACGTCGGTGTTCCTGAATATCAATGACGCGGCCCAATGGCTGGCGGTGCGCGAGTTCCCGGCCGTGATTGGACGTCACGAACGCGCCTCCATTACGCTTGATGATCCCAGCGTGTCGCGACGTCATGCGCAGATCGTCATGGAGGAAGACGGTACGCTGGTGGTTGAGGATCTCGGCAGCTCAAACGGCATTCGTGTCGAGGGACAGCGCGTCGAGCGCATGCTGCTGATGGACGGTGATCGATTCGAGCTCGGGCGCATCAGTTTGCGCTTCAGCACGAGGCCACCGGGCAGCGAGGCGGCCGCACCGGCTGCCGCGCAAGCGACTTCGGCGCCTGCCGCAAAGGCGTACGATCCCACGCATCAGTTTGATCTCAAGAAGTTTCTGCCGCTCGCCGTCAGCGTTGCGGCGGTCGCCGTCGCCTTGGCGATGTTTGCCAATCGCACACCGCGCACGGTGGTCTTACCCGACGCGCCGGTCGAGCGCCCGTTGACTGCCCCGACGCCGACCGACAGGCCGCTGGACCAGGCGGCCGCCGCTCGCAACTCGGCGCCAGCAACCAATGCCTCGCCGCCAACGCAGCAGCCCGCAGCGGCGGTGGCCGATACGGAGTCGGTGACACAGGCGGGCGAGAGCGCAGCGACTGATGTGCCCGCGCCCTTAACACCGCAAGATACAGCGCAGACGACGTCTGCACCCGCCGAGTCGCCGCCCGTGGCAACGCAGGTGAAGCCTGAGAACGAAATCGCCACCAGGCCGTTAGCCAAACTGCCGGAGCCGGAAGCGCCACCCGTCGCAAAGAAAGACCGACCGATTGAAGCGCCATTTCAGGAAGAGCTGGCGGCCGCGCCCAAGGTCAATCGACGCGCGCAACGTCCCGCTGCCAGCAACAAGCCGATTAGAAGATCGTCGGAGTTCAGTCGCCAGTACATAGACTCCGCGCTGCAGATGTATCTCGACGGCGACAGCGAAAATGCGATTCGACGTCTTGGCATCATGTCGCGTTCCCTGCGCAATCAGAAACAGTTTCGCGACGAGGCAGCGGGTCTGCAGATTCAGGTAGAGGCGCTGGTGAACAACTACAAGCAGGGACAAAGCGCGCTGGATCGAGGCGATCGCGCTGAGGCCGCAGGCGCCTGGGCACGTTTCCTGCGCGACGAAGCTCAGCTTTTCGGTGATAGCACCAGCGTGTTTGCCAAGCGCAT
The DNA here is from genome assembly GCA_964639265.1 of uncultured Gammaproteobacteria bacterium. Lineage (GTDB taxonomy): Bacteria > Pseudomonadota > Gammaproteobacteria > Steroidobacterales > JBCCMA01 > JBCCMA01. The sequence continues at coordinate 6,198 of CAZXCL010000014.1, read as the reverse complement.
CGGACGCGTTGTCGCCGAGCAGTACATCCGTGATGGCGACAAGGCCAATGCAGAAGGCCGCTTCCACGATGCCTACCTGTCGTGGACCAAGGCGCTGAAGTACGATCCCGACGGCGTTGCCAAGGAATCGCTGGAGCGTCTTGAGCAACGTGCACAGGAGCTATACCGGGAAGGCTATCGATTGGAATCGGTGAATCTGGAACGCGCCATGACCATCTGGGTTGAAGTCACTGAGCTCCTGCCGCCGGGCACCGAATACCATACGAAAGCGCGCGCCAAATTGCGCTGGCACCAACAGGGGGGACGAGGACAATGAGGGCTTGTGGATTTGGATTGCTGGCGTTTGCGTTGCTGGCATCCGGCTGTGTGACCGGAGTGGCGCGCGATATCAACGGCGAAGAAGACCGCATGCGTTTGGGTAACGAAGCGTTCGAGGCGCGCGATTTTGAGCGTGCGCGCGAACATTATCTCGTGGCCGTGGACGAGGCGCCGACTAATACGCAGGCGTTGTTTCGCCTCGGCAATATCTCGCTCTACGATAACGATCCCGATGCCGCCGAGAACTACTACGAGCAGGTGCTCACCATCGATCCCCAGTTTGCGCGCGCGCATTACAACCTCGCCGTGATTCATTTGGGCAAGGCCGAAGATCATTTCAATTACTACGCCGCCACGCTCGACAGCGGACGGGCGATCGATCAGCGGCTCGTGCGTTTGCTCGCTGATCTCGAGGCCTTTGCCACGCGTAAGGAAGAGGCCGCGCCGGCCGTGAAAAGCAATGATCCGCTGGACAGCCTCGGGGAGTTGCTCGGTTCCGGAGCTGCGGCGCCATGACGGCCGTCGTATCCATGCGACCCCCGCGCGGGTTGCCGAGCTACACCGCGACGGTCAGCGGGCCGCGCTCGCCGGTTAATGAAGACGCCATTTTGTGCCTCAACGACTACGGTATGTTCGGCGTGTTCGACGGCATGGGTGGACATCGCAATGGTGCGCGCGCCAGCGCGATCGCCGTGGCCACATTGCAGCGCGCCATCCACGGTGCGGCACAACACAATGTCGCGTTCCTCGAGCAATCGATCTGTGCCGCCAACGATGCGATTGTGCGCGATGCCGCGCGCAGCGCGGGCGGTCAGACCATGGGCACGACGGTGGCGTTGTGCTGGATCCGCGAGCAACGCATGACCTGCCTTCACGCTGGCGACAGCCGGGTTTATCGAATGCGCGATTTTCGTCTGGATCGAATAACGCGCGATCATCATCGTGAGGCGGACGTGCGTGAGCACATCGGTTTGTCGAAGCATTCGGTGCGTGCCATCACGCGTGCGCTGGGTATGGGTTCGGCCCTGCGCGTCGAGGTAACCGAAACCGACTGGCAGCCCGGGGATATCGCAATGCTGTGCACCGATGGGGTAACGGACGTGCTGGCCGATTTCGAGTGCGCCAATATCATGGTTGATCATCTGGCAAAGCCGGCCGCCATGCCGGACGCACTGGTTCAGGCAGCGTCGCAAAGCTCGGATGATCGCAGCGTCGTGGTCGTGGCAGGGTAGAGCGGAATGCGGGTCGTGATCAGGCCTCAGCGCGGAGCGGCGATTACCGAAATGGTGATCGTATTGCCCATGCTGCTGTTGGTGGGTCTGGCGACCATCCAGTTCGCGCTGATCTATGAGGCCCGTGCCACCCTCAACTATGCCGCTTTGATGGCAGCGCGCGCCGGCGCGGTCAGCGAACTGCGTCAGGATCCGATTCGTCGTGCGTTTTCGCGTGCGATGGTGCCGCTTTATTCACCGCGAAAGAGTGCAGACGGGCGCACGTCCGCCTACGCCCGTGCGTATCTCGACTCTCGCAACCATACGATTTTTCAGATTTTGAATCCGACCCGTGAGGCGTTTTCGGACTTCGCTGAGTTCAAACCAGGCAACAGCTATCGCGTGATTCCCAATGAGCGACTGCATCTGAAATCGACCTCGCCCGGAGGCCAAAGCGGGGTCAATCTGCAGGACGCCAATCTGCTCAAGCTCAACGTGGTCTACGGTTATCCGCTGGATGTGCCGTTTGCCGGTCCGATCATTGCGCGCATCGTCAATTGGTCCAATCCGTTTCGCGGCTACGAACGGGTCAAAAAGAGTGCGATGCTGGCCGACGGTCGTATCCCGATTCAGGCCAGCGTGATCGTGCGTATGCAAAGCGATGCGCGCGAGGGGAACAACTGGGTCAAGTCCCGTCTTGAAGTGGACCGGCAACTCGACGATACGGGCATCGATCCTCCGGCCTATACATTACCCGGACGCGAATCACGCCGTGCATGGCACTCCGGACCCAGTGGCAGCGACTGGTAGCAGCGTCACAGTTTTTTTCATTTTTCCCAGGAATTTTCAGTAGTTAACATTTACTGACGTGAAAGGCGTCGGTGGTTTTTACTGTCCGTGGAATGAGTCTGTACACATAATAATCGGCGTGGCGGCCAAGTGCCCGTCAGCGTTCAAATTTACGTTTTCTGGCCCGATGCTTGCTTTGAAGGGGAGGACTTTACTCCAAACCATTCGGAGACAACGAATAATGAAAACGAAAATCGTCAAAGCTGCTGTGCTCAGCGCAGTTCTCGCGGCCAGTGCGAGTGCATCTGCCGGCATCATCTATGACTACAATCGCGGCGCAGGGACGTTTGGCGGACACAGCGGGCTGTCGTACGACAGTGTGAATGCCAACTACGATACGGCTAGCGAAGAATTCTCTTTCACCGTGGACTACAACGGTGCGGCGGCAGAAGGCGGCTGGCTTGTGATTAGCCCGGGCGCTAATCCCAAGAACTCCACCGAAGAACTCGGCATCGCCTACTTTGATGCAGCGAGCGGTGACGCCTGGATTTACGCCTACAACGGTGAAAACAACGACAACAGCTGGGAAGAGACGCCTTTCCTGGCCTACTTCGAAGATGCCTACACCACGATCGACGGCGTTGCGACGCTGGCTTTCGATGCCACTGATATCAACGCTCAGCTCGAAACGGGCTTTGCTTTCGGCGAGCGCATCGGCATCTGGTTCCACCCGTCAGCCGACCTGACCGCTTCGGGCGACAGCCTCGGTCTGACCATGTTCACGCCACGCGCCAACGGCTGGCTGGACACCAACTGGGACGGCAATTGCAACAACCCGAACAACGGTTGTGTGACGGCTGTGCCAGAGCCGAGCTCGGCGCTTCTGCTGGGTCTTGGTCTTGGCGTGATGGGCCTGCGTCGCCGTATGCGCGCAAGCTAACGCTACAGAACCCGTTCTGAAAAAGAGCCGGCCGCGATGTATGTCGTGGCCGGTTTTTTTGTGGGCGGCGCACGGTGACTCGCACCATGAGATCAACTAACCAACAAGGTCAGCCAAATGTCACGCACGCCAGTCACGGATCTCCGCCCGATAGCCAAGAGCGTACATCGCGCAAAGCATCCGATTTGCGGACGTATGAGTTGGCTTTGACAATATTGCGCGCTCCGGACCCGTAGTATTCAACTCGCACTTTTAGAGCCGAGCCTGTGTACAACAATTCGATAGCGCCGTGGGGTGAAGCTGCGTGGAGATATCGTTCTCCGCCGGAGTCGTTAAGCGCGACGGTCGTCGCAACATCCGCTATTTTTCGAGCATAAGTTTGCAAATCGACCAAATCTTGCAAGCATCGCGCACACGTGGGTTCACGTTCTCGCGATTTATCGGGTGAGACGCTTGCCGATTCCGAGATTTGCCTACGATTTACAAACTCGGTGGACCCACAATCGGGACACTTAAAATTTACTGGCTCCAAAATCCCGCCTCGCCTAAAGGTCGCCTTTCTGCGGATCACCAAAGCCAACCTGCCAGGCGCACCAATGGCAAGAAGGCGAGAACGGGCCGGGTCGGCAGGCGGCGTGAGTGCAGTCCACTTTCCGTCCTGCAGTTGGCCACCGCCAATCAGTTCGCCGCTGTCGCGCTGAACTGTAAGCCAGGGAAGCCGCCGAGTCATTCTCCTTCGACACACTTTTCCCAAAAAAAAGGACTGCGTCCAAAAGGCTCTCCCATCAGCAGGAAGTTAGTCGGCTCCGTTTGCCCGGTGTTAGCCGACAAGACAAACATGGCTCGGACATGGTTTGACCCCTCGAACACCACGCATGCAAGTGACTCGCCAATGTCATTGCTGTACCAGTGGACGTCCGCCGCGTCGAAGTCTTTTGGCGTACCCATGTACTCGTTGCTCGATTTGAACTTTGAGCGGATATCAGAGTGGCTAAAATTTTCGGGCGCCCGATCAAGGCTGCGCCACTCGGAAGAAGCGCTCCCCAGGCCAACGTCGCAGCGACAGACAACAGCGCTTGGTCTCGGAGTATCACAGCCTAGGAGCAAGCCACAAAAAAACGTCCAGAGAAAAAGCCTCAGAACCACGCCGTCGCATCTTCGATGCATTTATCTCACCCTGAAATCGGTAACTTCGAAGTACCAGGATTGATCCGTCAATTCAGTGTCAGGCTCGGCCGAATAGTAAGAGACGAAACCGAACTCCTGATTTATCGAGATTTCAGAAAATTTAACGCCAGCCCTTTCTTGATCCTCAGCTCTCCCGATGAGGTCAGCGATCAAAATGCCATCGCACGAAACTCGCTCCCACCTCCCAAATTTCCGGGTGTACACAAACTTGGATTTGGCTCGGCAGATACCGTCTCGAACGGATACCTTGTATAGCGTGTAGCCGAACACACCGCCTGATCTAAGGCTGTAGCGATAGGCCATAGGTTCGGCTTCGGCCCAGATTCTGAACGGATCAGAGAGAGCAGAATCGTCGTTATTCACGGTGGATGAAACCAGCTGTTCTTCGGAGTCAATCGTTGCCGACGTTTCTAAATTGTGTGCTGCGAGTGCTGGCGAGAAAAAACCAAGTAACAACAGGGCACGAAAAGCCTGCTTAGGTGACAGAACCGCCGTCATCGGAGTCAGGAGGCCTGCCGACTATTGCCTGCCAAACACATGAAAGTAGAACCGCAACCAAAACACAAACAGCATCATAGGAATGAACACGCTTTCGATTCCAAGCTTTCCCAACCCAAACGGCAGGGCCACGAACGTGAGCAGGAAAACGATCCCGACTTCAATCGATATGATCGCAGGCGGTACCTCTTTTCCGAGGAACGTTTCGATAAGGGCCATGCCGCGACGTTTCATTTGCCGGTCCTGCAATCGGTGACTACTACGTGAAGTGTAGCATTGGAGTGACACTGAGCTAATCAGCCTGACAACACAGCGCAATTCGACCCTGGATTCATCTGGATCACTGCAGCCTGTCGACGACCATCGCTGCGATAGACATTGAGGAGGTCAATCCAGGCGACTCAATTCCAAACAGGTTTACCAATCCGGCAATACCATGCTCGCTCGGCCCGTCAATCCGAAAGTCCGCTGCTGGCTCACCAGGCTGCGTCAGCTTCGGCCGTACTCCCGCGTAAGCGCTATATAAGGAATCATCCGGCAGCTCCGGCCAGTAGCGACGTATCGCCGCATAAAAACTATCCGCACGTTTGATATCAACATCGTAGTCCGGTGCATCAATCCACTCGACGTCCGGTCCGAAGCGAGCGCGTCCCGTCAAATCCAGCGTCAAGTGAATACCCAGTCCACCCGGCACCGGGGCCGGGTAAATCAAACGCGAAAATGGTGCACGCCCGCGTAGATCAAAATAGTTGCCCTTCGCAAAGTACAGCTCGGGCACGTCGGTCAACCCGTCAGTGCGACGCGCTACTTCCACTGCTGACAGTCCCGCCGCGTTTACCAGGTTCTGCGTCAGCAGTGTCATAGGTTCATCGCCGCCGGTCTCAACGACGATGCCCTCGGCGGTCACCTGCGCTCTGTGAATTGGTGTGCGACACACCACCATGCCGCCGGCGGCCTCAATGTCGCCAATCATCGCGAGCATAAGTCCGTGCGAATCGACGATGCCGGTGGACGGGGAGTGCAGTGCCACGTCGCATTTGAGCGCCGGCTCCATCTCGCGAGCCTGGGCACCGCTGATCATCACCAGATCGTCCACGCCGTTTTTCAGGCCGCTGCGCAAAAAGCCGCGCAGCCGTTCCTCATCATCCTTACTACCGACAATCAATTTCCCGCAACGCTTTAACTCAACCCCGGCTTTCTCGCAGTAGTCGACGAGCCGATGACGCCCATCGACACACACCTGTGCCTTGATCG
>CAZXCL010000013.1:10458-68617 GCA_964639265.1 uncultured Gammaproteobacteria bacterium | reverse complement strand
GAGTTTATTTTGGCAACTAAAGCGGACCGCAGGGAGCCATTGTCAAAATGAAGTCTTCAATTCCCCTTTGGCTGACCTCGGGTGCCCACAAACACTAAAAAGCCCCGCCAGCAGCCACTGGCGGGGCCGTACCCATTAAGATCCGGTTTAGCGAATCTTGTAGTTGATCCCCAACAGGTAGTTCGCGCCAAACCCCTGCAGACGTGTGATTTCACGCGTCGCGTCGTTGGTCCGCACGGTGTCTTCGTCGGTCAGGTTCTGGGCCTGCAGCGAGATCGTCAAACCATCGAAACGCTCGATACCGGCCAGACCGAAGTCGAAGCTGAGCTGCGCATCGAGAATCTCGGCACCCTGGTCGATGGTTGGCGTCAGCGCCAGCGACAGACCGGGCTCTTCGGTTGCGAACTTGCTGCGCTTGGTACCGGCTACACGGGCCTGGAAACCGCCACGTTCGTAATAGACCGTCAGCTGATAGATTTCATCCGACAGACCCGGCACCTGACCACCGTCATCGAGTTCACCGTCAAAAAACGACGCCGACGCGATCACGCCGAGTCCGTCGAGCATCGGCGAGACCATACGGAACGGGAAGTTCGCCTGCAGATCGAAGCCGCTGACATCCCCCTGAAGACCGTCCTCAATGAAATCCAGTCGGCCCAGGAAGATGGCCGGGGTGACAACGTTACCGTCGGTGTCCTCCACCTGGTGGTAGCCCGGAATAAAGAACTGGCTGAAGTCGGCAATCGTCGACGAGTTGCGATGCCAGTTGGTCAAATCCTTGTGGAAATAGGCCAGCGACATGAATCCATCGTCTGCGAAGTACCAGTCGTATGACAAGTCAAACTGGTTGGCTTCCAGAGGCCGCAAGCGCGCATTCCCCGAGCTGCCGCTCCACGCACTGTTGAGCGGGTCTGTGGACGTCACGTTGAGCAGGTTGAAGTTGAACGACACCTGATTGTTGGGACGCATCTGATCAAGTCGCGGACGCGACTGCGTTTTGGCCGCCGCAAAACGCACCATCTGATTGTCGGTAATGCCAAAGTTCAGGTTCAGGCTTGGCAACACGTCCGTGTAGTCGTCGCCGTCTTCGGTCGGCGTTGCCTGCACAAAGCCATCGGGCCCGATAAACGAATCGAAGCCGCGGCCCACCTGATCAGAGTGCACAATCTGCACGCCGAGGTTGCCGCTCAGGGTGATGTCACCGAGGTTCGTGTCGAAGTCAACTTTCGCAAACAGGTTCGTGATCTCTTCGGCAATGGTGTAGGTGTCGCCCTCGCGGTCGGGCTGCAGCAACGCCGCATCGGTCTCGATGTAGAAGCCGTCGTTAAGCAGACCCAGCGAATCGTAGGCCACAATGTTGCCCAGGCCCATGAAGTCGAGGTTCGTGGTGCCCAAACGATAGGCTTCCGGGATCGGCCCGTCGGAAGGCCACGTGGACGCGGTCAGGAAGGCGCCATTGTTGTCTTTGGATTTCTCGCGATCAGCGTAATAGAAACCCAGGTCCACACCGGTGAACATCTTCCAATCCAGAGGCCGGCTGGCGTCGATACGCATGGTGGTCAGCGATTCATCAAAGATCGGCTGGTTTACGAAGCCGTCCTGCGACTGTGACGGTCCAACGTCCGGAAACGCTGCGGTGGGCTGGAAGCGATCCACCTGCGACAAGCCACCACCCCAGGCCTGCGGACCCGCCAGACGAATGGTGTTGAAGTCGTCGAGTGCAACAGGCGCGATCGTCGGATGCGGTCCGTACACCGTACCGTTCGGACCGCTGGTCCACGACCGCGCGGTCAGGGGCCCCTGGTTACCGGTACCCGGGCGACCAACACCCGCGTAGCTCTCGATGTTGGTGATAGTCTTGTCCGACTCGCTGCGCGCGACATCCAGTTTCGTGGTCCAGTTCTCGTTGACCTGGTAATCCATGTTGAAACCGAAGCTCGTGAGCTCGGCGTCCTTACGTTCCGCGTCGTTGCGGATCACGCTCAGGAAACCATCGTAGAAGCCGGAGGTCACAAAGCCGTCCTCGACGCCGGTGATGGTGTAGTCACCCGTGCCCCAGACCGCACCACCTTCTTCGATGCCGCGGAAGGCCTTGTCTTCACGAAAGTCGATGTAAAGCGCATCGAAGGTCAGCGTCACAGCATCGCTCGGAGCAAACTGCAGAACACCGGCGACCGTATCGCGCTCCAGCGTCGCCGACCGGGCGAACGAATCGTGGCCTGCCACGGTCACCTCATCGCCGGTCAGGGTCACGCCAGGACCCGCGTTCGCCGGGCTGACCGTCGGATATCCCCAGCCGCGGAACTGCTGCTCCTGGCTCGGTGAATCCGTGGACGCAAAGGCCAGCGCCAGGCCGATGGTGTCGTCGGCAAACTTACGCGAGAAGTTCAGAGCCAGGCGATGCCCGTCGCTGTCAAAATCCGGGTTCGCCGAATCAAACTCGTTGTCTTCGTAGTTGTAAAACACGCCGAAGAAATTGTCTTCGTCCAGGGGACGCAGCGTCCGCAGATCAACCACGCCGCCAATGCCCTGCGTCGTCAGCGTCGCTTCAGGGGCCTTGTAGACCACCACGCCGCTCATGATCTCGGCGGGATACAGGTCGAACTCGACGCCGCGGTTGTCGCCGATACCGATGATTTCACGGCCGTTCAGCGTGGTACCGATGTAGTCTTCGCGGAAACCGCGCACGGACAAACCGCTGGTACGACCATTGCGTCGCTCGCCGGCCAGACCGGGCAGTCGCGACAGCGATTCGGCGATACTCGAGTCGGGCAGCTTGCCGATGTCCTCCGCCGAAATGGCTTCGACGATCGTGGTGGCGTCTCGCTTGGTGGCAATCTGATCGACCAGGCTGCGGCGATACTGGCCGTAGACCAGAACTTCCTCAACGACCTCATCCTGTGCAATCGCCGGCACCGTGATGGTGCCTGTCAGAGCGGCCGCGACGGCCACCGACAATGCGGTACGACGGTGTCTGGCGGTCATGTTTAGCGTTGTTTTTTGGCCGGACGAAGGACGCCCGCGACGTTTGCTGACCATTGGGTTCCCCTGAAAATGCTTGAAATGCGACAAAACGACTCTATGGCGCGCCCAATGTTGGGGCAATAGCATGCAAACGTATTCAAAAATGCACACGTATTCATTTCATATGCACGTAAAAAAAAACGGCCCGCGCATGACTGCGCGGGCCGCTCGTTGTGCTGACGTCGCTGTTAAATCAGAGCGTGTCGCAGATACCACCCTGACCTGACGGGCCAGGCGTACCGAAGAACAGGGTACGCAGAATACCCAGGTCAATGAAGTTGACCGTGCCGTTGCCGTCGAAGTCTGCATCCGCGTCGCCGGTGAAGAACACCGTGCGCAGAACGCCGAGATCGATGAAGTTGACCGTGCAGTCGTTGTTCAGGTCGGCGTCGCACAGGTTGCCGTAACCGTCACCGTCGGTGTCGCGCTGGTCGGCGTTGGCCAGACCCAGGCAGTTGTCTACACCGTCGTCGATGCCGTCGCCATCGGCGTCATTGATCTCGATACCAAAGGTGATGTTGTCGTAGACCATGCCGCTGGGCGTGAAGTTCGAAGCCGCACTTTCGAAACCAAACTGCAGGATCTGACCCACCAGGTCGGAGGTGATCGTCAGTTCGAGCGAGAAGGTGCCCCAGGTCGTGGGCAGCGTGTTGGTTTCAAGTTCAACGAGGTTGGTCGTGAAGAAACCGGCGTTCGGATCCAGCGTCTTGATGAACGCGCTGGACAGCGAAGGTGCCACGATGTCGCCGCGCTTGGCGTCAAACATGAAGGTGTAGGTCTCGCCCACATCGGAAGGACCAATGCGCTGCTCCTGGAACACGCTGGACTCGATAATGAAGCCGTTGTTGTGGTCCTGGTTGTTGTAGTCGTTGAAGATCACGATTTGCTGATCGCCCTGATCCGGACCACCTTCGCCCACGCCAACGTTCGAAAAGCCGCCGGAGCCGTTCGGCGCACCAAACGTGCCGTAGCCGTAGAGGAACATGCCTTCGGTATCGAACACATTGCCAAACACCAGCCAGCCATCTTCAGCCAGCGCGCTGGGCGAAGCTGCGTCAAGACCTTCGAAATCCTGCGCATAGGCTTCCAGTGACACATCGGTGAAATTCAGATTGTCGTAGACGATGCCCGAGGCTTCGAAGTTGGTGGCGCGAGTGCGAAAACCAAACTGCATGATTTGCCCGGCCTGATCAGCGCTGAAAGAGGCGTCCAGCGTGTAGGTATTCCAGGTGCCTGGAATCGCCGTCATGTCGAGCTCAACCTGACTGGTTACGGCGAAACCTGCGTTCGGGTCCAGCGTCAGGACGAACGCGCTTGCCGTGCTGGCACCCGCGATATCACCAAGCTTGGCGTCGAACGTGAAGCGATAACCACCGGCGTCGGCAGCCGTCAGCACGCGCTCCTGAAACACGTTGGACTCGATCACGTTGCCAATGCCGTGGTCCTGGTTGTTGTAGTCGCTGAACGTCACGATCTGCTGATCGCCCTGATCCGGGCCACCTTCGCCGACGGCGACGTTGGAAAAGCCGCCGCTGCCGTTTGGTGCCGTAAACGGACCGTAGCCGTACAGGAAGCTCGTGCCATCGGGGGCAAAGACGTTGGCGAATACCGTGAAGCCGGCACCTGCCAGAGCACCAGGTGCGGCAGCGTCGAGGCTTTCAAAATCTTCGGAAAAGGAAATAGCGGCTGATGACAGCGGTGCCATCGCGGCCAGCGCAAGCGCTGCAACCGCTGCCCCAACCTTCGCTTTGCGGGGGCGGAAAAATTCTTGACCAGACATGTTGTTCTCCGGACGTTGTTGTGAAAATCGGTGATTAACGCGGCAGAAACGGTCGCACGTCCGGTGTGCCGGGCGTTCTGCCTTGCTTGGAAAAATACTACCGTGGCGCACCGTCAGGCGCATTTTGTCTGATTATGTTGACACTAATTTTGTTAAATAAATGTGGCACTTGCGGCCATCAAAGCGCTAAAAGCCCGCCGCTATGGGGTTTTTCAAAAATTAAAATGACAGCGCTGTCGGTCACATTTTTGGATGCACCATAACGCTGCTCAGCCTTTGCGCAAAATTGCGCAAATTTCGTGCGCGACACTAGAGCGTATTGGGCTCGAAAAACTGCTCGGTCGGTGCGTTAACGGTCGTGGCGGGCGTTTGCGCTGGATTGCGCTCGTAGTAATCGCGAAGAATTCGAAAGCCCAGCGTATATCCCGTCCACTGCGGCAGATCGGTTCCCACGCCAAAAAACCAGGCTTCAAAATTGAACGGCTGATCAAGAAGCGGCAGAGCGCGCTCGAGATACACAGGCGTATCCGACGCGGGGAATGCACTGGTCCACGGTGGCGGCGGATCGCCGATCAGACCCAGTGCGTAGTGATCGGCCATGGCCTCAAACACGAGCGCCTCGCCCAACGTCACGTAGATGCCCGGATCGATCAGGCGCACCGTGTGATGAAGTTCATGCGCGATGATGTGCGGCAGTCGCTCTGCGAGGAGCACATCCAGATCGGCCGCCTGCGGATCGATGACCAGCTCAATACGATCAGGACCCAGCGCATAGCCACCGATGCTCCAGCCGGGAATGGTACGGCTCGCCTCTGTGGTCACCAGCACGGTCACATCGTTGATGGCCAGGCTGTCGGCGGCCAGGACAAACACCTCATCCACCAGCGCTTCGATCTGGGCCTTCTGCGCATCAAGCGCCCCATTGTCTGCAAAGGTCACGCGCGTATTGTCTGCCGGCGTATCGCCGCCGCCCGACCCGCACGCAACGAGCCAGAATACACACGCTATGAGTAAGAGTGGCCGATACATGCGCCAAGTATAGCCCGGCGCGCAGACTACGGCTGGGTCACGAAGCCCAGTATGCTGAAACCGATCGTTGCCGCGCCGCCGGCCAACAGCGCGTAAGGCAACTGTGTGCGCACGTGATCTATGTGGTCGGTGGCCGAGGCCATTGATGCCACCACGGTCGTGTCGCTGATCGGTGAGGCATGATCGCCAAAAATGGCGCCCGAGGTCGCCGCGCCGAGCATCAAAGGCACGGGCAGGCCAAGATTGGTAGCGATGGGCACGGCAATAGGAATCATGATGGCAAACGTGCCCCAGCTTGAGCCGACGGAAAACGCAATAAAGCCCGAGAGCAGAAACACCAGCGGTGCCAGCAAAAACACGGGCACGGTCGCGCCCGCTACGCCCGCCACATACGGGCCGGTGCCGAGGAGTTTGGCGACATCACCCAGGGCCAGCGCCAGCAACAAAATGGCAGAAATTGGCAGCAGCTTGCCGGCCCCGCGCATGAACACCTGCATGAGCTCCGAGATTTTTCCGCCACTGCGCCACAGCACCATCACCCAGGCCGATAAAATGGCAGCGCAAACCGCCCACAGGATGGAGGTCGAGCCAGAGCCGGAGATCAGATCGCCGTCCCCTGTGACGTACAAACCCAGCGGCATCATCGCCAGCATGACCGCGACCGGCACCAGCATCAGCATTGCGGACGCCGATCCCTCACCTGCATCCAGGGTCTTGTCGACAATATCGTCATCGGTCAGCACAGTGGCATCCGGCCACAGCACCTCACCCTGACGAGTACGGGCCTCGGCCGCCTTCATAGGTCCGATGTCCAGACCCCGAAGCACCACAATGAGCGACAGAACAATCGCTGCTATGGCATACAAGTTGTAGGGAATCGATGCGATGAACACCTGCAGCGGCTGCTCGATACCGGCGCCGGCCACCAGGCTGATGATGACCGCGCCCCAGGCGTTGAGTGGAATCATGACGCACACCGGCGCCGACGTGGAATCGATCAGGTAAGCGAGCTTCTCACGAGAGATTTGATAGCGATCAAACAGCGGACGACTCACTGATCCGGCCACCAGCAGCGTGATGTTCGACTCAATGAAGATCACCAGCCCAATTGCCCAGGCCATAAGCTGCGCACGACGTCCGTTGTGCACCCACCGTCGCGACTCCAGCAACTGCACGAACCCGCGCACACCGCCATAGTGCTCGATGGTGGCGATGAGCGAGCCCACCAGCAGAGTGAAGATCAGGACACGGGTATCGCCCGCGTCAGAGAAAACATTGACAATGCCGTCAAGCGAAGCAGCCACGCCGCTCAGCGGATTCCAGCCGTTTAACAAGGTAAAGCCGAGCCAGATGCCGGCAAACAGCGACAGAATAACCTGTCGCGACCAGATCGCCAGCGCGATGGCCAAAAGTGGTGGCAGAACCGAGAGCCAGCCCAGAGTTGTCATGGCGGTGCCCGCTCACGTCCAGAAATCAAGCTCAAGGGTACCGGTCCTGAGCTTCAAGGCAAACTTCACACGCACGGCGCGCGCTTGGGTACACTTGCCGCTCAATCAAACTCTATGGATACCCGACATGATCGCCCCGGTTACCTCGCTCTACGCCTCGCTGCTCGGATTGTTGCTGCTCTATCTTGCCTACCGGATCGTGAAGGTTCGGCGCAGCCAAAAAGTCGGGCTCGGCACCGGTGGCGACGAAGCCGTGGAACATGCGATGCGCGTCATGGGCAACGCGGTGGAGTATGTACCGATGGCGCTGATCCTGATCGCGCTTCTGGAGATCAACAATACACCGCCGTGGATGATCCATATCTACGGCGGCACGCTTCTGGCCTCAAGGCTCTATCATTTGCAGGGCTTCGGAGGTAACACCGGCATCTCGCGTGGCCGCTATTTCGGCACACTGGGCACCTGGCTGGTCATCGCGCTCGCGGCGCTGACCAACATTGTTCATTTCTTCATTCTGGGAAGATAGCGGCGGAGCGAATGCCCGCTACGGGGCTCTGCGGTAACGGAAGTGCCCGACGGGATCAAACGCTAGCAAGACATCCTCGGATTGCGGCCCGGCCCCGATGTTGTGCACCACATAGTAGCGTTGGGTCCCTGGCACTTTTTCGGGCCCAACGACACCAATGTGCGGCCGCCCGTTGGGCAGACGCCAGCTTACGATATCTCCCGGACGGTGATCCTCGGCGAGTCTAGCTATCGGCAGCGCAATGCCGTGACGCCTGAAAAACACCTCGAGGTTCGGCACGCGACGATGATCAATATTGCTGTCAGGTCGCGTCAGTCCCCAGGTTGAGGGATACAGATCGAAATGCTCGGTCATGTCCTCATGCACGAGGCGCTGCAGGTCCGTTCCAAGCGCACGCAATGCGCGAATGACAACGTCCGTGCACACGCCGGTGTTCGCCGGCACATCCCCACCCGGATAGTCGATGGCTCGATACGCACCATCGTAGGTGATATCGAAACGGGTGCGCGCCAGGGCAGCGGCGGCCAGTTCATCGTCGGCGCAAACCGCTGCGCTGGGCCACACCGCGACCAATGCAATCAAAAGCACTGCTTTCATATCACTATACTGCCACGGTGGCGGCGGGCTGCAGACTCAGAACAGTTGAACTCCCACGCTGCGCGTCGTCTTCGCCATCTTCTTGAAGCCACCGATCATGGGGAGCAAAAAGAAGTCAAACTCAAGCGAAAGCTCCTTAACGACGGCCTCCATGGCCGAATCTTCCGTGGCGAAAAAACCCTTGGTCTTGACGGCAATCACCAGCGCCTGCGATTCCGGGTAGTGCTCCAGTTTTTTCTGCGCCACCCACGCCTGCTTCACGCGCCCGGTGGCCTTGAGTTGCTCGCGCAGCATCTCCAGAAACTCTTCCGTCAGTTCAGCCGGCACGATCTCATCTTTATCTGAAATCGTACTGCGTTCGGCCATGGCGGCTTGCGACAGCGCATGCTGTTTGTTGGCCGCGTCGATCCACCACTGCATCTCATCGCCACGATCGTGCTTGTCCAGATAAAAGCACGCCATCTGAGCGGCCTCCACGACTTCATAGCCATCGTTCACAGCGATGCGCAGCTGATCCAGCATGGCGTCGACGTTGTCCTCGGGCATAAGCTGTGCAAGCGCCAGCGCGGTCGCCCCGTTCTCGGGCAAACGTTCCTGCAGCGCGACAAACAGGGGTTTTGCCGCGTCATCGCTGACAAACTCCCAACTCAGATTGGCCTTGTGCCACAACTCATCGTCACTCAACTGGTCGACCGGCTTATCGCCAAACTCGGCAAGCTTTGCCTTGGACGCTTGCACATAGTCATAGCGGGCGCGCCAGTTGGGTCCGCTCTCAGCGGTCCAGATGGCATCAAACTCCTCTACGATGCTGTTGAACTTGTCTGCAAACCAGACCTGCGCGGCGGAGTCACCGCTCGCGCTAACCAGTCGCGGCTCGACGCCAAGCGCATCGAGACGCTCACTTAAGCACGGATGGGTGTCGGCATACGTGGTCTGACGCTCGAGCTGATCTTTGAGCCGCTTGTGTAAATCCTCCTGTACCGACTCGTTGTCCTGCAGCCACTGTCGAACACCCGCCCACGGCAGTGTGGCCGGTTCCGGTGCTTCATCGGCACCTTTGACAAAATCGTTCCAATAATTTTGGTCGACGTACGGGGCAGCCACGCTGGTGTGGACCAGAGCGTCTCCGACGGTTTGGGGGCTGGTCAGTTCGGCGGCCATGGCATCGGCTTCAAACTCGTTACGACGTGCCAGCGCATAGGAGTAGGCCGCAAAACTCGGCGCGTACCAATGGAAAAACTTCTGCATGATGGCGGCGCCGAACCCGCCCTCGTGCTCAAACGCCTCCATGATCTTTGTCCACGACCGACGTACGCGATAAATCCAGCCGGCGAAGCGACTGTGGTTACCGGAAAGATGTCCCAGTTCGTGAGCAATGACGGCGGCGGCCTGCTCCGGACGCAACACCATCAACAGCTCCATGCCAAGAATCAGCGTGTTCTTGTTCCAGCCAAACACACCCAGCCGCGGCGTTTGCACAATCGCTGCGTTGAACTCCGGTGTGATCAGCACCTGATGGACCGGCGGTGCCTTGAGTTTTTTGCGTAACTCGTCAATCGCTGCGAACAACTCAGGGTAATCCTTTTTGCGCGCAACGTAGCCCTGCGGCGCTTCCAGAGTCACCCACAGGGCCCGAAACAAAACCCAAATGACCGGGATCAGCAGAAAGATGAGCTTCTTCTTGAGCAGCAGGATGAGCACGAAGGTGTTCTTCACGGCCAAAACGATGAGCCCACCAACAATCGCCAACAGCACGGCCAGCAGTGCAAAGATCACCAGATAGCCAAGAACGCCGTACAGCGCCAGCTTCAACTTATAGAGACCGGGATTGCGCTCGGCTTCTGCCTCGGCTTTTTTGGCGCTCGACTCGAAGCGCAGTTGTGCTTGGGTTGCTGACATGGGAAGTAGTGCTCTATTCGTTGTTTTGTGGTCATTAAAGACGTTTGTCTTAAGTATAGTATTTTCAAGTGGGGCTGCGCTGCGGGGCAGGTATACTCGCGCGATGACATTCAACCCACCGCTCCAACGCATTCTCCCGACGGCCAGCCACATCATCTGCGGTGCCATGACCGTTGCCACGCCCGATGAGGCCAGAACACTAATAGGCGCGGCCACGGACGCTGGCATCACGGTGTTTGACCACGCGGACATCTACCGCGGTGGCGAGGCCGAAGCCGCGTTTGGCGCGGTGTTCAAGGACCAGCCCGGTCTTCGCAACCAGCTCATCGTGCAGTCCAAATGCGGCATCCGATTTGGTGACGAACTTGGTCCCGGGCGCTACGACTGGTCGCGCGAATGGATCGAGCGCTCGGTCGAGGGCAGCCTCAAACGACTGCACACCGACTATCTCGACGTACTGCTTCTGCATCGCCCCGATCCCTTGATGGAACCCGACGAAGTCAATGGTGCGTTCGAGGCACTGCGGCGCTCGGGCAAGGTTCGTCATTTCGGCGTATCCAATCACGACGCCGCGCAAATGGCGTTTCTTACCAGGCAGCTCGAGCAGCCTCTGATCACCAATCAGATTGAGATGAGCCTGCTGCACAGCCACTGGGTGGACGACATCGTCACGGTCAATGACGAGCAGCGCCACAGCAGCCGCTTCTCGCCGGGCACCGTGCAGTACTGCCGCGAACACGGTGTGCAGATTCAGGCCTGGGGCAGTCTGTGCCGAGGCATGCTGTCGGGACGGGATACGGCGTCCGCGTCGGATGCCGTGAAAAACACCGCGCAGCTCGTGCGCCGGCTGGCCGAGCACTACAACGTCAGTCTCGAAGCGATTGTTCTGGGCTGGTTGCTGCGCCATCCTGCGGGCATTCAGCCGGTCATCGGCACCGTCAACCCAAAGCGAGTGCACGCCTGCGCGCAGGCCACGCAGTTCGAGATGAAAAGGGAAGACTGGTGGACGCTATATGTCAGCGCGCGCGGTCAGCGTGTGCCCTGAAGCCAGGCTAGAACTGGACGATCGCTCCGCCGTCGACGTTGAAGCCCAGCCCCGACACAAAGCGCGCTTCCTCCGACAGCAAATACATGCAGGCGCTGGCCACCTCTTCGGGTTGACCGAGACGACCGGCCGGCGCCTTGCCCTCCCAATAGGCCTTGAAATCGGGATCGTCCATAAACGGCTCCGACATCTTGGTCCAGATCGCGCCCGGTTGCAGATAGTTCACCGTGATGCCGTGCTTGCCAAGATCCACGGCCATACCTTTGCTCAAACCCGCCACTGCATGTTTCGAGGCACCGTAAATGGCCAGGGACGGCCCGCCCAGATCGGACATGATCGAGCCAAGATTGACAATGCGCGCCTGATCGCTGTTTTTCAGATGAGACACCGCGGCGCGGGACAGTCGAAACATCGAGCGCACGTTTACGCTCATGATGGTGTCGAACTGCTCGTCGGTCAGGGTTTCGAAATCGCCGGCAATGGCGATGCCGGCGTTGTTGATCAAAAAATCCAGACCGCCCATCTTTGATGCCGCGGCGTCGACGATAGCTTCCGGTGCATCGTCGGCCGTGACATCGTGCACAACGCAGTGCACAGCACCCGTTTCCCCAAACGTAGCATTCAAATCATCCGCGTGAACATCCGCCGCAACGACGGTAGCGCCGCGTGCCACCAGCGCCTCGGTGATCGCGCGACCGATGCCGTTGGCAGCACCGGTCACAACCGCTTTGCGGCCCTCAAACGCGCTCAATGCCGCGCTTACTCGCCAAAGCTCATGCCGGCTTCGATACCAAACGTACGCGGCGGACCAAAGTTCGAGAACGTCCACAGCGCGCCGACCGCCTGCGCCGCAGTCTGGTAGCGATCGTCGGTGAGGTTACGACCGAAGATCGACGCATAGCGCTGACCGTCCTCGCTGGTCCAGGTCACGCTGGCGTTGAGGATCGTCCGCTTCTCGAGAATCGTGTCGAACTCCTGTCCGATGTCATCGTTGTAGTAGTACACGTTTTCATCTTCGTAGTTGAAGTTCGTGTTCCAGCGCATCGAGCCGCCGCTCTTGAGCTCCGTGTTGTAAGTCAGATCTAGCCCGGCGGTAACATCCGGTGCGCGCACCACGTCGCGACCCGAGAAGTCCTCGAGTTCACCGTCGAGGTTTCGGTCAAGCAAAAATTCGTTGTACTCGGCATCGAGCAGGCCGATGTTCGCGCGCAGTTCGAGGTTGTCCCCGAGCAGCGCCGTCATCTCAAGCTCCAGACCCGATGCGTCGACGTCGGCCGCGTTAAAGGTCCGCGTTTCCTGGAAGGCCGTGCCAGGCAGCGACACCACAGTGCTGCGCTGGAAGTCTTCGTAGTTCACGTTAAACACCGTGGCGTTGACGCGCAGTCGGTCGGTCAGATCCATCTTCAGACCCAGTTCGACGTTGGTCGCGAACTCGGGGTCATAGGACTGCAGCGGGAAGTTCGCAAAACCACCCGAGCCTGCCTGATCGTTGTAGCCGCCGCTCTTGAAACCGCGCGACACGGTCAGGTAGCTGAAGATATCGTCGGAGAACATATACGAACCGGTCAGACGCCAGGTGGGCTCACTCCACGACTGGGTTTCACGCTGAACGAAATCCGAGGCCAATGAAAAATCCGCACCGTCGAGCGGCTCCCCAAGACCGGCCAGACCGCCTGGAATAATGAACCCGATGGGCAGACCTTCACGGGCCGTGTAGCGCTTTTCCTCATCGGTGTAGCGCGCGCCAAAACCGATCTGGAAGCGATCGGTCACATCCCAGGTGCCGTCGGCGAAGATGGCGGTGGCCGTGGCGTCCTGCGCGTTACACAACAGCAGCGGGGTTTCATTGTCGAGCACGCCGGGGATGGCCGAGCCGAAAAACTCGGTGAGTCCAAGCTGCTGCATCACGCAAAACTCAACGTCGTTGGTCTGATGAAACAGACCCACCACGTAGTTGAACGGACCGGACAAGTCGGACGCCACGCGAAACTCAATCTGCGTGGTATCACGATCATCGTCGCGCGTCGCGGAAAAGAAACTCTCGTAGGCCGTGCCGAGATACTCATTGGGCAAACGCGATTCCTGTTGGCGATGCCCGATCAGGCCGTAGAAGGAGTGGTTTGCGGTTTCGTACTCGCCGTTGACGTAGAGGCCCAGAATATCGACACGCTGCCCCTCGCCGAGCCCGACGATGCTGCTGTTGTGCAGACCGGCCTGATCCAGTGGATCCCCGCCGGTAATGCCAGGGAAGCCCAGAAGCGACGCAAGCTGGCCTGCTTCGGCCGGTGTCGTATTGACCACCGGCACGGCATCGCTGCGATCGCGCACATATTCAAGTTGTGTGAACAGCGAAAACTGGTCGTCGGGCTCCCACAACAGTTTGGCCCGACCCGAAAACACATCCTTGCCACCGAGCGACTGGCCGTCACCGGCAACCGGGCTGCCGTCGGTCTGCCCTGCATCACCGATGCCAGCACCAAAGGCATCGATCGGATTATCGATCTTGCCGTTCTCATAGTAGCCATCGCTGTTCTGATAGATGCCGGCAAAGCGGAAGGCCAGCGTATCGCCGAGCGGCGTGTTAAATGCCAGACGGCCTTTGACGTCATTGAACGAACCGTACTGCAACGACGCGTCCATGTACTGCTTGTCGAGCTCCGGGCGGCGCGTGCGAACCACAACAGCACCTGCTGTGGTGTTCTTGCCAAACAGTGTGCCCTGCGGGCCACGCAGCACTTCAACGCCTTCAATATCAAACGGCTCGAGAAGCTGCGTTTGCACATGTGGCACCACAAAATCATCGACGATCACACCGACTTTGGGATCGAAGTAGACGATGATGTCGGTCTCAGCCGCACCGCGCATGGCGAAGGACGCCGCATTGAAACCGGTCACCGTGGCGGCCGAGAAGTTGGGTACAAACAGCGCAATCTCACCGATGTCCTGAGCAAACAGCTTTTCGAATTCTTCGGTACCGACGGCTGACACGGATACGGGCGTGGTTTGCAGATTGGTCTCCGCGCGACGTGTCGCGTTAACAATAACCTCCTCAAGGCCCTGCGCCAGCGATGGCGCGGCGGGCGTCAGAAGAGCGCAGGCAATGGCGGCGGAAAGCAGGCGAGAGCGTGTTGTCATGGAGTCCCCCGGGACACTTGGATGGCTCGTAGTGAAGCGATGCTCGACCAATTCCTAAAAAAAGTCAAACACGATTGTTTTTTTTGCTATAAGGGAACCCTCAGTTCTGCAAGGTCTTTTTTGCACTTGCAGCAAAAATGCCGCGTGCACGCCACAACCATTTTTCAACCTTCGCTGCGGGGGAGCTCATGAACGCACTGACACGCTTGTCTATCCACACACGATGGATACCGCTGGTCCTGACCATGGCACTGGGTGCCCTCAGCGGCTGCGCCGCCCCGGTTGAACAAACCGATCTCGACGACCCGGAGGTCAAACGCCAGCTGCAGGGCGCCACGGGCGGGACCGACGCCCATCCCGGCGCGGCGGTCTACGACACGAGCTGCGCCGGCTGTCACGACAGCGGCATGTCCAAGGCGCCGGCACGCAATATCCTCCAGATGCTGGCACCAAAGGCGATTCTGACCTCGCTGAACGACGGCATCATGCGGCAGCAGGCCGCGGCGCTCTCGCCTCAGCAACGTCAAGACGTCGTCGAGTTTCTGGTCGGCAAGGTCGACGACACGCGCATCGAGATCGCACGCTGTGATCAGGGCGACAACTGGTTTGACCTCGATCAGGCGCCGGTCGCCACCGGCTGGGGCCAGCGGCTCGACAACTCACGCCACATTGCCGCGCCGACCGCAGGCCTGACCAATGCCGACATCGCCGCGCTCGAGGTCAAGTGGGTATTTGACTACCCGCAAAGCACACGCGCTCGCTCGCATCCAGCCATTGCCGGTGGCGCACTGTTCGTCGGCAGTCAGAGCGGCACGATTTACGCGCTTGATCGGCGCAGCGGTTGCGCGCACTGGACCGCCGAGGTCGGTGCCGAGGTGCGAACCGGTATCACCATCGCGCCGTTTGACCAGACCGCGGGCGCACCAATCGGCTTTTTCGGCGACATTCTCGCGCGCACTTACGCCATTGATCTGCGCAGCGGCGAGATCCTGTGGAAGACCAAAGTGGACGATCATCCCAATGCCACGGCGACGGCTCAGCCCGTCTATTTCGAAGACAGGGTGTATCAGAGCGTGTCGTCGCTCGAAGTGGTTCCGGCCGCCGATCCCAACTATCCCTGCTGCAGCTTCCGCGGGGCCATCGCCACGCTTGATGCGCAAACCGGCGAACTGCTGCGCAAGACCTACACCATTGCCGAGCCGCCAACCGAAGTCGGCAAGAACAACGTGGGCGTACCGGTGCTCGCACCGTCTGGCGCGCCGGTGTGGAATACGCCAGCCGTCGACACCGAACTTCGTCGGCTCTATTTCGGCACGGGAGAAAACTATTCCTCCCCCGCCGACGGATCCTCCGACGCCATTATGGCCATGGACATCGATTCGGGCGAGATCGTCTGGACCGCGCAAATGACCTCACGCGATGCCTGGAATGTTGCCTGCATGGCGTTTATCACCAACAAGACCAACTGCCCCGAAGAAGAAGGCCCCGATCTGGACTTCGGTGCACCGCCGATCCTGGTGGAGCACAATGGCCAGCGAATTCTTGTGGCCGGACAAAAATCCGGCATCGCCTACGGCATTGATCCCATGGACGGCACTGTGATCTGGAAGCAGAAAGTCGGCCGTGGTGGCGTGCAGGGTGGCGTGCACTTTGGCATGGCGGCCAGTCACGGCGTGCTGTTTGTTCCGATCTCGGATTTCAGCGACGAACAGTGGCCGGTCTCGGAGGCCAAACCCGGCATGTACGCGCTCGATGCCTTTACCGGGGAGCTGAACTGGTCCTATCGTGCGCCGGACACCTGCGGCGACCTGGCCGACTGTCAGCCGGGCATCTCCGCGGCGATTACGGCGCTGGACGACGCCGTGCTGGCCGGCCACATGGATGGCATGCTGCGCGCCTACGATCACGCAAGCGGCAAAGTGCTGTGGGAGTTTGATGCCAAACAGGATTTCACGTCGGTGGCTGGACGCAACGCCCGTGGCGGTTCATTTGGCGGCGGCACCGGACCGGTAGCGCACGACGGCATGCTCTATTTCAACTCGGGCTACGGCCTGTATTTTCACATGCCGGGCAATGCGTTGATCGCGATGGGACCCAAAGAGCGGTAGTGGACGTCAGACGGGCAGCAGCTCGCGGATCTGCTGCTCGAGATATTCGAGCAGCGTTTCTTCATTGGTTTGGCGTGGATGCATCAGGTGACTGATTGCAATGCCCTCGATCAGCGTTTGCGACAGGGTCAGCGCGAGATTGAACGCGTCGCTGTCGGTCTGCCATTCCGGGAACTGCTGCTGCGCCGTCGCGTACCATTCCTTGTCGAAGCGGTTTTGCGCCGGCTCGAGAATCTTGCGCAGCTCTTCGTCGTGACGCGCAGCCACCGACAGCTCGATGAAGGCCAGAAACAGCGGATGATTGGCGTGGGCCCAGTAGGCGCGCACGGCCAGACGCACGCGGTCCTCATTGCTCGGCAGCGCGCGCGAGGAATTGACAAACGCGCGCGTGCGTTTTTCAAACAGATAGTCAACGGTCGCGGCGATGATGTCATTGCGCGACGGGAAATGATGCAGTGTAGCGCCGCGCGACAGACCCGCCTGCTGAGCGATCATCATGGTCGTCGTGCGCGCGTAGCCGATGTTCACAATGCAGTGCACGGCGGCGTCGAGAATTTGCTGGCGCGTGTTCGAGCTCTTGTGAGCCTGCCAGCCTTTTTCGCCCGGGCCCGCTGGCACGTCGCCGGCCGGGGTGTCGGTGGTTTTTTCGTCGCGCGCCATGGCTACCTGCCCCAATTCGATTGCCTGCTGCGTCCTGCGCAACAGGCGACGAGGTTATCATGATTTTTTTGTTTTCCATTAACTCCAGAAATAGCGGGGCAAACGACAATGAGTGATCGGGTAAAAGGCAAGGTGGCACTGGTAACGGGTGCCGCATCGGGGCTTGGCAAGGCCGATGCGCTGGCGTTGGCGCAGGAAGGCGCGAGCGTGATCCTGACCGACGTCAACGAAGATGGGCAGGCCGTCGCCGACGAGATTGCCGCTCAAACCGGCGCAAAAACGGCCTTCATGCTGCAGGACGTGAGCGACGAAGCGCGCTGGACTGAGGTCGTCAGCCAAATTGAAAAAGATTTCGGCGGGCTCAATATTCTGGTCAACAACGCGGGCATCGTGATCGTCGCCTCCCCCGAGTCCACCACGCTTGACCAGTTTCGACTGGCCAACAGCATCATGAGCGAAGGCGTGTTCCTGGGCTGCCGTGCCGCCATTCCGGCCATGCAGCGCGCCGGCGGCGGTTCCATCATCAATATGTCATCGGTGGCATCACACCTGGGCTATCCGGTGTTTTTTGCCTACACGGCCGCGAAGGGCGCGGTGCGCGCCATGACCAAATCGATTGCGATTCACTGTCAGATGAACGGCTACAACATTCGCTGCAACTCAGTGCATCCGAGCTCCATCGCGACACCCATGATCGACCAGGCCAACAAAGAGCTCGGCATCGAGCCGCCCGAACCCGGTACCGACCCCGTAGGCATCGGCGATCCGGCGGACGTCGCCAATCTGGTCGTTTTTCTGGCCAGCGACGAGTCGCGCTTTATGAACGGCTCCGAGCTTCTGCTCGATAACGGGCTGACCATCCAGTAAATCTAGGCGACAACGCCGCGCTCAAACAGGGCGTGGCGTTCGTCATCGGTGTAGCCAAGCTCCTTGAGCACCTCATCGGTGTGTTGCCCGACCGTTGGCGGAGGCGTGCGGATGCCGGTCTGGCTGACGGACATCTCGACCGGCAACTGTGCGACCGGCGCGGCACTTACGCCGGGCGGGTAGTCCACGTTCGCCAGTACGCCAAGCGCGTGCACCTGCGGATGATCCAGCACTTGTCGCGGCGACAATACCGGCCCGCAGGGCACACCGGCCGCATTGAGTTGCTCAAGGGCCTCTTCGCTCGTGCGCGCCGCGCACCATGCGGCCAACGGTGCACACAACACATCACGCTGATCGCCACGGCGCTGATCATTATCGAACCGCTCGTCGTCTAACCACTCGGGTTTATCCAGAAGCGTTGCGATGCGCGCAAAAATATTGTCGCCCGGGCAGTGCACGAGCACGTGGCCGTCCGTCGTTGCAAAAACATCCGACGGCGCCGAGGTCTGGACCCGATTGCCCGTGCCCTCGCGATCAAGACCGAGCACGCCCTGCTCCACCAGATGAGAATTGAACACCGCCAGCGCCGTGCCCAGCAGCGAGGCATTGACCTCCTGACCGCAACCGCTTTGATCACGCTCACGCAGCGCCGCCATGACCCCAAACGCGGTGAGCACGGCCGTGCTGTAGTCGACGTACGGTGCTGCCGCCTTGACCGGTGCACCGGGCACGCCCGTGATGTGCATGGCGCCCGACATTGCCTGCCCAACGCCGTCGAAACCGCCCTGCATGGCCATCGGCCCGTCGCGACCGAAGCTCGACACGTTGGCCAGGATGATGTCCTCGCGCAACGCCTTGAGCGACGCGTAATCCATGCCGGTCTTTTTCTGCGCACCGGGCGGGAAGTTGGTGACCACAACGTCGGCGTGCTCGACGAGCCGATCTCGCACCTCGCGTCCCGCCGGATCGCCCAGGCGTAAACACACGCTGCGCTTGTTGCACGCGGTTTGCATGAACACCGCGCCCGCATCGTCGGCGAGCGGAGCGATAAATCGATCCTCGCCGCCGCCGATACGCTCAACGCGCACAACTTCTGCGCCGAGATAACCGAGCAACGTGGCGCAGTAGGGAGCGGCCACGTAGCGACCAAAATCGACAACACGCAGGCCGTTGAGAACGCCTTGAGTCATCGCGCTTGCGTCACTCACCACTCGCGCCCGGCGTACAGCCGGCAATACCCAATCCCGTCGCCGCGTTATCGTAAGTCAGGAGCTTGCGGTCCGCTGTTTCCATCGGCGGACTCCAGCCCTCGGCAAACAGCCCGGCAATATCAAAAGTATCGGGCGCGTCCCAGTTGGTGCACCACACGCCGTCGGCCTGACTCAGCGACTTTGAAAATCCGCTCTGCGTGCTGGCCAGATCATATTGCTCAGCCAGATCGTCGTCGCTGGCACCAAGCTGCGCCGCAACGCCGGTGGTAAAGCCGCCGATGCCGTCGCGTCGATTAACCAGAATCACACGTGGGCAGCCCAGCGCCTTGAGCACTTGCGTGGGCACCGGATCGCTCCAGCCGCCCGCCGACACGCGCCCGTCGGGCAGTTCAAGCGCACGCGACAATCCCGGCTCCGCCGGCGACACGCTGACAATATTGCGCCAGACATCTTCGCCCAGCGACGTAAAGCGCGCGCTCTTGGGATCGTCAAACTGCGCGATGTTTTCCATCACCACATCAAGATCCCCTGCGGCGCCCCAATAACCGAACCCCACATCGTCAAAGTCGATGTCCAGCGTCACCGGCTGCGCCGCGAAGTAGCTGGCCTTGGCTTGCTCGAATTCACCGACGGCCGCGCCCTGCAGCACCGACGTAGTGACAAGAGCCGGCAGATACAGGCCAATCGGATCGTCCAGTCGATTGCGATCCGTTTGCGGATCAAACGCATCGCGATAGCTATCAAACAAATCGGCGAAGCGCTCGCCGCAGGTCGCGCCATCCGCCGGCAGCTGCGACACCGCTGGCCAGTCCAGCCCGCGGCCGGCGACAGCACAAGCACTCAAGAACGACTGCGTGCCCGCCGCATCAAACGGACCGTAGCCTGCATAAAAACTCGCAAGCCGGCCAACAAGATTCGCAAACGCGGCGAAATTGATCGGACCGGGTCGCACCAGCGGCAGCGGATCGGTCACCTGAAAACTCAACGATGCCTGCAGACCCGCCACAATATCGTTGGCGTGAAACACGGGGTCCGGCGACTGCAGCAGCAGCGTCACGAGCTCCGGATTAATGATGCTTTGAATGTCCGCATCCTGAAGGATATCGAGCAAGGCCTCGACACCGGCCAACGGATCGTCGCCATCAAGCAAGTCCTGAATGTTGCCCGCCGAAATGGCCTCCACCAGTTCGAGAACCGCCAGCACGTCGGCGATCAGGCCCGCCGTTTGCAGACCCTCGAGCGACTTGTAAAGCACCGACATACGCGCATTGAATTCGCCCTGCGTGCAGCTTCGGCCGTCGCAGTCGCGAAGCAGTGGATTGGCGTTGATCGATTCGGCCAGAAACACACTGATGCTGCCCGAGCTGCCACCGGCGGCGCCGGCTATTGCGCCGTACTCGTCGATAATGCGTGCGATGGACGAGTAGTGAGCCCACAGCCGCGGACCGTTGCCACGGATACCCACGCATATCGGTGCCTGGTAGGCAACCTCGCCGTTGATATCAAGAGACGCCAGTGAGACCTCCACCGGCACGGTCGGGTCGGGAACGTCCGCCACCGCAACGCCAACCAGACCCAATGACCACCACAGCCCCGCAACAAAACGTAACGCCCGGATTCGATGACCCATATCGCTCCCCCTTTGTTCTTAGTGCACAGAGTATAGCGACAAAGCGCGGCGCGCAGTCTAAGGGCAAGCACCTCCTGCGCCCGACGGGCCCGGCGGCTCGAAGAACAATGCGCGCATACGCCCCAGATCAACAAAGTTGATCACACCGTCGGGCGTTTCATTGTTGCCGGTGAAATCCGCCGCCGGGTTCCAGTTGGCATCACCTGGCGAGGCAAAGAACGCCAGACGGAACGCACCAAGATCCTGCACGTTGACGACGCAGTCTTCCACACCGCCCACGCCGGTGATGTCGGCGTCACACGCGTTGCCGTAGCCGTCGCCGTTGCTGTCTGTTTGCGACGGATTGGCCAGCAGCAGGCAGTTGTCATTGCCATCGGCAACGCCGTCACCGTCGGTGTCCAGCTCAACATCGCCGCCTTCGATCTGGCGCAAATAGTCCAGCAGCGAGGACTGCTCGGACACATCAAGATCCAGCACCTGACGATGAGGCTGTGCCAACGCCAGATCGTCCGGGCGCGAAACGGTGATCTCATCCACCCCGATGTAGGGGTTTGAGTTGGGCGTAGTCACCACAACCTGATTCGTGGCACCTGGCGTGAACACCACATTCTCAAAGCGCACGGCAATCCAGTTGGTCAGGCGCCAGCGCGGATCGTTGAACATGTCCGGCGGCACAATCTCCTGCGTCACGCCGTTCACGCGCAGCTCGATGGGCTGCACGTTGTAGGTACTGGCGCGCAACTCGACCGCCCCCACGCCGCCGCTGCCACCGTCAACGTTGTTGAACACGAGCTGGGCGTTGTTCGAATTGAGAATGACGTAGGCGCCACCGCGTACCGTGTTGTCATTGTTTTGCTCCGTGAAATCGCTGACCACACTGGCGCCGTTTTGCGGCGTGCCACTCTCGGCTGCCAGCACCGTGCCGCCGGCAACGCGAAAGACCTCCTCGAGTGTCGCGGCGCTGCCGTTATGAAAGTACGGCGCCGTTTCGAAGACGCCTTTCAGCGTTGGTGTATCGATACCGTCAAGCTCAGCGCCCAGGCGATTGCCCGAATTGGTGCGCAGCGTGCCCACGTTGTGCAGGGTCTCGCTGCCCAACGTGCTGTCGGTGAGGCGCGCGCCGGCATGACACGTATCGCAACCCAGCGCGGCGAACACGCTCTGTCCGCTTTGCGCACTGGCGGTCATTTGCCCGTCCGGTGCCCGAAACGGACTGCGCGGAACGTGCGCATCGCCCAGCGAGGCCACGTAGATCGCCAGCGCATCGAGATCGTCATCGAGGCCGGACTTGGGTGCGCCGAGTGGATTGGCCGTGGCCTGAAACTCGGCATCGGTCAAAAAACCCTTGCCACCAAACGCATTGCGTATGTCGTTTTCAAAATCCTGGATCTCGTCGAAATTCGCGCTCCAGTGAACGTTGCCGTGGGCCATACCGGAACGCCCACGCAGTGATGTCGTGTTGCGCAACCCTTCACCACGACCGCTGAAATCCCACGTGCGCCCGTCATGACCGCCGTCGAGATGACAGCTCGCGCAGCTGATGTAGCCCTCTGCACTCATCCGTTCATCCGACGCGTGATAAAACACGCGCTTCCCGCGCAGCAACTCGGGCGCCAGCTGTTCGCTGCTCACCGTTGTGATCGATGCGCTGCCAACGGCAATATCGCCGGTTGCGAACAACGCCTCGGTATCCAGGTGCGTGACGCTGCGGCCAAGAAAATCCTTGACCCACATGCGCTGCGACGTGGCATCGCCGCACAGACCCTGCGGCGCGCTACCCACATTCAGACGCGTGGTCAGCGTGACCGCGCTGGTGGCCGGATCAAACGCCAGCGCATCAAACACCGCCACTTCGTTGTTGCCCTGCAACGCCACAAACAGATAGTCGCCGAGTGGAGAAAACGCGATCGCGGACGCCGAGTCGCTGTTGTCGATGTCCACAGACTGACTCAGCTGACCGCTTGCGATATCAACCGCCATCACCAGGTTGCGCACGCTGTTGTCCGAATCCAGATCAGGCCCGGTCAGCACGCCGCGCAGATCGTTGGGTTTGTTGGCGCTGATCCATGCGGTACTGCCGTCGGGCGAAAGCGTCACCGAGGTCAGATAATTGGCGATGCCGCGACCGCTGGCCGTGCCGTCGGTGTTGCTGTTGCCACCAAAACGCGCAATGCGCATCGTGCGCGACAAACTCATGTTCGAGGTTTGAATTTCCCACAGATTGGCGTGGTCGCGGTCCGACAGGAATCGCGTCACGTACAGCGCGTCGCCCTCCCCGCTCAACGCCAACCCCCGTGGCGACGCGGGAAGCGTCAACTCGGATTGCAGCGAGCGTGTGCTGCGTTGATAACGCGCCACGCGCCCGGCGCCGTCGAAGGCCACAAACACCGCATCGCGGGCGGCATCGACGAGCAGAGAAATCGGTCCGGCACCGTGATCAACCGCGACCGTGGCAACCACCTGAGCGCTAGCGGCGTCCAATACCTGCAATTGATCGTCGTCACGACAGGCAACCCAGACTTCGCCACCGCCCACTGACAGCGCCCGAGGATCTGCACAAACGGGGGTTTCGAACAGCACCTCGTTGGTATCAGCGTGCACGGCCGTCACGGAGTCATTGTCGGGGTTGACCGTCCAGATACGTCGCGACGACGCCTCGCACTGCAGCGGGCCGCTCGCCGCCGGCCGGGGACCCGCTGGCGGCAAGAGCGAGGTGACCACCGTGGTCCTGCTGACCACGGTGCCGGAAGAGTCGCGCACCTGCACGCGGGCGCGATAGTGGCCTTTGCTCGCATAGTTGTGCGAGGCACTGCTGGCGGCGGACCACGGCGTTTTCGGACTGCCATCGCCAAAATCAAAACGGTATTCGAGCGCGTCGTTGTCCGGATCGCTGGCCTCGGCACTGAGACTGAAGGTGGTATTCGGTGCGACCGGATACGACGACGGTGTAACGCTTTCTACCACCGGTGGCTGATTGCCGCCGACGCTTGCACCGGTTGAAAACGTGTAGGAAAACGCCGCCATCGTATTGCCGGCCGCATCCGCAATGCCGTTGGCCGGAATAACCAGCTCGTAAGTCGTATCCGACGTCAGCGGCTGATCGGGCGTAAACGTCAGAATGTCGTTAAATGAGTACGTGAGTTGTCCGTCAATGGCGCCGCCACCGAGCGGCCGTACGATAAACGTCTGGCCGTTCACAAGCGTAGTTGTGTCCAGCGTTTCATGAATCAGCAGTGTGATGGGCATATTCAGCGGATAGTTGCTGCGCCCGGCCTGCGGTATGTGAAAGCCCACCTCCGGGCCACGCGTATCCGGCGCGGCCTGATGCGCCCAGATTGCCATGCCCTGGTTTGATCCAATACCGCCGGTCACCAGAAGATTGCCCAGCGGCAGCGCAAACTGACTCGTGTCGACACCGACGCCGCTGTCATTAGTACGCGGGGTATCGGCACCGTTGAGATCGAGCACCGACTCAAACGTGCGCATATCAATCTTGTGATCGCCGATAAACGCAAACTCATCCTGAAATTGCGCATACATCGCCGCCGCACCGGGCAACGCGCGATCGGTCACGAAGCGCAGATCCGTGGGATCGGTGGCGTCGACCACGCGAATGCCGTTGCCGCCCGAATTGTACGGAAACACAACGTAGAGTCGGCCATCACCACCCCACAGTTCGGGCCAGTAACCGCCAGGCCCGCCGTCCGTCAGCACGTCCAGCAACACAGGGTTGGTCGGATCGCTAACGTTATAGGTCGCCACGCCGCTGCGGCTTTGATCGGAGGCAAAAATCAACAGATCGCCGATCAGAAACGGGTGACCGATAACGCCGGTCAACCCAAGGTGATCCCACACCGCCTGGTCTTGCCAGTTGCGGGCCAGACGCGCCTGCCCCTCGATATCGCCGTAGCTCCACCACGTCGGGCCGATAAACCACGGTTCGAACAAACAGCCGCGCGCGCCGGCGCACAGCAGATCAGGCACCATCTCACGTACAAACGTCGACGGTGAAGTTGCGCGAAACCCCCATGGACCCACGTTGTCGTAATTGTCGCCGAGCACCAGCGTATCGCCGCGCTTGAAATAGCCGTGGGCATTGATGGGCATGCGTGTGGTGCCCCACTGCGCCAGCTCCACCGGCGCGGCGGGATCGGCCAGATCCCAGGTACGCACCTGAAAGTCCGAGCCGCCCTGACTCGCCGGGATCTCCGGCACGGTGAACAAGGTGCCCGCGTGATAAGCAATAATCGCCGTACGCCCCTGGTTTGGTGCGTTGAGTCCGCTGAGCAGTTCGCCGGGTGTTCGAGCCGTGTTTTCGAAGCCAGCCGCTTGTCCGGTGATCGCCCAAGCCGCAAGAATGCAGCCGGCGGACGTTTGCAGAAGATTCATGCGACCTGGCCTCCGGAAAAACGAATGATCGGTTCTTCGGAGTCTGCTACGGCGCTGTGCGCCGTCAATCAGGGCATGCCATAGGTCCGCGAGGCTACATTGGGAAAGGCCAGGTCTCCACCATCATCTTCAATCCGAGCCCGAAAGCCGCTCCGGACACAAACACGGTCCAGTCGCGCTGTTTCACACCGATGATGTTCAGGAACAGATACGCCAGTGCCACGATAACGAACACCACGAGAAGCTGCCCCAGCTCGATCCCGACATTGAAACCCAAAAGGGGCGTCACCACGGAGCCACTGTCCATCAAAAGCGCGCGGAAGTAGTTTGAAAATCCCATGCCATGAATCAGGCCAAAGAACAGCGCCATGGCATAGTTTCGCCCCATCTTCGTGGCCGCCACCGGCTGATTCACGACGTTGTTGATGGCCACCAGCACAATGGTGGTTGGAATCAGAAACTCGATGAGCCGCGAGGGAATGGTCAGACTACCCAGAGAAACCAGCGCAAGCGTCAAGCTGTGACCAATAGTAAAGGCGGTCACCAGAATCAGAATTCGCTGCCACTGCTCAATTCGATAGACCGCACACAGCGCAATGAGAAAAAGAATATGGTCGAAACCCGCGAGGTTCGATATATGCTTGAAACCCAGATGAAGATAGAAAAAAGCGGGTTGCATGTCAGAACTTGAGCGTGTGTGACGGCGTGTTCTTACCGAGCATCAAACTCTTGTTGCCGCCATTGACGTGCACGTAAATGACATTGCTTTGATCATCGAACAGATCGGTAAAGACCGCGTTCCTGATCTCCAGCGATCTCAACGGCGGGGGTTGCGAGTGTTCGAACTCCACGCCCAGCGCCACGTTGATACCCTCGCCGCTTAGTCGCTTGCTCTTGATCTTCAGATCAATCTTCTGGCCGTTCGCCTTGACGTAGAAAAACTCTTCGAGATATTCGAGCAGCAATGTGTCCGCATCTTCCGACTCATCGGGTTGGCAAAATGCCAGCTGTGTGCTGTCAGGATCGAAAACCAGTGCCTCATTGACGTCCATGAGAAACAGCCTGAGGCTCACGCTAAGCACCTGCCGCTCATCAGAATACTCAATTTGAGTCAGCGACAATCGCAACGGGTGTGCATAGACACCGCTTGAGAGCCCCGCGAACACGAGCAGCGCCGCGCATTGGCGAGCACGCCAAAGGCGCATGGTTCAGTCGGCGTCCATAGACTCAAACCTGTCGGCCACGGCTTGAACTTCCCGGAAGACGCGCATCAGGTTGCCACTCCAGATTTTTTCAATCTGCGCTTCGGTATAGCCGCGTCTGACCAGCTCAATAGTGATGTTCATGACCTCACTGGCATCGAACACACCGTCAATGCCGCCGCCGCCGTCAAAGTCACAGCCGATACCAATATGATCAATACCGGCGACGGACACGATGTAGTCAATATGATCGACCACATCGGCAACCGTCGCGGACGGATTCGGATACTTCTTGTTGATCTCGCTGCGCGCCTCGCGCAGCTGCGCGCGCTCGTCCTTGGTCATCTCGGTCGCAGGCTTTGCACCGGCCATCAATTCCGCGAGAGCGGCTTCGCGCTGCGGATTTTCCGGCGCGTCACGAAGATAATCAGACAGCATCGTCAGCTGAACAACACCGCCGTTCTGCGCCATGAGTTTCAGCATCTCGTCCGTGAGGTTTCTCTGGTGGGCCACGAGTCCGCGCGCGTTTGAATGGCTGGCAATGATCGGCGCCTTGGACATCTTGATGGCATCGTAAAATACGGCGTCGCTGCCGTGCGACACATCCACCATCATGCCGAGCCGATTCATCTCGGCCACAACTGCCTCACCGAGCGGACTGATGCCGTCGTGCTCCGGGCCTTCCGGATCGGTCGCCGAATCCGCCAGATCGTTGTTCGTCGCGTGGACCAGAGTGATATAGCGCACACCCTTGTCAAAGTAGAGCTCGACGTTGCCCACATCGTCGCCAATCGGATAGCCGTTTTCGATTCCAAGATAGACCGCGCGCTTGCCCGCTTTTTCAAGCTCGTACGCGTCGTCCGGATCAAGCGCCAGACCCGCCATGTCCGGATGGTCGTCGATGGACTTGATCACGGCGTCGATCATCTGCAGTCCAAGCGCCTTGGCGCGCGACTTGCCGTCATCATCCCGTATGTCCTGCGCAACGAAAGCGGCGAAAAAAATGGCATCCAGACCGCCCTCCTGCATACGCGGGTAGTCAACCTTGGAGCCAGAATCATTGGGATCGTGGCGTACGCCCATGTCAAAGCCCGGCTCGATCATCCGCAGCGGCGTGTCGGCGTGCGTATCCAGCGTAAGCACCCGCTCATGAATATCGAGCGCACGCGCAATCAGTGCTGCCTCGGTCTCGTTCGGCCCGGAATCCACCGTAGAGGTGGTTGTACAAGCGCCAACACACAAAACGGTCAGAGCGAGCGTCGAAGCAGTTAATCGATTCAACATGATCTTGAGTGTCCTCCCCGGACCCGTAGCACGAACGCGATAGCGCTCAGAAAAAGTCTGTCGAGTATAGCTCAGGGCGCGACGACGCTGAGTCCTGATCACCGTCATTACTCAGCCGCGAGCGAGAACCCGACTCCCTCGTCATGAACACAGACCCGAACGTTCGTGGCAAAGCGAGCGATCAGGTCCGCACCGTCACGTTTCAGCGCCCGCGCGTTGTCCTGCTCCTTGCAGTACGCGCCGGCCGCATCGCGTGGGCCAAGGACCCTGGTTTCAATTGCCTTGGCAATCTGCGCTGCCGAGTCACCCTTGCGCGTCGCAACGGTGACCGCGCAGGCCCCTAATCCGGTCGATTCGATGTAGGTCATCATCCCACCTTGCGCGCCACCCTCAGACGTCGTGAATGACGTGCGCATGCTGCGCAATTGGCTCAGAACAGGAATGCCCAATCCGCGCACCGACAGGCAGGTGCCCGGCGCGACCTCGCCCGGCGCAACGCGTACGCCGGCGACAACCTGATCACCGCGCAACGACGGCGCCGAGACGTGCAGTGAGGCCCCCTGCTCAATGACATCCTCCAACTCACGATCAAGGGGCTTGGTGACAGCCGCAACAACGCCCGCCTCACGGCACGCGTCGCTGCTGTTCAACGCATTGCGCGAACTCATCAGGACCTGGCGCGCATCACTGCCGGCGCGCGACTGAAGCGAAACTGAGCACAGCGCCTTGGCGCTGCGTGAGGGTAAATGCGCAGACACCTCGAACCGGATGTCTGCAGGCGATGCAGCAAGACGCTTTGACGCGTACGGCTGAGGCCGACCGCGCGGATCACGACTGGCCTCAAAAAAACCGATATCGATCAGACTGCCCGGCGGATTGGAAAGGCTCGGGCTGCCGACAATGTTTGCCACACCCGGTGTGCCGCCACAGTCAACAACGACACTCGACAGCGGGTCGTTGTCACCGTCGCCATCAGCATCCCCCTGGCACTGCGAAATCGGGGTGTCACCGACACAGCGCCCGTCAAAACACGCCCACGCGACCAGCTTGCCGTTCCACGCCGCTCCATTGCGCGATACGAGTTGCCCACTCGGCAGGGTTCGAATCTCGGCGCCCAGCACGTCGACATTGCCCGACGCGCAGACATCGCCGGTTTGCTGCAAAAGCCGCAGCGTGCAACTGCGATTCGCGGGCAAACCCGTGCCGTACACAGGCACGTCGACCAGAGCACCGTCGACACGGCCCTCGTACGTGCCGACGTTGGCCGCCCCCAACGCATACGCCCCGCGGCCGTGCATCCCCACATAGATTCGGCTGCGACTGTCATCCACCGACAAATCATGCACGGGGGCATTGGGAAGGCCCCCGGCCTTGGCCTGCCAGGTACCACCGCCGTCGCGACTGCGATAGACATTACTGCGTTGTGCATCCGGACCGCTGTCGAGCCCCGCCCACAATGTGCCGTCAGCTTCTACCGCCAGCGCGTTGACCGGCACCCCTGCAGGAAGCCCCTGCGCCGCCGCAGACCAGCTTTTGCCGGCGTTGGTGGTGCGATAGACGCGTGGCGAGGCCTCAAACCCCGAATATGCCACCCAGGCGATTTCATCGTCCTGCGGGTCGATCACCATGTCGGTCACCGGTGCAGCGGGAAGCGGCGGCGTCACATTCGGCCAGCACGACGAGCTGGTGCAGGCACTGTTGGTCGTAAAGACTTCACCGCCGTAATAGCCCACGTAGACTCGATCGCCTCGTGCGGCAAGCGCCGTAACCACATTTTGCCCGGGAGTAATTTCATCCGTGGCGCCGGTCGCGAGTATGGGACTGATCACCTCCCAGGAGGAGGCATCATCAACGCTGCGATGCACCTGATTGTTGCCGTAGTAAAGGGCGTGGGGCGAGGTTTCGTCCTGCACCAGCGGAGCGTTAAACGCGGCGT
The DNA here is from genome assembly GCA_964639265.1 of uncultured Gammaproteobacteria bacterium. Classification (GTDB taxonomy): domain Bacteria; phylum Pseudomonadota; class Gammaproteobacteria; order Steroidobacterales; family JBCCMA01; genus JBCCMA01. The sequence goes on along the minus strand of CAZXCL010000013.1, from coordinate 38,847 downwards.
TGCCGCTATTGGCGCCCGGAGGCGTAACAACCGTCGAGAAGTTCAGTCCGCCGTCAACGCTGCGAAAGACGCGGCCAAAATTGAAGCCCATGTACATGATCAGGGGATCATCCCGATCGATAACCGCATAGCCACCGTCGCCGGCACTGACGTGCGCCCAGCCGCGAAAGCCGCTCCATAACTGCCCTGAATTGTCCTGCGAGCCGCCGAGGATTCGCGGCGTATTAGGTGATGACGTCAGTGAATAGAACCCGGTGATCTGCAGGTCCGCGTTGCCCGGCGTCCAGTCGATGCCGCCATTGGTCGAATAGGTGAAGCCGCCGTCGTTGGTGTTGTAGACCCGATTACTGTCGAGCGGGTGATAAAGCACCTCCCGATGATCGACATGGATGATGTTGTCGGCCCCGGTACCGTCGGGCTGCAGGTTGTTTTCGGCCAACGACAGACTGATCCCGGCATTGGTCGACCGACACAGCCGCACGCCACCAAGGTGAATCACGTCGGGCAACGTCGGATGCACAGCCAGCGCGTGGGTATAGCGGCTAAACACGCGTGCGCAGGTATTGCTGCCGCTGGTGCTGCCCTGACGCTGACGTGTCCAGGTCTCGCCCCCGTCTGTGGTGCGGAAAAGTGAAGGCTGGCACGACTGGATCAGCGGGTCAGCGCAGTGGCCGAACGTCACGTACAGCGTGTCCGGCCCCGCACGATGCAGTGCGATTTCCACGTGATCGAATCCTCCGGGAACAGTGGGCGCAAGACCACTCGGCACCGGACAACCTGGCGGCAGGGCGATACCTTGGTTCAGCGGGCACCAGGTGGCGCCGCTGTCGATACTTTTGTAGAGGCCAACGCCCAGAAATCCCGCGTACAGAATGCTCGAGTCGACGGGATGCATTTTCAGGTCGGTGGGCCTCGCGCCCTCGGCCCCGGGCACGGTCAACTTGACCCAGCTGGCACCATCATCGTCTGAGCGAAACAGACCGTAGCCAGCGGGCGGTTCGGGAATGGTCAGCGTGGTTTGAGATGCCGAGCTTGTATTGCCGCTGGACAGCGCAACGAACACGCGTTTCGATTTGCCACTGGTTTCGGGGTCAAGAATGACATCGACAATCGAGCCCAGACCAAAATCGAGTGGTTCGCCACTGCGCACAACCCACGCTGGATCCCTGGCCTGCGTGTCGAGCACGAGCAGACCGCGCCCATAGTAGGTATCCCGTCGAATCGCGTTCTCTCCGGTACCCGCGTAGATCTTCGTGCACCCGGCCGTCGTACAGCCGTCGACAGCAATGGAACCGATTGCCAGCGCCGGCTGCTTGTCGGCGATTGGTGTCCAGTTCTGGCCGCCATCGATGCTGTGCCAGACACCGCCGGCGGCTGTGCCAATCCACAGCTCGTCAAGGCGTAGCGGGTTGACCGCAATTGCCGAAGCACGGCCGCTGGAGGAACCGAAGAAATCAACGATCGGCGCAGGACCGAGTGGAAACCAGGTGTCGCCGTCAATGACGGCCCGAGAATGCGTGGACCATGCAACTGACAGCGCGCACAGTAGTAACCACCATCTGGACGTCAGCATCGTCACCACCTCCGCTCCGGCTCTGCCCATGAGCGATCAGGCTAGCAAGTGGCCAAAACGCGAACAAGCTCGCAAACCTGGTTGGCGCACGCGCAGGCAAAACAAGTTCACAATCCCTAAGCAACTGATTTAATGAACAATTCAGCAGTCTGCTTCGACGCACCGGGAATTGAAACATATCTGTAACACAATCGCCCTACACTGGCCCCAGTGAAAGCGACTCGTAGGAGTAAACTATGAAAAATTTCAAACACTTAGGTAGCGCACTGATGGCAGCCGGGCTGGTCTTTGCGAGCCTTCCTGCCGCGGCCCAGAGTCGCGATCAGATCAACATTGTTGGCTCGTCAACGGTCTACCCGTTTGCGACGGTCGTCGCAGAGAACTTTGGCAACTCAACAAAGTTCAGAACGCCAAAGATCGAACCGACCGGTTCGGGCGGCGGCCTGAAAGCTTTCTGCGCCGGTATCGGTGTGCAGCATCCGGATATCACCAACTCCTCGCGCCGCATCAAGCAGTCGGAAATCGATCTGTGTGGCAGCAACGGCGTTGATGAGATTGTCGAGGTCAACATCGGCTATGACGGCATTGTCATCGCCAACTCGGTCGAAGCGCCGCAAATCGAACTCACGCGTCGGGACATCTTTCTGGCTCTGGCCAAGCACGTGCCCAACCCTGACTCGAACGCGACCGAAAAGCTGATCGAAAACCCGTATACCACCTGGCAGGAAATCAACAGCGAGCTGCCGGCCGTGACCATCGAAGTGCTCGGACCACCGCCAACCTCCGGTACGCGCGACGCGTTTGTCGAGCTAGCCATGGAAGGTGGTTGCAAAACTTTCGACTTTATCGCCGCAATGAAAAAGACCGACAAGAACGGCTACAAGGCGCTGTGTCACACGATGCGCGAAGACGGCAAGTTCGTCGAAGTGGGTGAGAACGACAATCTTATCGTGACCAAGCTCAACCACAACAAGTCGGCGCTTGGCATATTCGGATTCAGCTTTCTCGACCAGAATAGCGACAGCGTACAGGGAGCGACCGTTGACGGTCAGGCCCCGACGTTTGACGCGATTGCCGACGGCAGCTACCCGGTCTCCCGACCTCTGTACTTCTACGTCAAGAAGGCGCATATCGGCACGATTCCTGGCATTCAGGAGTACATCGACGAGTTTGTCAGCGACAACGCCATTGGCGAAGACGGCTATCTGACCGACAAGGGCCTGATTCCCCTGCCGGATGAGGAGCGAGCCAAAGTGCTCAGCGATGTCGCTGGCCTGATCTCTGTTAAACTCGCGGCCGCTGAATAGTCCCGGCAATGGCTTAAGCTAGGTTGCGCGGCGGTCTTTGGCAAAGGCCGCCGTTTTTCGTTTTCCGAGCAAAATTACAAAGCAGAGTCTCTTGAGCACGTTCACTCTAATTCTGATTCTTCTTGCAATGACCGCGATCGCCTACGGTGTGGCGCGACAGCGCTCGGTAGCGTTGGCTGGCGTTCACACCCAAACGCGCAAGCTCCACTCGCTACCAGGCTACTACGGAGCCTACACGGCTCTGTGGATGCTTATGCCAGTAGCGTTGATGTTGTTGGTGTGGGGCATGGCCGAGCGTTCAGTGATCGAGAGCAATCTCATTGCGACGCTGCCGCAGAAGTATCAGATCATGGAGGCCGATGAACTGAACCTTGCGATCAACGAAATTGCAAACCTCGCTACCGGCGGCATCACCAACATTGAGCAGCCCGATTCCGCCACCCGGTCGGCCGCGGACGAATTCAATCGACTGACCGAGCGCTCAGCGCTGTATCGCACACTGCTCGGTTTTGCGCTGGCTTTTGGAGGCTTTTTGTTCGCGTGGCGGCGAATCCGCCCTGAATTTCGCGCGCGCAATCATGTGGAGTTTATCGTTCGCGGCTTTTTGTTGGCCTGCTCGATGGTCGCGATTCTGACGACCATCGGTATTTTGCTCTCGGTGATTTTTGAAGCCATACGATTTTTCGGCATGGTGCCGCTCACCGACTTTCTGTTCGGACTGCAGTGGTCGCCACAAACGGCAATCCGAAGTGATCAGGTGGGTTCTTCCGGTTCATTTGGCGCAATTCCGCTGTTCACGGGCACGCTACTGATCGCCGGCATCGCCATGCTCGTCGCGACGCCCGTTGGTCTGATGACGGCCATCTACCTGTCCGAATATGCCTCCAAGCGATTTCGCTCTTTCGCCAAGCCGGCGCTTGAGGTGCTGGCCGGCATTCCGACGGTGGTGTACGGCTTCTTCGCGGTGGTGACCGTCGGACCGTTGATTGCGGACACCGCGGCCATGGTGGGTCTGGATGTCACACAGGGTGCCGCACTGGGCGTAGGGCTGGTCATGGGAATCATGATCATTCCTTTCGTATCCTCGCTGTCGGATGACGTCATCAATGCCGTACCTCAGGCGATGCGTGACGGCAGCTACGGGCTCGGTGCCACGCAATCTGAAACGATTCGTCGGGTCGTGATACCCGCCGCACTGCCGGGCATCGTCGGCGGCATTTTGTTGGCGCTTTCGCGCGCGATTGGCGAGACCATGATCGTCGTTATGGCAGCGGGACTCTCCGCAAATCTGACGGCCAACCCGCTGGAGTCGGTCACGACCGTGACGGCACAGATCGTCAATCTTCTGGTGGGTGACCAGGAGTTTGACAGCGCCAAGACACTCGCCGCGTTTGCACTGGGACTGGTGCTGTTCGTGTCGACGCTGATCCTCAATATCATCGCGCTGAACGTGGTCCGGCGCTATCGCGAACAGTACGCGTAGGGAAAGGGCATGAAAGACAACGTCACTCTCGAACGCGTACGCGCAGGCATCGACAAACGCTATCGCGCAGAACGCCGGTTTCGCCTGATGGGTTTGATGGCGGTGCTGGTTGGCCTGGTGTTTCTTTTGTTTTTCTTCAGCAGCATTGTCTCTCGCGGGTATACGGCGTTTGCACAGACGCAGCTGCAACTCGACGTGACGCTTGACGAGAAGACACTGGATCCGAGCGGCGCCCGTGATGCCGAGAAGCTGGCACGTGCCAATTACCGCACCGTTGTACGCAACGCACTGATGGCAGAGCTCGGCGAAGTGAAGGGCCGCAAGGCACGCAAGGCCATTCTGGGCCTTGCAAGCAACAGCGCCGCGTTTGATCTGCGCGATCTCGTCGTCGCCAACCCGGACCTTATCGGCACGACCCAAACCCTGTGGGTTCTCGCTGATGATGAGGTAGATCTGTATCTCAAATCGGATGAGACCGCCGAGAACTACAGCGGCCGAATGTCGGAGCAGCAAATCGCCTGGGTGGACAGTCTGCGCGAGGCCGGCAAACTAAAACTCAAATTTAACAAGGGCTTTTTAACCAACGGCGATTCTCGCGAACCGGAACAGGCCGGCGTGCTCGGTGCAGCGCTTGGCTCGTTCTACATGCTCATCATCACGCTTGCCGTGGCGTTTCCCGTGGGCGTTGCCGCGTCAATTTATCTCGAGGAGTTTGCGCCCACCAATCGGTTCACGGATCTGATTGAAGTGAACATCAACAATCTGGCTGCCGTGCCCTCGATCGTGTTTGGTCTTCTCGGGCTCGCCGTGTTCATCAACTTCTTCGGGATGCCGCGCTCGGCGCCACTGGTCGGCGGTCTGGTGCTCAGCCTCATGACGCTGCCGGTCGTGATCATCGCCGGACGCGCCTCCATCAAGTCGGTGCCCCCGTCAATACGAGAAGCCGCACTCGGCCTTGGCGCTTCGCACAACCAGGTGGTGTTTCATCATGTGTTGCCGCTGGCGATGCCCGGCATGCTCACCGGCGCCATCATCGGGATGGCGCGAGCGCTCGGCGAATCGGCGCCGCTGCTGATGATTGGCATGGTGGCTTTCATTGTGGACAAGCCAACCAGCCCGCTCGATTCGGCCACAGCTTTGCCGGTACAAATCTTCCTCTGGTTCGATATCCCCGAGCGGGCGTTTACCGAACGCACCTCCGGCGCAATCATCGTGCTGCTGCTGTTTCTTTTGGCCATGAACGGCACGGCGGTATGGCTGCGCAAGAAGTTCGAGCGTCGCTGGTAGCCGGTCTTCGCCGCGCCGGGACGCTCGTTACTTATCTACCGCCATCTCAAGTCGCAGACGCCTGATCTCGCGCAGCACCGCGATGCGGTTCAGCCGCATGTTGTACCAGAGCTTCAGTGCGATCTGGGCGGAATTGAGCATGATTGCAAACGTCGCCACGAGTATCAGTCCGCGCTGGTCCTCAGCCTGAAACATCAGAACGATGCAATAGATCAGCCCGCCGCCAAAGACGATGATGCCGATCCAGGTAAAAATGAAGAATGCCGAGCTTTCTCCCTTGAAGCTGTCCCAGACCTCCCGATAGTAGTTGCCTTCGTTCAGCGGCACGTCAGTATCGTCGCGCGTGGACAACAGCTCGCGAAGTTGTTCGTCAATTGAGTTCATGATTCAGATTCCTCGCTGTGAGACAGATTGACGCGAAGCGTTTCGCGCATTTTGAACAGTCGTGATTTGATGGTGCCGGCGGGCACCTGGTACACAGCGGCCAGTTCCGCAATGCTAAGCCCGTAACCGTAAAACAGAGTGAGCAGATTCTGCTGATCGGGTGACAGTTCACTGACCGCCACAGACAGACCCACCAGTCGCGGGTCGGCCGGCGGTTCCGGGTCGGGCAACTGCTCGAGCCACTGAACTCTGGCATCTCGCCGACGCACCGCTTTGCGCACATGGTCAGCGCAGCAACGTCGCAGAATCACGAACGACCAGGCCACGAACGTGGAGGGATCACGCAGACGCCTCAGGTTACGCACCATCTGCACCGCCGCCTCCTGCAACACGTCCTGCGCCACCTGCGCGTCGTCGGTATGGCGCAGCGCAAAGCGCAGCCAGCGGGTGTGCCACTGCCGGTAGAGCGCATCAAACGCGTCGCGATCTCCCGCGATGCCAAGCTCTACCAGCGTTGTTTGCTTGTCTGATCCAACCACGTCCTGCCCGCTAAATGACGGTATTCAGACTATAGGTCGTATCAGCCGGCGATGTGGTTCACTGTCTGGAATAAAAAAAGGCCGGACAAAAAGTCCGGCCAAATCGCAGGGAAGCTTGCCGAGCGAGAAATGGGGAGGAAATGCCCCGCTCGGCATCGCAAGTGTTGCTACTCAGGCATAGCAACAAAATCGTCGGCCAGAATCAGGCCGAACGGACCACCGCCACCAGTCGCATCGCGAGCAATAGCGGTGTAGACGCCACCAGCGCCGATCGTGATCGAAGCAGGACCGATCGCAATCGCCGTGTTGTCACCAGCAACGGTGACGGTGACGTCGTAATCACCCGCATCCAGTTCGACAAAGCCGGTGCTGGCCTGGAACGGGATGTCGGTAAAGGCTGGGGTCGCTTCCGTGATGTCTGCGCCCTGAGCCGTCACGTAAATGTCGACGTTCGGGGCAGACGGAGCGCCGTGCACGATGCGCACCTTGGCGGCCGTTGCGACCGGACGAGGATCTTCGGCCAGTACCAGCGGCTCGATGTCGGCGAGCAGACCAACGGCCAGTACGGAGTATGTCTGAGCGGCCTCAAGCGTCAGATCGGCGTCAATCACGATGACGCCTGCGTTGTCCGCGGGCGTGACCTTCACGTTGTAGTCCGCTGGCGGCACGCTCAAAAAGCCAGTGACGTTCGGGAACGCCAGGTCTTCGACCAGTGGTGCGGCGAAATCGTCGTTGGCGATCACGTCGACTGCAGGCGCATCCGGTGACGCGTGAATGACGCGCAGATCGGCTGGCGTGTCGACATCAAGAATCTCACTCGAGCCGGTGCCGTCAAGCAGGGCCAAAGAGATCGGAGCATCGCCGGTGCCGGTGTTCGTCACCGCTGCCAGCAGAAGATTGGCACCGTCGGCCAATGCCACCGTGCCCGAATCGAACACCACGGCGGCGGCATCGCCCGCCGCGGTCACACGAATCTGATAGTCGCCGGCCGCTACTTCAACCGGGCCGAGATCGCCGCCAAACTCAAACGTACCCAGGGGCATCTCTGCCGTCAGGTCCGCGCCAGGGGCCGTCACGTAAACATCCACCTCCGGTGCGCCGGGTGCAGCGTGCACCACACGGGCACGGACCGAACCGGCCGGCACCGCATCGTCGGGCTGCTCGATCACCAGCGGCTCAATCGCGGCCACATCGTTAATCGCAATGACGCTGTAAAGACGATTTGGCAGGAAAGACAGCGTAGCCGGACCGATGACGGTTGCCGTGCCGCTCGGGACGATACCGTCGACCTGAATGTCGTAGTCGCCCTCGTCGAGCGTCAGCTGACCTGAGCCTTCTTTGAAATCAACGTTGGACAGCGTTTCGTTGCCGTTGACCAGTACGTTGACCGCCGGAGCATCGGCCGACGCGTGCAGCACCTGGAGTTTGAACTGCTGCACAACAAGCGGCGGAGGTGTGATCACGACCGGATCGTCGTCACCTTCGAAAATATCGCAGCCGCTGAGGCCGGATGCGGCCACAAAAGCCAGCGGCAGAAGAGCGTGACGTCGCACGCGCTCGAATGAAAACATGGGTAGACCCCCTCGTGTCTATACCGAAACTGGTAGCGCCTGACCTGTGGCCGGCAGCGAGGGGACAGTGTGCTCAGACGGCGAGCTGGCTGGGTCTCTTAATTTTTCAAACTTGTTTCGTGTTGTTTCGTCGGCAGATCACGGCCAGAACTGCGCCTCGCCGCCCACGGGCAGTTCTTTATCCTTGCTCGACTGACGCTTGCCGCGCAGCAGCTCGCGCACATCTTCGGCGATCATGAAATTGACCGGCACCAGTAACAGCGTAATCAACGTCGCAAACAAAATGCCAAAGCCCAGCGAGATCGCCATGGGAATCAAAAACTGCGCGGTCGTGGACCTATCAAACATCAGCGGTGTGAGACCCAAAAAGGTCGTCAACGAGGTCAGGATCACCGGGCGGAAGCGACGCACACCCGCGGCGCGGATGGCCTCACGCACGGACACGCCGGCGCGACGCTGTTGATTGATGAAATCCACCAACACCAGCGAGTCATTGATGACCACACCAATGAGCGCCATCAGGCCCAGAAGACTCAGGATCGAAATGTTCTTGCCCATGATCCAGTGACCGAGCACGGCGCCGATCAGCCCGAATGGAATGATCGACATCACCAGCAGCGGCTGCACGTAGGACTTGAGCGGGAGCGCCAGCAGGCAGTAAATGCCGAACAGCACCAGCAACAAACCAAGCTTCAGACTTCCGAACGACTTGGCCTGCTCGCGCGCTTCGCCCTCCAGCGTGTAGCTGATGGACGGGTACTTGAGCAGCATGTCGTCAAGATACTCGCGCATCGAATTTTGCAGAACCGGCATGTTGACCGTGCGCTTGTCGATCTCGGCGGTCACGTTCAGCACGCGATAGCGGTCGATGCGGCTGATCTGCGAGGGCCCTTTGCCCGGGGTCAGCGTGGCAACATTTGCCAGCGGCACCTGATCGCCGCTCGGCGTAGCGATCAGGAGCTCCGACAATGTCGAAATCGTACGCCGCTCACCGGCAGGCAAACGCACCAGCACCCGCACGTCGTCACGCCCGCGCTGTACGCGCTGAACTTCGAAGCCCTTGAAAGCCTGCCCCACCTGATTGACCACATCGCTGCGCGTAAGGCCCAGCACGAAGCCCTCAGGCTTGAGGTCGATACGCAGCTCCTCCTTGCCATCCGACAAGCTGTCGGCAATCTCGAACACGCCCTCGTAACTGGCCAGATGCTCTTTGAACTCTTCGCCGGCGCGCGACAACGTTTCCAGCGAGTTGCCACTGAACTGCACGTTAATCGGATCGCCGGCGCGGAAAAACTGCGCGCGGTAGGTCAGCGACTCAGCACCCGGAACCGGTCCGACCAGCTTGCGCCACTCAGCCACCAGATCGTTCATGCGCACGGGCTCGGCGCGCAGCTCTGGCGGCACAATCTCAAAACGCACGCCACCAAGATGCGTACCGACCTGTCTGCCACCAGCGCCCGTGGTCGCATAAACGTCCTTGATCACGGTATTGTTTTCGTCGTTGTACTTTTCGCGCAGCACCTCGACCGATTCGAACATGCGCTTCACGTAGCGGTCGGTCACCTCATAGGGCGTGCCCACCGGCATCGTCAGCGTTGCTCGCGCCACTTCAGACTCGATGGTCGGGAAGAACGTAAAGCGCGTCCAGCCGCTCACAATCATCATGACCATCACAAAGAAAACGCCGACAAACGACGCCAGCGTGGCGTAACGATGGCGCAGCACAAACGACAGCAGCGGCTTGTAGTAGCGAATGATTGCCTGCTCAAAACCGTTGGCAATGCGTCTTTGCAGAAGCTGCAGCTTGGGCACGCCGTCAGAGCGGTTGCGAACTTTCACGTGCTTCAAATGCGCAGGCAAAATGAGCTTGGATTCGATCAGCGAAAACAGCAGGACGGGAATAACCACCATCGGAATCGGGCCAAAGAAGCGGCCGAATCGTCCCTCGATGAACGCCAGTGGAAGAAACGCGCAAATCGTCGTCAGGACACCAAAGGTGACGGGCGCCGCCACCTCGCGCGTGCCGACAATGGCGGCCTCCTCGCCGTCATCACCGCGCTGGATATGTCGATAGACGTTCTCCCCCGTGACAATGGCATCATCAACCACGATGCCAAGCACGATGATAAAGCCGAACGCGGACATCAGATTCAGGCTGATATCGAACACCGACATCGTCAGGAACGCGCCAAAGAAACTGATAGGAATACCCAGGAACACCCAGAACGCGATCGCAGGGCGCAAAAACAGGGCGAGCAACGCGATGACAAGAAAACCACCCTGCAACGCCGACTGGGTCAGGATGCCCAGACGCTTTTTGAGCACCTCGGAATCATCGTCCCAGTAAGTCAGCGCCATACCGACCGGCAGTGCGCTTTGCTTGCGATCGATGTATTCGCGAATCGTGTTGGCAATTGCCAGAGCACTTTGGTCTCCGACCCGCGTAATGCCGATGATGGCGGCGTTGCGTCCGTTAAAGCGGGTAACGATGGACGATTCTTCAAAAGCATCCTTGACCTCAGCGATGTCGCCCACCCGGATAATGCTTCCGTCCGGATTTGTCTTGACCACAATCTCGGAGAAATCCGAGCGCCGATAGGCTTGTCCCTTCGAGCGAATGAGAACGTCGCCGCCGAGCGTGCGTACATTGCCGGCCGACAAATCCACCGATGAGCCACGAATCGCCGTCGCCAGATCGGCCAACGTGACGTCAAACTGCCGCAGGCGATCCTGCGATGCCTCGATCGCAACCTCATAGCGGCGCGCCTCGTCGAGCGTTGCCTGGGTAACGTCCGGCAGACGCAGCATTTCATCGCGAATCTGTTCGGCATAAAGACGAATCTCGTCTTCTTCAAAATCGCCGGAGACCACCACGTCAATGACCTGGAAACTGCGCGTCGCCAGATTGACCACCGGCCGCTCTGCATCCAGCGGAAAGGTGTTGATCGCATCAACACGGCTTTTCACATCGGCCAGAAGCTCGCGGGGATCGTAGCCGTCGTCGACTTCAAGGGTGACTGTGGTGCCCCCCTCCACCGAGCGCGAGGAGATGCGCTCGATACCTTCCAGATCCTGCACTGCCTCCTCAATGCGTACGGCGACGCCCAGCTCGACGTCTTCAGGTGTCGCGCCACGAAGCGTCACGCCCACGCTGATGGTGTCCGGCTCAGCCGGCGGGAATACCTCAAGAAGGATGTTGTTTTGCAACGCCACGAAGCCGCCGATGAAGATGCTGAACATCAGCAAATTCGCTGCAACCGAGTTGCGAGCAAACCATGCGATCACCGTGTTGCTCCGGCTGTTGGGGCGGCGCCGGTTTGTAATGCGGTGGTTTCACGACCAGCGATCGTAACGCGTACGCCAGAGGTCACCTGGCCAAGCGACGTGGTCACCAGCTCATCACCCGCGACCAGACCGGCCTTGATGACCGCGTCAGTGTCGTTCTGCCACGCTACCTGCACCTGCTTTCTCTGCAGCACGCCCTCTTCCACCGTGTAGGCGTAGCTGCCCTGGTAGATGGCACTGTTGGGGATCACGATGACGTTGTCGAGCACGATGCCCTCAACTTCAGCGGTCACGTACTGGCCAATCTTGAGCGGCGTGCGGCCGTCGCTGCCGGGTCCAAATGGATCGTCAATCTGCGCGATAACATGAAGCTGGCGGGCGGTCGGATCAATCGCGCCTTCGGTGCGCACCAGCTGCGCGGGCCAGACCGTTGGCGTGCCAAGCTCCGAGCGTATTTCAACGCGCGTCGGCACCCCCTGGCTCGACGTCGAAGTCCGCGCCGACACGGGCAGCTGAACAAACGGCAGATCGGCGTTGCGCAGTGGCAGCCTGATTTCCACGACGTCGGTGGCGTAGACAGTGGCAATCGCGGTGCCGGGCACCAACACCTGACCCACATCCACCTGCGCATCGAGCACCCGACCGGGGTACGGCGCGACGATGTCTGCGCGCGCACGATCCAGACGCGCCTTGTCGAGCGTTGACTGCGCTGACAACACGCGGGCGCGCGCCGCCTGAAGCTGGGGCTCACGCAACACCAGCGGGGAAGGTGCCTCGCTGTTGCCAAGCCGCTCCCAGTCCTTGCGCGCCTGTTCGCTGCGCGCCTGCGCTTCAGCCAGTGCCTGCTGTGCATCGATCACTGCGGCCTGCGCAATGTTCACATCGGCATCGTAATCACGCCCATCGATACGCATGAGCACATCGCCCTTATTGAAGAAGCCGCCGTCGCGAAAAGCCGGACTGACCTCCACGATCTGCCCGCCAACCTGTGCGACCAACGCCGTCTGGGTACGGGGCGCAACCGTGCCGTAGCTTTGCACGCGTACCGGGTAGGACTGCGTGCTGATGCGCTGTGTCTCAACCAGCATCTGCGCGGCGGGACGCGCATCGCGATACTTGCTCTGAGGCGGATTCGACTTGATGAAATACGCAAGTCCCAGCAGCGACACCAGAATAACAACAGGTACAATTTTTCGAATCATGATCTCTAACGTTCCGTCCCGGTGAGCGCTGCCGCGCGCCCTGGTTCAACCTCAAACTCGCCACCCAGCGCCAGATGCAGCGCAATGCGGTTTTGCACCTGCTGATTACGCAGGCGCACAACCTGCGTCGTGGCGTCGAACGCGCGACGCTGGGATTCAAGCACGGTGGTGAATGTGACCAGCCCGCGCCCGTACTGTTCCAATGCCAGCTCAAGCGCCAGCTCGGCGCTTTTCTGCGCCTCAATCAGCGCGCTCAATCGCGCGCGCAGCGCATCGTTGCGCGACAGCGCATTCTCGACTTCGTTGAATGCCACAAACAGGCTCTGCACGTAAATCTGCTCGCGCTCCAGCGCCTGGGCTTTGGCCTGACGCACCTGCGCACGGCGCCGCCCGGCGTCAAACAGCGGAGCAGCAAGGCTCGCCGCCAGCGACCACGACTCGTCGCCCTCGCTAATAATGTTCGCCAGCTGCGGCGAGACACGCCCACCACTGCCAGACAAAAACAGAGACGGAAATCTGGCACGCTGCGCTACAGCCACGTCGGCATCGGCCGCCAACACGTTGAGCCACGCCTCACCCACATCCATACGCCTAATCAGCAGGTCGGCCGGCAGCCCCACCGGGATGTCGTCGGACAACTCCGGCAGCGATGCGTCGAGGGCCACTTCGCCCACAGGGTAGCGCGCACTCAGACGCAGCAGTTCGTTGGATGCCTCGCGCAGCAGCTGACGCTGGGCGGCAACGTTGCTGCGCTCCTGATCAACGGCATTGCGTGCCAGGTACAAGTCGAGCGCTTCGTTAATGCCCTGCTGGTAGCCCGACTCGACCACCTCGGCGCTTTCGGCCACGTTTTTCAAACGCAGCTCAAACACGTCAAGAAGCTCGCGCGCTTCAATCGTATTGAACCAGGCCGACGCCACGTCTGCGGCAAGCTGGCGACGCGCATTTTCGTAGCGCGCCTCGGCGGCAGCCAGACGCAACGCCGCCGCACGCTGGGCCTGCGCGAGCTGGCCCCAGATGTCGGCACTCCAGCCCACATTCAGTGCCAGGTTGAAAAATTCACCGGCCTGCGCCACCTGATTTCGGCCCACCTGCGAGCGCGAGCCACGTAAATTAAGATCAGCCGTTGGCAGACGATTGGCCAGCGCCACCCTGGCGCCCTCGCGCGCCTGCTCATACTGCGCGGCAAGCTGCGCCACCTGCGGACTGCGCTGCAGCGCGTCATTCACGGCGGCTACCAGACCGGCATCGTCGCGGTCGATGGCGCCAAGCCACGAAACACTCGGTGCCGCCGAATCCGTGGCCGCCACGTAGCCGGCCTGTTCGACCGGCGTCTGCTCGCGCGGCTCGACCTGCCATAGCGAGCAGGCGCCGAGTGCCACAGATGCGCCCACGACAACGCACAGGCGTGCCCGAGGCAACGTCCAAAGCGCACGCACGGCTATCAGGTTGTTATCAAGTCGTAGCATGAAACAGGTTAGCGACCTCGAAACAGCCGGCAATAGTACCTGCCAAATAAGGAGAAACGATGTACAGAAACGTATCGTTACGAGCGCTTGCGCGCCCGGCTTAGTCTGAGGTCAGCGCCTTGGCGATGATCAGACGCTGAATCTCGTTCGTACCTTCGCCGATGCACATCAGTGGTGCGTCGCGATAGAAGCGCTCGATTTCATACTCGGTCGAGTAGCTGTAGCCGCCGAAAATGCGCATGCCTTCGGTGGCGTTATGCAATGCCGCTTCCGAGGCAAACAACTTGGCCCGCCCGGCCTCCAGATCACAACGCTTGCCCTGATCAAACTTACGGGCCGCTTCATTGACCAGCAACCGAGCCGCCTCGGCCTGAGTAGACATGTCGGCCAGCTTTAGCGCGACAGCCTGATGTTTCGCAATGGGCTTGCCAAAACTCTCGCGCTCTTTGGCATAGGCCAACGCCAGATCCAGTGCGCCCTGAGCCATACCGACGCCACGTGCCGCAACGTTGATGCGCCCAAGTTCCAGGCCACCGGCAATCTGAACAAAACCTTTGCCCTCTTCCCCACCGACCAGCTTGTCAGCGCCAATACGATAGTCGTCAAAAATCAGCTCCGCGCTGTCGATCGAACGATAGCCGAGCTTCTTGAGTTTCTTACCAACGCTAAAACCCTCGCCGCGTTCGCACAGAAAGACGCTCATACCCCGATGCGCGGGTGACGCCTCGGGATCGGTCTTGACCAGCACGGCCAGACAATTGCCGTGGATGCCGTTGGATATCCAGGTTTTGGTGCCGTTGATGATGTAGTGGTCGCCGTCGCGGCGGGCCACCGTGCGAATCGCCTGCAGGTCAGAACCGGCGTTGGGTTCGGTCAGACCAATACCACCACGCAGCTCGCCCGTCGCGAATTTGGGCAGAAAGTAGCGCTTTTGCGCTTCTGTTCCGCCGCGCTCAACGCAGCTCGCCATGATCAGGTGCGAATTGAAAATCCCGGTCGGCGCCATCCACACCCGGCAGATACGCGCCACGAGTTTGGCGTAAGTGGTGGCGCTCAGTCCCAGGCCGCCATACTCGGTGCCAATGGTGGCACCAAACAGCCCGAGCTCCTTCATCTGCTCGACGAGTTCTTCCGGATAGCGATCAGCCTGATCGTATTCGCGTGCGATCGGTCGCACCTCGCGCTCCACCCAGCGATCAATCGCATCGAGAATCTGGGCGTCGAGTTCGGCCTGCTCTGCGTCGTTCATGACTGCACTCATTGCGCGTTCTCCATCTCAACAGCGTCACGTTTGGGAATAAGCATCGTGCGCTCAAACACGCAGACCTGATTTCCATCCTGATTCGTGCCGGTGGTGCGCACACTGACAAGTCCGGCATTCGGTCGTGATCTGGACTCGCGCTTGGCGATCACTTCGCTGGCGGCGTACAGCGTATCGCCCGGAAACACCGGCGCGGTCAGAGCGATCTCTTTCCAGCCGAGGTTGGCGATGGCGCGCTGCGAGACGTCACTGACGCTCATCCCCACCAGCATGGCCACCGTCAGCGGACTGGCCACCAGCGGCTTGCCAAACTCCGTGGTTTTGGCGAATTCCTCGTCAAAGTGCAGCGGATGCGTGTTCATGGTCAGCAGGGTGAACCACGCGTTGTCCTGCTGCGTAATCGTGCGACCTGGCCGATGTTCGTAGACATCCCCAAGCGTGAACTCCTCAAAATACCGCCCCGCTGCGGCACGGAAGCGCTGAGGGGCAATTTCGTCGTCGCGTCTGGCGCTCATGAGAATTTCTCGCGTCGTTGGGATTTGTCCGGACAAATGCTATCTTTGGGCAAAACCCAATGCAAGGTAGCCCGTGCCCAGAGCCAGCACAAAATCATCCGCCAAGGCGCGTAAAGCGTCCAAGCCGCCGCGATATCGCCAGCTCGCAGAGTCGCTGATGGCTGACATTCGCAGCGGCCGTATTGCGGTCGGCGAACGCATGCCCGGCGAGCTGGAACTCGTGGATGTGCACGGTGTGAGCCGCCATACCGTACGCGCGTCGCTAAAGGTACTCGAAGAACTTGGCCTCATCGAGCGCCATCAGGGCCTTGGCACGGTGGTCAAGGCCAAGCGCTCAGCACCCACCTACGTGCAGCACGTGCAGTCGCCATCGGAACTGATGCAGTACCCCAGCGACAGCCGGCTCAAGGTGGTCAGCGTTGAGAACATCAAGGCCTCTCGCGCGCTGGCCCGCATCCTGAAATGCCGCTCTGGCACCCAGTGGACACGCATCGACGCGATCCGCCGCTTGCGTGGCAGTCAACTGCCGATTTGCTGGTCGAGCATTTATGTGCGCCCCGAGTATGCCGACATCACGCACAAGATCGGACGCAGCAGCGTGCCGGTGTACGAACTGCTTGAGCGCACGTTTGACGAGCGCATCGAGAGCGTGGAGGTCGATTTTCGAGCCGGCAGCGTCAGCGAACAGATGGCCGAGCGGCTCGGCGTGGATGCCGGCAGCCCGTCACTGACACTGGTGCGTCGCTACGTTGGCCGTGGTAAGCGCCAGATCGAGATATCCGTGTCGGAACATCCCGCCGACAGCTTCAATTACACACTGACTCTGCGCCGCGGCTGGCAGTCCGGCAGCGGCTGGAGCGAAGGCTAGGTATGACCAACCAACGCAGCGACTACTCCGGACTGCGCAGTTTCCTGTTTGCCCCCGGCAACCATCCGCGCAAAGTGGCCAAAGTTTTCGACGTTGGCGCCGACGCCGTCATTCTCGATCTGGAAGATGCGGTCGCAATCGCCGAAAAACCAGCCACGCGACAGGTCGTGGTCGATGCGCTGAGCGCAGCGCGACACTGCCGCGGCTATATTCGCGTGAACTCGGTCGGGACCGGTTTTTGTCGCGACGACATCAAACACGTCGTGGGCGATTATCTGGACGGCATCGTGCTGCCCAAAGTCGAATGCCCCGATGTGCTGCGCAGTATCGATCTGCACATCACCGAATGCGAGAAGGCGGCAGGCATGACGCCCGGCACGCTGGATCTGATGCCGATTATTGAAACCGCGCTCGGCGTCGAGCACGCACGCGAGATCGCCGAGGCAAGCCCGCGTGTGCGCCGACTGTCATTCGGCGGCGGCGACTACACGCTGGATCTCGACTATCAATGGCTGGCCGATGAAGCTGTGCTGTCCTATGCACGGGCCAAGCTCTCGCATGCCTCGCGTGTTGCCAACCTTGAGCCGCCCATCGACACCGTGGTGCTGCAAATCAAGGACGACGAGCGCTTCACCGCGTCGGCGCAGCGTGGCCGACAGTTTGGATTTGGCGGCAAGCTGTGCATCTACCCCGCACAGGTGCCCCTGACCCACGCGGTCTTCACGCCCAATGACGAAGAAGTGGCGCACGCCCGCGCTGTGATAAACGCCTTCGAGGAGGCCGAAGCCAAAGGATCCGCTTCGATCCAGCTGGACGGCTATTTCATCGACTACCCAATTGTGGACAAGGCACGGCGCATCCTCGCGCTGACCGAACGCCTGGCCACGCGAACATCCTGACAGGAGCCTGCCATGAGTGCTGCCGCCGATACACTGAACACGCCAACTGATCCGCTTGCCTCGCGTTTCGCCGCCTTCGCCGAGCACTTCGATCTGACCGCCGTGCCAACCGAGGTGATCGACTACGCCAAACTGTGCATCGCCGACACCATCGGCATTGGCTTTGCCTCACACAACTACGATTTCGCGCCAAAGAGCATCGATGCGATTTCGGGCCTGGCCGGCCGCGGTGATTTTCCCGTCGTTGGCACCACTGTGACTCTGCCCGTGCGCGACGCCGCCGTACTCAACGGCATTCTGATGCACGGCCTGGATTTCGACGACACCCACAGCGGAGCGGTGATCCACGCCTCAACCAGCGCCGTCCCACTGATGCTGGCCGAGGGCACGCGTCACGGTGCCAGCGGCGCACGAGCGCTGGCCGCCTATCTGCTGGCCATCGAAACCGATGCGCGCATCGGTCTCGTTGCCGAGGGCTCGCTGCAGAAGATCGGTTTTCATCCCACCGGCATGGTGGGCGTCTTTGGTTGCACCGTCGCGGCCGGGTTCCTGGCCGGTCTTGATGGCGAGCAGCTTGCGCGCGCTCAAGGCGTCGCGCTCAGCATGGCCTCCGGCAGCCTGGAGTTTCTTGAAGACGGCTCATGGACCAAGCGCCTGCATCCAGGATGGGCGGCGTCCAGCGCCATTACGGCAGCGGCGTTGGCCGGCGGTGATTTTCGCGCACCGTTGCATGCCTACGAGGGGCGCTACGGACTCTACAGCCTCTATCTGCGTCGCGATGACGTCGATGTCAGCGCAATCGCCGATGACCTGGGTGAGAAGTTCGAAATGATGAGCGTGGCGATAAAGCCCTATCCGGTATGTCACTTTAACCATGCTTGCATTGACGCAATGCTTACGCTGCGCGAACAACACGACCTCGCGCCGGGGAGTATCAAGTCCATCACCGCCATGATCCACGAAAAGCAGCACGACGTGGTGTGCCGGCCCATCGAGGCCAAGCGCCGCCCGCAGAACGACTACGAGGGCAAGTTCAGCCTGCCGTTTGCCGTGGCCGCCGCCGCCGTGCGTGGTCGCTTCACTCTGGCTGAGCTTTACGACGATGCTCTGGCTGCGCCTGAGATTCATGCACTGTGCGACCGGGTGGAGTGCATCCACTGGCCGCAGTCGCGCTACCCGCAGTATTACTCCGGCGGCATCGTAATTGAGACTACGGACGGCCGTCGTCTGGAACATCTGGAGCCCGTTAATCGCGGTGCGGATTCGCGCGCCCTGGATGCCGATGCGGTTCACGCCAAATTCCGCGGCAACGTGGACGGGCGGCTGAACGACGTTCAGGCAGACAGGCTGTGGCAGGCAATCCAGGATCTGGACAACGCCGACAATCTCGACGCGCTTAACGCTGCGATCGCCCAGTCATAGCGCTCGCTGTCCGAGAGCAACAGGAGAACATTCCATGCTGATGAGTGCTGAGCACTATCGCGAGAGCCTGCGCGAGTATTCACCCAAAGTGTTTCTGAACGGCGAATCGGTCGCCTCAGTTGCGGACGAGCCGCGCCTTCTACCGGGTATAAACGCTGTAGGCGTGACCTACGACTACGCGCTGCGCGAAGACACTCGCGACCTGATGACCGCCGAGCAGACCTCGTCCGGGCAAACCGTCAATCGGATGCTGCACATCAATCGGCACACCGATGATCTTTTGACCAAGCTCGAAGCCGTTCGCCTGGTGTGCCGCGAGAGCGGTTGCGCTCAGCGCTATCTGTCGCACGATGCGCTCAACGCTATTCATCAACAAACTTTTGTCGCTGATGCGGACAACAACAGCGACTACCACGCGCGTTTCATGAACTACCTGCACGACGTCCAGGAGCGCGACCTGACCCTGGGCGTCGCCATGACTGACGCCAAAGGCGATCGCACCAAACGTCCATCGGCCCAGACCGAAAAGCGCAGCTACGTGCACATCAAGGAACGCCGCGCAGACGGCATCGTTATCGACGGCGCCAAGGCCATTGTGACCGGCGCGCCCTATATGCATGAACTGCTCGTGATGCCCTGTCGCACGATGACCGAAGCCGACGCAGATTTCGCCGTGTGTTGCGCCGTGCCAATCGATGCACCCGGGCTAACGATCGTGAGCCGCCCCGCGGGGCGCCCCGGCAACAAGTCGGCCAAATTCAGCGGCAAGTACGGCCAGTCTACGGCGGTATGCTTTTTCGAGGACGTATTCGTTCCGTTCGACAAGGTGTTTATGGCCGGCGAATGGCAGTACACCGAACACCTGGTCACGCGCTATGCCTGCCATCACCGCCACAGTTGCATTGGTGCGCGCGCTGGCTTCGGCGATCTTCTGATCGGTGCCGGCGCTCTGATGA
This sequence comes from uncultured Gammaproteobacteria bacterium, assembly GCA_964639265.1. GTDB lineage: Bacteria > Pseudomonadota > Gammaproteobacteria > Steroidobacterales > JBCCMA01 > JBCCMA01. Next base: position 18,826 of record CAZXCL010000013.1, on the reverse strand, counting down.
GCGAGGCGAACGGTCTTGATCCCGGTCGCTATCAGCACATTCGCGAGTCGATGGTCGAACTGATCAAGATCGTCGAAGGCTTCTATGCCTGCGGCGTGGCCGCGTCGGTCTACGGTATTGAAGATCAATCCGGCGCCTGGCAACCCGAAGCGGTGTTCTCCAACGTCGGCAAGCTCATGCTGGCCACGCAGATTTACGATATGCATCGCGTGGCGCACGAGGTGTCGGGCGGGCTGGTTGTTGCCTTGCCCGGCCCCGACGAGGATCACAACCCTTCCACCGCAGGCCGCCTGACCGATCTGCTGACCGCACAGCCTGATGTGCCTTACGACAAGCGCATGCAGGTCGCTCGCTTGATTGAGGACCTGACCGCCTCGGATACCGGCGGCTGGTATTCGGTGATCAGTCTGCACGGCGGCGGATCGCCGCAGGCTATGAAACGCGAGATTTTCCGGCGCTATCCAATCGAAGAGCGCAAACAGCTCGTTGAGCGTCTGCTCGAGCGCGGCGCGGCCGATCTGGGCCAAAGCGGCGCGCCAGCGCGAGCGCGTCAGCCCGGACAGTGCTGCGCCGTGGGGTGCAACGCGCCCAAAAGCTAGTCCGGGCCTCCACCATTCTCCAATCAGGGGCCACCCGTCCCCTGTCTCCGCTCGTCTGAAAAAAATCCGTCGCTGGCGATGTCGTCATTGCGCGCGTGCCGTCGCCTAACCATGTGACCAGCGTCAAATCGGACTCACGGACCGACCGCGCCGGTTTCGCGATTCGCGATAGCACCACGTGGCGTCATGCCATGGGCCAAAACCTATACGGAGATACAGACATGAAGAGATTACATTCCACCCCCGCCAGGCTGCTTGCAGCCGCCGCCGCTTGCGGCGCCCTGGCCGGCGCGCCTGGCGCACTGGCCGATCCCTGCCATCTTTCGATCGTGCTCGATCGCACTGGCTCCATGGGCGAAGGTGACGACGTAGCATCCAAGTGTTCGATTGCACTTGAGTTCGCAACCGGCGTGATTCAGGGCTACATCAATGGCGACAATGTCTCCATCGTGCCGGCCGATCCGTCGGACCCCGCCACGCCACTCATCGATGCCGACTTTTATGACAGCCGTTGCCCTCTGGCCGAGCGCCGGGTTGAGGTCTACTCGGTCTCCAACCCGTTTGACGGCGACACCGCACCGGTGAGTCTGACCAGCGGGTTTGTTGAGCCCGCCGTGGCACTGGCTCAACTGCAGGCGTTGGCTGCCACTGACGGCGCGTTGACCACATCATGCCTGGGGCTTACGCCGCTGGCCGATACGATGTGCCTGGCGGCGTCGAGCCTACGCGCTGCGTCCACTGGTGTAACCGACACGCGGCTTATGAAAATCGTCACCGACGGTGGCGAAAATGCCAGCGATCTGGCGGACCCGACCAACTGCGATGCCGGCGTCGGATTCGGCGACCCCAGCTACGAATCGCAGTGGATCGCCAACACCTTCAGCGAGATGGCCTTTGGCGGCGTCGGCATTCAGTTCGACGCCATCATGTTCACCGATCTTTTCTTTGCACCTGGTGCCCGCCCCGAGGGCGGACCGTCACGTTCCAGCGCGTCGCGTTTGAGCACGGCCGAAGCCAACTTCCTGACGACGCTGGCGATCAACACGGGTGGTACAGCTGAGTTTGTCGACGAACTTCCCGACGTTGCCACAACCTTCAGCACGCCGGGCGATGCCGGCATCGACACCTGCGCCTCGGATCTGGACGCCGATTTCGACGTGGATAATCTGGACGCGCTGCTGTTCTCGCAGGACTTCAACAACAACGCCTGCCAGATCTCCACGCGCTCGATCAAACGTCGCGCGCAGAGCGAGGACTAGGCCATGAGCAGCATCAACCAATTTATCCGTCACAGCCTCGCCGTCGCGTTGCTGGGCGCCATAACGAGCGCGCAGGCGTTTGTGGTGGTCGCCGACCTCGACGGTGACGGGCTGCACGACGAGGAAGCCGACGTTTTTGCGGGCACCACCATTTCAGTGGGCGTCTACGCCAGCATGACGCCGGCGGAGATCAACAGCAATGGCGGCCTGACCGGCTTTGGCCTGTTTATGAACACCGATGGGCTTGCGCTCACCGGCAACAGCGCCGACGCCATTGAAGTCAGTCCGGCGTGGGACTTTGTGACCCAGCAGGATCTGCTGGACGCGGCCGTAGCGGAAGCTCGCGTCGTCGGCAACACGCTGACCCCCGGGGGCTTTCCCAACGAGCAAGTGCGCCTGTTCGACATCAGCCTTGAGGTACCCAATACGGTTGGGGCGGAGTTTACGCTCGACTTTGCGGATGCCGAGAATGCGTCGTTCGTCAGCAGTGAGGGCTTTGTCTATGATGATCTGGCCGTCTTTCTGACCACACAGCTCAACGTTGTGCCAATTCCCGACAGCGACGGCGACGGCGTCAACGACCTGCAGGACAACTGCACGTTAGCGCCAAACCCGGCGCAAACTGACGCCGACGGCGATGGGATCGGGAACATTTGCGATGCGGACCTCAACCAGGACTGCGCTGTGAACTTTGAAGATCTCGGCATTCTTCGCACGCGGTTTTTCAGCAACGATCCGGTGGCCGACTTCGACAACAGCGGCACGGTCAATTTCATTGATCTGGGCGTCATGCGGTTGCTGTTTTTCTCAACACCGGGCCCGTCGGGTCAACCCAACCTCTGCTCAGGGCCCTGATCCCTGAAGCAGTCTTCGGCTCTCGCCCCGCGCGTCGGGGCGGGAGCCTCCAGAAGCTCTGAGCTATACTCATGCAATGCACGTACTTGATATCGGCGCCTCGCATGGCCGCAGATGAAATGGCCGAACAGGCCGCGCTGAACGCACTGCGCAAAGGCCAGACACAGGACGCTTTGCGTCGCCTCATGCAGGCCTACGGCACCGAGATTTATCGCTTCTGTCATTCGTTCATGAAAAACGAGACGGACGCCGAAGACATGTTGCAACTGACTTTCATGCAGGCCTTCGAGTCGCTCGGCAACTATGAGTCCAGAGCGTCACTGCGCTCGTGGCTCTATACCATCGCGCGCCATCGCTGCCTCGACAAGCTCAAGGCGAACCGGCGGCTCAACGCCCGCGTCACATTCGTTGATGAGCCGCCGGAAAACACCAACGAGCCCCACCACGACAATGACCCGGTCAGCGATGATCAGCTCAGCGCGGCCCTGCGTCATTGCCTGGCCAGGGTGTCGGACGCCGTACGCACCACCGTCCTGCTGCGCTTCCAGAGCGAGATGTCGTATCCGGAGATAGAGGGCGTGCTGCAGGAAAACTCAAAGACTTTGCAGACCCGCGTAGCGCGCGCGCTGCCGGCGCTGCGCAAGTGCCTCGATGAACAGGGGATCAGACTATGAGCGGCTGCACACGATTTGAGAGCGAAGGCCTGCTGCAGCTCGAGCGCGGCGAGCCGCTGGACGCACATTTTGATCAGTGCCCGGATTGCCTGCAGGCGCGCGCGCAGTACGACCGACTCAAGCGCGCCATTGGCCAGACCGGCGACCACCTGACGCCCTCCGCAGGCTGGCAGGATCGCGTGCTGCAAAGTATTGAACCATCGCCGGCGTCAACGAGTCCGCGCTGGTGGATGGGGGGTGTTGCGCTGGCAGCCTCTGCCGTCGTCGCCGCACTTCTGATCAATCCCGCATCATCGCCCACCGGCACACTCGGTTACGAACTGTTCGACAGCGACGTCGTGTACCGCGGCACGAGCGCCAAACCCGGCGACCGGCTGCGCCTGACCAGCACCATCACCGATGCGTCTTACGCATCGCTGCGACTCTACCGTGACGATCAACTGGTGTTTGCCTGCTCTGACGAACCACCCTGTCAGCGCAGCGCAGACGGCATTACGGCAGACGCTTCGCTCGACGCACTCGGCCGCTATCAGTCGGTACTGGTGATATCGCAGAACGCGATTACCATGGAAACGGGCATGCTCGACGGCGACGTGCTGGCCGCCCGCGAAGCAGGCGGCCAGGTGATCATTGGCCAGATCATCGACGTGCGCTAAAACTCGACCTCAAGCAGCTGCGGCGGTACCGGCGGCACGCAGTCATCACCGACGGTGCACGGCACATTGTTCGGACCGCTGTAAAAAAGCGCATCCTGATTCAGCAGTTTGATCAGAAACTGCATCTGCTGGAGCTGGATCACGCCCTGGTTGCCCGAATCGTCGTCGGGCACTGAAATGCGTTCGACGACGCCCTGGCCGCTGACGAACGCAACCTCCATCCCGGGCTGCTTGACGATTTTGGCAATGGGCGGTTCTGCGCTCGTGTCCCAGCTCACGACAGGTTTCGGGGCAAGGGAGACATGCTCACAGGCGGCTAGCAGAGCCAGACTCGCAATAGTGGCCGCTAGAATCTTAAGTTTCATTGTTCTGTCCTTTTTTGGCATTGATTAGGGCAAGGCTGCACAGTGCCCGTCGGGCCACGTGCATCTAGATGGGCGACGCTCCTCCATCAAAGACGACATTATGGTCAAACCCCGTCCACGCCGCCCAGCAGCAGGAAGCCCGCCCAAAGTCGCGGGGCAAGATCGGCCGCAATAGCGGCACGCTGTGCCTGCGCCAGGGCAGCAGCGGCGTTTGGCTGCTCGACGTAGGCGCTGTAGAACGCCTGGATAAACTCGCGCGTTGCCGTATCGGGGATCGACCACAACGCCACCAGTGCGCTGCCTGCACCACTGCTCAGAAACACGCCACCCAGCGAACCCCACAGGCCCGCCTGATCGCCCGCGCCAGACAAGCAGCTGGCCAGCACCACCAGCGACGGTGACAGCGGCAGGCCGGCCAGTTCACTGGCTGCAACCTCCCCCTCGGCCAGCGCGATCCACGGGCCGAGGTGACCGAGGCCGGAATGGGTGGCGATATGCAGCACACGCGCCGTCTGCACCTGCGCCAACTGTGCCAGCCCTGCCTGAGACCCAATGAGCGCTTCGGTCGCGAGCAGTCGAGCAACATCGTGTGCCTCCTGACGCGCATCAGGCAGATCGCCACGTGGGTCGGCCAGCACGAGATTGGGCGCGGTCACCACATCAGGCGTGCGCGAGGCGCGCATGGCCACGAGTGCGTTGATGCTTGGAATCATGACCGGTGTGTTGCGCTCAACAAGATAACGCTGTGCGACTCGCAGGCTCGCAAAACCGATCTGGCCAAGCTCACGATCCGGCGCAATCAAAAGCCTCTGCCCGGCCGGCGGCAGCAGTTCCGGAGGCAACAACGCAGCACCGAGCCGCGCAAGCACATCTTTGTCATCGGGATCGCGTCGATAGTCATCCAGCAGCGACGCAAACTGGACACGAGTCACGCCAAGGTCATGCAATGACGGCGCGCCGCCCATCACACGCACAACCCAAAGACCTTGCTCTGCGAAAAAATAACTCAGGACCGCATCCTCGCGCGTCGCAAGCAACAATTTATCGATCGGTTGCGTACCGGCTGTCGGCGAACGATGCATCGCATCGACGTAGGCACGAATGGCGTCGACCCGCGCGGCCACTTCGTCGACCGGGATTCGCGCATCGGTTGAGACCAGCGCGCCCTGACTCTCGGCAACAAATGCATCGATAAACGTGCGCGCGTTGGCTTGCTCGATCACATTGAGCGCGCCAGAGGCATCGCCCTGCTCGGCCAATAGCCCGAACAGCGCTTCGTACGGTTCACGTCGATCGTTTTGCAGATGCGCCTTCATATCGGCGTAAGCAAGGCGCTCGCGTTCGGCTTCCAGCGCTACGATCGAGCGTTCGAAAGACGCCCGGGCTTCGGCGGTCTCGCCCAAGGCCCGCGCCGCCTGGCCAGCCCAGAAGTGCAGCTCCCAGACCCACGAAGCCGGCAGGTCCGGACTGTCCAGCGCGCTCAGCAAAGCGTCGCGAGCGATCTGCGGCTTTCTTTCCAGCAAATTCAGCCGAGCGCTGTAATAGGCCAGCGCAAATCGCGCACTGCCGTCACGCTCGGCGTGGTCTTTGGCAACGGCAAGGTGTTCGCGCGCGACATCATGGCGACCGAGCATGATGTTGGATTTCACAAGATTCAGATGGAGACTACGCAAAAACAAAGGCCGCTCGCGACCGCTGATGGCCGACAACGCCTGATCGAATTCGTGCGCGGCCATACCGTAGCGCTCGAGCATGAGCTGCAACGCGCCTCGATATAAATAGTAATTGGCGTGATTGAACGTGCGGGTGTCTGCAAGTTTTTCACCGACCAGTTCCAGGGCCAGTTCCGCAGGTCCGAGGCTGCCAAGCTCCTGGAAAACGATATAGAGATCCGACAACGCGACGGCCTGAGCGTCCGCGTTATCGGCGCGCAGTGCCGCCTGCAGTGAGTCGTTGGCAAGCCCAAGCGCACGCCTGTGATCTGAAGTCTGCCATGCGAATACGTACAGCGAGTGCAGCGCACCGGCCAGACCGGCATCATCGCCCGCAACGCCAAACACCTCGGCGCTGCGGGCAAACCAGGTGTGCGAGACGTCCATTTCGCCGTTGCGCCAGGCGATCCGTGCGAGCCGCCGGTAGATGCGAGCTTCGAAACTCGTGCCGCTGACCTGCTCGGCCAGAGTCTGCGCTAGCTCAAACTCACCACGCTCGCCCGCGGCGCCCGCCGCCATGACCAGAGACTCAGCGTCTTGTTCCTGCTCATAGCTACGCTGGCAGGTCGTTTGGGCCTGCTCGTAGCGCTCTTCGTCAAATTGGGTGCGGCACTGCTGCGAGAGATCCTGCGCACAGCTGGTCGCAAGCAGCGCGCCCACCGCCACGAAAGCATGAGCCTTTGTCCATGTCATAGGAGTGAGTATAGACGGCGGCAGCGCGACCGCTGCTGCGCGCGGGTCAAAACGGGATCGCATACTCCGGCGGCGGCAGAATCGTCGTCCGCTTCATCAGACGCGTGTGGGCCTGATTGAACGGATCGCGCCGATGCATCGTGCAGGCGTTGTCCCACATCAGGCAATCGCCATCGCGCCACGAGTGGGAATACACAAACTCGGGTCGCACGCTCCACTCAAAAAGAAAGTCGAGCGTCTCGCGACTGTCCTGTTCGCTCAGTCCCACGATCTTTGTCGTCATACCCGGACACAGATAGAGCGACTTCACGCCGGAAAATGGATGCGTACGTACAATAGGCTGATCAATATCCGGGGAGCGCTTTTTCTGTTCCTTATTGGTCGGCACGCTGTAGGCCTTGTTAAACGCCTCATAAGATTGCGTCGCCTTTCGCCCTTCGAGCCTGGCTTTCATATCCAGCGGCAGCGCCTCGTAGGCGGCAGCCATATCGGCAAAGTAGGTGTTTCCGCCCTGGGGAGGCAGCTGCACCGCGCACAACAAGGAACCCACAGCCGGGCGTTCAAGATAGATCTGATCGTAATGCCAGCCTACTTCGGTGTCGGCCAGAATACCGATAGACCTGCCGTCCTTACGCATGTTGGACACGTAAAGAATCTCCGGATTATCCGGCGACAGATATTCACGGCGCACGTGGATTTCCAGATCGCCGAAGCGGCGACTGAACGCTACAAGATCGGTCTCGCTGACCGACTGATTGCGAAACAACAGCAGCTTGTGCTCGTACCACAGCTTGCGCACGGCATCGACATCGTCGTCGCTGGCGTGCGCGCTGATTTGGACGTCGCTGACCTGCGCGCCAAAGGTTTGGCCCAGGTTTTTCGCTACCGCTACCATCATTTTTCTCCAGATCGACGCATCGCTCGCCACCCATACTAGCGATCAGGCGAGTCATGTCAAATGTCCGGACAACTAAGCCCTATGAGAGCGACGCACCTCCAGCAGCGCGATGCTGGCCGCGATCATCAGGATACCCAGCCACTGATCGACACGAACGGCCTCATTGAGCATGAACGCCGCCATCAGGGCCGCTGCCGGCGGTCCGCTTGTGCTGGCAATCGCTGCACGCTCGGGGCCAACGCGACGCAGGCCCTCGGCCACCAGCACCAGCGGCAACACCGTCGCGAATACCACCAGAAGCAGCATGAGCATCCAGGACGTGACATCCAGCGACAACGTTTGCCAGCCGTGGCGCAGCTGGTAGTGCACGGCCAGACTCAGGCCGGCGGCGGTCATCGCCACGGCCGTAAACGGCGCGCTGCCCATGCTGCGCGTCAGCGGCCCGCTGGTGATGTAATAGAACACGATCGTGGCCGCGCACAGCAGTACGAACATCACCCCGATCAGGTTTTGTGCCGGAACGTCCCGGCGCAGAACACCCACAACCAGAATGATCCCGACAAACGTACCCGCCACCGCCAGACTCATAACCGGGCCCGGGCGCTGCCGCGCCCCCCCCCCCCGCCCGGCCCCCCCCCACGCCCGGGAGCGGTAGAG
>CAZXCL010000013.1:8354-10448 GCA_964639265.1 uncultured Gammaproteobacteria bacterium | reverse complement strand
CCCAAACTCACCCCCACAACGGTCCCCCCCCCCCCCACCCCCAAACCGGGCCCGGGGGGGGCCCGCGACAGCGCCCACGTCGCGAGCACGACCATCGCCGGATAGCTGTAGAGCAATGCGCGTTCGACGCTGGCATCGATCAGGGTCAGCGCATAGAAATTGACGCTGGCGCCGACGTAGTAACAAACGATGCCCGCGAGTGCGGCGCGCCACAGGTCGCCGACCGGCTGCCGCATCACAGGCAAAGGACCGCGTCGCCACAGCGCCATCAGTACAAATCCGGGGATCGCCAGAACCGCCCGCGTTGCAACGACGGTTTCGAAATCCAGCCCGCGCGCGTACAGAAGCTTGGCGAAAATCCCTTTGGACGCGAGCATGACCGAGCCCACGACAATCAGCGCGATACCGAGCCACTGACCGGCCGGTGCGGCCGATTCGGAGTCAGCCAAGCTCGGCGATCACTTCATCGGTGGTGATGACGCGCGACCACAGGCGGCGCAGCATATCCAGCGTCGCATTTTGCATCGCATCGCTGTCGGTACCCGTGGCGTCGCTGACCAGCACGACGCCATATTGGGAATCGCACGCCTCCATGGCCGTCATAGCCACGCAGTTGTTGGTCGACACCCCCGTCGCAATCACGGTCTCGATGCCGAGCGCACGCAGGTGACTGTCCAGCGGCGTAGAGCGAAACGCGCCCTGGGTGGTTTTGTTCAATACCAGCTCGCCGGGTCTTGGCGTCAGTGCCTCAACGATCTCATGCTCGGGCTGGCCGTCGATGTTATTCGTGGCGAGGATGATCTTTTTCATGTGCGCAGGTGCGTCGCTCGCGTCGGGCAGGTTGGCACCATAAGTAATGTAGATGACACGCGCGCCGCACTGGCGGCAGGCATCGGCCAGGCGCGCGATATTCGGCGTCACAACCTGTTCGATGCGGTCGAACCGATACGTTGCGCTTTGCGCTCGACCCTCGTCGGCCAGCAACTTGCCCAGGCCCATCTGCCGGTTGCCCGTCGCGTTTTGCATGTCGACGATCAAGAGCGCGCTGGTGGCCGGATTCAGAGTGACCGTGCGGCTGAACTGATCAACGAAGGTGGGTTTCATGACGTTGCGCATTTGAAATGTGCGGACAATTTAGCTCAAATGAAAGCCCGGCGCACGATCCTCGATACCACGGAGCACGATATGGACAAGTTTCAAAGTGCGGGCTACGGCTCGCAGGACATCGGTTTCGGCGACCGTTGCGCCGTGCTGGTGGTGGATTTGCAGCGCGGGTTCACCGATCCGGCAAGCCCCATGGGACAATCCGCGCACGTTCAGCGAGCGGTAGAGAACACGGCAACGCTGATCGCCGCGGCCAAAGCCCAGAACATCCCGGTTGCCTCGTGCCGCGTGGCGTGGAAAAACGCCGATGACATGAGCTACTGGAAGATCTCATCGCTCTACGACGGCAGCTTCTATCGCGGCCATCCGATGACCCAGATCGATCCGCGCATCTCGGACCCCGAGTACATTTTCGAATTCACCAAAACCGCGCCGTCGATATTCTTCCGCACGCCGCTGGCCACCTGGCTCACCAAACACGGCATCGACACGACGATCATCACCGGCTGCACCACCAGCGGCTGCGTGCGCGCGTCGATCATCGACAGTTTTTCCTACGGTTATCGCACCATCGCGGCCGAAGACTGCTGCGGCGATATGGACGAAGGCCCGCATCACGACAATCTGCGCGACGTGGGCAGACGCTACGCCGACGTCATGTCGCTCGAACAAATCCTCGAGCATTTCAATTCTCTCAACCCCAACGCGCGCAGCGCCTGAAGGACACACCATGCCCATTGCCAAGATCAACGGCCACGACATGTATTACGAAATCCACGGCGAGGGTGCGCCCGTGGTCTACATCGGCGGTTGGGACACGTTTTGTCACGGCCGCGAAAAATATCTGGCCCGCGGCATTACCGACCATCACTCCGTGCTGATCGTCGACTACCGTGGCATCGGCGAATCCACGGACGATCTGACGCTGCCCCCAAGTACGCAGCTCTACGCCGACGACATGATTCATCTGCTCGATCACCTGGGCTGGAC
>CAZXCL010000013.1:0-8254 GCA_964639265.1 uncultured Gammaproteobacteria bacterium | reverse complement strand
CACGTTGTGGCGGGCAAGAAAGAGAAGATCGAGTTCAACGAAATTCTCTTTCCCTTTTTGAACGCGCACTAGCGCGGCCTGCGATGACGACGTCGACGGAGCGACTGGTTTTTCGCAACATCGCGGTCTTGGTGATTGTAGCGGGTGGAGCGTTCGCGGCCGGTCGACTGACGCAATCGCCTGACGCCGCCGAAAATAGCGTCGCCAGTCGCATCGAGCCTACAGCGGTCGGCGAGGCGCGTGTTGCAACACCCGTCGGCGCTACGGGTAACCGGAGCACAGCGACTACGACACGTGCCGCATCGCCGGACCCCGTCGGTGTTTCCGCAGAGCTCGAGAAGCAGGCTCAGGATGCCCAGAGTCTGTCCTCGCCTGCGACCCGCCGTAACGAAATTCGGCGTATCTATCGCGAGCTGAGTCTGATTAATCCCGACGAGGCAGTGGCGAGCGCGCAGGCGCTGACAGACCCCTTTACCCGCCGCAGCGCGCTCGAAACGGTAATCGAAACGGTCAGTGAAACAGATCCGGCGCTAGCGCTAACACTCATTGATCACGTAACAAACAAAGCGGAGCAAAGAGCGCTTCGCAACATCGCGATCGGTGCGCTAGCGCTGCACGACCCGGTAAGTGCGCTGGACTACGTGGCGGCTCTGCCCACACCCGACCAATCGCTTACCACCACCGTCATGACGCAATGGACAACCTACGACCCGCAGAACGCCGCAGCGTACGCGCTAAACAAACTCGATAATTATCTGTTCAGCAACGCTTTTCGGGCTTGCATCGCGACGTGGCTGACCTCGGAACCCAGGGTGGCCATGGACTGGGTGATGTCGATACAAGCTGAGCTGTCAATGCAGGAACGCCACATTCTCTTCAATCAGATCGCCGCGAATACACCTGAAGCGCTGGAGCAAGTGGCCGATCAACTGCCAAGAAACATCAGGCATCAGGTCAATCAGCGTCGTCTCATAAGACTTGCCCGCGAGGATCCGGCGGGTGCGGTTGCCATGCTCGAGCAAGTCAGCGACCGCCAGCAGCGCGTATCACTCATGCGCCAGATCGCCGAGGAGTTTCCCAAGCGTGACGTCAACGCAGGCTTGAGCTGGATCAACACATTGGATGACGACGACCGGAGACTTGCGCGTAAAGCGCTCTATCGTGCGTGGCTGCGCGAAAGACCGGACGAAGCGTTAGCGGGCCTCGAACGGCTTGATAGCGTAACACGCCAACAGCTGGTGCCGACGATAAGTGAGGCACTTGCATCACAAGACGGCGAGCGCGCTCTGAATTGGCTTCTGTCGAATTCGAAGGACGGCCCCCAGGCACAGACTCTGATGCAAGTGACCTTCAAATGGCTGCATCAGGATCGCGAGCGCGCCATTGAAGTGATCTCCGAGCATCAAAACGAACCATGGGCGGCCAGCGCAATCTCCTTGGGTATTTCGGCTATTGCTGCAGACGATCCCGTGGAGGCGAAACGCTGGTTTGATTCCTTGACCAACGACAACGCTAAAAGCGCTGCGTTGCCCACAATTTCTGCGACGATTGCCCGCCAGGGAGCTGACGCTGCTATACGCTGGATCGAATCTCTGCCTAAACATCAGCGCAATAAGGCTTACTCGGGCGCGGTATCCAACAATTATGTGACTTACAACGACGCCATCCAACTCATCAAGCGTATCGACGATCGTGGGCTGCGCCGTAGAGCCGTCGAGACGTACGCGTACCAGTTGGTTTACACCAGCCCCGCCGTCGCGATAGAGCTCGCACATAGCGAGGGACTGTCAGACGCCGCAATATCTCGCATCAAGAAGGTCATCGACAATTACTGATCGCCGGCGCACCGCTCGTGTATCATGCAGCCTCGATCCGGCCAGAACACCACCATGACCGACACACCTCTCGCGGGCAACGTCCGCAAAATGATCGCGTCCCTGAACGACGTGGTGCACTACACGCTGCCGCTTGGCGACGAGCGCGTTGACATGAACGCACGCATCGGCCAGCCCATCCGCATGACCTTTGAAGGCCAGATCAACTGCATCAAGTGCGGTCGTTTGACCAAAAAGTCGTTCGGCCAGGGTTTTTGCTTCCCGTGTTTTCGCAGCGCGCCGGAGGCCAGCGAATGCATCCTCAGACCCGAGCTGTGCCGCGCCCACGAAGGCGAGTCGCGCGACATGGAGTGGTCGCAGAAAAACTGTCTTACTGAGCAGGTCGTGTATCTGGCCAAGAGTTCGGCAATCAAGATTGGCATCACCCGCAACGGGCAAGTGCCCACACGCTGGCTCGACCAGGGCGCGTCGGAGGCCATCGTGTTTGCTCGCGTACCCAACCGCTACACCGCCGGCGTGCTCGAAGTGGCCATGAAAGAATTTCTGACCGACCGAACCAACTGGCAGCGCATGCTCAAGAACATCATCAGCGAAGACGACCTGCTTGAGACACGCAATAAACTGCGCGATGAAGTCGCACCCGACATGCAGGCGTATCTTAGCGACGACGACAAAGTGTGGGAGATCAACTACCCTGTGGAGACATTTCCAGCCAAGGTCAAAAGCCTGAGTTTTGACAAGCTGCCTGAGATCGAGGGCACGCTAACGGGCATCAAGGGCCAGTATTTGATTCTCGACGAAGGACGTGTGCTCAACATCCGCAAGCACAACGGCTATTTCGTCAGTATGCATTTCTGACGTTGCTCTATTACACTACAAAAAAATGAGAATAAAACGGAATAGATCAATATGTTCGAAAAGAAAAATGCGCTGATTGCAGCCGCCTTTTGCCTGGTATCCGCCAACGCCAATGCTGCCGTGGCGCGATTGGACATGACCGGATTCGCGCCTGCCTCGGGCGGCGACCGACTCGTGGACGTCACCCTGTTTTTCGACACAAACACTGCCTCGAATCCGCCTGGCGCCTACCAAGCGGTGATTATCGAGGGCACGATTGTTGTTGGAGAGACCACCTATACAGCTCGGACACCACTCGGTGCCAACGAATTGGTGATTCAAAACGACAACGATTTGGGCTTTGACGGGTTTGGATTGCAAGCTGAGATCGAATCAGACGATGGCGATACAGGTCTTTTCTTGCTGACGCTGTATGACAGCAGCCAAAGTCTATTTGACAGCAGAGCGATACCACTAATCGATTTTGGCCTCGACGATTTTGACCCGTTCGACCCGAATTCAACGCTGCAGACGAGTTTCGGGCTATTTGGGGTCAACGGCGTCATAGGAAACGGCGTTGAAATCAGCGAGCTCAGCTACACAGTCGTGCCACTGCCGGCGGCGGGCTGGTTATTCCTGAGTACGCTTGCCGGTTTCGGGTTTTTGCGCCGCCGCTAACGCTTAAGTTCGTGATCCAGCTGCTGACGCAGCACGGCCATCTGCACATCCAGATCAAACGCGATCTTGTTCTCGCGCTGAGTCTGATACTCATTCAGAGCACGATCGGTTTTATCCAGAAGTTCGTTGAAACGCTGATCAAAGTCCGGGTCAGGGGCGGTATCAAGTGACTTGCGATAAGACTGCGCCACCTGCCGCACGCCGGGCAGAAAAACGTTCAGATATTTGCGCGCAGGGCGCAGCTGTTTCGGGTCGCGCTCTATCGTGCCCATAAGGCGATGCGTGTTGCTGGTCAGTCGTTTGAGCTTGCGGCGAATGCCGCCGTGGGGCAGCTGCACATAAATCGCTTCGATATCCTGAACCTTGATTTCAGCTTCGCGTAACGCATCGACGATTTCATTGGACGTGTAGCCATCAGTCTTCTCCGTGCGCACGCGTTGCCACATCGAACCGTAAGAAAAGAACGCTCCGGCGAAGCCACCAAGCGCCACGGCGATAGAAAAGGCCAGCGAGCGCTCGATGATAAAAAACTGGCACACAAAACAACCCAACGCCACGGCGCTACAGCCAAGCCACGTCAGGTTATTGGTATCGGCCCGCGTATAGCGACTAACCGCCCGGCGACGCTGGCGTCGTACGCCAAAGCGAACCAACAGGGCCGCGGCAACAAACGCGCTCAGTGCGCCGGAGACCGTCGCGATGTCCGTAACCGAACCGCGATCCAGCTCAATCAGAAGCGCCGGCACCAGAGGCAGCGCCAGCGCATAGAGCAAGAACCCGCGCACCGACCAGGCGACTTTCCCACTTGGCGCGTTCATGGCGTGTCGCTCTGCGCCGGGCGCTCGAGCTGGCCCGGCGTTGGGTCGAGCTTGACCGCGTCCAGCGCACTGCAGGTCGTCAGGCCCACAGTCAGCGTCAGCAAGACGAATCCGCCGGCCCGACGTGCGATTTTTTTCACGACGCGCGCGATGCGCGGTCCAGGTAGACCGGATGGGGGTGCGTTCAAGTGTTTTTCTCCTGCCGGGGCCGCGCGTAGCGGTCGCCGTTCGTATTTTATTACAAACGCCGCAGGCCTGCCCTACCCCAGATAGGGCAAACCCCACTGATGTGGCCGTGAGCGCGAGCCTACCGTTTATCCCTCGCACCGCTCAGGTGCATTGTCAGGGAGAGGGCGATGAATCGATTACTCAAGACACTTGTGCTCATCGTGACGGTCGGCACCGCGACCGCCGCGCTCGCCGAGCGCGTTGGCGTCAAGGCGCTGTCAGGGCCGCCCGAAGAATTTAGCGAACGACGCATGCCGAGCACCGAGGCGATGATGGTCAGCTCGAGCATTCGGATGCTTGAGCGAACAGGCGAAGACCGTTCGCCGGGCACCGGTTTTAGTGTGGTCGCGGGCGAAGGCTTCAGCATCGTACAGGTGACCGACAACTTCCCCACGTTCGATGTAGTGCGCATCTATGGCCCGGGAAACAAACGCTACGAATACGACGGTGTTCGCCTGCTGTGCAGCGGAGGCCCCTGCGGCAGCTACGAGGCGGGGCTTGAGATGAACGAATTCGCCGCCAACGGTGGTGGCAGCATGACGCTGTCGGTCTCTGGGGGCGAGGTGGACACCTCCGGCACCTGGTCGGTCGACATCACCCCGTCGTTGTCGGGGCACAGCTCGGCCACGGTGCAGTCAATGATCGGTTACGAAGGCGACGGCGTCTCGGTGGGCCTGGCCGCCGATCCCTGTCTGGCGGATGCCTCGCGCTGCGACCAGCGCGGCCAATGCATCGAGCCGTGTACCGAGCCGCGGCTAAACCTGACGACGTCTTCGCAAGCGGCGCTGGCCCTGGCTCTGGATGCCAGGAACGGCGATAAGGGCAACTATCGAGCACCCCGTACAGTGGAGCGCGTCGAGCTAAAGATCATCGACACGCACTCGCGCAAAGTGCTGCACGCCCAGCGAATAGAAGCCTCGCGCGCCGCCACGTTGCATCGCACGCCGGCCGGCTATCCGCTGATCGAACTCCCAAAGCTACCGGCCGGCCTGCACTCCGCCCGCGTTGACGTCGCGCTGCGGCGAGACGACGGGGCTCTGATTGAACGGACGGTGTTCTACACCCTGCCGGTCAGTGAGGCGTCCATTGCGCTCACCGGCAAAGTATCGACCAGCGTCATCGACGATAAGCGCATGCAAATTGACCTTGAGCTCACGCACAACGCAATGCGCCGCAGCCATCTCCATGCCTACGCAGAAGTGTGGGAGACCCAGACCAATCAACCCATCGCCTGGATCAGCGGCATGAGCGCGCCGCAGCGCGATCAGAACGGTGTGGTGACGCTGCCGCTAACCTTCGACGCCCGCTGGATTGCGCTGCGCGGCAGCGGTCGCGCGGACCTCACATTGCGCAATGTGCGCATTCAGGATCCGGACACATTCCTGCCGCTGGATCAGCGAGCGCAACTGGCGATCACGGCACTCAATCTGCCCAACGCTGCCTTTGAACTGCGCACTGCCATTGAGGTGGACGATGCGATGTTTCAGTTTGACAGCGGGCGCAGTGTCGATATCGAAGTAGACGATCCCGTGAACGTCGAGCGCGGGGGCAACGTTGGCATCGTTGCCGTACACGGGTGGTGCTCAAGCGCGACCTGGCCGGTGGGCGACCTCGACAATCTGGGTATCACGCGAACGTTTCTGGACACCAACCAAAGCCGTTCGCACGATCGCTTTGCGCAGCGTCTTCGCGATCAGGGCAACGGCTTTTTCAATAACGCCTTTACCGTCATTGCGCATAGTCAGGGCGGCGCCGCGGCGGCGCACTTGCGCACCTTTTACACCAGCCGTCTGGACAACGCGACGGCCCCCAGACGCATTCAAACCATGGGCACACCCTTTCGCGGCAGCACCCTGATGGATCTGTATGTGGGCATCGGCGGCGTGTGGGGCTTCGTGCTCAGTGAAATTTTTGGCTTCTGCGGGCCTCAGCTTAGCCTCACGTCGGTGGGCAGCGCCGTGTGGAGCGTGGGTATCCCGACGAGCGTTCGTCGCGAGGTGTTTTACTATCGAACGCGCCACCGTCGGCCCAGCAATTTCTGGCAACGGCTGCAGTTCTGGCGTTGGCGTTGCAACATCGTCTCGTTCATTATCCCCGGCACCGACGACGGTGTGGTGAGTACGAACCAGGGCAAATTTAACAACGCTCGCGACATGGGCATTCGCGACAGTCAGTGCCACACCGGCGGCATGCGCCACGCCGCGCAAACCCGAGATACGGCGCGCAACGCCATCATGGAACGCGAGGGGCGTCCCCCGCCGCCACCGCCGCCCTCACCCCCGGACGCCCGCTGTCAGGTGCAGAGCTATTACCAGAGCGGGGGACCGTATGGTGGCGGCTACTACTATTACTACGTCGATGCTGGCACCAGCAGTGCGGGAGCCAGTCCCATCGCCAGTTATCAGTGGACCCTCAATGGCAGCGCCAATCCGCCGGGGAGTGTCACCCGGTTCGGCCCCCTGTCTCCGGGGCTTCCAGGACAGGCGTCGTCCTATGCCGTGCGAGTGACGGTGCGTGACACCGCCGGGCGCTCTGATTCGGCAACCTGCTACGTGCCGTAGAAAGCCCGCATCGCCCGGAGACCAAAGTTGGTCTTCGGGCGACTTTGCTTCAGCTGGCCGCAGGCGAAAAAATTTCCTCAATACGAAGTTCGAACAACTCGGAAATCTTGAAAGCCAGCGGCAAACTGGGATCGAACTTGCCAGTCTCGATGGCATTAACAGTCTGCCGCGACACGCCCAGATGCTCGGCGAGCGTGGCCTGCGACCAGCGCCTTTGTGCACGCAACACGCGCAGTTGATTGTTCATCGGTGACGCCACGCGACGAAAAACTGCGCCGCGGCCCACGAGAGCAGCATGACGGTCGCCGATTCGTTGGCGAAGTCATACGGATGGCCAGCCTTTTGCAATGACTCGAGCAGCGACACGATAAAAATACTCAACCCAAACGCCAGAGCCAGGCCCTGATACTGCAGCAACCGAACGTATTCATCGGTTTCACGCAGAAAACGCGCATAGGCCAGCACGACGCCGATCGCCACTACCGCAGGAATCAGGACCAGCCAGACGCTCGCGCCTCGCTGCATCATTTCATTGGAAATCGTGGAGGCCAGCGCCCAGAGAATAATGCCGCCAGCCACCAGGATCTGATTGCGCCGGTCGGCTTCCGTACCCATGCAAGAGGCTAGCGTGCGCAGCAAACCGCGCTGCTCGGATGCTTCCTTGACCATATCAAGTACCTTTGTCGATTAGTAAAGTGTGCTTTACATTACTGATCGAACCTTGCGATGTCAAGGACACTTGTCATTTCAGTTTACTGATGTGAAGGGATCAGCGTCGCAGGGTTTTCTCGACAGCCCGCCAGACGGCTGGATTCGTGCCCATACCCAGATGCGAACTTGTCACACGGATATGCCGCGCGTGCGGATTGTAGCGATCGATCGCAGCCTGCCAGCCGACGACCGCGTCACTGCGACTGTAGATCACGGTCAGAGGTTGCTCGATCCCCTGACGGTTGATGCTGTGCACATGGGATTCAAACTCATCCAGATCGATACCGAACTTCTGCGCGAAGCGCGGACCGGCGAGCGTATATTTCGGACCCCCCTCCACCGGTGTTCCGATGGTAATGACCTCTCGTACAGCATCTGGTCGCAAGCGCGCCACCTCGCGCGCGATGACACCACCCAGGCTCCAGCCAATCAGCGTGATGTCTTCGTCCTCGCCCAATTGCTGATCCAGACGCTCGGCCAGCCGTACGGCATCGCGTTCGGGATCGCCTTTGTTGCGGCCCATCTCCCACGGCAGCGCCCGATAGCCAAGGTAATTCAGATACCAACGCAGCGGCGCGGTGACGCC
>CAZXCL010000012.1:40546-69498 GCA_964639265.1 uncultured Gammaproteobacteria bacterium | reverse complement strand
TGATCTTCACCTGGGATCAACCTCCTCTGTCGAGCAACGGCATCGAGCTGCGCATCGACCTTGCCACCGGCATTGGCGAAGCCACTTTGTTTGGTGGTGTGCTCGATTTCTTTCGCTTTAGCGGCGCGTTCGGTGATGCAGATGGTGACGGCGTCGCAGACAGTGTCGACAACTGCATCGAGCAACCCAATACGGCACAGCGCGATAGCAACGGCGATGGTTACGGCAATCGCTGCGACAGCGACCTGAACAATGACTGCGCCGTCAACGCGATCGATCTGGGACGTTTCCGCAGCGTCTTTTTCACCGGCGACGCAGATGCCGACTTCAACGGCGACGGCTCGGTTAATTTCGTCGATCTGGGCATCATGCGCGGCCTGTTTTTCCGCCCACCCGGCCCAAGCGCCCAAACCGATCTGTGCGGTTCGCTATAATCAAAAGCGATTTACTCCACAAATGAGGTAAGCGATGAAGCTCGGTGCATTTTCGGTCAGCCTGAACGTCAAGGACCTGGCCGCCTCCAAAGCGTTTTATCAAAACCTGGGATTTGAACAGGCCGGCGGCGACGAAAGTCAAAACTGGCTCATCATGCGCAACGGCGATCACATCATCGGGCTGTTTCAGGGCATGTTTGAGCACAACATACTTACGTTCAATCCGGGTTGGGATCAGCACTGCGCCGATCTGGCCGACTTTGCCGACGTACGTGAAATACAGAAGTCCCTGCAGGACGCGGGCGTCGAGCTCACGCAAAGCGCCGATCCCGACAGCAGCGGCCCGGCCAGCATCGCGCTGGTTGACCCCGACGGCAATCCGATACTGATCGACCAGCACCGCTAAAGTTCTCTAAACGGCAGTCGCTATAAGCGGGGCATAGAGCCGTTTGAGAACCACGCATTGATTTCAACGATCCAGCCCGCCGCGCCGGCGCTTGCCGCGCCCCCGCCTCAGGCCGTCCAGACGCCTGAGTCCAACGCGCGTCCGGAAGATGCAACCACCACGGGTGGCATCTCTTTGCCCGGCGGTGAACAGGCCGCCTCCGGCCAGAGAGTCGAAGGCGTGGGTCGCGGCGCCGAGATCGGCGAGGCCCCTGAGCGCAGCGGTCAGGTCGGTCAGGAAGAATCGGATCCAGCAAAAACGGACGCAAACGAGCTAACCGAAGAAGAGCAGCGCGAACTCGAAAAGCTCAAGGCACGCGATCGCGAAGTGCGGGCGCACGAGCAGGCGCACCTTGTTGCCGCCGGCTCGCTGGCCCGCGGCGGACCCACCTATACCTACGAGCGCGGACCGGATCAGCAACTCTATGCTGTGGGCGGCCAGGTACAAATCGACACCTCGGAGGTACCCGGCGATCCTGAAGCCACCATCGCCAAGGCGCAGATCATTCGACGCGCGGCGTTGGCACCGGCACAGCCGTCCTCCCAGGATCGCGCCGTGGCGGCCGACGCTGCGCAGATGGCGGCCGAGGCGCGGATGGAGTTGGCCGCCGAGAAATCCGGGCTGTCTGAGCAAAGCGGTGAAGAGCCCGCGCCCGCCTCCGAACTGGCAAGCGAGGAAGCGCGCGCCACCTGCCCCGCCTGCGGCGGTGCACATTCAGCCGACGCGCATGACGGCATGACCGCCTATGCAGCACAAAACACGACGGCGCCCCAGCCTTCGCTCGTCACATCTGTCTAGCCCGAACGCTCAGCGCTGGCTGAGCTGCACCACCTTTTGCTCCGCGATACGCGCCTGATCCATGGACGGGCTCTGCGCGATGAGCTGCTCCATAAACAACGACGAAGGTACCGGCCTGGACAACAGGAAGCCCTGAAACTGATCGCAGCCGTCCAGACGCAGTCGACGCAGTTGCTGATCGGTTTCCACACCTTCGGCCACCACATTCAGGCTCAGGGCGCGGCCCATGGCAATAATCGCCGAGCAGATCGACGCGGCATCAGCGTCGGTCGAAATGTCTGACACAAACGAGCGATCGATCTTGAGCGTGTCGAGCGGGAAGCGTTTGAGATAGGCCAGCGAAGAATAGCCCGTACCAAAATCATCAACCGACAGCTCGCATCCCAGCGCCTTGAGATCGCGCAGCGACTGACTCACCCGCGACGTATCGTGCATCAACGCCGACTCGGTGATCTCCAGGCTAAGCAAGTGTGCATCAATGTCGGACTCGGCCAGCGCCGACCTGACCATGCCAACCGGATCGTCGCGCAAAAAGTCCTCGGGCGACAAGTTCACAGCGATGGGCACCTGCGGTAGCCCCTCGTCCTGCCACGCCCGCAGCTGACGACAAGCGGTACGCACGACCCAGCGACTGAGGTCGCTGATTTGTCCGGCCTCCTCGGCCACCGAAATGAAGTTACCCGGCGAGATCTCACCACGCGTGGGGTGGAACCAGCGGAGCAATGCTTCGGCACCAATAATCTTCAGATCACCCGCCCGGTACTTGGGCTGGAAGTAAAGCTGGAACTGATCGTTCTCAAGCGCCAGACGAATCTCATTTTCAAGCGAGAGACGCTGCATGGCACGCGCGCTCATCTTGCGCGAGTAAAGCCGGAACGTGCGTCTGCCTTCGGCCTTGGCCTGCGCGACTGCGGTATCCGCCGCCTTGAGCAGAGACTCGCCGTCCTCGCCGTGATCGGGATACAGCGCCGCGCCAATACTGGCGGTGACCACCAGATCCTGCCCGGCACTGGCAAACGGCGCCGACAACGATTGCGCGATGTCTTTGGCCATCTCGCGCGCTTCGCGCCTGGCATGACGATGGCGCAGGAAAATCAGAAACTCATCGCCGCTGATGCGCGCCAGTTCAAACTGCCCGACGCCCTCACCGCGCCGATGCACACACTGCGACAGTCGCGACGACACCGACTTAATCAGGTTGTCGCCCACCGTGTGGCCCAGCGTGTCGTTGATGCGCTTGAAGCGATCCAGGTCCACATACAAAAGCGCCAGCCCGTCCTTAAGTTGACGCGCTTCGTCCAGGCTTTCACTGAGCCGTTGCCTGAACAGCTTGATGTTGGGCAGACCCGATAAGGAATCGTAGTACGCAAGTTGACGCAGCTGCGCTGCGGCTTTGAGCCTGCGATGCTGCCACAGGAAAATGCCGCCCACGACGGCCAGTGCGATGAGCGCATACAGGGCAAACGCCAGCGGCGTTTCCCACGGCGCCGGGGCCACCGTGATACGAATCGCAGCGCCGTTGTCGTTCCAGGTGCCGTCACTGTTGGCGGCCGCCACTTTAAATGTGTAGGTGCCCGCATCCAGGTTGGTATAGGTTACCCGGCGACGGTTACCGATCTCCACCCAGTTCTTGTCAAAGCCTTCGAGTCGATAGCGGTATCGGTTCTTGCTCGGATCGATGTAGTCAAGTGCCGCAAACTCAAACGTAATCACATCGTCGCTGTAGTCCAGGGCCAGCTCGGTCACCTGATCGTAGGGCTGATCCAGCGGCGCCGCCTGATTAAACTTCTCGATCGCCGTCACCACAACGGCGGGCGCTTCGTCGCCATGCGCCAGCGCCTGCGGATCAAACATGTTGATGCCGTTGGCGCCACCGAAATAGAGCCAACCGCGTGCATCCCGATGGTGCGCCCCAAAGTTGAATTCATCACCCTGCAAGCCGTGACGGCGGTGATACACCCGCACGGCGCCGGATGCCGGATCAAACTTCGTCAGCCCGTTCTTGCCGCTGACCCAAAGACTGCCGTCGGCATCCGACTGCACGCCGTAAACGGTATTTCCCGACAGGCCGTGAATCTGACTGCGATTAGTGAAGCGAACATCGCCGGGCGCTGCGTCAGGATCAACGACCCGATCAAGTCCGCTGTCGGTCGTCCCCACCCAGATGTTGCCATCGTTGTCGACATGCAACGAGTAGATACCATCGGAGGACAGCGACGAGGCGACCGCCGGATCATGCCGTAGCCGATGCACCGTGCCGGTAGCCGGATCGAGCACGTTCAGCCCGGCGTCATCCGTGCCAACCCAGATCCGGCCGCGGGCGTCTTTGGCTAGTGCCGTCGCGCGTGGCGAACTCAAGGATGAGGGATCATCGGGATCAAATTCGAAGCGTTCAAACGTACCGGCCTTGCGGTCGAAACGATTGACGCCGCCGCCGAACGTGCCAATCCACAGACTCTCGCCGTCGCTAAGCATCGTCATGATGCCGTTGGCGCCAAGCGACGTGGCGTCGTTCGGGTCGTGCTGGTACACCTCGATCGTACCGCGCCGCAGATCCACGTGGTTCAGACCGCCGGTCATGGTGCCGACCCACAGCGTGCCGTCTTCGTCGTGCAACAAAGACATCGCACGCGCGTCGGACAAGGCGACGCCTTCTGGCAATAGCTTGCTTAACGGCGTCAGCTCGCCGGACTTGCGATCAAGTCTGCCCAGAGGCGCCCCCAACGCACCAATCCACACGCGTTGCTCACGATCGGTCGCGATCGCAACGGTCATCGCGTCTTTGAGCTGATCGTCCTTGAAGTGCCCCAGCGACCAGCTGCGCGGATGCCACTGGCTGATGCCACCGCCGCGCGTACCCAACCACAAAAGGCCGCTCGCGTCCTGATACATCGACATGACGTAGCTGCTCGACAGGCTGTTGGGGTCGGTCGGTGACTTTTGATAGCGCGTGAACGACTCGGACTGGCGATCAAACAGGTTCAGACCGTTTTGAGTGCCTACCCAAAAGCGCCCGTCTCGATCCTGCAAAATCCCCCAAACATAGTCGTGGGACAAACTCGACGTATCGTCCGGATTGTGGCGGTAGCGAACAAACCGGTTGGTAACCGAGTCGAAACGATTCAGGCCACCTTCAAATGTGCCCACCCACAGCGTGCCCATGTCATCCTGAAAGACGCTGATCACTACGTCGTTGCTCAGACTGGTCGGATCGTCGGGACGATTCTGATAACGCATGAACTTTTCGGTGGCGACGTTCATAACGTTCAGGCCCGCGCGCGTGCCCACCCACAGATGGCCGCGGCCGTCTGCAATAATGGCGTTGACGCTGTCGTTGCTCAGCGATGCAGCGTTGTCTGGATCGTGCCGGTAGCGGGTAAAAACACCGGTCTGGGGATCAAGTCGGTTCAGGCCACCGCCTCGCGTGCCGGCCCACACTGTGTCGTCCTCACCAACCCACACAGCGCGCACAGCATCGCTGGCAATCGTCGTGGCATCGTTGGGGTCGTGACGGAAGGTTTCAAAACGGTCTTCGCGTCGAAGCCAGCGCACCAGACCACCGCCCTTGGTCGCCAGCCACAGATCCTGATGGCTGTCCTCGGCGATGCCCCAGACAAAATCGCTCTGCAGCGCGTCGGGGTTCGTGCGGTCCTGCGTGTAGTGCTCAAAATTGTAGCCGTCGAATCGGTTTAATCCCGACTCTGTGGCCACCCAGACATAGCCTACCGAATCCTGAAAAATATCGAGCACGGTGTTTTGTGACAGGCCGTCCTGCACCGTCAGGTGTGAGAACACCATGGGTGCGGCGGGTGCTGAAACGGCAACGGGGCTGAACAATGTCAGCCCCATAACCAATGCGAAAATGTACGCTCTTTGCAACACGATACTTACTGACTATCCACCCAGCGGTTGATACCCGCGTCTTCGGATAGCTGCATCGCACTGGCACCGCTTAGCCAGGGCATCGATTGACTCCAGACAAAACCCTGACTCCAGACGAAGCCGTCGGACCACACGAAGCCATCGCTCCAGACGAAACCGTCGCTCCAGACAAAGCCATCGGACCAGACAAAGCCGTCGCTCCAGACAAATCCGTCGGACCACACAAACCCGTCCGACCAGACGAAGCCGTCGCTTTCCAGCGGCGTGCCCGGCGTCTCGGCGTCCATGTCCATCACGAAGAAATTGCCGTCTTCGTCCTGACTGGCCGGACCGGCGAAGTGCGTGCGGCCAGCAAGGTCAGCAGAGACATCGAGCCCGCGGTTAGCACAGTTGTGCGCCGACGTGCCGGCTGCCGCCAGCGCATTGATCATGCCGGCGCCCTGCTGGAACACGCTGTAGGCCAGGCGACCTTCGCCATCCAGAGCGGGACGAGCCGAGGCCATGAGTTTGCATTTGACGTTGTCCGGCGTGAGCGAGGGATCAGCGTCGAGCATCAGAGCCACCACACCACTAACCAGCGCAGCCGCCTGCGAGGTACCGGACATCGTGAAGTGGTATTCGTTGGGGTGCATGGCGCCGGGATACAGCGACGGGATGTGCGACCAGCTCGACAGACGTCCCAGCACATGACCACCGGGGGCAACCACTTCAGGCTTGATAAATCCCTCGTACGTCGGTCCGGTGGCCGAGAACGATGTCAGCACATCGTCCGAGGCATCGGACGGTGTGAAGCTGTCGGACATGGCGCCCACGGTAATTACGTAAGGCACATTGCCCGGCACGCCAATGGTCATGGCGTCGGGACCGGTATTGCCGGCCGATGCCACCACGACAATGCCTGCCTCCCAGGCACGCATGACGGCCTGATTGATCGGATCGTCCCAGTAATGCGACTGCGGCGTCGCGCTAAAGGAAAGGTTCAGCACTCTCACGCCATACTTGTCGGCGTTTGCGACGACCCAATCAAGCGCCTTGATGACACTCAGGTAGGTACCCTTGCCAAGCTCGTCGAACGCTTTGACGGCGACCAATGATGCGCCTGGTGCGATACCTTCTGTCATGCCGTTAAAAGTCTCGTGACTGAGCATGGCGCTTGAAACATGACTGCCGTGACCGTTCAGATCGTCGAGCTTCTTGGACTGGACGATGCCACGGCCAAGCGTATCGACTTCGGTCAGAACGCGACCACCTACGCCGTTTTTAGACTGCTGCCACCAAATACCGGTATCGACAACGGCAACGGCGATACCGGCACCATCGATACCCGCGTCATGCAAGGCCACCGCCTCAAGCAAACTCGGATTGTGGCTGGCATTGTCGCGTACGGGGAACGGGTCCTGCAGATCCTGACCCGCATTGCCACCATCGTGGGACCCTGTAGCGTCCTGCTCCGTGTACACGCCCGAATCAGCGGTCGGGGCGGTCCACTTGTTGGTCGTTTTCCAGGTCGCGGCACTAAGCTGAACAGAACTGTCGTCGTAAACACGAACGTCTGTCAGCGTGTTGCGCTCGGACGCCGTCAACGAGGCGCCCACAGCATTGATGATCTCAAGGCGATCAGTCACCTCACCACCGGCATTCAGAACGGCCGTCGCCGCGGCATCGGCGGAAGCCGCCTGAACGATAACCGTTGTCTCGTGCGCATTCGGCGCGGTTGCAACGTGTTCGGCGACGGGGTCTTTTTGTGCGATCAGCGCAACGGCTGAACAGACAGATAAGGCCAGGAGAATCGAGCGTGGCATGAAGTACCCTTAGGTTTGTTCGGTCTGGGCACGTATTCCATCATGTCGCCATTTTTTACACTGGTGACCGTGTCTCTTTCTGGGCACATGGCATGTGATGAATGTCAAATAACCGACGGTCAAATTCACGGCTCTAAGTGTTAACCCCTGCGGCGAGTGTGCTCTAATCCGGAATATGGAAAATGAAACCGCACCGTCGACGACGCCCCCCATCACAGCCGAGCAAATTGCCGCCGCGTTCGACGGGGCACTCGACAACCTGAGCACCTGGGTGCAGGGACCGGGTTTTATTGTTCAACTATTGCTGGGCACGGTCACAATTGTGCTGGCGCTCGTTCTCGCGCGCGCGCTGGCGCGATTGCTGAAGGCGCCAGATGCAGAGCAAGAACCGCAAACCACTTCTTTCAATGCCCGCCGCTGGCTGAGCCGACTGCGTCCGTTGCTGTTCCCACTGCTTGCCGTTGGCCTTTTAAACGCCGCGGCGCGCTACTGCGAGGCGCGCTTTGGCGAGGGTTACGCGTTGCGCGTGCTTGAGAGCCTGATGGTGATCAGGCTGGCCTATGCCGCCAATCGTGAATTTGCCACCAGTCGCATGGCGCGCCGGTTTATCGCCTGGGTGCTGATTCCGATTGCGCTGCTGTATCTGTTTGACTGGCTGCGCCCTGTTGTGGAGTACCTCGATAGCGTCAGCCTCACCTCAGGCAACATTTCGCTCTCTCTTTACACGATTCTGCGGGTACTGATTTTCGGCATCATCCTGTTCTGGCTCGGCCGCAAGTCTAACAACACCGGCAAGCAATACATTCGTCAGCAGGAAGACCTCGATGTCGGCACACGCGAGGTGTTCGCCAAGCTGTTCGAAATCGGTCTGTTTGTTCTGATCTTCATCCTGTTGCTGCAGGTCATGGGCATCAATCTGACCACGATTGCGGTCTTCGGTGGCGCGCTCGGCGTCGGTCTTGGTTTTGGCCTTCAGTCCATTGCATCGAACTTCGTCTCCGGCCTGATCATCCTGCTTGACCGCTCGCTGACGGTCGGCGACTACGTGGAACTCGAAGACGGCCGCTCGGGCATCATTCGCGAGCTGACCATGCGCTCGGCGATCCTCAAAACCTTTGACGGCAAAGATGTCGTGGTTCCCAACGAGACGTTCGTCACCTCGAGCTTCACCAACTGGACCCATGAGAACATCAAGCAGCGCTATTCCATCGAGTTCCAGGTGGCCTACAGCACCGATATGGAGCCGATGCTCGAGCTGCTCAAGGAAGTCGTGGCCTCCCACCCGCAGGTACTCAGCGGCGACCAGGCCAGCGCCGAGGAGCAACCCGACGCCGAGATCAGCGGCTTTGGCGAGTCCGGCGTGGATATCCTGATCGAATACTGGATGGAGGGCATCGACGATGGTCGCAATCGGGTCGACGCGGATCTGAATCTGATGATCTGGAAGGCTCTGAAAAACAACGGTATCGCGATGCCCTTTCCCCAGCGCGAAGTTCGCCTCGTCGGCGAAAATCCGGTCCCGACAAAATAGGCCCCGCTGGCCCCCGACAACGCCGCCCAATCTGGCACAATACGTCCCCGATATTGTGCCTCGGCCCGTGTGCCGCCTCCGGAGAGTCAGATGCCCGCAAAAATTTCCGTCCGCCAACCCCTGGTCGTCCTGCATGGTGACGAAATGGCCCAGATCGCGTTTGAGCTGATCCTGGAACGCTTTGTCGCCAAGCGTCTGAATATCGACCTGATCGACATTGATCTGTCGGCGGAAAAGCGTCTGACGACTAATGGCCAGGTTGTGCTTGACGCCATCGCGGCGCTCAAGAAATACGGCGTAGGCATCAAAAACGCCGGCATGACGGTCAATCGCGATCAGCTGGACGAGATGCTCGCCGCGCATCCCGAGATCAAAGAAGCCGATCTGCATCGCCTGGCCACCAAATCGCCCAACGGCGCTATTCGCAAAGGTATCGGCGGCAACATCACGCGCGAGGACATTCAGTTCCGCAATCTCGAAGTGCGCCGCCCGGGATGGATCGGACGCGACATCGACGTGTTCACCATGGACGGCGGCGGCATTCGCGACAGCTACAACGAGCTGTCCCGAGACACCGGCATCGCCAAAGTGGTGTTCGTGGGCGCCAGCGGCGATCCGGTTGAGCTCCATCGACGCAAGGTCAACCGGGGCGATCCGTGGCTGCTTGCCACCAACAGCATCGCCAACGTCCGCGCGTGGGCGCACGCATTTTTCCAGCGCGCCATCGACGAGAAGCGCGACATCTATCTGGGCCTTAAAGACACGGTCATTCCAGGCTACGACGGCGTCATGCGCCAGGCCATTGAGGACATCTACGAGGCGGACTACCAGGCGAAGGTCGAGAAGCTCGGCCTGTCCTACCACTACGAGCTGATTGATGCGCAGGCCGCGCGCATCGTCGCCAACCCTCCGGAGCGCGGCCTGTGGGGCGTGCCCGACAACACCTCCGGACGCAAGCTGCTCAAGCTGGTCGAGAGCCTCAAAAAATACGGCATTCCGAGCCGTGAGGCCCATGTCTCAATTTCACGCATGAGCGCCGGCGGCGGCGATCAGTACGGCAGCTTCAACATGCCGCTTAAAGAAGACGGCATCTTGAAAGTGATTGTCGACGGCGAAGAAAAGCATGCGCGTGAGGTCAAGGCCGGCGACCCGATGCTGTTCATGTCCAACGACCGTGAAGCAATTAAGGACTGGGTCAGTCAGGTGTTCCGCGACGCCTCACGCAAAGACAAAGAGGTGTATTTCGGCCTCAAACGGGAGTACATGGAATACGACGACGTGTTCAGCACAGTCATCAACGATGTGCGTAACGAGCTGGCTGAGGTTGAAACCAATCCGCCTTCGTTCATGATCATGCGCCCGTCGGTGCAGCTCGACAAAATGATCACCGATCCACCGCGCAACGCGCTGTATCCTGCCCAAAACCTCGACGGCGATATTTTCTCCGACATCTCGGCCGCGCTCGGCGGCAGTCTGGCTACCGCCAGCTCCATCATCGAAAGCAAGGACGGTACGATGCTGTACGAGGCACCCCACGGCACCGCGCACGACCTGTATCTGATGTACCAGGAAAGCGACGGCAAAACGGCGCTGTTCAATTCCTCCGCCCTGCTCTACGCCCTGGGCAACGCGCTGGAAACGCTCGGCACGCGCGAAGACAATGAAGCGCTGCTTACCTACTCAAGCAATCTCAAAGCGGCTCTGATCAATACGGTCGAAGAAGGCACCGTGACCGGCGATCTAAAGGGCAAGACCACCGATCCGGACAACGAGACCATTGTCGACATGCACGGTTTTCTGGATGCCGTTGAGGTCAGTCTCGACAAACTCTACTGACGCTGCGCGCCACATAGGGTAAGCCCCAGTGATCGCCTGGGGCGCCTCGCGGTACAACTGTGCTCTGAGTTAAGTCAGGGAGAGTTCCGATGGATGGTGCAGGCGGCGTCGGTGGCGACGCGGGAAATGGTGTCGGTGGCGTAGGAGGCGTCGGCGATTCCTCTGATGCCGGTGGAATCGGTGGCGTCGCAGACGCAATCGGTGACGCCATCGGAGATGTTGCAGACGCGATCGGCGATGCTGTAGGGGCAGCTGTCGGTGCCGCGCTCGGCAACGAAGCGTTGGGTGATGCGATTGGGCAGGCTGTCTCCAACGCAGTGGAAAGTGCGATTGGCATGGCGATTGGTGCTGCTCTCGGCGGCCCCATGGGCCTTGGCATGGCGGCCTTCGGCGGCTTTGCCTCGGATACGCTCGGCGACGTCGTCGACAGCGTGACGCAGGAGGTTGGCAATCACTTCGGCCTGGATCAGGCGGTGATTGACGGTATGCAGGCGGCGGCAAACCTCGCCGTCGGCGACAAGCTCGGCGCCATGGCCAATGTTAGCGAAATGATGGACGAACTCGGCGTTGCACAAGCCATCGGCAACCCCGCTGCGTTCAGCCAGATGGAACGCGACTTAAGCGGGTTCCTTAGCCTTTGATGGCATCGCCCTTAGCCCGGTGAAGGAAAAACCGCCTCAGGACGAGGCGGTTTTTTTTTGCCCTACATCAGCGGCGCACCGTCAGGGTCCGCAGAACAATACATCGCCCGAGGCCGATTCCGGATCGCCATCACTGCCAGCCTGATTCGTGGGATTGAGATTTGGCAAAAAGAACTTCTTGCATGGGCCGTCTTCCCACACGGCGGTGCCTGTAGCGTCGATGCTACCGTCTGAATTCGCATCGTAGTCAACACGTTCGATACGACCATCGGCGCCGTAAAACGGTGTTTCGGTGTAGTTAGGTGGCGTCACGCTCAATGAGCCGGTTATGGCGCGAGACACCGGTCGACCACCGGCATGGGTGATGTTGATGATCTCATCAAAAATGCCGTCACGCTCGATATCCAGGGCAATCTGCTCGAGTTTGCCGTCGTCGTTCCACGTGTACATGTAAAACTGCCCGCCCGGCGCGCCCGCATTTTGCCAGTCCGACGTTTCAATCAGGCCATCATCGTCGTAACTGTGGAATACGGTGAGCACCAGTCCGAATCCCGGTAACGTCCACTCGTCGCGTTCACGCAAGCCGTTGGCA
Source organism: uncultured Gammaproteobacteria bacterium (assembly GCA_964639265.1). Lineage (GTDB taxonomy): Bacteria > Pseudomonadota > Gammaproteobacteria > Steroidobacterales > JBCCMA01 > JBCCMA01. Next base: position 57,537 of record CAZXCL010000012.1, on the reverse strand, counting down.
TAAAAGTAGTCGATGACAACGGTGTTGACCGGCGTGCCGAAAGAATCAAACACGGTGGTGGTGGTCGTATCCAGTGTGCCGTCGGGGTTGTACGTAAAGTCGCTGACAAAATCGTTGCCGTCGGTATCGTTGTCCTGCTCAATGCGCGTCAGAACACCGTCGGTGTAGGTGTAGTCGGCCGTGAAACCGAATTCGGAAATCGGGTTGAAGGTGTCGGGCGTGCCGTCATCCACTACGGTGTAGATTTGTTGCGTGAGATTGCCGTCATCGTCGTAATCGAGCTGCGAGGTCGCGTCTGTCAGCCCATTGAGGTCGTAGTCGAACGCGGCCGTAACCGGGCGCTGGCCAAACCCGGTCGGTGGCGTCGCGCCTGGGCCTGGCGCGCTGAAAAACTGCGAGCGCATCGTGCCCAGATCGACAAAATTGACCGTGCCATCGCCATTGCTATCGGCATCTTCATCGGCGGTGAAGAACACCGAGCGAAGGATGCCGAGGTCAACAAAGTTGACCACCAGGTCGTTGTTCAGATCCATATCGCAGGCATTCCCGAAACCGTCACCGTTGCTGTCGCGTTGATCCGCATTGGCAAGCTGCGAGCAGTTATCCTGGGTATCGTCGACGCCGTCACCGTCCGAATCGACGGCGTATGCGGCATGAGTCATCAACATGGCTGCGCAAAACGTTGCAAACAGGCGTGGGGTCATTTTTACTCTCCAAATTTTTTAGTCTTCGCTTGCCGCGTCCAGAAACACCGTACGCGCAGAGTGAATGTGCGCGCGCATGACAGCCGCGGCCCACTCGGGGTTGCCCGCCTCGAGCGCGAGCACAATCTCAAGATGATGCTGGGCGCTGCGGATCAAGGCGTCAGGCGAATAGTCACGAAACGTCTGGAACACCAACGGCGCGTTGGCAATCGTGGCCATGGTCGCGCGAAGTGGCTCGCTGCGGCAAGCCTCAAGTAGCGCGCCGTGAAAACGCCCGTTGAGATCGGCGACCTTCTTCAGATAGCCGGACTTGCGGTCAACGGAGACCTGCAGCTGTTCTTCCGCAAGGGCTCGTGCCTCGGATAACTCATCCGGCGTCATGCGCTCCGCGCATAATCGCACGACATAACTTTCAAGCATGGAGCGCAGATCAAACGTCTCGCGTGCTTCGGCCAAACCAAAGCTGCTGACAAATGCGCCTTGATTGGGCACAAACCGAATCAGACCTTCGGCCTCAAGCCGGTGCAGAGCTTCACGTACCGGCGTGCGACTTACCTGAGCGCTTTCGGCAATTTCCGATTCGGTGATTCGATCGCCCGGCGCGTAAGCACCTTCAATAATCTCATTGCGTACGGCCTCGTAGGCCTTGCGTGCGGCTCGCATAGGGCTTACGCCACTTTCTTGGGAAAGCCGCCCGCGCGCAGCAACGAACTGGGCACGTCGTGTTCAAGTTGCTCGGCCAGCCACGCGGCAGTCGCGATGGTCTTGTCCAGATCGACCGCGCACGGGATGCCGCTGCGCTCCAGCGCATAGAGCAGGTCTTCAGTGGCGATATTGCCCGTAGCGGCCGGCGCAAACGGACAGCCACCAATGCCGCCGGTGCTCGCATCGATACGGGTGGCACCGGCGTCGATCGCCGTCAGCGCATTGGCGATGCCGGTGTTGCGCGTGTCGTGCAAATGACAGCGCAGCGGAATGTCGCCGAGTGTTTCGGCCAGCGGTGTGATTACGGCTTTCATCTGCACCGGCACACCCACGCCGATACTGTCGGCCACACCAAAGGTATCGGGTGGTGTTTTGAGCAACTGATCGGCTAGGTTGAGCACGTGATCGGCCGTTACCTCGCCTTCAAACGGGCAACCAAACGCCGAAGCAATCAGCACGTTGCAGCGCACGTTCGCCTCACGGCATAGCGCGTGTATCTCGTGCCAGATCTCGATGGATCTCGATACCGGGGCACCCTGATTGCGCTGACTGAACGTATCGGTGGATACCAGCACGAAGCCGACCTCGTCGACGCCCGCAGCAATCGCGCGTTCGGCGCCGCGCACGTTCAGAGCCAGGCCAATCTGCTGCACATCAATACCGGCCGCCTTGACGCCCGCGATCACCTCCACCGCGTCGGCCATCTGCGGCACCTTTTTCGGATTGACGAAACTGGTCGCCTCAAGCTCGCGCACACCGGCGTCGGCCAGCCGCCCAATCAGCTCAACCTTGGTCGCGGTGGGCAACACCTTGTGCTCACTCTGCAGCCCATCGCGCGGTGAGACGTCAATAATCTGTACTTCAGCCATGACTTGTCCGTAGATAACTGTTCGCAATACCCGAAATTGTATACAATCTTTAGCTGTTTTGGCGGTCAATGGCCACTTTTTTTGCCAAATTGACCCAAATTGTATACATGAGGGCGTGATGACAGAACATAATCAGGACGGTCGAACCGGACCACTTACCGATCTGCGCGTGGTGGAAATGGGGAGTTTGCTGGCGGGCCCATTCTGCGGCCAACTGCTGGCGGACATGGGCGCTGAGGTCATCAAGGTTGAGGCTCCGGGTCAGGGCGACCCGATGCGGGTCTGGGGTCAGGAAAAGGCCCACGGCAAGTCACTGTGGTGGCCGGTTGTCGCACGCAATAAAAAGTCGGTGACCGTTAACTGCCGGGTGGAGGAAGGTCAGCAAATCGTTCGCGACCTCGTCGCCAAAGCCGACATCCTGTTGGAGAATTTCCGTCCGGGCACCATGGAGCGCTGGGGTCTGGGCTATGACGAACTCAAAAAGATCAATCCCGGCCTGATCATGATCCGCGTCTCCGGCCAGGGTCAGACCGGTCCCTATTCGAAACGCGCCGGTTACGGCTCGATCGGAGAAGCGATGGGCGGCCTGCGGTATGTGGTGGGCGATCCGGCCACGCCACCCAGCCGCATGGGCATCAGCATCGGCGATTCGCTGGCTGCGACCTTCGCAACCATTGGCGCGCTGTCCGCATTGCACCACCGTGACCGTACGGGCGAAGGTCAGGTGGTCGACTCCGCCATTTACGAAGCCGTGCTCGGCATGATGGAGTCGCTGGTGACTGAGTATCAGCAAACTGGCTACGTACGTGAACGCACCGGCTCGATCCTGCCCAACGTGGCGCCATCAAATATCTACCCGACCAGCGACGACAAGATGATTCTGATTGCCGCCAATCAGGACACCGTCTTCAAACGCCTCGCGGCGGCTATGGAACGACCGGAGCTGGCCGACGATCCGCGCTACAACAGCCATGCCACTCGCGGTCATCACCAGGAAGAACTCGATGTCCTGGTGGGCGAATGGACCAAAACCAAAACCGCGGACGAACTCACGGACCTGATGGAAGAAAGCGGCGTGCCGGTGGGCAAGATTTACCGAGCGCCGGACATGCTCGAAGACCCGCACTTTGCCGCGCGCGAAGCCATCACCAAAATCGCTCACCCCATCTTTGGCGAACTGGCCATGCAAAACGTGTTTCCGAAGCTCTCGCTCACGCCGGGCAGCGTGCGGCACGCAGGCCCCGAGCTGGGCGAGCACAACAATCAGGTGTTTGCCGATGTGTTGGGTCTGGATGCCGACGCGCGGGCAGCCCTGGCTGAAAAAGGCATCATCTAATGCCGACGACAGGGGCCAATGCCACGTGTCGTGGGCAGGGTTTATCCGCCGTAACGACACGACGTAACATGTCATCGCAAGATCGCATCGCGGTCGACGCCGTATTCACGTCCAAGCCACAGAGCGTCCTATGCAAACCTCCGACCTGACTCCTCGCCAATACTGGGCCGAGATCAAGAAAAACCCCAAGCGCGCCAAATTTGGTTTCGGCGACAAAGCCGCGCTGATCAACATTGACCTGCAGCGCGCCTACACGGATACCGGCACCTTCAAAACGGCTTACCAGACCGACCCGGAACAGCTAACCTACATCAACAACCTGTCGGAACTGGCACGGGCCAAAAACATGCCCGTCATCTGGACGTATGTGGCCTATATGGACAACGCGGATGATGCCGGCGTCTGGGGCACGCGCACCAACACCCCGGATTCACTGCAAAACATAACCGAGAATTCGGAGCGCGCGCAGCTCGATCCAAGGCTTTTGATTGATCGCCAGCGCGATGCGGTGATCAACAAGCGCACGGCAAGCGTTTTCCACGACACATTGATCGCGTCCTTACTAGTCTGGCACAAGGTGGATACGGTCATCCTCACCGGCGGCAGCACGTCGGGATGTGTCCGGGCGTCCTGTGTCGCGTCTCTGGCGCACGGTTACCGGACCATCGTTCCGGAGGAGTGCGTCGCCGACAAGCATGAAATTCCCCACTACGCCAATCTGTGCGACATGATGCTCAAGTACGCGGACGTCGAGCCCTACGCGGCGGTCAGGGCCTGGCTTGAGGCGCATCCAGGCTGCAAACCGATTCGCGACGCGCGTGGCAGCCCGTTCTAGACCAGCGCTTGTTGTCAGCACCTTCGACTAGCAGGCATCGCACCCGCCAGGAGCAGCTCAATGCGTTCAGATCCAGACCTCTACGACTACTGGCCCTACGAAAATCGGCCGAAAATCTCGTGGCCCGGCGGCGCTCGCGTGGCGTTCTGGGTGGCACCAAACATTGAATTCTACGAGCTGGATCCGGCCGTCAATCCGCATCGTCAGCCGTGGCCAAAACCGACCCCGGACGTGCTGGGTTACTCAACGCGCGACTATGGCAATCGCGTTGGCCACATACGCCTGATGAATCTGCTCGACAAATACGGCGTGCGCGGTTCCGTCTCGCTGTCTACCGCACTGTGCGTTCATCACCCGGAAATCATAAAGATGTGCCGCGAACGCGATTGGGAGTTTTTCAGTCACGGCATTTACAACACGCGCTACACCTACGGTATGAGTGAGCAACAGGAACGTGAGGTTATTGAAGACGCCATGGCGACGATTCTTGAGCACACGGGTCAACGCTGTGCAGGGTATCTTGCGCCGGCGCTCACGCACTCGGAACAGACCATGGATCTTTTCGCCGAGGCCGGCGGCGTGTACACCTGTGATTTGTTTCATGACGACCAGCCCACGCCCGTGCGCGTGCGTGGGGGCACAAAGTTTATTTCGATCCCCTACTCGCTGGAAATGAACGACACCATCGCCTACGTCGTGAACAAGATTGAGCCACGTCGCTACGGTCAGATGATCAAGGCCAATTTTGATCGTCTGTACGCCGAAGGCGCAGACAATCCGGTGGTGATGTGCCTTCCGCTGCACGCCTATCAGGTCTCGCACCCGCATCGACTCAAAGCCTTCGAAGAGGCGCTGGAGTACATCACCGGGCACAGCGATGTCTGGATCACGACCGGGCGCGAGATTGCCGAGCACTGGATCGAACATCATTACGACGCGGCGGTTGAGGACATCGCGACACGCGGCAAAGGGGTGAAAGCATGAGCCTCGACGACAGCTACCTGCGCTATGCAAAACGTCAGTACGGGATGGATCACGATCTCTACGACTGGTCCATGCTGACCGATCGCTCGCCTGTCGTGTGGCCTGACCAGCGACCTCTGGCACTTTGGATTAACGTATCGTTGCAGTACTTCCCGCTGGACCAGCGCGCACAACCGTTTGCACCGCCCGGCGGCATGGTCACCGCCTATCCGGATCTGCGGCACTACACCCTTCGGGACTATGGCAATCGGGTCGGCATATACCGTGTCTTCAAGGCGCTGGACCGTTACAACGTGTCTGCGAGTGTTGCGTTGAACACGCGACTGGCTGAGCGCGTTCCCTACCTGCTTGAGCGCGTGGTCGAACGTGGCCACGAGGTGCTTTGTCACGGTTGGGACATGGACACCCTCCACTACGGTGGCCTTGATCCGAAGCGTGAACGCGACATTGTCGCCAAGTCACTTGAGACCCTGCGCGCGGCCAGCGATCAGGCGGTAGTCGGCTGGATTAGTCCGGCCAAGAGTCAGAGCCCGATCACGCCGCAGTTGCTGGTGGAACACGGTGTTGAATTTATGTGCGACTGGGTCAACGACGACCTGCCCTATGAATTCCGCACGCCCGCAGGCTCGATTACGGCGCTGCCACAGTCCATCGAGCTGGAGGACCGATTTGTTATTGCAGACAACGGCCACTCGGAGTCTGAATGGGCGCAGCAGATTGTGGACGCGTGCGATTTTCTGATTGATGAAGCGCAGACGACGGGGGCTGGTCGACTGCTGGCGTTGAATCTTCACCCCTGGATGATCGGGCAACCCCATCGGATCGGCGCTCTGGAGCGAGTGCTCGAACACGTTATGGGCACTGGCAAAGCCTGGAGTGCGGGACCGCAAGAAATCATAAAGGTCTGGCGTTCATGCCAAACAGATCCTGATGCGTAACGACTTCCAGGTCTGAGGTCGCCGGCTGGAACGACGGGCGCGATAGTCCGCGCCCGCCGCCTGTGTCGATCGCTAATCGGGCCGTTAGCGGAATGACCAGCTAAACTCCAGCCCTGAAGTCCGCGCCACACCCGGGTGCACAAACGAACCACCAAATTCCGGCGCCGTAATCACTTCGGCCAGATACTCTTCGTCAAACAGGTTGCGCGAAAAGGCGGTCAGCGCCCAGCGCTCACCCTCAAGACCGACGCGCAGGTTGGTGATGCCGTAGGCCTCCACCTGCGAACGCGAGAAGTCCGCATCCGGGCCTCCAAACAGAGTCGCAGGCACCACGTTATCTTGCACCGTATGGAACCACGTATCACCGATGTAGGAATACTCAAGGCGGCCTACCAGATTCATTAGAGGACTAATTGGAAAGTCCACCTGGGCTGCAATGTTGAACGTGAGCTCCGGCACGCTGGGCGCGTCGTTGCCCTCAGTGATCGGGCGGATCGAGTTCACGTCGATTTCGCTATCGATGGTGCTAAAGCCCGCGTCGATGGAGAAGTTGTCGCTGAACTGCGCGCTGCCGCTGAGTTCGAAGCCCTGCAGCGATACTTCGTCGATGTTCTCAACCACACGCAACAGGCCGAACGGTCCGACGAAAAACTCAAAGAACTGCATGTTATCGACATCGGTTCTGAACACCGCACCTTCGACCTTGAAGCGGCCGCTTTCGGATTCGGACTTGAATCCCAGCTCGAACGCGCTTGAGGTTTCCTTGTCGAAAATTTCCGGTGGCGCCGTGAGCGAGCCGCCGGCGTTGACCAGGAAGAACTGGATCGTCTCGGTGGCCCCGATGTTGTTAAAGCCACCGCTCTTGAAGCCAATGCCCCAGCTACCGAAAATGGTGGTGGACTCGGTGGCATCCCAGCTGATGCTCGCCTTGGGCTGCAATTCAGTGAACGTACGGCTTCGATCCGCGATCGAGTCGGTCACGATGCCGGTGGCAAAGTCGGTGATAAACGCCGGGTTCAGCGGCGTACCGCCAATGTCGGTGACACCGTCAAACGAGCAGAAGCCCGCACCGGTATTGGCGCAGTAGTTGATGCGCGTGGACAGCTGCTCGCTCGGCGTTGGTACACCGTTGGAGACATCTCGTTCCTCACGGTCCCAGCGCAGCGCGAATGACAGCTCAATATCATCCCGGATGTCATAGTTAAGTGAACCAAACAGGGCGAACACCGAGGTACCGAAATCATCCAGCACCAGCGCGTCGGTCAGCGGATTGACGAACGACTCGGGTAAATTAGCACTGCCGTCATCCAGAAGCTGGGCAACGCCCACTGTGCGATCGATATCCAGCGCATACATACCCGCCTGCCAACGCAGGGCCTGATCGCCCGCCGAAGTGATCTGCAGTTGGAAACTCAGATCTTCCTGGTTGCGCTCCTGATACTGATAGCCGTCGCAGGTGGTGGGACTGTAAGGAGGAAACAGCGAACCGGCCGGCGTGCCGCCCACAAACGTGGGCGATTGCACCGTGGTGCCAGCCAGCGCAGCCGTCGAGTCAATACAGGCCTGATCACCGAAGTAGAAACCGAACGCACCCGAGGTACCGTCGGCTTTGAAAAACTGCTCCTGATCGCTGTAGAGCATCCACGCGGTCAGCGTACCTATGTCGAGTTCGTAGTCTGCCTTGACCGAGAACTCCAGCGTTTCCTGTTCGTTTTTCGGCGTGACGTTCGGCGCGAAAACAAACTGGTGATCATTGGCATTGCCAAAGAAGTCAGGATTGCCGAACAACTCGGCAAAACCCGGCAGCGCGAACGAGGCGTTAAACGCAATCGCCGCCGCATCGACGTCGGCCAGACGCAGCTTGGTATCCACGGCGAGTTTGTCGCTGGGCTCCCAAATCAACCGACCGCTGATGCTCTGGCTGTCGAAGTTGTTGACCGAATCGGCGCCGGTAAAGGTGTTCGTCAAAAAGCCGTCGGTGCTGCGGTAGTCGGCACTCAGGCGGCCATACAACGTTTTACCCAGTGCGCCACCGATCGTGCCCTTGGCCGTTTGCGTGCCGTACTCGGCGGCACCAATTTGAAACGACGCGTCCATTTCCTCAGTCGGCTTGCGGGTCGTCACGATAATCGCACCGGCCGCCGCAGAGCGTCCATAAAGCGCACCCTGTGGTCCTTTGAGCACTTCAATCTGTGCGAGGTCCGAATACTCGCGGTTGAACGCGCTGGGGTTGGTATAAAGAATACCGTCAAGAATAAATGCGAAGTTGGTCTCGCCGTCACGCGCGCCGTTGAGCCCGCGAATGTTGACCTGCGAATCGCCGACCTCAACGGTATTGACGATCGACACGCCGGGCGTCATGCCGATAAAGTCCTCGGCGCGCTGTACACCCATTTTCTGCAAGTCGTTTTCCGTGAATGCAGTAATCGACGCCGGCACATCCTGTAACGACTCGGCACGCGCACGCGCGGTCACGATCACTTCCTCGATCTGGGCGTAGGCGCCCGGACTGACACCTATGGCGGCCGCGGGTAGCAGCAGCGCTGCAATGGATGATGCTAATGACCGTTTCTTCATCGAGTTCCCCTTACTGGCAGCGACGCCGCGTCGCTGTTTCATTTTGGCGACGCCTTACTGTGTGGCACAGAGGCATCGCACGAAATTGTATACAATGTTCGGGAGATTAACCGGGTTGCGGCGCCATTTACAAGGGATATCAGGGGGTCACAGCCCCCGTTGTATACAATCAGTTACGACTTTTTTCTGTTTTGTTGTTGCAACACAACAACGGAAGAGAATCTCAGGAATCAGCGAATTCCTGCGCAAGGAAGCGCTCCGAGTCCGCGACAATCTGATCGATTTTGGCCTGATCAAACTTCGCCAGCGTTCTGTAAGGGAAGGCCAGACGCCGGTTACCGCCCAGCCGTTCGCGCTGCTCGTGCATGAAATACCAGTACAGATAATTGAACGGACAGGCGTCCTCACCCTCTTTCTTGCGCACGTTGTAGGCGCAGTCTGCGCAGAAATTCGACATCTTGTTGATGTAGGCGCCGCTCGCCGCGTAGGGCTTGGTGCCAACGATACCGCCGTCCGCGAAGATCGCCATGCCAAGCGTGTTGGGCATCTCCACCCATTCGTACGCATCGGCGTACACCGCCAGATACCACTCATGGATGGCCTGCGGCGCAATACCGGTAAGCAGCGCGAAATTACCCGTGACCATGAGCCGCTGGATGTGATGCGAGTAGGCGTTCTCGCGCGTCTGTCGCACCACCTCTTTAATGCAGTTCATTTTGGTCTCGCCGCCCCAATAGCTCGGTGGCAGCGGACGGCCTGCTTCCAGCGCATTGAGCTGCGCGTAGTCGGGCATCTTCAGCCAGTACACACCGCGGATGAACTCGCGCCAACCCAAAATCTGGCGCACGAAGCCCTCGGCGGCATTGATCGGTGCCTTTTCGTCACGCCAGGCCGCTTCGGCCCGATCACAGATAGCGCGGGCGTCAAGCAGGCCGGCATTCAGATAGTGCGAGATCACGCTGTGAAACATGAAAGGTTCACCAGTGACCATGGCGTCCTGATAGTCACCGAATGACGGCAGGCCATGCTCGATGAAATGATCCAGTGCGCGCTCCGCATCCGCCGAGGTAACCGCCCAGTTGAACGGCTCGATGTCGCCAAAGTGATCATCAAAGTGGGCGCCAACAAGTTTGATGACGTCGTTTGTGATCGCATCACGCTTGAAATCCGGCAGCGCCCGATAGGTCATGCCGGACTTGGGCGGCTTGCGATTCTCTTTGTCGAAATTCCACTGATTCCCCGCAGGCTTGCCCCCGGCCATTAACAGGCCGGTCTTCTTGCGCCATTCACGATAGAAATACTCCATCGTGAGTTGCTTGCGCCCGTCGGCCCACTCAGCGAACGCCTCTTTCGAGCAGAAAAAGCGCGTGTCGTCACGCATCTCCACCGGCAGACCGAACGCCTCCGACCAGCCACGCATCATCTCCAGCACGCGATACTCGCCGGGCTCAGTAACGACTAATGAATCGAATTTCCCGGTATCGATTACGGCCTTGAGTGTGTCGGTCAGACTGCCTTTGCTTTGCTTGCTGTCGAGCCTGACGTAGGTCACCCGCACGCCGTCGGCCTCAAGCTCTGCAGCAAAGTGGCGCATGGCCGACAGCAAAAATACGATCTTCTTCGGATGATGCGGCACGTACCGACCCTCGTCCGCGACCTCCATCATGACCACGGTGTCGTGGTTCACATCAAGATCATCGAGCGCACTCAGGTTGCGCGAGAGCTGGTCGCCGAGCACCAGGCGAAGGGTGGATTGAGTCATGAACAACACATCGCACGAACGCGCCGTGCGGTTTTGAAGCTGTCGAGGCGCGCATGATAACCTGCGCGCCCGTTTGCCGAGCATAAGGCCCACCATGAGCGATCAACCCGTCGTCTTCTGCTTTCGTCAGGACCTTCGTCTGGCGGACAACGTGGGCTGGCGCACCGCCGTTGACTCCGGTCACCCCGTGCTCGCCTGCTACGTGCTCGACGATCAGACGCCCGGAGACTGGGTCATGGGCGGCGCCAGTCGCTGGTGGCTGCATCACTCCCTGACTAGCCTGGCGACCGACATCCGGAAACTCGGCGGAACGCTGCATATCTTAAGCGGTCCGTGGGCCGACACGATTGGCGAGCTGGCCAAGGGCGTCAACGCTGCCGGCGTCTACTGGGCGCGCGGCTACGAACCGCACTTTGTAGAGCAGGAGCAGCGACTCAACGCGACGCTCAAGGAACACGATATCAGCGCCAGACGCTTTCGCGGCACGCTGCTGTTTGAGCCCGAAGAAGTGCGCACGCTAAATGGCGATCCCTATAAGGTGTTCACCCCCTTCTGGAAGGCCTGCCGCAAAAAGGAGGCGCCCGGCGAATGCGTGCCGCCGCCGAAAAAAGTGACCTTCAGCGAAGCAGACATCGACGGTACGTCGATCGACGCGCTCGAGCTTTTGCCTACCCGCCCCGACTGGGCGGCGGGTCTGCGCGAGACGTGGAAACCGGGCGAAGCCGGCGCATGGGAGCGGCTCGACGCCTTCATAGCAGGCCCAGCCGGGCGCTACCACGACGCACGGGACAAACCCGCCGAACACGGCACCTCGATGCTCTCGCCCCACCTGCACTTTGGTGAAATTTCACCGCGACAGGTTTGGAACGCGGCCATGGCTTCGGGTCAGGACGACGCCGGGCTCAACGTGTTCTTATCGGAAATCGGCTGGCGCGAGTTTTCCTATCATCTGCTGCACCACTGGCCCACGCTGCCCGAGGACCCGTTTCGCGACACGTTCGTGCGTTTCCCGTGGCGACGCGACGGCGCTTCACTACGAGCATGGCAGCGCGGCCAGACCGGAATTCCGATCGTAGACGCTGGGATGCGCCAGCTGTGGCACACGGGCTGGATGCACAATCGGGTACGCATGATCGTGGCCTCGCTTCTGGTCAAGAACGTGTTGGTGCATTGGCGTGACGGCGAGGACTGGTTCTGGGACACGCTCGTGGACGCCGATCTGGCCAGCAACGCCGCCGGCTGGCAGTGGGTGGCAGGCAGTGGTGCCGATGCCGCGCCCTACTTCCGCATATTCAATCCCGTGACCCAGTCCGCCAAATTCGATCCGCAGGGCGACTATCTGCGACGCTGGGTACCCGAGATTGCGAAGCTGCCCAAAAAATACATCCATGATCCGTCGGCGGCACCGGCCGAGGTGCTCAAAGCGGCCGACGTTCGGCTTGGCGACACCTATCCGCGGGCCATTGTCGATCTGAAGGAAACCCGCCAGCGGGCTCTGGACGCCTACCAACAGATCAAGAAACCCGCCTGAGACGGAGTATTTTTCAGATCGCTGTAATGTTTTGCTCCAAGCGGCGACTGTAGAACAAACCATCTTTTTACGGGACGACCTTTGACGCGCGACGACACCTTGCGCGCCTGGCTGGATCGCCACGGCGCCATGATCGAACGTATTGCCCAAACCTACGAACGGCGGCCGGCGCTGGTGGCGGAGCTCACTCAGGAGACCGCGCTGGCTTTGTGGCGCGCGCTGCCTTCTTACCGCAGTGAAGCCAACGAGCGCACCTACATCGCACGTATTGCACATAACGTTTGTGTGAGCCACGTACGCAAGGCCGTGCGCAGCGAAGTGACCGGTATCGGGGACGATCTGGCCGATTCGCTGACCGACGAGGCGCCGCGTCCCGACGAATCAACCGCGAACGCTCAGCGCCGGGCGCTGCTGCAGCAGGCCGTCCGCGACTTGCCGTTAAGTCTGCGCCCCGTCGTCTCGCTGCATCTGGAGGGATTTGGCAACAGCGAAATTGCCGACGCGCTGTCACTCACCGTCAACAACGTAGGTGTGCGCCTGAATCGGGGCAAGGCACACCTCAAAAAATCGCTTGGAAAGATGTCATGACTGATCACAACGACGATCTGGATCTCAAGGCCCTGTGGCAGAGCACCCCGCCGATTGATCTCGACGAGTTGCTTGGCCATGTAGACGCCGAACGCCGACGCATGCGCAATCTGATTTGGTTTGAAACCGCTGGCACGTTCTTCGGTCTCGGCATTCTGGCGCTCTATTACAAGATCGGTTGGCTTACCAGCCCGGTGGTGATCGTTACCATCGCCATTATCGCCACCGTTTGTCAGGCCTGGATGTGGCTGTGGCGCCGGGGCCAGTGGAATGCCGTGTCACAAGCCCCGCTTGATCTGCTTGAACTTCAGTTGAAGCGCGCACGCACAGGTCTGAAGATCGGTCGCTACTATGCCTGGGGCACGCCGATTTCTGTCGTCGCTGGCGTTCTTTCGGTTCAGATACTTCCAATAGAACCCGCGGGGCTGCCCATTTCCACGCTGACAAGATTCGGCCTCCTGTTTGTGCTGCTGTTTTTAATGGCCGGCCTTACTTGGTTCGGCGTTCGCCTGATCCGGCGCTCGCGCGCGCAAATCGAAACGCTCGAACCACGCATCGAGGCGCTGCGCGAGAGCGCGAACGAGGAAACCGAAAATTAGTTTGTAATGTTTCGCGCGGCGCTGCGACTAACCGTACAAGATCGCTACGGAGACTTTTCGCATGACCGCCCTGGACTACTCGCCCGCTCACAGTCGACTCGCCACCTCTGCTGTTTATGCGTGTGTACTGCTTATCTATCTGATATGCGCACCGTTAATGCCGGCACATGGCAGCAACACACCGCAGCCGAATTTTTCACCGTGTCACGTGACCGGTGTGGAAGCACTTGCCCAGTGCGCCGAGCTACACGTACCGCTCGACTGGTCGAACCCTGACGGCGAGCACATTGCACTGCACGTTGCCGTGGTGCCACCCAGCGGCGGTGCCGCGGGCGATGATCCGATCTACGTGTTGGCCGGCGGCCCGGGACAGGCCGCCAGTGATCTTGGCGGCTTGATCAGCGGCCCGCTCAACGCGGCACGACGCGGTCGCGAGACCATCATTGTGGACCAGCGTGGCACTGGCCAAAGTGCACCGTTTGATTGCCAGCTACCGGCGGACGTCACCACACCCGGCGACGAAGTCGCAACACTCTGTTTGCAGCAAACCAGCAACGATCCGCGTTTTTTCGGCTCGTTCATGTTCGTCAATGATCTGCACTTTGTCCGCAATGCGCTGGGCCACAAGACCATCAATCTGTGGGGTGGCTCCTACGGCACGCGCGCGGCTTTGTTTTATCTGCGCGAATACGAGCACACCGTGCGCAGCGTGATCCTGGACGCCGTTGCAGCACCACCAACAGCGTTCATGCGCGCGGCCCCACGCTCTGCTGGGCGCGCACTGGACACCATGCTCGAGTCCTGTCGCAATGACGCGGCTTGCCACGCCAGTTTTCCGAATCTACGTAACGACCTCAACACTGTTCTCACCGAACTCAATGAGACGCCGCGCATCGTCACCATCGCAGGTCAGGACATAAGCGTTGATCGCTCCGTGTTTCTGAACGCGCTACGCAACGCGTTCTACGCTCGCGAGTCGACCTCATGGCTGCCGTTAGCCATCTCCGAGTTTGCCGCGGGCAATGAAGGACCGTGGCGCGCCATGGGCGATCTCGCCGGGCAAATCATGAACGACATTTCACTGGGCACCATGCTCTCAGTCATGTGCGGCGAGGAAATACCGCGCATGCAGGCCAACGGCATCGCCGAAACCAGCACAGCCTTCGCGGACATCGATTTGTCTTTTTGGCACGACGCCTGCGACGTGTGGCCGGCCGCTGAAGTGCCCGCAAATTTCGATCTGCCCGTCAGCTCAGACGTTCCGGTACTGCTGCTCTCGGGCAGCATGGACCCGGTCACCCCACCGGCGTTCGCAGAAATCGCGCAGGCCACGCTGACACGCTCGAAACACCTGGTCGCTGAGCACAACTCGCACATCACCAGCGCTTATGGCTGCGCGCCGCGACTGATCGCGACCTTCCTGGACTCGCTAGACCCGGCGTCGATTGACGACAGCTGCCTAAATCGCATCGGCCCGGCGCCATTTTTACTTACGCCGGCTGGCCCTGCGCCCTGATCCACTTCGAGTTCGAATCAAAACCCAAGAGAAGACATCATCATGATCGAAACGCATACATTGAAAAAATCCTTCGGCGACGTGCATGCGGTGCAGGGTGCCAGCTTTCGCGCAGACAATGGCACCATCTCCACGCTGCTCGGTGCCAATGGTTCCGGCAAGACCACAACGCTGCGCATGCTGTGCGGTCTGCTCCAACCCGACAGCGGTCACGTGACCATTGACGAGGTCAACGTCGGCAGCAATCCAATGGAGGCGCGCCAGCGCCTGGGCGTTTTCCCGGACCCGTTTGGCCTGTATCCGCGACTGACGGCGCGCGAGCACATTCACTACTTCGCTCGCTTCCATGAGCTTGGCGGCGCGAAGCTGCGCGATGCGACCAACGAGGTCGCTGAACTGCTGCAAATGGGCGAACTGCTCGACCGTCGCTGCGAAGGTTTTTCGCAGGGTCAGCGCATGAAGGTGGCGCTGGCCCGTGCGCTGGTACACCGCCCGCCTAACGTGATTCTGGACGAACCCACGCGCGGGCTCGATGTCATCAGTGTGCGCCTGCTGCGCAAGGTGTTGCGGCGCATGGCCGAGGATGGTTGCTGCGTGCTGTTGTCGTCGCACTCCATGGTCGACGTGGAAACGCTGTCCGATCACGTGATCATTATTGATGGCGGCCGTGTTGTGCATACCGGCGCGCCGCAGGATCTGATTGTCGCAACCCAAACCCCCAATCTTGAAGAAGCTTTCATCGCGCTGACCCAGCGCGATGCGGCCTGAAGCGGAGACCACCATGTTCGCCACTCTTACTAACGTGCTCCATAAGGAAACGCTCGACGTCATGCGCGATCGACGCAGCATCGGTATCTCACTGAGCTTCGCGATCTTCGGACCCGTGTTCCTTGCCCTGATGCTCAACAACATGGCCAAGGCCGCCAACGACACCGATGATCTGAACGTTGTCGTGGTTGGTGGTGACCACGCACCCGGCCTGACACGTCATCTTGAGGAACGCGGCGTGGCCTTCGTCGATGCCGACGATTCGGCCAGCGCCAACGACATGCTCGACGACACTCAACGCGTCGTGCTCAACGTCCCGCAGGATTACGCGCACAAATTCTCCAGCCAGAACGTTGTGGATCTGGCCATTACCGGCGATTTCAAATCCGACGCCGCGCAGCAAGATGCCCTCGAGCTGCAGATGAAGATCGAGCAATACAATCTTGGTGTCACGAACGGCCGCCTGATTGCCGCCGGTGTGGCACCACACCGGGTTCGCGCCGTGCGCACAGGCACCTACGATCTGTCGCGCGCTGGCGGCAGGTCCGCCGTTATCAGCGACACGCTGATCTATGTACTGCTGATCGCCGGATTTGTGGCCGGTGCGTTCATGACCGCCGACGCGGTGGCTGGCGAACGCGAACGTCATTCACTGGAACCACTGCTCGCCCAACCGGTATCGCCTATGACGTTGATTGTTGGCAAATGGCTGGCCTGCGGTGGGATAAGCGTCGTTGTGTCCACGCTCACGGTCATCGTGGCGGGCGTTCTGCTCGCGCGCACACCGCTCGCCGATCTGGGCCTGAGGTTGAGCATCGGCGCCAAGCCGATGCTACTCGCCGCCGTGGCCCTCGCTCCGCTGGCTCTGTTCGCCGTCGCATTACAAATGCTCCTGGCTGCCCGCGCCAAAACCTATCGCGAGGCGGGCATCTCCGGCCAGTTCACGATGTTCCTGCCCGTGGTGGTCGCCGGCGCGATCATGATCGGCAATGTCGACTACAGCGGCCCGGCGCAGCATCTGCCGCTTACCGGTCACACTCTGTTGCTACAGGATATTTTTCTCGATGGCACAGCATCAAAAGTCGCGCTGATATCGGTCAGCATCAGCACGCTGCTGGCGGCTTGGGGCATGCTGATGATCGCCGCACGCTGGCTAGGCGACGAAGAAAAACTTTAGCCAAGAGACGATCTGAAACACGAGAAGATGTAAGGAGAGCGGCAGTGGGGGCTTACCTTCCTGGTCGTTAGCCCGTCCCCGGGCGGTCCCGGAAGGCAAGCC
>CAZXCL010000012.1:4971-40536 GCA_964639265.1 uncultured Gammaproteobacteria bacterium | reverse complement strand
GGGGTTAACGTTGTGGGTGTTTCGCCGGCCCCGGGGGGGCCCGGTATGGAACGCCGCCACTGCCGCTCTCCGACTACGAAGTAGAAACCCTCAACATCAGGAAGCATCATCCGTCTTAAGAGTAGAAGCGCTTTTTTTAATGGCCCGCCGAATCCGCATATACGTGGCACAACGACAAAGGTTCCCGCTCATCCCCGCATCGATGTCCTCGTCTGAAGGCGACGCGTTACGCTCAAGCAGCGCCGCCGCCGACATGATCTGTCCCGACTGACAATAACCGCACTGCGGAACATCGACCTCCTGCCATGCCTCCCGCACCGCATCGGCCGCTTTGCCCTCAAGCCCTTCAATCGTGGTGATACGTCGCCCCGCCACCGCGTTGTGCGGCAGCACGCAAGACCTTGTGGGCTCCCCATCCAGATGCACCGTACAGGCACCGCACTGGGCCACACCGCAACCGAACTTCGTACCGGTTAATCCCAGATGATCGCGCAACACCCACAAAAGTGGTGTGCCCTCGGCAGCGTCCACCTCAATGTCCTTACCGTTTACATTCAATTTGATCGTCATAGCTGTATTCCGTCAGTGCGTATCAGGCCGGACGCGACAGCGTCGAGGCGTTGGGTCCAAGGATGGGCAGGCGCCGATAGCGATGCCCCGTCGCCGCGAACAACGCGTTGGCCAGGGCCGGCGCCGCCGGCGGTGTCGGTGGTTCGCCCACGCCACCTGGCGGGGCAGACGACGGCACGATATGCGCCTCCATAGCTCGCGGCGCCTCGTTCATGCGCATGATGCGCCAGCCCGGAAAATTGCTCTGCTCGATAACGCCGTCTTTGGCGCTGATCTGGCCGTAGAGCGCGTTTGACAATCCGTACAGCGTGCCGCCCTCGAGCTGCGACAGCGTATGCCCCGTGTTGACAACCGTACCGGCGTCGATGGCCGACCACACGCCCGGGATACTCAGGTTGCCGTCTTTGGTCACGGCCACTTCCACGACCGTTGCCACGTACGACAAGAAGGAACGATGTACCGCGACGCCAAGCCCGTGACCGTCCGGCAGCGAACGGCCCCACTGCGCCATGTCCGTCGCTTTGGCCAACACGTGTTTGAGACGGGCGGTGTCGATCGGATACTCGCTTAGTGGACTGCCGTAGTTCGAATACTCAGCACCTTCGGAAACAGGATCAACGAAGCGATCCGAACCAATGAGGCTCATCAGATAATCGCGCGGGTCCTTGCCTGCCGCGTGCGCCAGCTCCGAGGCAAAACTCTGCACCGCAAACGCGTGGTAGATGTTGGCCACCGAGCGCAGCCAGCCGATACGAACGTGCGCTTTGGCGCGCCCGGATTCCAGACGCATATTTGGTACGGCAAACGGATTGTCACTGGCCCCCAGACCAAGCTCGCCGGCCGACGGATTGTCCGCGCCGTCGGAAAACGTGGATGGAATGGGCGGGAACACGGTTCGATGCAACAGTGCCGTGCACACGCCGTCCTCGTCGAGCGCACCTTCCAGATGTTGCGCGCTGACCGAGTGCAGATAGCCGTGCTGCAAATCGTCCTCGCGCGTCCAGGTGACCTTGACCGGCTTGCCGACTTCCCGCGCAATCAGTGCGGCTTCAGCCACGAAGTCCGCTTTCGACTTGCGTCCGAATCCGCCGCCCAGCCAGGTTACGTGAATCGTGACGTCGTCCTCAGGCACATCGCATACCGCGGCCACCGTTCGACGCGCCGCTTGCGGCGCCTGCGTACTGGCCCAGCACTCAACCTTGTTGCCATCCCATCGTGCCGTGGCCATCGGCGGTTCCATCGGCGCCTGGGCCAGGTGCGGCACATAGTAGTCGGCATTGATGGTCTTGCCGGCGGCCTTGAGCGCGCCTAACGCGTCGCCGCGCTCGCGCCGGACCTCTCCCTCCTGCCGCGCCGTTTCCATGAGTGAGGTTTCAAAGGATGCAGAATCGTATTTAGCGTTTGGACCGCTGTCCCATTCCACATCCAGGGCCTTGCGACCCTGGATCGCCGACCAGGTGTCACGCGCCACCACCGCAACGCCGCCCAGAGGTTGGTAGGCCAGCGGCGTCTTTGGCTGCGGCAATCTCACGGTACCGACGACTCCGCCAATCTTCAGCGCCGCACGATCGTCAAGTTTTTTGGTGCTGCCAAGCACCTGCGGCGGTCGTGCCACCACGGCGTAGAGCATGTCGGGCAGTGTGACGTCGATACCGAAGGTTCCCCGACCGCGAACGATTTTTGGCACCGTCACCGACGGCTGCTGCTTGCCGATATAGCGCCACTGCTCCGGCGTCTTCAGGGTCACTTCTTCAAGCAGCGGGAGCGGCTGTTTAGCCGCACGTTCTGCCAGCTCGCCGAAACCGGCGCGCCGACCGCTGGGCGAATGCACTACTTCATGCAACTGGGCCCGGCAGTCACCCTCTACGCCGAAATATTCGGCGGCCGCGCGCTCGAGCATGAGCCGCATCGCGGCGCCCGCCGTGCGCAGGCGCGTGAAGTTGTAGCGCACCGAACGCGAGCCGTCCGTATTCTGATCGCCGTAGCGCGGATGACCCACGGCCTGAATGATGTTCAGTCGCGCAAAGTCGCCCTCCAGCTCATCTACGACAAGTTGCGCCATAGCCGTCCAGCTTTGCTGCCCCATCTCCGAGCGATGACAGGTGAAGTCGAGCGTTCCGTCGGGCTGGAGCGCCAGAAACAGCGACGGGGTGGCATCGCCGCCGATGGCCGTATCGAGGCCCGCCGCGTCGGAGGCCGTCGACGTGCGGCTGGCCAGCGGAACGCCGATGAGCAGCGCGCCGGCGGCGGCACTACCCATGAACTGGCGCCGACTGAGTTTGAGCGGCACCAGATTGGTCGCACCACCCATCGCACCGGTTTGATCAAGATCGTGAAACACCGCTTCGCCTCCGCGCCAGTCTGAAGTGCTCCAAGTGTCGCCCAGGACGGCGTGATGTCAAATCCGGCACGCGCGCGAAGCTGTGATTGACTTAACATCCGCAGCGGGGCCGAAACGCTATAGTCATGCGATGTGCAGGCGCTTGATTCGAACTGCAACGGGCCACGGATCAGGCCAGCGGCGCATCTTCTCCGGCTGGTCACAGGCCGTCGGCGCGGCCGTTTGCGCGCTGCTTTTGACACTTTGCACCCTACCCACCCACGCGCAGAGCTGCGCGACACCGGGCAACGACGGCAATGCTGTGGTTTCAGGGGTGATCAACACCTACTGGCCCGGCACCTCGAACCCCGGCAATGGCGCTACCTCTCTGGTGCTGGGCAGTGCACGCGGTGCAAGCGTGTCCATCGCCGCTGGCGATCTGGTTCTGATTCTGCAAATGCAGGACGCGAACATTAACTCCGGCAACAACAGCAGCTACGGCGATGGTACGACCGGTGACCCGGGCAGCGGCACAACCAACCTCAGACGTGCCGGTCGTTTCGAATTTTCGCGCGCGGCCAACAACGTCGGGCTCGGCGGCGGCACACTGCTCCTTAGCGCTCCCACGCAGTTCAACTACAGCACGCAGGCAGCGACCAACGCGCGCGGCCAGCGCCGTTTCCAGGTAGTGCGCGTGCCCCAGTACGCGACCCTGACGCTGGCAGGCAACCTGACGGCTTTGGCCTGGGACGGCGACAGCGGTGGCGTTGTGGCCGCAGACGTGGCCGGCGAAACGAATATGAATGGCCAGGTTATTGATGCGAGCGGAACCGGATTTCGCGGTGGCGGCGGTCGCGGCTCCACGACGGGCAGTGGCGCCAGCAGCGACTATCGAACACCCTCGACAAACGGCGCCAACGGCAGCAAGGGCGAAGGCATTGCCGGCACCCCGCGCTTTGTTTTTGACGGCTTGAGTCTGATCGACAACATCACAGAGGGCTATCCCAACGGCAGCTTTGCCCGCGGCGCGCCCGGCAACGCCGGTGGGGGCGGCACCGACGGCAACCCGGCCAGCAATGACCAGAACACCGGCGCGGGCGGTGGCGGCGGCGCCGGAAACGGAGGCGTTGGCGGCCACGCCTGGTGCCCTGGCGGACCGTCTGTCTGCGCTCAATCCGGCGGCTTCGGCGGAGCCGGTACGGCGTTGAGCGCGAGTCGACTGACACTGGGCGGCGGCGGCGGCGCGGGCACGACGAACAACTCGACCGGCACGCCAGGCGGCGGTCTGGCCAGCAGCGGCGCCACCGGCGGCGGCCTTGTAATCATTCGCGCCGGCAGCCTCATCGGCAATGGCAGCGTGCGCGTCGACGGCGATACGGCCAACCAGACCGTGGGTAATGATGGCAGCGGCGGTGGCGGCGGGGGTGGCAGCATCCTGATGGTGGCCGACGACGCCAGCGGCGCAAGCGTGACATTCAGCGCGACTGGCGGCGATGGGGGGACCAACGGCAACAGCAGCCCGCACGGTCCAGGCGGCGGCGGTGGAGGTGGCCTGGTGGCATTGAACGCGACACTGGCCAGCGCGAGTGCACAGGTTGGCGGCGGCGTTCCGGGCACCACCGATGGCAACCCTAGCCCGTTTGACAGCAACTACGGCGCCACCGCTGGCAGCAGCGGCAGTCGCATCACAATCAGCGATCTGGATGTACCGGGCATCACCGCAGGCTATGACTGCACCGTAGTCCTCGACGTCCAGAAGCAGGCCAGCGTCATTTCGGACACCGTCAACGGCACCAGCACGCCGCATGCGTTGCCTGGCGCGATCGTTGAGTACAGCATTGAGATCACCAACCCCGGCGCCGTGGCTGTGGACGCCGGCACGATCGTATTGACCGATCCGATACCGGCCAACGCGGCGTTCGTGAACCTGCCGCTGGGCAGCGGATTTGCGGTCGAGCTGATCGACGGCTCGCCCGCCAGCGGCCTGAACTTGAATGCCAGCGACGTCCGCTTTTCGAACAACGACGGCGTATCGTTTACCTACACGCCCGCCGCGGGCAGCGACGATGCGGTGACGACATTACGTATAAGTCCGAGCGGCAGCATGGCCGCCGGCTCGAGCGCAACCTTGCGCTTTCGGGTGGAGATCGATTAGGTGGCGCGCTGCTCGGCGGGCGTCACGCCGGCGGCCACGGCGGCGTCGTGCTTCAGACGCATGACCAGTCCGCGCGGCACAAACATCAGGTCGCTGATTTTCAGTACCAGCGAATTCTCGTATTTGTCCAGCCTGCCGTCAGCGTAGGCCACCTGCCACAGCAGCGCCATGACGCCGGCCTTGTCGTCGTCATTGAGCGTCTCGTGCAGGGTTTGGGTGAATTCGTAGACGGACACCGACTGCTCGGCCGCCGCTCCGGCATCCTCGGCCAGCGCCTTGGTCTCGGCCTCGGTCAACTCAAAACGCTCGCTCATAAGAGCCAGCATGGCGGCCTGCTCGCTCTCATCGAAACTGTGATCGGCACGTGCCACTTCGATCGCCAATGCGGCCGTCGCAAGGCGCAATGCGTGCTCGTGGCTGTCGTCGTCGTTGGCCGCGCTCCCCGGTGACGCCAGCGCGTCACCGAGTTGCGTCAAAAAAGCTCGCAGCATCAGGACGTCTTCAGTGCCGCCTTGATCGCGCCCACCACTTTCTTGTCATAGGGCTTGGTGCGCGGGCTGAACTGTGTGATGACTTTGCCGTCACGGCCGATCAGAAACTTGTGAAAATTCCAGGTCGGGTAAGTGCCCGCTTCCTTGGCGAGGTTCGTGAAAAACGGATGCGGTTTGCTGTCCTCTTTCACGGTAACCTTTTCAAACATTGGAAACTTGATACCGTAGGTCAGACGACAAAATTCCTTGACCTCTTCCTCAGTACCCGGCTCCTGCCCGAAAAAGTCGTTGGACGGAAAGCCAAGCACCACAAGGCCGTCTTCGCCGTATTCTTCATACAGCTTTTCCAGGCCGTCGTACTGCGGCGTGTTGCCGCACTTGGACGCAGTATTGACCACCAGCACCACTTTGCCAGCGTAGGCATCGCAAAGATTGACCGACTCCTCAGAGGCCAGTTTGCGGAAGTCCTGATCAAGCAGCGCGCTGTCGCAGGCGAATGACGGCGACGCCACTAGCGCCAGCGCGAGAAAAACTAGAGATCGCATAAATAACTCCGGTGGTGGTGTTTGATGCATAGCACAGTAGCGCGAGCGCCCTGTCTCAATTGTAACGATTCCGCACTAGCGCGGAATGCGCACCGCTGAGGCAACAATGACATACTCGTAAGCCGGTGGCTGCGCGGCCGGCTCCTCGCCCAGGTCTTTGGCATAATGCGCGGCGCGTTTGGGATCAAGCGTCTTGCGATCGAAAGTACCCACAAGCTCCACGTCTTTGCCCCCCGAATCGGTGGGAATAAAAAACTCGTAATCCTTGAACGTCACACGAGCGCTGATCGCACCGTCGGTGGCTACGAAAAAGCAGCCTTTTTTCTGACAGACCTTGGCGATGCGGGTGTTGAGCGCGACGTTTTTTTGCAGATAGTCGTCTGCGTGCTCCACGACTGACGCAAGGCTCTGGACCTCCATGGATGGCGGCAGCGGCGCGCCAAAGGTCTCATGCGTGGCCGTCACCTCCACCGGCTCCGACAAGCGAATCGGTTCACCGGCCTGGGCGCAAAGCAACGTGCAAAGTGCCACAGCACCCAATGCACCGCGCAGTCGTTTCTGATTTATCCCTCTGTAGGTCATCGTCCTGATCCTCATATCGGTAAGCCTGTGATTGTCTCATCTGACCACGAAAACTCGCAAACGTTGCCGCAAGCCTTGACGTGGCGGGCCGCAACGCAACAATAGCCCGATGTTGGTGACCTTCGCGCGCAAGATAGCTCGTCTCACGCTGGGCCTGTTTGCTGCGACGCTGCTGCTTGGCGCCGTCGCACTGGTTGCCCTGCGCGTGGAATCCCATCGGCCACAGGACCGCTACATGGATCAGCGCAAGGGCGAGCTTGCGCGCACACAACTCAGCGACAGCACGGTGCCCGGCGAGCATGTCTCACAGGCCGTGACGCTTCACAGCAGCAGCGATCTGTCCGTGTTTGCCCGTGTGCTGCGGCCGACCGCCAGCTCGAACGTGCCGGTGCTGATGATTCTTGGCGGCCACCGTACCGGCCGCGACGCCGTCGATCTTTTCAAGAGCGTGGACCATTACGCGGTGGTCGCCATGGACTATCCCTACGCCGGGCCAGAGCGCATCCGCGGCGTCGGCCAGACACTGAACGCGCTGCCGCTGGCGCGTGCCGCGTTTCGCGACACACCACCCGCGGTTTCCCTGATGCTCGACTGGCTGGACCAACAGGATTGGGCAAACGGGCCACGACTTTTAGTGGGCGCAAGCCTCGGCGTACCATTCGCGGCGAAGACGGCAGCGCGCGATGCGCGTATCGATGGCGTGATTCTGGTGCACGGCGCCGCCGACAACGAACGCTGGCTCACGGTGCAGGTGGCGCGACGCGTTGAGCAAGAGTTTCTCCACGCTCCGCTCGGTACGCTGCTGCACTGGCTTGCCTACGGCCCCACCTTCGATACGGCCAGGAACGTCGCGCAGATCGCGCCCCGCCCCGTTCTTGTCATTGGTGCCCGTCAGGACGAGCGCACGCCCGCCGATGAAGTGACGGCGCTTTTCGAGGCCAGCGGCTCACCGAAACGCCTGCGCTGGACCGACGGTCTGCACGTGGAGCCCGGGCGTACCGAGGTCGTTGATCAGATGATGCAGATCGCAGGCGAAGAGCTACCTTTCCTGCTCAACCCAAACTAATCCGCGCCGTCTTTTTTCTTTGGATCAAACTTCGCAAACCAACCCATGATGTTGTCGGTCTTGGCAATCAGCTGACTGGGCCGCGATGCGATGTAGTGTGACGCCCCCGGCACGCGCACGAGCGCAGTGGGCACCGACTGCAGTTTGAGTGCACCGTAAAACTGCTCAGCTTCCCAGGTGGGCGTACGATGATCTTCTTCACCCACCATCATCATCGTTGGCGTCTTGACGTTGCCAACCAGTGAAATGGGCGACAGTCGCCAGTAGAGGTCCGGGTCCTCCCACGGTTGTGCCCGCAGCCAGTGGCGGCCCACCAGCGCAGCGATATCACCGACCAGCGCCATCGTGGTCCAGTTGATGACCGGTTTGATGGATGCGGCGGCGGCAAAGCGATCGGTCTTGCCGACGATCCACGCGGTCAGCACGCCGCCACCCGAGCCGCCGGTCACAAACAGCCGTTTGGAATCCACGTATTTGCGCTTGACCAGGCTGTCCACGACGCTCATGAGGTCATCGTAATCCTCGCCCGGATAATTCAGATCAATAAGCTGCGCAAACTCCTCGCCATAGCCGGTGGAGCCGCGCGGATTGACGTAGGCCACAACGTAACCCTCGGCCGCGTAGCGCTGCACTTCGGCCGAAAACGTCGGGCCGTACATCGCGAAAGGACCGCCGTGAATCTCAAGTATCAGCGGCATGGACCCGTTGGCCTTGAAGCCCGGCGGCTTGGCAACCCAGGCTTCGATTTCGCGCCCGTCGTGGCTCGACTTGACGCTGATCTCCTCAATCTCGGCCAGATCAATATGCGCCAGAGCATCGTCATTGAGGTTAGTCAGCGTGCGCGGCTCGCCGACGCCATCAAGCACCGCAAGATCGGCCGGGCGGCCGGGGCGCGACTGAGTATAGGCATAGCGCAATTGGCTACCGCGATTAGCCACCGAGAACGACCCTGAGGCATACGGGCGGCCCAGGCTCGTGCCGCCCAGATCTTCGCTGACAATCGTTATCTTCGCGTCCGCGGCGTCGATGTGTACAAGCGCGGTGTGTCCCTTGTATTCCGCCGTTGCGATCACGGCACTGGAGTCGCGCACCCAGCGCGGCGAACTGACCGGATGATCAAAGTCCGCGGTCAGGTTAACCACCTCGGAGCCGTTGGCATGCATCACAAACAGATCGTCCTGCTGGTAGGACAGCACCTTGTCGTCATAACCGATGTAGGCCACATGCTCGCCGTCGGGCGCCACACGCGGCGAACGATCCGGCCCGTCGCGCTTGGTTAGCCGGGTCATGCTCAAGTCGCTCAATGCAATGCGATAGATGTCCGATTCGATGGGATCAAGATGCGCCTCTTCGACGTCATTGCCCACCACCAGAACGTGCTCATCGTCGAGCCACGCTGGTGAGCCGAAGTCGTTGTCGCCCTTGGTGATCTGACGCGGCAGCCCGCCGTCGGCCGACACCACGAAAACGTGACTGGCGCCCTCTTCAAGCCAGCCCTGACCGTCAAAGCGATAGACAAGATCGTCAAACACCCGCACCGGGTCTGCCCACTTGGCAGACTCGGGCGCTTGCGGTGCCTTGGCAAAAGACGGCGTCTCGCCGGGCACAAACATCGTGAAGGCCAGACGCTCACCATCGGGCGACCAGGTGATACTGCGCGGCGATTCAAACAGCTGCGCGACGCGGAAGTCGGCGCCATCTACCAGATAGCGAATGCGCAGTTCGAGGCCGTCTTCGCCACTGGCCAGATACGCCAGGCGCTCACCACGTGGCGACCAGCGCGGTGAGAAGTAGCTGCCACTACCTGTGATCAACGGACGCTGCTGGCCGCTTGCGACGTCCATCAGCCACAGGCTTGAGCGCGCACGATCCAGGCGTTTGTCGTAACCGGTGCGCGCATACACAACGCGGCGCGCCGAGGAATCGAGCTGCGGATCCTGAACCCACTCGAGAGCGAAAACATCGTCGGCGCCGAACACGCGCGGCCCCTCTTTGGCCTGCGCCCCGGCGCAAAACCCGAACACCATCAGACCGATCAGTAAAGACCATCGAGACATGTTGTGACTCCAAAACTAGTGCATCAGGGAAGAGGCGGCGACCTCAACTTCTTTTTTTGCCGCGACTGAAATGCTGGTAAGCCTGCTGCGAGGACTGGACCGGAATCACTTCAAACCGGATCAGATCGTTCCAGCCCTGCTGCCACTGCGCCAGCAAATCCTGATCGTCCGTGCGCATGATCTGGAAACAGCGCGAATAATTCAGATCGACCCAGCTGTCGACGTACTCAAGTCCCTCGGGCAGACCACGACCGTGCTCAATAGCACGCTCGTAAGCCTTACGCGCAGCGCCGTCGCGGAAGTGTTCGATCACAAGATAGATCAAGCTTTCGTCCCTGAGGGTTGGTTCTGAAAATAGCAGCGTTCCTAGTGTAGCCCGGATCGACCGGTGAGCGCAGCACACAGAGACAGTTCGCGCCGCGAAATCTATCTAACTGTTTTTATTGCACTTTTCATCTTATATGCCGTTTCGTTATTGGCGCATAAGCAATGGTGCGTTCAGTGCGCACGTTCGGTTGGTTAGGGTCGGAGACTGTCGCCATGGAGAGAACTGATGAGTCGCGCTGCAACACAAACGCCACCTACGCCGCTGCCCCCGGCCTCTTTCGAACTGCTGCAAGACCTGCGCACCACGCTAAGCTCGAGCGAGCTGATGTGGGCCAGTGGATTTCTGGCGGGCATGGCGCAAAGCTCCGTGGTGAGCAACAAGCCGGCGACCGACACCTCCACACAAACCACGGTGATATACGCAACCGAAACCGGCAACAGCCGCCGTATCGCTGAGGCCCTCGTCGATCACCTGGCGGCCGAGGGCAATGCGGCGCGAGCGCTCGACGCGCGCGACCTGAAACTGCCCCAGCTAAAGAAAGAATCGCGCGTTGTGGTGGTGGCCGCCACCCACGGGCTTGGCGACGCGCCCGAAGGCAGCGAGGATTTCTTCGACGCCTTGCACTCGGACCGCGCGCCGCGGCTTGAGCATCTTGAGTTTGCCGTGCTGGGTCTTGGCGACTCCAGCTACGACGATTTTTGCCAGGTGGGTATCGACACGGATCAGCGCCTCGAGGCGCTCGGGGCCAAGCGCTTCGCGCCGCGCGTCGACTGCGACCTGGATTACGAGTCCGCCGTCGACGCCTGGACGCAGCGCATCGCCTCGCATGTCAACGCCGACGACAGCGTGAGGGCCGCGCCCCATCTGCGCCCGGTGCCATCGCTCAGTTACGGGCCGAAACATCCGTTCGACGCGGCCGTACTGACCAATCAGCGCATCACGGGACCAGGCTCGTCAAAGGCCGTGCATCACATCGAGCTCTCCATCGAAGGCTCAGGCCTGACCTACGAACCTGGAGACGCGCTGGGCGTTGTGATCGACAATCCCGCGTCGGTGGTCGAGCCTTTGCTCGAGACACTCTCTGCCAGTGGCGACGAGACGGTTCAGATCGACGATCAGACGCTCACGCTAAACGAGGCACTACGCACACATCTGGACGTAACGGCAAGCCATCGGGCGTTTGCTCAACACTACGCAACGGCGGCACAGCAGGCGGACCTGTCACAACTGCTGGAGACCAGCGACGCCACTCGGGAGTTTTTCTTCAAACATCAGATCGTGGATCTGCTGCGCGCCTTTCCCGGCCAGATCACGCCGCAGCAACTGGTCGACGGTCTGCGCAAGCGCCAGCCGCGCCTGTATTCGATCGCATCGAGTCTCGATGCCAATCCGGACGAGGCGCATCTGACGGTGGCCCAGGTGCGCTACGACGCTTTTGGCCGCACCCACTTCGGGAGCGCCTCGGCAGGCCTTGTCGACCACCCCGAAAGCGTCAAGGTGTACGTTGAACCCAATCCTCACTTCCGGCTGCCGGAGAACGCCGACGCCCCGATCATCATGATTGGTCCCGGTACGGGCATCGCGCCATTCCGGGCCTTTCTCCAACACCGCGCCGAGCACGGCGCCACGGGCAAAAACTGGTTGTTTTTCGGCGACCGCACGCTGCGTCAGGACTTCCTGTATCAACTTGAGCTGCAGCGACGCTTGCGCAACGGCACGCTCACTCGACTCGACGTGGCCTTCTCACGCGATCAGGCGCAAAAGATATACGTGCAGCAGCGGTTGCGCGAAAACGCGTCCGATGTATTTGCCTGGCTTGAGGCTGGCGCGCATCTGTACGTATGCGGCGATTCAGAACGCATGGCGCCCGATGTGCATGAGGCGCTGCGCCAGATCATCGCCGACGAAGGCGGCATGAACAGCGAAGCCGCCGAAAATTATCTGCGTGGACTAAAAGCCGAACGGCGCTACCAGCGAGACGTTTACTAATGAGCGACAAAACCCAGCTATCGGATGTCGAGCGCATCAAGACCGCGAGCAACTTCCTGCGCGGCACGCTCAAAGAGAGCCTGCGTAACCCGATAACCGGCTCTATTGCCGAGGACGACACGCAGCTGTCGAAATTTCACGGCCTCTATCAACAGGACGATCGCGATCAGCGTGCGTTGCGCACCAAGGCCAAACTCGAGCCTCTCTACAGCTTCATGCTGCGCGCCCGCGTTCCCGGTGGCGTGTGCACGCCGCAGCAGTGGCTCGGCATCGATGCGCTCGCACGCCGCTACGGTGACGACCGGCTGCGCCTGACCACTCGTCAGGCGTTTCAGCTCCATGGCGTGATCAAAAGCGATCTCAAGGGCACCATTTCGGACATCAATGCCAACATGATGGACACCATTGCCGCCTGCGGCGACGTCAATCGCAACGTGATGTGCACGCCGCTGTACGAACGCTCGGCTGTGCACGTCGAGGCGCTTGAGTGGTGTCAGCGCATCAGCGATCTGCTGACCCCGCGCACGCGGGCGTATCACGAGATCTGGCTGGACGGCAAAAAGCTCGATACGCCGGATCACGAGCCGATCTATGGGCCGACGTATCTGCCCCGGAAATTCAAAACCGCCGTAGCCATTGCGCCTACCAACGATGTGGACGTGCTCGCGCAGGATCTTGGCTTTACGGCGATTGAACGGGACGGGCAGCTCGTCGGCTTCAACGTGAGCGTCGGCGGCGGCATGGGCGCCTCACACGGCGACGAGGCAACCTACCCCAGGCTTGCCGATGTGATCGGCCTGTGCACGCCAGATCAGGTGCTGGCGGTTGCCGAGCACGTGGTGGGAATTCAGCGTGATTTTGGCGATCGCACCAATCGCAAGCACGCCCGGCTCAAATACACGATTGCCGATCGCGGCGTGAACTGGTTCAAAACGCTTCTCGAGGAACGCACGGGGTTTGCGCTGGCAGCCGCGTATGCGGTCGAGTTTACCCATCGTGGCGACACGCTGGGCTGGTTTGAAGATGCGCAGGGTTCGCACCATCTGACGTTGTTTGTGCCCTCCGGGCGTATTGAAGACCGCGAATCACAACGATTTCTGAGTGGCCTGCGTGCGATCGCCGAGCTTGATCATGGCGAATTTCGAATCACGCCCAATCAGAATCTGATCATCGCCGGACTTAACGCCGCGCAGCGCGAGCGTATCGATCAATTATGCACCGATCACGGCATCGATTTGTGGCGCCGGTTGCCGCCCATCGAACAGACCGCGCTGGCCTGCGTAGCGCTGCCGACCTGTTCGCTCGCTATGGCCGAAGCCGAGCGCGGACTCCCCGACATCGTGCAGCGCGTAGATCGTCTCCTGCACAAGCACGGTCTTGGTGGCGAACCGCTGAGTCTGCGCGTGACCGGCTGCCCCAACGGCTGCGCACGCCCCTACGTGGCGGAGATCGGACTGATCGGCAAGGCGCCGGGACGCTACAACCTGCACCTGGGCGGCGACGCCAACGGCACACGTTTGAACACACATCTGGCCACCAACCTGTCGCTCGAGGCCATTGAGAACGAGCTCGACACGCGCTTTGCGACCTATGCCGCCGAGCGCGAGCCCGGGGAGTCGTTTGGTGATTTCACACATCGCACGCACAAGGAGATGGCGACATGAGTACAAAGGATGAGGCTATCTACGCACAGCTGGATGCGGCGGGGCGCGTGCAGCGCGCGCTCGACACGCTGCCTGGAAACGCCGTGCTCAGCTCAAGCTTCGGCGCACAGTCCGCCGTATTGTTGCATCTGGTCACCCGGATTCAACCCGACATGCCGGTCATCCTGATCGACACCGGCTACCTGTTTCCCGAGACCTATCGTTTTGCGGATGAACTCAGCGAGCGACTGAATCTGAACCTGAAAGTGTATCGACCGGAGATCAGCGCAGCGTGGCTCGAAACCCGCTACGGCAAGCTGTGGGAAAAAGGCCTTGAGGGCATCAACGCCTACAACGAGAAGGTCAAGGTGGCGCCCATGCGCCGTGCGCTTGACGAACTCGATGCCGGCGTCTGGTTCTCCGGGCTGCGCCGCACACAGTCACAAAGCCGCGCCAACGTGCCGTTTGTAGAAGCCTCCGGTGCTCGCATCAAGGTCCATCCGCTGGCCGACTGGCACGACCGCGACGTGTTCAATTATCTGCAGCGCCACGACCTGCCCTATCACCCACTGTGGAGTGAGGGCTATGTGTCGATTGGCGATACGCACACCACGCGCCGCCTGCAGGATGTTGGCAGCGCGGAGGAAACGCGATTTTTCGGGCTCAAGCGCGAATGCGGCCTGCACGAGATGTCGTTTACCTGAGCTTGGGCGGCCGGTCCCCGAGCAGATAGCGCGGACCGGTGCCGCGCTGGCCGATCGAGTCGTCGGGATTGTAGAGCGCGCACTTTTTGAGCGACAAACAGCCGCAGCCGATACAACCGTCCAGCCGATCGCGCAATGCAATGAGACCGTCGATACGCGCCTGCAGATCGTCACGAAACGACTTGCTCATACGTGTCCAGTCGCGCTGACCGGGGGGACGTCCATTGGGCAGTGCGGCGAGCTGCACGCCAATCTGCTCAATAGTAAAGCCGAGCTGCTGCGCGATGAGCACGAAGCTCAGACGTCTGATGTCGGCCTTTTCAAAGCGACGCTGTCGGCCTGCCGTGCGCGCCGCGCGCAGCAACCCTTTGCTTTCGTAGAAGCGTATCGCCGACACGCTCAAGCCCGTTCTCCTGGCGAGATTGCCAATGCTCAGTCCAGCTCGGTCCGCCATCATCTATCCTCTGCCCGTGGTACTTGACCTCAAGTTAACTTGAGGTTTTAGAGTAGTGCAACACTTACTACTACGGAGCACGCCATGCGACTCGAACACATCAATCTGACCGTCAGTGACGCAAAATCAACCGCCCGCCTGCTGGAAAATCTGTTTGACTGGCACGTACGCTGGGAGGGCCCGGCGCTGGACGACGGCTACACGGTGCATGTGGGCAGTGACGATCAGTATCTGGCGCTGTACACGCCAAAGTTCGACACGAAATCAGTGGCCAGCAGCCATCTCAACGCGGGCGGCATGAACCATGTGGGCATTGTCGTGGACGACCTCGACGCCATCGAGCAGCGCGTGATCAAACACGGCTACAAACCGTTTAATCACGGCAGCTACGAGCCGGGGAAACGCTTCTACTTTCGCGACGCCGACAACGTCGAGTTTGAAGTGATCAGCTACCGCGGTTAGCAAGTTGGGCTTTGCGCTGGCGACGGTATTCATGCAGCAGCGGCTCGGTGTAGCCGCTTGGCTGTTCGGCGCCCTTGAACACCAGATCGCAGGCGGCCGTGAAGGCAAGCGAAGACCCATAGTCGGGCGCCATCGGCACGTACGCCGGGTCGCCCTGATTTTGAATATCGACCACGCGTGCCATGCGTTCGAAGGTCTCGATCACATCGTCACGCGAGCACACGCCATGGCGCAACCAGTTGGCCAGAAGCTGACTGGAAATGCGCAGGGTCGCGCGATCTTCCATGAGCCCCACATTGTGGATGTCCGGCACCTTGGAACAGCCCACGCCCTGATCGATCCAGCGCACCACATAGCCAAGAATGCCCTGCGCGTTGTTGTCGAGTTCGGCCTGAACCTCGCCATCAGACAGTGCGCGAAAACCCATACTCGGCATCTGCAGCAAATCGCTGAGTTCCACCGGTGCGCGCCCTGCCAGCGCCTTTTGGCGCTCTGCGACGTCCACCTCGTGATAGTGCATCGCGTGCAATGTGGCGGCCGTCGGCGAGGGTACCCAGGCGCAGTTGGCACCGGCCATGGGATGACCCGCTTTGGTGTCGAGCATCTGACGCATCTCGTCGGGTTTAGGCCACATGCCTTTTCCGATCTGCGCACGACCCGGCAAACCGCACGCGATACCAACATCGACATTCCAGTCTTCGTAGGCGTTGATCCAGCGCTGGGCCTTGATGGTTTCTTTTGGCGGCATCGCGCCCGAGCCCATGCTGGTATGGATCTCGTCGCCCGTGCGATCGAGAAAGCCGGTGTTGATAAACACCAGACGGTGGCGCACGGCATGAATGCACTGGCTCAAATTCAGCGTTGTGCGACGCTCCTCGTCCATCACGCCGATCTTCACGGTGTGGCGGTCAAGACCCAGCATGTCCTCGACGCGATTGAACAGCTCGTTGGCAAACGCCGCTTCCTCCGGACCGTGCATTTTCGGCTTAACGATGTAAACGCTGCCAGCGCGGCTGTTGCCACGTTCAGATGCGCCGCGCAGATCGTACAACGCACAGGTCACGGTAACGATGGCATCAACAATGCCCTCAAACACTTCGTTGCCCTGCGCGTCGAGCATGGCATCGGTGGTCATCAGATGACCAACATTGCGCACCAGAAGCAGCGAACGTCCAGGTAGCGTCAGCGTTCCACCGTCAAGACCCGTGTAGTGACGGTCGGCATTCAGCGTTCGATGCACCGTCTCACTGCCCTTGCTGAAGCTGGCATCGAGCGTACCGCGCATCAAGCCCAGCCAGTTTCGATAAACCCCGACTTTGTCTTGCGCATCGACGGCCGCCACCGAGTCTTCGCAGTCGGCGATGGTGGTGACTGCGCTTTCCATGATGACATCGCACAAGCCAGATGGACTGGTCTTGCCAATGGGATGCTCGCGATCAATCACAATCTCAACGTGCAACCCGTTAGAGCGCAGCAGGATCGTCGTGCGCCCCTTGCTCTCGGCAAACGCGGCAAACTGTGACGCATCAGCCAGCGTCGTTTTGGTACCGTCTTTGAGCGTGACTTTCAGCGTCGCGGGTAGCGAGTGCGTATCGGGATGGAAACGCACAACGTCCGCGTAGCGACCTGCGGCCAGCGCAAAATGGCTGTCCAGGAAGGTATTGGCTGCCTCCACAACCGCGGCCCCGCGCACCGGATTGTAGCCGCCAGCGCGATCGCGCCCGTCATCCTCACTGATAACATCGGTGCCGTACATCGCATCGTACAGAGAACCCCAACGGGCATTGGCCGCGTTGAGCGCGAAGCGGGCGTTACTGACCGGGACCACGAGCTGCGGACCGGCCGTCGTAGCGATCTCGGGATCAACGTTTTGTGTATCAATGGAAAACGGCTCAACCGGGTCGGCCAGGTAACCAATCTCGCGTAAAAAATCCTGGTAGGCGTCTATCTTCAGACGGGTCGCATCGCGGGTGGCGTGGTAGTCGTTGATCTTGCGTTGAAGCACATCGCGACGCGCCAGCAGCCGGTTGTTGTCCGGGGTCAGATCGGCCACCAGCTGCGCGCAGCGCCCGAAATAGTCATCTGCCTCGATACCAAGATCAGGCAAAACTTCCTTTTCGATGAAGGACTTGAGTGCAGGGTGAACGGTAAGGCCGGGCGCAGAAGCAGACATGTTCAAAGCTCACTGATGTGATCGGACGACCCTCTTTGTACCACTTTTGACGCGCCGCGGCATAGACGCGTGCCTCATTCGCGCTCGCTGCATCCAAAGCGCTCGGGCAGCTCGATGTCTTCGAACAGACGCTCGACCGCACCAGGCGACTCGGATTCCTGAGCCGTCTTGATCAGTCGGGCATCAAGATGCGGAGCAAACAAGGTTGCAAACTCGGCCATGTAACCCTTGATCACCGCGTCGCGTCGAAAGCCCAGCCAGGTGGTCAACCGGCCGAACGCATCGTCCACCTCCAGCGGAACCAGATTGTCGTCGCATTCATAAGCCATTGGCGCGACCACGCCAACGCCCATTCCAACGCCCACATAGGTCTTGATGACATCCGCGTCGCGCGCGGTAAACACCACGTTCGGGGCAAGTCCGTGATCAGAAAACGCGCGTTTGAACGAGGACTCACCGCTGGCTGCAAATACGTAGGTCACCAACGGATGCTCGGCCAGCGTTTGTACCGACAACGGACCGTCCGCCTGCGCAAGCTCATGGTCAGCGGGCACAAGAGCGATTCGGCGCCAGTGAAAACACGGCAATATGGTCATGCCGGGAAACAGCCCGAGGGATCCTGTGGCAATGGCGATATCAACGCGACCGGCGTCGACAAGTTCGGCAATCTGCTCTGAGGTGCCCTGATGCAGTTCGAGACTGACCTCCGGGTAACGCTCACGAAACGCTCGCACGACATCCGGCAAGACATAGCGCGCCTGCGTATGCGTGGTGGCAATCGCCAGCGTGCCTTTGGTCTCATTGCTGACCTCGCCGGCCAGCGCGCGGATGTTTTCAACTTCCTGCAGGATGCGTCGCGCGCGTCGGGTGATGTTTTCGCCCGAGTCGGTCAGCGCGGCCAGCGACTTGCCGCGTCGCGTGAACAGCTGCACACCAAGTTCGGCCTCAAGCTGACGCAGTTGCTTGCTGATACCAGGCTGACTGGCAAACAACCGCTCGGCCGCGGCGGTGATGTTCAAACCGCTGTCGACAACGCCGATCAAATATCGCAGCTGCTGCAGTGTCATGATTTTTTCCAGGTCGTTTTGCCGCATCTAAGCATCGCCAAGGCAACGCGGTCAACCGTGTCCCAACGCGCTTATTACATGAAGGAATAGGCACAGAGCCAAGCGTTATTTCAGCTGCCACGAGCGTGGCGATAAGCTCAATGCTCCTCCAATCCTTGCAGCGCTTATGGACTACTTCCCCCTGTTCGCCGATCTGAGAAACCGCCCGTGTCTGATTGTCGGAGCAGGTCAGGTGGCGGCACGCAAACTCAAGCTTTTGCGACAAGCCGGCGCGCGCGTAACGCTCGTCGCGCCTGAGGCCACCGATGAGATCCAGGCCGCCGCGCAGCGCGGCGAGATACGCTGGCTGCGCGCACGCTTTCGCACCAAGCATCTGACCTCCCATGTGCTTGTGATCAGCGCGACTAACAGCTCGGCGGTCAACCAGGCCGTTGCGGACGCCGCCGCGCAAGCAGGACGACTGTGCAATGTTGTGGACGATCCGGCGCGGTGTTCGTTTATTACGCCGGCGATCGTGGATCGCGGTGGCATCACCGTGGCGATTTCCAGCGGTGGACGCTCGCCCACCGTAGCGCGCTGGGTAAAGGCGCAAATTGAGAAGGCGCTGCCACAAAACGTCGATCAGCTGGTGCATTTGGCCAGTCGCTGGCGCGAGTCGGTCACGCGCCATTTTAAGAGTGGCACGCCGCGCCAGCGCCTCTGGCTGGAAGTGTTTAACGGCCCCATTGCGCGTCTGGTGCTGGCGGGACGCGCTCGCGAAGCGGACCGCGCCATGACTCGAAGATTGGCGCAGGCAGAGTCAGTGACTGCGCGGGACAGCGCGCAGGCAGGCGTCGGCTGGCTGGTCGGTGCTGGCCCCGGCGAGGTCGATTTGCTGTCGCTGCGCGGTGCGCGTTTGCTCGGCGAGGCCGACGTGGTTATGCATGATGCGCTGGTCGCACCGTCGGTTTTGGAGCTTGCGCGCCGCGATGCCACGTTCATAAACGTGGGCAAACGAGCGGGGCATCACAGCTGGAACCAGGACGACATCACCCGCGAGCTGGTTCGGCGTGTCGCCGCGGGAGCACGTGTGTGTCGACTCAAAGGTGGTGATCCGTTTACGTTCGGCCGCGGAGGCGAAGAGGCGCTGGCGTTGAGCAATGCAGGCCTGAGCTTTGAAATCGTACCCGGTGTAACGGCCGCCGCCGCCTGTGGTGCGTACGCCGGCATTCCCCTCACCCATCGGGGTGTGGCCGATTCGGTCACCTTCGTCACCGCTCACGGCTGCCAGCCGGGACATGTTCCAGACTATCGCGATCTGGCAGACAAGCGTCGCACGGTGGTGTTCTACATGGGCGTTCGACGGTTGCGCGATATCGCTCGCGGACTGATGCATCATGGCCGCGCACCAGACACGCCGGTCGCCATCGTTCAGCACGGCGCGCGCAGCGAACAGCGCGTGCGCGTACTACCCTTATCGGAGCTGGCCGCGATCGATTCAGGCAGCATTTTGAGCCCCGCCAGCGTCATCGTTGGCGACGTGGTTCGACTACGGCATAAACTGACGTGGTTTGGCGAGAACACGGGGACGGTCCCAACACCATCGCCCACATATGCGCTAGCCACTTAAATGACAGGAAGCAAGGCGACATGATCTACGACAATATTCTCGACACGATCGGCGGTACGCCCGTCGTCCGTTTGCAACGCACCGGCCCGGAGGACGTCACTGTGTACGTCAAGGTCGAGTCCTTCAATCCGATGGCGTCGGTCAAAGACCGTCTCGCCTATGCCGTGATTGCCGAGGCCGAAAAACGCGGTGAACTCAAACCGGGTCAGACCGTCATCGAGGCCACGTCAGGCAACACGGGCATCGCGCTGGCCATGGTCTGTGCGGCTAAGGGCCATCCGTTCGTGGCGACCATGGCCGAGTCGTTCTCAGTTGAGCGGCGCAAGATCATGCGCGCCCTCGGCGCCAAGGTAATCCTGACGCCCGCCGCCGAGCGCGGCAGCGGCATGGTTCGGCGGGCCGAAGAGCTTGCGGCCGAGCACGGCTGGTATCTGACGCGACAGTTCGAGAATCCCGCAAACCCTGCCTACCACGCCAATACCACTGGTCCTGAGATTCTGCGCGATTTTGCCAATCGCCGGCTCGACTATTGGGTCACCGGCTGGGGCACTGGCGGCACCATGAGCGGCGCAGGTCGCACGCTCAAAGCAGCACGCCCGGATCTGGACATCGTCTGCGTCGAGCCTGAGCAGGCGGCGTTGCTGGATGGTAAGGAGTGGCAGCCGCACAAGATTCAGGGCTGGACGCCTGACTTTGTGCCCGGCGTACTTGATCGCGAGGTTTTCGACACGCTGGTGACCGTCAGCGAAGACGAAGGCCGAGACGCGGCGTTTCATCTTGCACAAAGCGAGGGTATCTTCAGCGGTATCTCCGGCGGCTCAACGCTTGCCGCCGCCCTCAAGGTTGCGAATCAGGCCGAGCCCGGGAGCGTAATTTTGGCTATGCTGCCCGACACGGGAGAACGCTATCTCAATGCGTTCCCGTATGCGGAGCTCAACGACGGTTCGGATGACGAGTGGCTCAAGACGCTGACCTGACCCCTGAAGAACGATCGCCGCGCGCGATCGTCATAATGAAATTCGGCGGCACCAGTGTCGCCACGCCTGCGGGCTGGCGCGTGATCGCCGAGCGTATCGGCGCTGTCGTCGCACAAGGCAAGATGCCGGTGGTGGTGCACTCGGCGCTTGCCGGCGTGTCGAACGCGCTCGAAGACATCGGCCAGCGCGCTACTGAGGATTCGCACTACCCGCTCATTGACGAGGTGATAGCACAGCACCGCCAGCTCGGTGATGCGTTTGGACTCAGCGCCGATGAGCTGCTTGCCGACGAACTCGGCGAGCTGCGTAAAATCAGTGCTGGTATCGCGCTTCTGGGCGAGTCCAGCCCCCGTCAGCGCGCGCGACTGATGGCCCTTGGGGAACGCATGGCCTCGCGCCTTGGCTTCGCGGCCTTGCGAAGCCTTGACGTTGATATCGCCTGGCTGGACGCTCGCGACGTGCTGCGCAGCGTGGCGCGTCTGGAGCAGGACGATACCGCGCACTATCTCAATGCGAGCTGCGATGTCGCGCACGATCCCAAACTCAACGCACGACTGGGACAGCACCGCGCGCTACTCACCCAGGGATTCGTGGCGCGTGATGCCGAGGGCGAAACCGTTGTGCTCGGTCGCGGCGGTTCGGACACCTCGGCCAGCTATTTCGCGGCGCTGATGGATGCGGAGCGCGTCGAGATATGGACCGACGTTGCCGGCATGTTCAGTGCGGATCCCCGTCGCGTTCCCGGCGCGTTCGTGCTCAAGAAGCTCGACTACGCCGAGGCTCAGGAAATCGCTTCAACCGGCGCGCGAGTGCTGCATCCGCGCTGCATCAGTCCCGTGCGAGCAAGTGGTATTCCGTTGCACGTGCGCAGCACGCTGGCGCCGAATGAACCTGGCACACTGATATCTGCATCGCCCGGCAGCGACGATGCGAGGCTAAAAGCCGTCTCCATGCGCAAAAACATCACGCTGGTATCGATGGAGACCGCGGGCATGTGGCAGCAGCCCGGGTTTCTCGCTCAGGCGTTTGCCCTGTTTGCCCGGCACCAGCTGTCGATTGACCTGATGTCGTCGTCGGAGACCAGCGTGACCGTTTCTCTCGATGGCGGCATAGGCGCGCAGCATCCGGCGCTTGTGGCGCTTAGCCGTGAGCTCGAAGCATTTTGCCGCGTGACGCTTGTCACCGGCTGCGCGGCGATCAGTCTGGTCGGGCGGCGCGTGCGCGCGATCCTGCACGAGCTGGCGCCGGCACTGGATGTGTTTCGCGAGTTCGAGGTGCACCTGGTCAGTCA
Organism: uncultured Gammaproteobacteria bacterium; assembly: GCA_964639265.1. Lineage (GTDB taxonomy): Bacteria > Pseudomonadota > Gammaproteobacteria > Steroidobacterales > JBCCMA01 > JBCCMA01. The sequence goes on along the minus strand of CAZXCL010000012.1, from coordinate 18,053 downwards.
GGCGGCCAACGATCTGAACTTTACGTTTGTCGTCAATGAAGAACACGGCGACAAACTGGTTCAACGCCTGCACGATCTGTTGATTCATCGCGCATCGCAAGACGACGCGGTGATGGGCAGTCGCGCGGTCGCAAGAAGCCTGGAGGACTCAGGCGGCGCGTGGGCACCGGATGCCTGGTGGGCGAAAAAGCGCGAAGAACTGCTCGATCTTGCACCGGCGACAACGCCGCTGTTCGTATACGATGGGACCAGCACGCAACACGCGGCGCGCAGCGTGAAAGCGCTGTCGAGCATCGACCGATTGCTCTATTCCACCAAGGCCAACGGCCATCCTGAACTGCTGCGCATATTGGCACACTGCGGCGTTGATCTTGAGTGCGTGTCGTCATATGAGCTCGATCATGTTCGAGACGCCTGCCGCGAGTTGCCCGCGAGCCGCTTTCTGCTGACGCCCAATTTCGCCCCCCGTCGCGAGTACGAAGCAGCGCGAGACGCCGGTGTCATGATGACGATCGACAACCGCTTCGTGCTCGAAGCCTGGCCTGACGTGGTCGCAGATCAAGAGATATTGTTGCGCGTGGATCCGGGGCAAGGGCGCGGCCACCACAAGTTTGTACGCACCGCTGGCAAGCGTTCGAAGTTTGGCATTCCGCTGGACGAGGTGGCGCAAGTGGAGGCACTCGCACGCAAGGCAGGCGCACGCGTGGTTGGATTGCATGCGCACAAGGGCAGCGGAATCGTCGATGCCGCCACCTGGGCGCATACCGCCCGCACGCTGGCGCAGGCAGCCGCGACACTCCCCGACGTCCGCACACTAAACCTTGGCGGCGGATTGGGTGTGCCTGACACCGCTGCCGATCCGAGCCTCGATCTTGACGCGCTGGATCGGCATCTGGCGAGCGTGCGTGCCGACCATCCGCACCTCGATCTGTGGCTGGAACCGGGGCGATATTTGGTGGCCGCCAGCGGCGTGCTACTCACTCGTGTGACGCAGATCAAGCACAAGGACGGCGTTACGTTTGTCGGTGTGAATACGGGCATGAACAGTCTGATTCGCCCGGCGCTTTACGGCGCGCATCATTTAACGGTCAATCTGACCCGGCTCAACGAGCCGCCCACCCAACGCGTGGACGTTGTCGGGCCGATTTGCGAGAGCGCCGACGTGCTTGGCAAGGCGCGCCTGCTACCGACATGCGCAGAAGGCGACGTTTTGCTGATCGCCAACGCCGGAGCCTATGGACGCGTGATGAGCAGCGACTACAATCACAGACCACCCGGTGATGAGATTGTGATTTAGGCCATGACGGCGGATGCCACCTACTACGGTGTACTGTTACTTGCGCTGCACGTATTAACCGCGTCGTCGGCGACGCTCCACGCTTTGCTGTTCAAATCCGATTCTCGCGCAGCGTTTGGCTGGATTGGCGTGGTGATCGTCTTTCCCTACGCCGGTGCTCTGCTCTATCTGCTGTTTGGCATTAATCGCGTGCGACGCAAAGCTCAGCGTCGCGGAATTCTTGGCATACCCTGGACCGAGAGCGGCCTGCTGCCCGTAGCAGGTAGTGAAGACGAGGCCGTACCGCCCATGCAGCATGTGGGACGCACCGTCACCGGACAGCCGCTGGTTGAACACAACCAGGTCAGTATGCTGGTAAATGGCGAAGCAACGTTTGAGCGCATGCTCGAGTGTATTGCGCAGGCCACGAATCAGATTCTCCTGATGACCTATATCTTCGACCGGGACAGCACTGGCAGCACATTCGTCAGCGCGCTCGGCGACGCGGTAGCGCGCGGGGTAGAGGTTTGCGTGCTGGTCGACGATATCGGGCGTCGCTATCGGTTCCCAACCATCATGCCGGCGCTGCGCGAGGCAGGCATCGACGCGCGCTGCTTCATGCCAATCCGGTTGTTCCCCCCGAGCCTGAGTCTGAATCTGCGCAACCACAGAAAGCTTATGGTCGTCGATGGCACAGTGGGTTTTGCCGGCGGCATGAACATTGGTGATCGGCAGCTCGCCAACCCGCCATCAGGGCACGGCAGCACCGATTTGCATTTCGAGTTTGCCGGGCCGATTGTGCGCGACTTCGGACGGCTGTTCGATGAAGACTGGCAAAGAGCAGACGGCGCGCCAATAGAGGTCTTGGGATCGTCTGAAGCTGCGGCGGCCCACTGTCGCTGTCGACTGGTTCCGGACGGCCCGGATAACCATCTCGATCACCTGAGCATGGTGATTGAGGGCGTCATTTCCAGCGCGAGCAAACGTATTCGCATCGTGACGCCCTACTTTTTGCCGAGTCGCAAATTGATCGGCGCGCTGCAGGCTGCAGCACTTCGCGGGGTGGACGTCTGCGTTGTCTTGCCGGCGAAAAACAACTGGCCAATCGTGCAGTGGGCGCTGGGACACACCATGTGGGAACTGCTCAATGCCGGCGTTCGCATTGTGATGCAGCCGCCGCCGTTCGCACACACCAAGTGCATCGTGATTGACGAGGACTACGCACTGGTCGGCTCGACCAATCTCGATCCACGCAGCCTGCGACTCAACTTCGAATTGGGCATCGAGGTATTCTCAAGCGACTTCAATCGCACGTTAGGCGCTCATGTTGAGGCCCTGTGCGCAAAGTCTGTGTCGATCACTCGTGAGCAGGCGAGCAACCGCGGGGGCATGGTGCGCGTGCGCGACGCTCTCGCCGCATTGTTCTCGCCTTACCTCTAGTTCAACGCAAACGCTGAACCCAAGACAAAAAAACCCGCAACGCAAAAGCGCTGCGGGTCGGTACATTCTGCTTTAGCTCACAGAACGAAAAGGTTTGGTGGGGCGCTTACCAGCGACCACCACCACCGCCGCCGCCGCCGCCGCGACGGGGCTCACGTTCCTTCGCTTCATTAACCTTCAGCTGGCGGCCACCGTAGTCTTTGCCGTTCAGCTCGGAAACTGCCTGATCCGCAGCGCTGTCATCCAGCTCCACGAATCCGAAACCACGCGAGCGGCCGGTTTCCCGGTCCGTAATCAGGATTGCGGAATGCGTTTCACCCATAGGCGAGAACAGCTCGCGCAAATCATCTTCAGTGGTGCTCCATGGCAGGTTTCCCACGTACAACTTTTTCATCTCAAACTCCAAATCCCGGTGAGGGATATCTTCAAAAAGCGCAGGCACCTCCCACGAAAAAATCAGTGCTGCATGCAATCAATAACCCGACACCAATTACATGTGTCGTGCCGACTGGAAGAAACGGATTTTGGCGCCGCGGCCAGGTGGGGAAGAGACAAGACTTCTCGATAAGACAGCAGCTGGGCGATCCCCCAGACGTGCTTACGATACGCCAAAAATTATGTCAGTACCATTAAAAAATAAGAAAAAAAACAGGCGTTTGTGTCTTTTTCAATGCCAGCGCTGTCATTTTGGGTTTTGCCTTCGAATGCAATGAAGCTGATCGGCAACAGTCTGCGATGCGTCTGTTCGGCGGATTGCGTCTTGCCAGTGCAATAAGGACCGGAGACAGCGAGAAATTGATCACAAAGTAGGCAAAATTCGCAGGTCAATACGTGACATCACTTACCTGCGTTGTTAGAATGTTTATAGTTTCAGTAATTCTTGAAATTTCATGAACGTCACGGACTATCAGCAGGGTTTTATCCTGCATTTTGGCGAAATGGGCAGTCGATGGGGCATCAATCGCACCGTCGGCCAGATTTATGCGCTGCTTTTTATCAGCGAGGACCCCCTCAACGCCGAACAAATCACCGATGCGCTGGGGCTGTCACGCTCAAACGTGAGCATGGGCCTGCACGAACTCAAGGCCTGGCAGCTGGTCAACTCTCGCCATTTGCCTGGAGATCGACGCGAGTACTTCTCGACGCCAGCCGACGTCTGGGCCATTTTCCGCACGCTGGCCGAGCAGCGTCACAAACGCGAAGTGGAACCCACCCTGTCGATGCTGCGCTCTGCGCTGATGCATGAGGCCGATTCCAAACCCGATCGTCATGCCCAGGAGCGCATGCGCGAGATGCACGATTTTATCGAGCTCATCACAGGCTGGTTTAACGACGTTCAGGGTCTGGAACGCGACACGCTGATCCGGCTCATGAAACTCGGCAACGGCGTACGCAAGGTGTTTGAACTCAAACAAAAGGCCGGCCTTGGCAAGCGGGCCGCAGAAGGTGCTGACCAATGACCGACGCCATTATGCTGGCGCGCATTCAATTTGCCGCCAATATCAGTTTTCACATCCTGTTTCCCATGATCACCATCGCGTTGGGTTGGGTGCTGCTTTTTTTCAAGCTGCGCTTTACCCGTAGCGGTGAACAAAAGTGGATGAACGCCTACAAGCTGTGGGTAAAGGTATTCGCACTGACGTTCGCGCTGGGCGTGGTCAGCGGCATTACCATGAGCTTCCAGTTTGGAACCAACTGGCCCGGGTTTATGGAACGGGTCGGCAACGTGGCGGGCCCCCTGCTCGCCTATGAGGTGCTCACGGCTTTTTTCCTTGAAGCGTCGTTCCTCGGCATCATGCTGTTTGGTTTCAAACGCGTGGGCAATCGTGTCCACACGATCGCAACCGCGCTGGTCGCTTTCGGCACGACGTTGTCGGCCTTCTGGATTCTCGCGCTCAACTCCTGGCTGCATACCCCGGCGGGCTTCGAAATGATCGACGGTCAGGCGCACGCGACCGACTGGCTGGCGATTATCTTCAACCCGTCGTTTCCCTATCGCCTCGTGCACACGATGATCGCATCGGGGCTGACCGTGGCGTTTCTGATCGCCGGTATTTCGGCCTACCGCTGGTTGCGCAAGGACCGTGGTCCCTCGGTCATCGCCACGTTGCGAACGGGGCTCGTGCTCGGCGCGGTACTGATTCCGGTACAGATCTTTGTGGGCGACCTGCACGGACTGAACACACTGGAGCACCAGCCGGCGAAAGTTGCGGCCATGGAGGGTCTGTGGGAAACGCGCAGCGGCGCACCGCTGGTCCTCTTTGGCATTCCCGATGCGCAGACCCAAACCAATCGCTTTGCGATCGAGATTCCCAAGCTCGCATCGCTGATCCTGACGCATGATCCCGACGGTGTGGTTCAGGGGATCGACGCTTTCCCCGATGCACATCCGCCGGTCAGCACGGTCTTCTGGTCGTTTCGCGTCATGGTGGGCACCGGCATGCTAATGCTGTTGGTGTCGTGGTTCGGCGTGTGGTCCACGCGTGCTGGTCGTGCACCGCGAACCTGGTTTGCACGCACGCTTGTGGGCATGACTTTCTCCGGCTGGGTCGCCGTGCTCAGCGGCTGGTTTGTCACCGAGGTAGGACGCCAGCCGTTTCTTGTGAACGGCGTGCTGCGGACGAGCGAAGCGGCCTCCACCATCGGCGCGGGCGCAGTGGGTTTGAGTCTTGCCATGTATCTGGCGTTGTACATCGGACTGATCGGCGCCTACATCTCGGTGCTGCTGTTTCTGGCACGCCGCGCGAACGACACCGATGAACGCGCGCGCGCACCCGAAGCCTTCGGGCCGCCGGTGATGCCCATAGTGCCGCCGGCCGCCGAGGCGCCGGCAAGCTAATGGAACTGCTGCCGGACATGACGACGCCTGCAGGCTGGTTACCGCTCGTGTTCATGGGACTCATGGGACTGGCCATTCTGGCCTACGTGGTGCTCGACGGTTTTGATCTTGGCGTGGGGATATTGCTGCCGCTGGCAAGCGATCAGGACAAGGACCTGATGGTCTCGTCAATCGGACCGTTCTGGGATGCCAACGAAACCTGGCTCGTCCTTGGCGTCGGTATCCTGCTGGTGGCCTTTCCGTTTGCGCATGGCGCGATCATGAGCGCCCTGTATTTCCCGGTCACGTTGATGCTGCTCGGACTCACACTGCGCGGCGTTGCGTTCGATTTTCGGGTCAAGGCCCACGCACGCCACAAAGACGCATGGAATCGCGCCTTTTTCGGCGGGTCGCTGCTGGCGGCCATTGCGCAGGGCTACATGGTCGGTCTTCTGGTCGTGGGGTTTGAGCGCTCGTTTGCCTCCTGGGTATTTGCCGGCTTCATCGGCGTTTGTATCGCCGGCAGCTACGCGTTGCTTGGCGCCGGCTGGCTGATCATGAAAACCAGCGGGGCTCTGCAGCGCCAGTGCGTCGGCTGGGCGCGCATAGCGCTCGCGTTTCTGGCCTTTGGCGTAGTGGCCGTGTCGGCCGCGACCCCGCTTTTGAGCGAGCGCATTTATGAGAAGTGGTTTGCGCTTGAGAACATTATGGTGCTGTGGCCGATGCCGGTTATGACCGCCGTGTTGTTCGCCGTGGTGGCACGCTCGCTGAAACGCCTGCCCGTGCGTCTGGCAAACGACAACGAATACGGCAGCTGGGTGCCGTTCGCCGGCACGGTGGGCCTGATCATGCTGGCCTTCCACGGCCTCGCCTACAGTCTTTTTCCCTGGCTTGTGATCGAGCGCCTGACAATCTGGCAGGCCGCGGCTGCGCCAGAGTCACTGATGATTGTCTTTATTGGCGCCGCCGTTGTGTTGCCGATGATCGTCGGCTACTCGATATTCGTCTACCGCGTTTTTGGCGGCAAGGCGACGCCTTTGGAATACTATTAACGCGCAGTTACGCGGCGCGTTTCAGGGCAAGACATAATCTGTGCGCCGCCGTTCGGTGACCCAGCGCACAGCACCGCACGGCTCGTCTATCTAACATACGGGCATGCTAAGGACAGCCCTTCGATCCCGCGGCGCCACACTGCTAGCGCTGCTCTATCTGTGTTTTTCTCCCGCCACCTACGGCGCGGTGAGCGTGTTGGTAACAGACAGCGAAGGTGCGCCGATCAAGGACGCGGCTGTGGTGCTGGGCAGCGAAAGGCAAGCGCGACCGAACTCGCATACCACCCGGATCGCCCAGCGCAATGCAGAGTTTGTGCCCGCCGTCTCTGTGGTTGCGGCCGGCTCCAGCGTCGACTTTCCAAACTTCGATCGCGCGCGTCATCACGTCTATTCGTTTTCGAAGGCCAAGGCCTTCGAGATTGAGCTATACAAGGGTACGCCGTCCGATCCCGTGCTCTTCGAGACGCCGGGCATTGTCACCATCGGCTGCAACGTGCACGACTGGATGTACGGCGTGGTCTACGTTGTCGATTCGCCGTTCGCCGCGACGACGGACGATCGCGGCGTCGCCGTGTTTAGCGATCTCGCACCCGGGGCATACAGTATCGACGTATGGCATCCGCGTCGACGCGAGATGCAAGGTGATGCGCAGATCATGGTGTCGGCGCAAGGCAGCGGATCCGCCTCCGCAACGCTGACGCTGCATCCGGCCGCGGAACGTCCGAAGCGTCCCGCACCCATCACACGACGACCCCGCCGCTGACATGCACCGGATCGCCAGAGACATGGGTCTGCGCGCGCGGGTCCTCGCGGTCATCGTCGGGTTGCTGTTGAGCGCCCAGCTCATCACGTTGACCGCCGTGCTGGCGACGACACGTGGCAATGCCATCGACCAGGCTTACGCGGAACTGGAACTTGGCGGTCGTGTTCTCATGGATTTGCTCGATTCCCGTGCCCGGCAGCTCGACGAGTCTGTCAGTGTTCTGGTCAAGGACTTCGGCTTCAAAAGTGCGGTGGCAAGTGCCGACGAAGAAACCATCAAACTGGCCCTGATCAACAACGGCGCGCGCATTGATGCCGACCTGATGATGTTCCAGGACAACGACGGCGACTTCGTCGCGGCCAGTTCTGACATCCTGCTGGACTGGGCCGAAGCCGAGAAAGCGACGTTGAATTCGCTGGCCATGGGGCGCGGCGGACCCGCGCATGCAGTCATGGTTCTGGACGGCGCGCCGTATCAGGTTGCCTCTGCACCCGTTTTCGCGCCCGGCCAGCTCGGACAAATCTGGGCCATTTTCCGGCTGGGCGACACCATTGCAGAAGAACTCAAGGCGCTGACCAAAATGGAAGTGTCCTTTGTTCGTGACGACTTTCTGGTGGTCTTCGCCAGCTCTCTCGCGGACACCGAAAAACAGGCCATTCCCACGCTACCACTTGCCGACTCAAGCCAGAGCGCCATTGAAGGCAAACTCGACGCCACGACCTACCTCACGCGTGCGCTGCCGCTCGAGGGCAACGCGCTGGCCGTGGCCCTGCTGCATGTTTCACTGGACGAGGCCATGCAGCCGTATCACACGCTGAAATGGCAACTGGCCGTGGTGTTCTTCGCCACGCTTGCGCTGTCTCTTGTTCTTGCCTCAAAACTCTCGCAGAGCGTGACCCGACCCGTCGGCTGGCTGCTGTCCGCGGCGCGACGCATTGGCGAGGGTGATTACCGACACCGTATAGAAGTGACGCGTAACGACGAGCTTGGCGAGCTGGCGCGCACCTTCAATGCCATGCAGGCCGGTATCGCCCAGCGCGAAGCCAGCATCCTGCACGCGGCGTCGCACGACGCATTGACCGATCTGCCCAGCCGCTCCATTGTCGACGAACGCCTGTCACAGGCCATTTCACGCGCGCGAGAGTGCGAAGGCGAGTTTTGCGTCGTCATGCTGGATCTCAATCGCTTCAAGGAGATCAACGATACGCTCGGCCATCAGATCGGCGATCGCGTGCTGCTCGAAATCGCCGACCGACTGCGACGCATCGTCCGCAATCAGGACACCGCGGCACGCCTGGGCGGCGATGAATTCCTGCTGATCCTGGACGCACGTGCGCCCGAGCGAGCGATGCAAACGCTCAAACGCTACAACACGATTTTGACCCAACCGGTGCGCATCGACGACCTGCAGATCAACATACAGGTGTCGATGGGACTGGCTGCCTTCCCGCGCGATGGCGATGAGGCCGAGACGCTGCTGCGGCGATGCGATATCGCTATGTACAGCGCCAAACAAAGACAATCGTTCGTCGCTGAGTATGAGCAGGGTTCGGACGAGGAACATTTGCAAAAGCTGCAACTGGTATCCGACTTTTGCAAAGCTGTGGAAAACGACGATCTTGAACTGCACTACCAGCCCAAAGTCAGCGCGCAGGACGGCAGCGTGACACAGGTCGAGGCGCTCGTGCGCTGGGTGCATCCCGAACTCGGCCGAATCTTTCCGGACGAATTCATTGCACTCGCCGAAGAGTCCGGCAACATCGGCATTCTGACAGACTGGGTGCTGAACGAGGCCTGCCGGCAAATTCGTCACTGGCGTGACCACGGTGCGCAGCTCAACGTCGCCGTCAATCTCTCCGCCCTGGATTTGCTGGACGAGGGGCTGCCCCAGCGCATTGGCGACACGCTGGCGCGACACGACCTCAGCATCGACACGCTCAATCTCGAAATTACGGAAAGCGCCGTGATGACGGACGCACAGCGCGCCTGTGCCGTTTTGCAAGCGTTGCGTGATATGGGCGCCACGATTTCCATCGACGACTTTGGCACCGGTCACTCATCACTGGCTCAGCTCAAGCGATTGCCCGTGCAGGTGCTCAAGATCGACAAGGCGTTTGTTATGGGTATGGCCGACAACAGCGATGACGACGTCATCGTTCGCTCGACCATCGAGCTTGCGCACAATATGGGGCTCAAGGTTGTGGCCGAAGGTGTCGATAATCAGAAAAGCCGGGAGCTTCTTACCCGATACGGGTGCGAGATGCTGCAGGGCTATTTGTTTTCAAAGCCACTCAACGCGAGAGATCTGGACCAATGGCTCGCCAACTTTCACGCCGATCAGGTCGCCTGATTCATTCACTTTTTGCAGCAATGCTGTGCCTCACTGTCGCCGTCGCACCGCGCGCGTTCGCGGACGGCCAGCTTCTTGGCACCGCGGGCGCAACACAACTGGAGGGTGCCGGCGGCGGCGGCCTCGTGCCCTGGGCCGTTCTGGCCGGCTATGGAACTGAAACGGAGATGGGGGCCAGCGCAAGCGCCACCGCCGTACGCAGCGATGACTACACGCTGCGCAGCCTCGGCGCCGCGTGGACGTGGCGCAATCGAGTGGAAGTCTCGGTCGCACAGCAGGAACTGGACATCGGCAGTCTCAGCGGTGCGCTTGGAATCCCCGACGACTCCGTGCTGCGGCAGAATGTTTTTGGCCTGAAAGTCCGTGCTCTGGGCGACCTGATTTATGGGATCGGACCGCAGGTCTCGTTCGGACTGCAATACAAAGAACATCTGGACTTCCTCATTCCGGGCATCGCGGGCGCTCGTGACGACAAGGGCATCGACCTCTACGTGGCCGCCAGCAAGCTCATTCTGGCCGGCCCGTACGGCCGTAGCCTGCTGGTAAACGCCACACTGCGCACGACCAGTGCAAATCAAATGGGATTGATGGGATTCGGCGGCGATCTTGGCGAGCGCACACTGGTCGCCGAGGCGTCCGCCGCGTTGCTTCTAAACCGACGCACAGCCATCGGCGTGGAGTTTCGACAGAAGCCCAACAATCTGTCGTTCGCACGCGAGGACGATTGGCTGGATGTTTTTGGCGCATTTTTCTTCAACAAGCACGTGTCGGCCGTAGTCGCGTTTGCACGCCTCGGCGACATCGCCACACTTGAAGATCAGCATGCGCTCTATGTATCGCTTCAGGGGAGCTTCTGATGATGCTGCGCAAAGCGCCGACCTGGCTAGGCATTTTCTTACTAACTGGCTGCGTCACCGGAGCGCCGCAGGCGACCGTCTATGAACAACTCGGCGGTGCGGACGGCGTCGAGGCGATCGTTGCAGACTTCGTGTACCTGATGGCCACCGACGATAAGCTGGCACAAATGTTCGAATTCACTGACTTCGAAACATTGCAGCAACACCTCGAGGATCAGTTTTGCGAACTGACCGGCGGTGGCTGTACCTACGCCGGCCGCGACATGGTGGAAGCACACAAAGGTCTGAACATGACCCATCGCGAATTCAATCTGGGCGTCGAACATCTGCAGCAGGCCATGATCGACAACGACACGCCGGTCGCGGCACAAAATCGTCTGCTCGCGATACTGGCCCCAACCCGCCCGGACGTCGTCAAGAAGTAACTACTCGTCGAGCAGTTTGACGATCGCATCGGCGGAGCGATAACCCGCCACCATCTCGCCGTCCGGCAGAACGAGCACCGGGGTGCTGGTTACGCCAAGCTCCTGCGCCAGCCGCATGTGCTTATCCACCGGGTTGTCACAGGTCGCGCGGTCAAAGGCGGCGCCGAGCATGGCTTGGGTAATCGCTTCCGGAGCATCACCGGCACACGCCGCGCCGACCGTTTTGTCATACGACGGCGAATTGCGCCCGGCCCGCGGCAGCATGATGTACTGCACGCTGATGCCCGCCGCATTCAGCGCCGGGATTTCCTTGTGGAGTTTGCGGCAGTAAGGACAGTCGATGTCTGTAACCACGGTCACCGTATGGCGCTGCTTGGTCGCCGGCCATGCAATCGTTGTTGCTTCCGGGCGCTCGGCCAGGAGACGTGCGCGAGCGCCTGCAACACGTTCTTCGGTCAGATTGGCGCCACTGGCAGCATCGAGCAAGGGACCTCCCAGAAGAAACTTTCCATCAGCGCTCGCGTAGAGCACCTGTGTGCCAATACCGATTTCGCGCACCCCGGCCAGCGGCGTGGCCGAGATGGTTATGTCGGTCGCGCCGGGCATGAGCGATCGCACGGCGTCACGGATCGCTTCGTCACCGGGCTCGGCGGCGATGGCAGGCAAGGACAGCGAAAAAAGGCAGACCAGAAAAAACCGTGTCGTGCGCATGACGGACTCCAGCAACAAATAGGAGGCAGCACTGTGCGCAACAGGTCGTCCCGGTGCAGCAACTATCCCGTGAAGTTGACCTAAAAGAACCTCAAATCACTGTTTTTGCTGGCTCGACAAGCGCAGCGAGACGCGGGGCTACCGCGGGGCCTGAACACGGCACAGGCACTGTATGCGCCTCGGGCGGCAGGGCAAAAGACGGAAATTTGGCACAAAAGTCGGGGATCGGCTGCCGCGACGCCGTGGCTTTGGGTTGAGCAAGACGCGAAGTGGCGGACAGCGGCGATGGCCGCGCGTCATCGCGCCGCGCCAGCAGCTGATCGATGCGCTGCTCGATATCGGAAGCCGTACACGCCAGACCACCACGATGTGCCCGCTGCGCCGCCTCAAACGCCCAATGCAGTGCGCGCGAGGGTTCTCCTGCGGAGTCCTCAACTCGGCTGATCAACGACATGGCCGCCACCGATGCGTGCGCATCCGGCTGTGTTCTGGCGTCGTTGTGTTCGAGAACACGGCGGGCTTCCTCAAGCGCTCGATCATGCTTGCCCTGGACAAGATACGCCTCGGCGAGCATTAGTCTGGCCTCGTCGAATTGCGCGTTCTCCTGCAAAGCCAGTGCCAGCATGGATTGCGCTGCCGCCGGCTCTCCTGCATTGAGATGTGCCGCACCGCTTACGAAGGCCTGCATCGAGGGCGACAGCGCGCTCAGCGCAGGCAGAACCGGGTCCACGCGCCTGTCCGGGCCGGCAAGGAACGCTACCATGACGACCGCTACCAAAGGCGCGAGCGTCGCCGCGACATGCAATGGAACCACCCTTCGCTCACTCACCGTCATAGCCAATCGATAGCCCTGATTCGGATGCGTAATGATCGCGTCGATGGGCGCCAGTGCTCGACGAATATCGCTGACAGCCTGAAACAGGCTTTGGTCGCTCACTCCGTCATGGCCCCAGACCCGAGTGCGCAACGTTTGCTTGGACACAATGTGATCGGCATGTTCGAGCAGCACCTCGAGAACGTCAACGGCCTTGGCGCGCAACGCAACGCGCTCGCCGCGTTTGAAAAGCGTCCTGCGGCGCGGATCGAAACGAAACGGCCCAAAATGTAGGCCACGATAGAGCAACGTAAACATGTGGCAGCACCCCCTGATCGCCACGGTATAAGATAGTCAGACCGCAGCAATCAAAACGGGTTCCGCGAGTGGCTTGGCCCGTGGTTCGGGCCTGTCTGTAGCCACGCAAGGTCAATCATCGTGTACTTGAGGGAAATATCTCTGACCGCCGAACGTCCGGTAAGCGAAGAGCAGATCAAAGTAGAAAACATGTCGCGCGTTGTGTGCGCTCTTCTTGCCAAATCCATGCGACGTAAGGTCAAAACTCGCGGATTCTGG
>CAZXCL010000012.1:0-4871 GCA_964639265.1 uncultured Gammaproteobacteria bacterium | reverse complement strand
GTCGATGAGGCGACTCAATATGTGCTGGAGAGCCAATTCCGGAACACCATCCGCGGGAGGAAACGATTCAAGAACGAGGATGGCAGCAAGGCCGCGTTTATCGAATGTGAGCAGGACATGGACCGCGCCAGATTCTATTTGGTTATCAAGGAGAAAAGACGAGTCTCTCGGCGCATCCTCGTTGGTGAGGAGGTGCCCGAGGAGTTTATCTTCCAGTGTTTTTTCGGGACGATTGAGTGGCTGGAAGAAAAGGTTATTCTGGAGAAAACCGATGGCAAAAGACTGGAGATTCCACTTGCGCTGCATTAGCTGCGGTCGAGTACCACCACAGCGATCCCGCCCAGTGTGAGCACCGAAGCACCAACGAGCCGTAAGCTGATGGGCTCATGCAGCACCAGCACACCCCCGACCGCCGCAAGCGCCGGCACGGCCAACTGCGCGGTCGCCGCGTGCGTCGCACGCAGTGCCGGAAGCACAGCGTACCAGATAGCGTAACCCACGCCTGAAGTAACGGCACCGGACACCATCGCCAGACCTACGCCGGCGGCACTGAGCTGCATGTCGTCGCGCATCGCGAAGCTGATTAGAAGCACCAACGGCACCACTGCAACAAAATTGGTCGCCGTCGTTGTGAGCGGTTGACGACTGCCGCGCCCGAGCAGTGTGTAGGCCGCCCACCCGATGCCGGCAACCGTCATGAGCACTGCACCTCTCGGGTCCGGCGCCGACACGCCCGGCGAAACCTGCCACAGCAGTCCGATCACGGCCATCCCGAAGCCCAACCAGGCACGCCTCGAAAACGTTTCGCCCGAACGCAGCGCCACGACAAACATTGAAAGCTGCACCACACCAAACAGGATCAACGCGCCGGTACCGGTATCAAGACTCAGGTAGGCAAATGAAAAACCGGCCATGTACGCGAACAGCCCGATCACCATGGACACCCGAGGACGCGACGGCCAGGAGCCACCTCGAAGCGTCACCAGCGCACATAGTGCCAGCGCACCGGATGACACACGCAGTGTGGTAAATGTCGCCGCATCGATGAGCCCCTGCCCCAACGCCATACGGCACAGCAGCGAGTTCGCCGCGAATGCGATCAACGCGGACGCTGTCAGCAGTACCGTTTTCAACGCGCCAGCAAAACGCTCTTTAAAAACGCATCCAGCGCTTCGAGAAACTGCTCGCGCGGCGACTCAAGGTAGGCCGCATGATCGCCACCCGGAATACTCACCAGCTGCTTGTGACCGGAGGCTACCCGCTTGTACAGCTTTAGCTGACGATCCAGCGGCGCGATGGGATCGTGCTCACCGAAAATAATCAGCGTCGGCAGATTGAGCGTCGATGCGTCCAGAGCGTTGTATTGATCGACCGAGCGCACATCCACGCGCACCGGGTCGGCTGCGAGCGCGGCATTGACGTAAGCATCGATCGCCTTTTGGCTGATCGAGCCTGGAAGTATGAAATCGCTGGCCGCCGCTTCGGCGGTATTGCGACGCTTTTGCGGAGTCATTTCCGGCTTATCGGCGGGAAGCTTCTGGTCATCGTCGCGCCAGTATCCGAACAATGTGACGGATGCAGCCGCCCCCGGATGACGCTGCACTGCAAGCTGCGACACGGTGGACCCCATCGACCAGCCAAACAGATGCGGCGCGCCAGCTTGCGGACGCCGGGCGTCGATCCAGCGCAGCACCGCGGCCACATCGTCGGCCGCCCGATTGGGTGTCAGCCACTCGCTGGCATCACGCGGCGTCTCGCCATAACCACGCAAATCCACGGCATAGACGGCGTACCCGCGCTCGACCAGTCCATCCATCAGTGACAAGTCTTCGCCATCCACCTGCAAATCGAAATCCGGCACGGCGCTCCAGGTGCGCCCATGGACCAGCAATACCGACGCGTCGGCATCGGACGCGCTTTTGGACCACACAGCGATCGGATGATCATCGACCACAACGGTATGACGTTGCAGTGCAACGGGCGCGCTGCAGCCGAAAGTTGATAAAATAATTACGAGGAAGAAAAACCGGTACGGCAGTGACAAACTCATTGAACTGTGCCTTGTCGCGACAGGAAGTTGGATCATACCGCCCCCAATCGTCAAGGAGTTGCTCACATGAGCTCAATCAAGGTACCCACCTGGTTCTGGGTCGTCGCTGTTATCGCCCTGCTGTGGAATTTGCTCGGCTGCATGGCCTACGTTATGGAAGTGACCAAGACTGAAGAGGCCATTGCCGCATTGCCGGCCGCCGAGCAGGCACTTTATGCCGAGATCCCGGCGTGGGCCACGGCCGCTTTTGCGCTGGCCGTGTTTGGCGGTGCGCTGGGCTGCGTGGCGCTGCTGCTGCGCAAGAGCTGGGCCGTGCCCTTGTTTGTGGTGTCGCTGATCGCACTGTGCATCCAGATGTACCACTCGCTGTTCATGATCGACTCGATCGCGGTGTACGGTCCAGGCAGTGCGGTTATGCCCGCGATGGTGGTTCTGATCGCGATTGCGCTGCTCGTGGCCTCGCGTCGCTGGTCAACACGCGGCTGGCTCACGTAGCGGGCGGGCAATCGGTCAGCTGGAAATCGCTAGCATCAGTTACGGATAACGCCAATCTTGAAGAGAACCTAACATGAGTCATTCGTTCTACATCCGCGACGTCGGTGACGCCGACCTGCGCGCCACACTGAACGCCCTGCCCTTTGACAACCTCGCCGTTGACGCCGGGCAGGATGGCGGATCCGCATGGCCGTCACCGGCGCATATCTTTCAGGACGGGGTTTCAGTCCGTTGCGTTGAGACGAATCTGGACAACGGTACGCTGCAAGTGCGCATCATGGCCGCGTCGTCACTCGATGATTTTAAGCTTGCGATGTCCATCGTTGAGCACGTCGCGCAATCCTCCGGCAAACTGGTTGAGCCCGAAGACAACGAGCCGCTCACGCTGGATCAGTTGCGCGAGCAATACGGTGAACAGTGGCAGCGAGACACGGCGCGCAGCTATCTGCAGTCGATGATCAGCATGCACAAGCGCCACGAAGATGCCGTGGGCAGCATCTGGGGCACCCGCCGCGAGTTCAAGATGGGGCCGCGCTTGTTTGGCGAACTGCTGCAGGAACCGGCGACCTTTGCGAAAAACTTCTTCGCCAAGGTACGGCGCCTCAACTACCTTGAGCAGGAAGATATCTTCATCGCCAATCTGCAGGCCATGGCCAACGAGAAAATCGGCAAGCAAGCCGTCTTTGCGGTCGTGACCGAAAATGTCGATACGGCAATTGACACACGCGCCAGGTTCATTTGCCTGCAGTCGGATTCGCTGACCGGCAACGACAGCAAACCGCCAATCATTACGTTTGCCGAGTTTGAAAGCGCTCTGGGCGACGGATTGACCTGGCTCGGCGACGGCATGGTCATCGTCCCGGCATTAAGTGGGGAGCGCTGGAGTGCGCTGATACGAAGCGCGGGGGCCCAGACCGTCGACGTGTTCAGCGAAGACTCGCTGCTCGAAGAAATAGAGGCCCCGTCCACGCCCGACAACGGCACCGACAGTGGCATCTCCGCCGAACAATGGGACCTGATTGCCTACGCGCCGGTCGGCGTTTTCCTGCTGGTCGCAGGCGCCGATGGCAACGTAGACAAAAAGGAAATTGGCGCCTTCCAGAAAGGCCTCGTGGGGGGCGTGCTCGGCGCGTCCAACAGCGAAATCATGCAACAGGCGTTACTGCATGTATCAAAGGATCTGGACGACCGACTCGATGTGCTGACCCGTCAATCGGGCGAGGCCATTGCCAAAATGCTGTTCACAGCACAACAGTACGTGCGCGCCGGCGCGGGCCCCGAGGCCGCTCAACTGTTTTCCAATGCGCTGTGCTCACTCGGTGAGCAGGTTGCAAATGCCTCCGGCGGCGGGTTTCTGGGTCTTGGCAGCAAGATCGGCAAAGAGGAAAAAGCGATACTCAGCCAGATACGACACATATTGAGCGAGCCGAGCTGAGTATCTTTTGCATTCGGCAGACCACCAACCCATCCCAACTGAAGTTTTGCGCCTACATACGGCATGCATGCCGTCGAGTACTACCGCCCCGAACACGCATTCGCGAGTCCACTTGGTCCAGGCGCGCCAAAAAATTGCGAGCGCAGTTGCCCTAAGTCGATAAAGTTGACCACACCGTCGCCGTCGAAATCGGCATTGGCGTCATCAGTAAAAAAGACCGCGCGCAGCAGACCAAGATCAATGAAATTGACGACGCAGTCGTTATTGAGATCGGCATCGCAGGCGTTGCCGATGTTGTCACCGTCAGTATCGCGCTGATTGGCATTGGCCGCGGCAATGCAGTTGTCACCGTCGTCGCCCACACCGTCCCCATCGCTATCCGTCGCGGTTTCGTCTTCAATCAGAATCACCCCGCGTCCGCCGTCGGCGAAATTTGCCGTGACCACAATTGCCCCCTCCACGGCGGCTTCGGGCGACAGGAACCAGGACGCCACCGTAGAACCATCAATCACCTCACCCGGTGACAGCAGCAGCTCAGTGGTAACGGTGTCGGGCCCTGTCTGACACGTGCGCACCAGATGCGCCTGATTCGTAGGATCGGAAACCAGCGTCGCCTGGTAGCCCTCACATACGCCCTCACTCGTGGGACCGCGAAATGCAAAGCTGGAAATGTGAGAGAAGTCGTGCGAAAGAATAAAGCTCACCTCATCAGCGCTATCATCGAGCGAGATGCCGGCGGTGGCCACGGTGTCTGTCACGCCGCGAGCGAGCTGCCATATCTCGCCGGCAAAGTCGTCGCCGGGCTCGCGCCAGGAGTAGGCGTCCGCGCCATTGGGTGTGGAGAGGAACGGGCGCGTACCCGGTACGGTGGCCACGTTGGTGAGTGTCAGA
>CAZXCL010000011.1:0-73361 GCA_964639265.1 uncultured Gammaproteobacteria bacterium | reverse complement strand
TCCATCCGTTTGAGCGCCTCAACCTCCTGCGATAGTTTCTGCAGTTGATCTCGTGCTGCCAAATCCAGCGCAATGCGTTTGTCCATGCTGCGCACCAGCGGGAAAAGTGTGTTTTCAATCGTGTCGTTGAGCACGGTCAGTACCTGCTGAAATTCTTCCGACGGCTTGCTGGTGACCGAGACCGTGGTTTTTTGCTGCGCAACCGCGTCGCCCAGCTTTTCAAGCGAGCTGCTGATCAACTGCGCCGATGCATTGTGAGCGCCATGATCGACGCCTAGTCTGCTGATGTTCTCAACCAGGTCAGACAGTTGTGCGACGATCCGTTGGCCAGTGTCAGCGTCATCGCCGCCAAAGGCCTTGTTGCGCAGGAAGTCTCTTTTGATGCTTTCCCATCGTTTCTGGCTGTCCACGTCCAGCGTATCGCGAAGCTCCGCAAGTTTGAGCAAGTTGGCTTCGGTGCCTTGGGTGAGGAGCTGTGCCTCGCCGCGGTAGTGATCATCGATCACGTCGTTGAGTTCGTCATCGGTCATCACGGCCGACACTTTCTCAGCCAGCTTGTTCATGTTGCGATAACTGCCCTGCAGCAGGAAGCGAGGTTCGGTGCGGTACTGGTCTTCCTGCGCGGCCGATGCGATGTACTGGCGATTGACCTTGAGTACGACGTCCTGGACCTGAAGCAGTCGCTCGAGCAGACGTGTGATTTCCGCGATCTCGGCACCGCTGTAGGTGTGTGAGAGATCCGTAGCGACCACCTCCTGCCCTTTGGCCCCGTCCACGAACTTGTATACATCCGCCATGTCTCTGGTGGCCAGCGGTGCGAGCACCGGGTTGGAGGTCAGGCAGTTCTCGATGTAGCTCAGTTCGAACTGACGTTCCTTCCCGGACAGAACATCGCCAAGGTTGTAGATGTCGGCCCGGTTGGCAAGCATATCGGGTACGCGGAACGTCTCACCGGACTCTGTGTACGGGTTGCCGGCCATGACGACGCAGAACTTGCGGCCGCGCAGATCGTAGGTTCGTGTACGACCTTTCCAGACACCTTCGATGCGTCGTGTCGCGTCGCACAGCGAGATAAAGCGCTGCAGGAACTCCGGACTGGCATGTTGTATGTCATCGAGATAGAGCATGACGTTGTCGCCCATCTCAAGCGCGAGGTTAACTTTTTCAAGCTCGCGCCTGGCCGTCGCGTTGGGCGCCATGGCGGGATCGAGCGAGGTTACGTCGTGTCCAAGCGCGGGGCCGTTGATTTTCATAAACGTCAGCCCGAGACGGCTTGCCACATACTCCATGAGCGTCGTCTTGCCGTAGCCAGGTGGTGAGATCATCATCAGCAGCCCGCTCAGATCTGATCGTTTCGACTCGCCTGCGGTTCCGATCTGTTTGGCCAGGTTGTCGCCGATGAGCGGCAGATACGCGTCATTGATGAGCTGGTTGCGAACAAACGAGCTCAACGGCCTTGGCTTGAATTCATCCAGCTTGAGATCGGCGCGCGCATCGTCCGCCACCTTGCGGCGCAAAGTGCGGTAGTGCCTGTAACCCGGGACCACACGATCGGTGTGGTCCTGCAGGCGATCCAGGAACTGATCGAGTGAGAAACGCATTCGACCGTCCAGAATGTTCCCGTGCTCGCCAAACAGCTCATCGACTTCAATTGTCGTATCAAACTTCGACGGTCTGCGGGGCAGTTTTTTGCCTGCGATAAGCTGAGCGGCCGCCTCCGGAATGAAGTGCATCAGATCGGGCTTGTCGGCTGATTCGAGCATGGCGGTCAGCCAGGCATTGGCAAGGCGCCACTGTTCGCCTGCCGCGCCTTCGAGTTTGTTTATGGACTCGTTAAGCTCTTTCAGGGCCTCAGGACGCAATGCCGTTTTCAGCATCGACAACAGCTCGGCGGCGTTTTTCGAGCCGATAAACGCCAGCGACGTACGACCAAGCTCGGCCACCAGATAGCGTATGGCTCGACTCAGGGTAGCCGGTTCGAGTTCCAGATCGTGGTCCTCGGCAATAGAGCTGGCATAGCCAAGCACTTCTTCCTCCACCAGTGCAATGCCGCTGCGCTTGCCGAACAGCGCGTGCATCTGCCATGCCGACTGCGCTCTTTCGGCAAGACTCGTCAATAGCGCCGGCGCATCATCCGCGTCCTGCATGTTGAGCCAGATCACCTGAGCCAAACCTCGATCAAGCGGGCTGAAGCGCAGTAAATCGCCGTTGTCGATAGTTGGCACAATCGCGCGCAGAAGCGTGCAGGCGTCTGCATCGTGGACGCCGCGTTCATAGCCGTCCCGATATCGGGGCGTAGCGAAGTCTCTGACCAGCTTCTCGAGAGTGTCTTGCTTGCCAATGGCCGATGACAGTGTTGGCCAGCTCAAACTGTCCGTGCCGGACTGAGCCGCCTCTATTATTCGATACGCCAGATACTCGGCCCGATATACGTCCGGCGACTCAGATTCGGTAGCCAGTTTCCAGTAGGGCTTGAGATCGGTCAGCGCCTCATGGTCAATTTTCTCGAAGTACCTGGTGCCGACCAGGTGCAGGGCCAGTCCCTCGTCCCTGGGAATGATGGTCAGGTCCAGCTCTTCCTTGCTGATATTGAATTTGTGACGTGGCCCAAGCTGGATGACGGTGCCGGATTCGTCGTACAGGTCGATCTTGTCGCGCAGTGCGCGGACGGCCTGATCGCGAATCATTTTCAGCCGCGCTTCGGCGTCGTCGGCCTTGACCGCACTGTCGAGCTCACGCAGCTGGGCGACCAGATCCCGAATCTTTAGCAGCAGCGGATCGGAGGCAAGATAGGTGTTGAGCTCATCTTCGGTTCTGAAGCGTTGTGTACGCTTCTCCACGTTTTGCAGCATGCGATTAATCGCATCGGCCAGACCCTGAACCCGGGAATTGCGAGCGTCCAGCAGCTCTTGCTTGTGCGCTTCGAGCGTATCGTTGACCTCGTCGCGCTTGGCCATGATGTCGGCGAGAAACTGCTCGTGATCGCCAAACTGGCCCTCCATTTCCTCCAGCTGAATCAGGAGTTTCGCCAGTTGATCGTCGCAACGCTCGGGTGTTGTGGCAAGACCGAGCGAATTGATAATGTTCTGCGAGAACAGCTTGAGCTGCGCGGCAAACTGCTCGATGGACTCGGCCGATCCGAGCTGATCCCGACGCCGTCTGCAGACCGCCCGCGTCTGGTTCATATTGGAGTAAACGTCAGAGATCGAGCTGACGATGCGCGTTTGTACTGTAGCGTCGTCGATTTTAAGTGTTGCTACCAGCTCGGAAAGCAGATCGAGGCCCTCGGCGATTGACTCGAGTCGCTCGAGCTGCGGATCAAGCGCGGCCACGGTTTCCAGAGAACTGATTTCAGCCCGGATGTTGTCTATGTCATCGACATAGGTCGCCAGTGCCTTGTCGTCAGCGAGAAAAATGGCGGTCTGTTCGCCAATCCGAGCGTTTAGCTCAACGAGCTCGGTGTCCATGGCGTTAATCGCGGCGATGTCGATGTACCGGTAGTCTCTGATCGTTGTCAGATGACCACGTTGCTTGCGAATGCGATCCAGGGCCGACACAAAATCGTCAACGCGACGCCAGCCCGATGGATCGGAGGTGGCCAGTATTTGTTGATGCTCGCCGCGTGCGTCGTTGATGGCCTCCGCAGATTGCCGACGAATGCTCTCGACCTTCTCAAACTCATCGATAATCAGTTCGACGGTGTCGTTGATGGTGCGGACGGTGTCGCCGATGCCTTCGGTGGCCTCATCGGCAATCCAGAAATGATCATCGAACAACCGCATGGCCGTTCTTCTGAGTTTTTCGTAGCTTCGCACCGAGACGGTTTCATCGCCGATATCGCGGCACACGCTGTACAGATCGGATACGCCCCGCACCAGTTCCGCATTGCCAATATTGGAGTAAAACGACTGCGTGGTGGGCGCCTTGGCGGTGAACTCCTCGTGCACGTACGGCGTCTTCCACACCTGCATTGGGTGGATGCGCGTCGGTTCAGGTTCCGCATTAAACACGGCGATGCGTCCGTCGTCGGCCAGGGCGTAGCCGTTGGTCACGATCGGATTTTGCAGCGATTTCTCAATGAGATTGTATGAGAGCAGGGTGAACAGGCCGTCTTCGGGCTCATAGAACACAAACAGCACGTCTTCGCCAATGGGCGAGCGAATCTTGCGCTTGAATTTGAACCCGTCGGTGCTGATCGGAAAAGTCTTGTAGTCGCCGGACTCAAGATAGTATCCGCCGGGGAAAATAATGCCGTGGTCCTCGGGCAGCTGCACGCAGGAACTGCCGATCTCATCGATGCGTACGACGTCCTGCGAGCGCCGGTTGAATACCAGATGGCGCCACTGCTTTTCCTTGTAAGGCAGTACCTTGATCAGTACAAGGTCGCCTACTCGGGCATAGGCAATTTCGGCATCATCCAGGGACTGGGTGGCGTCTTCCACGTGCTCTGAATAAATGCCCTCGCCATTCTCAGTGTTGTCCTCGATCTTGACGGTCAGATCGCCGTTGATGGTCTCAATGAATACTTCGTCATCGAGGCTGATGTGGGGGAACCGGCCGTGCACGATGTCGTCACGACCAACGTCGTGCCACTCGAAATCGTAGGGTTCGGGAAGCTCAATGTCCCGCTCGCCTCGATTGTCGATGTAGGTCAACTCGGACGCATCGTCCGAGATGGCCCAGCGAAACACGCGTATATCGTCGATACGCTCACCAATCTGAAACCCGGCCAGCAGTCGCCCATCGCGCTTTACAAGCTGGGTCAGACGCGTGTCCTTGTAGTATCGGTAGAGTTCGTCAAAGTCGTGTTGAAACTTCTTGTCCGCAAGGAACGTACCATCCAGCGACTGCGGTTCCATGGAATAGGCGTCGCCATCGAGCGACAGGCGGTACAGGGCGAATACGTCCGTGATCTGGGTGGCTTTTTTCAAGCCGATGAACACGTTGTATCCGAACAGGAGCATGTCGCCAACCTGCACGATGGCGCGGCCGCGGCAGTTGTTGTCGGTGCGGATGCGGGTTCGGGCGAGGACCTCCATGTCCGTGGATCCGAATTCCTCTGCGCGCGCCGCGTTCAAAGCAGCCGTCTTTTCCTTGAGCTGCTCGCCCTGTTCGACCAGGCGCTGGCGAATGATCTCGTACGCGCCGCCCTCGGCGACGGCGCTATCAACGATCGCGCTGTCTGTTTTTTCAGCTGCCATAGAGGGGAGTCCTTAGCTGGCCGCGCCGTCACCGTTGCTACGTGCGACGTCGATACCGTTGGCCGGCAGGAACTTCGCCAGCAGCGTCTGCACCACTTCGCTTTTCTCGGCGAGACCGTCAACGGCTTTGCCGATGGACAGCGACTTGGCGAAGTTATCAAAGAACTGCGCCTCGCCACCCACGATGTCGATGTGCGCCTTCTGCAGTGCGATGGCCAGGATCTCGGCGTTTTCCTTGGCGATTTCCTTACCGGCATCAATTGACGCCAGCGCTTCTTTGAAGGCTGTTTCAAGCGACATGCGGAATTCCTCATGCTCGCGCGTCTCGCCCGTCATGTTGGCCATCGCCGCAAATTTATCTGACAGACCCTCAGCTTCGGCCTGGAACTGTGCTTTGGTGATGCTTGCGGTCGCCATACCTACCTCGGTCTTGGCGGAGGCATCCGCCGTGCCCTTGGCGCGAATAACGTCGGCTTCGGCAAGGCCGGTCGCGGCATCTTCGGCCTGAATACCTTCGGCCAGTACTTTCTTGGCGTCGGAGTCTTTCGCCGCAGCGGCCAGTCGCGCCTCGGCCAGCGTCGTGATTTCGGATGCCTTGTGATTGGCAGCGATCTCCTGGGCTTTGGCAGCGGTGGTCTCTTTGACTTTCTCTTCTTCGGCATCGGCCTCAGCGGTCAGTATCTGCACCTGTTTCTGGCGATCGGCTTCAGAGACCTCGCGTACCTCCTTGATGCGCTCTTCCTCAACGGCCACTGTCTTGTCGACAGCAACGCGCTCACGAATCACGTTCGCAATCTCCTTCTTCTCAACTTCGACGGCTTTCTCAGCCAGCACCTGCTCGACGGAAACCTCGCGCTCACGACTGACTATCTCGAGGTCCCGTGCGCGAGTCACCTTCTCTTGCTCGATCGCGACGGCGCGCTGTCTGTTTTGCTCGGCAACCTCAACTTCGCGTTTCTGGTTTTCAGTCTGCACCTGCAGATCCTGCTCCACCTGGATGTGCGTCGTCTCGGCTTTGCGACGTTCTTCTTCCTGCACCTTCTTGGTCTCGGCCTCTTCACGGGCCTGGATCGAGAGAATCTCGCGCTGTTGACGCGCTTCGGCATCCGCCTGCTGGCGTTCGAGCTCAAGCATGGCTTCTACAGTCGTGACGTTCTTCTTCTTGATGGCGAGCTCTTCATCGCGCTCAAGTTCGTTGGTACGAACGTTCTGAGTGGCGGTGAGTTCGGTAATCTTCTTGATGCCCTCGGCGTCAAGAATGTTGGTTGGGTCGAGTGACGACTTGGGTGTTTGCTCCAGATAGTCAATCGCGACGTCTTCGAGGACGTAGCCATTCAGATCATCGCCGATGACTTCGATGATCTTTTCGCGAAACTCCTGACGATTTTCAAACAAGGACACGAACTCAACCTGCTTGCCCACTGTTTTCAGTGCTTCTGAGAATTTGGCTGAGAACAACTGATCTACGGCGTCCTGGTCCGAAGCACGGCTCGCGCCGATGGACTTGGCGACCTTCAATACGTCTTCCGCGGTCTCGTTGACGCGCAGGTAAAAAGCAACGGAAATGTCGGCGCGCATGTTGTCTTGGCAGATCAGTCCGTCTGCTCCGCGGCGATCCACCTCCAGCGTGATGAGCGAGATTTTCATCAGCTCTTTCTTGTAGATGATCGGATACACCAGCGCGCCAGTGAAATGCACCTTCGGACGGGAGCTCATGTCGTTGACGATAAGCGCTGTGCCCTGTTCAACCTTGTAATAGAAAGCCTTGAACAGGCCGGCAAGCCCAAGCAAGACGAGAATGAATATTCCCGCGCCTGTTACCACAGGCATTAGTACGGATAGATCGGCCATAGTTATTGCTCCCTCAGTTATTCGTTTTTACGGGGTGTTTACCCGAGAAATTCTTGTTCCGAAATCACTCGATAAACATTTTGGTCTTCGAGCATTTCGAGGATGACGACTTTGTCGCCTTTTACGAAGCGGTCGTCCCCGGTGGTGCGTGCTTTCAAAATCAGCCCCGCGCCACCGTCGTCCAGATTCACTTCGCCAAAATCGTTGTCGATGCGCGAGGTTCGAACGATGGCGGTTTGTCCCAGCACGTGTTTGATCGTGTCCTGAGTCGCCTTTGCAAACAGCGGGCGCAGCGGTCGTATCACCACGCCCGTTATGTGAGCGGCGATGTACAGCGTCGCAAGCAAGACCGGTACGCCGGCGGCAAGCTTCAGCAAGCTACCGGGCACGTAGGGGAAGACAAAGTGCACGACGTAGTAGCACAGCAACCAGCCGATCAGGACAATGATGGAAAGCGATATAGTCAGCGGGACCCCGACCAGGCCGAAGCGCAGGAGGAGACCGGCCAATACATCCGGTGTTGAGTGCGGTGAATCGCCACCGACGTCTCCGCTGATATCGCCGGACGTATCAAATCCTTCAATGCCAAGATCCAGAACCTCGAGGTCGATCAGTCCCAATACGGCACCCGCCCAGTAGATCACGCAGACCACAAGCAGGATCGTATAGATCAGCGTCGGGAATGAGCTGATGTTCTGGTAGAAGGGGTTCATCCCCTCGGTCAGGAAAATCGCAAACATTGCTTACCTTTGCCTTAGCTGCTGGCCTTTTTCTTCAATCGTGCGAGCACGTCTTCGGCATTGGCGCCGCGAGATTTGATGCCTGCGCTTTCCAGCCGATTGTCCAGTGACTCTGCCCCCAAATCGCTGGAAAGGTCCCGTGCGGCGTTCATTTTTGCCGAACGAAGCTCCTGCTTTTCCTTAATACGCTCAAGCGAGTCGACAGCCGTGCGCAGCTTCGAATTCGAACCGCTGTGGCGCTCGGACACGGCGGCCTGGGCGCGCTGCACGCTTTCGGTGGCTTTAACCGTATCGACCTGCTGCTTCATGCGCGTGATGTCGCGCTCAGCGGCCTGAATAGCAGCGCGAAGATCATTGGCGCTGGCGGTATAACCGGCGCCGGTTTGTTCCTCGGTTTTCAGTTGCGCTTCGAGCTCTGCAATTTTCGTTGCAACATCATGCGCGAGCGTCTCGTCGCCTTTGTCCAGGGCCTTGACGGCGTAGCCTTCGTGTTCCTCAATTTTCTCTTTGAGGCGACCGGACTTTTCATTGGAAACTTTTTCCCGAGCGATGATTGCGGCGAGACTGTCCTTGGATTGCTTTAGTTCATCGGCAGCGTCGCGCAATTCCTGATCCAGGATGCGCAGGGCCTGGCTATCGACAATAGCCTCCCCGGCCTCATTGACGCCTCCGCGCAGTGCGGTGATCATCTTTGCCAACATATTCATAGTGCTTCTCCTTTCTCTGAAGGTGTGGCGTCGAGCATGTCTGCATACGCTTCTGTTGCGTGTATGACATTGCTTGCCAGAATCTCGATTTCATAAACGATGTCGGACAAGTCTGAGCTTGCACCCAGCGATCCGAACATCAGGTAGTAGTCGTCGTCGGTACGTTTACTCAGGCAAACCGTCGACAACGGAAAGAACTTGTGCGTTCGCAGAACGGTTTCGTTGAACGCAGCGAAGTCGCGTACGTGAGAGGTCGGCCACAGCACCGCTTCTGCGATGATCTGATCGCCTGCCACGGTGACGAACAGCGGCAGATCGCCGTACTCGTGCATCACGACCAGGATGGTTGGATCGACGCCCTCGATGAGCTCAGCCGTCGCTCTTTGCGATTGAATCAGCGGGGATGTGCAAAGTTCGGCGAACAGGTTGGAGGTGAGCCACTTGGGCCGCTGCATGCTCGCCGCTTTGGCCGAAAAGTCGTCGGCGCTGCAGCGCAGGGTTTTTTCCAGCTCCCGGGCCTTGTCAGTGTTCTCCGGGCGAATCCAGATTTCCTTCTTGATCAGACCTTTTTCACGCAGTCTGCGCCGATATTCGCGCTGATAATGAGCAGATGTTTTCACAACCATGACAGAAGTTTACACTATCACATGTAATAACACAAGATATTACATGTGATAGTGGATCCAGAACACATCGTTCCCCGCAGTCATGGCTCACGAACCACGCAGCAAGTCTAGGCTCTGCGGCCGGTCTTGTTGTTATCTGGGTGTGATCTTTTTGCGAGAGATGTGTCGTTTTCCGGGATGGGCCGGGACCTGATGCCCCGGCCCAATGGATGCCCTGCTAATCGGTGCCCTTGATGTTGGCGACCGGATACATTCGGTTTGCCACGCGTGCAATGCCTTCGGTCTCAAGCACGCTCAGCACCTCGTCCAGATCCTTGTAGACGTGGCCGCACTCATCCAGAGGCGTGCGCCGAGTATTGCCGACAATGCCCTCAATCTCGACCCCACCGAGCGTACGCTTGATGTAGCGCATTTCATCGTCGATCTCGTCATGCACTTCGGCCAGTTCGCGCTTGGCCTGACCGCGTGCCATGACCCGACCAGAGCCATGATTGACCGAACAGCCGGACTGGTAGGCGCCCTTGAGCGGGTACAAAATAGCGGCACCGTCGAGCATCGAACCGGGAACTAGGCAGGGGTGACCGGTGGTCTCCCACTTGGTGCCCTTGAGATCAGGATGTCCGGCCGGGAACGCACGAGTTGCGCCTTTGCGGTGAACAAATCCTTTCTTCGTCGTGCCGTCGGGCAGCACCAGCGTTTCCTCCTGCACGAGGTTGTGTGAGATCTCGTAAAAAACCTCTCCGCTGGCATCGAAGACATTCTCCAGTGCCTTGCACACGCCCCGAACAATAATGTGCCGGTTGGCCACGGCGTAGTTCGCTGCCGAGTTGTGATGCGCCCAGTACTCGCGTCCCAACCGTTCGTCGACGCGCAGCCATGATTCCTCGCGACGGTTCTTGGCCAGTCCACGAAGAGCCGCGCCTTCATAGAAGTAGTGATTCGCCGTTTGCCAGCCGTAGCCACGACTGCCGCAGTGAATCATGACCCACACCGAGCCGTCGTTGACGTCCACCTGCATCTCAACGAAGTGGTTGCCGCCGCCGACCGATCCGATCTGCGGGCCCGCTTTGCTGCGCGCCCGCTGGATGCGTTCCGTGTCGAAGGCCTCTTCGTCAACGTCAATATACTGTCGCTCACATACATCGGCGCGCACACCGATGGCTTGGGCGCCGTAGCGGAAGATGTCCTCGATCTTCGTATCGGCAAGGCGCGGCATGTGCTTGGGACGATTGCTGCCAAGCCCGGTGGCGATGCGCAGCTCTACTTCATCGATCCAGCGGCGACGGCGGTCCCAGTCTGCCACGTCTGCGGCTGTCAGGTCCGGTACCTTCAGATACACAACACCGCACGAAATGTCGTAACCGCTGCCGGCCTGAATGATCACATCCTCGGTCACCGCCACGCCGCCGACAGGAATGCCGTAACCCAGGTGAGTGTCCGGCATCAGGTACAGGCCGATCATGCCGGGGTAGGCCGCCGCGCGAGCCGCTTGCCGCCAGAGCGCTTCGTCCGTTTGCGCAAACAGCGTGTCCGAAAGAAAAGCGTGCACCTCGGTACGCATGTCGCCGATCTTTGGTAGCACGTAGTGTGCGTCCGAAACTTTTTGTACTTCATGCAAAAATGACATCGATTTCTCCTCGGTATTCGTTTTGTTATTGTCCTGTCTCGCAAAAACCATGCAGTCAGTGCATTGGAGTGACAAGCGGCCACAAGGTGGCCGCCCGTCGATTGTCGTTCGCCCGCCGGCTACTAAACGGAAAGACAGGACATCGGCTGCACACCGCCCCCCGTCTTTCTGCACACGCGCGCTTGGTTGCGAAGCTCGCACACGTGCACTATCCGTTGCCTCTTGCGACTAACGACGCGGGTTAAGCGCATCGCTTCGCCGCTATTCCCGACGTATCGAGAACTCGGGAGGTCGGACTTGCCTGGAGTGACCGGGGACGATGCCTCGGCGGGACGCACTGCTGCATCCCTTTACCGCCGTTACCGACGGTTAGCAGCGCCAGGCCGCTAAACAAGACCCGCGGCTGTCGCCGTTGGCCATGAATCTGTACATAAAAAAACCCCGGAGGGTGTGAACCGACCGGGGTCTCTTGCTGGAGCTTCCCTGGAAGGTTCGATTGTCGAGCCTTCCGGGAAAAATTCCTGAAAGGCTAAGTCACTGGTTCCCCACTGATCGTGGCGAGCAAATCACAACGGTCAAACGCAAAATGCGTCGGTATGAGGTTCATACCGGGCAGGTGCGCAACGCCGTTCGTATTGACACTGGCATACGACTGCCAGCGCCGTTTAGCGGCGGTATGTGACCCGTTTGTTTGCGTGAAGTGATTCATAGTGCGCGGCAGTATACGCCGGAAACACAATCTGTCAACCGGTAAAGTAGACAATAGTTTCAAAAAACTGAACAGTGCCCGTCGCTTTGATATTTCTTATGCGCATGGGTCTAACTTCTCAGGATGTTTTCCATCTTCTTGCCCCGGGCCAGTTCGTCCACGAGTTTGTCCAGGTAGCGGGCCTTTTGCGTGAGCGGGTTCGTGATGTCTTCAACTCTGTAGCCGCATATCACGCCTTTGATCATATGGGCATTGGGATTGAGCTTTGCTTTTTGAAACAAGCCCTCAAATGTCACTTCATCCTTGATCAGCTTTTCCAGCTGTTTGTCGGTGAAACCGGTGAGCCATCGTATCACCTGATGCAATTCATCTTTCGTCTTGCCCTTTTTCTCCACCTTCGCAACATAGTGAGGATAGATGGATGCAAAGGTCATGTTTGCGATGGTTTTGTCGTGATGGCTTGTGTCTGTCATGACAACCTCTTGTTCGCTTTTCGCGCCGGCCAGCCGTTAGTGCAAGTGCTTTGTCATAGTGTAGGTCACTTTTTTCTGCGCTGCCGTTTGCCACGCTCAACTTCGGTCGCCAGTGCGTCAAGTTTCGGTGCCCAGAAATCCCTGAATTGTGATAGCCAACCGTCCACCTCTTGCAGCGGTTCGGTTTCGAGTTCATACAAACGGCGAGATCCGGCGATCGTCACGTTCGCAAACCCGCTGTCCCGAATCACTTTCAAATGCTGTGAAACGGCGGACTGCGTGATGCCAAATTCGGCGCCAATGATCTTGACGATCTCGCCGGAAGCCAGATGCTCGTTACGCGCGAGAATTTCGAGTATGCGCCGGCGTACCGGATCGCCGAGAACGTCAAATGCGTGCACTATTCACCCGCATAGAAATTCGCCGTGTTCTCGGCCATTGTCCGCGCCGTGTCTTCATCTTTTCCAGCCTTGATGTGTGCATCGCCCCACGCGGATGCGCACTGCCGTGCCCAGGCCTTACCATCGTCTGAAATAAGCCATCTGTCATGGTCTGAACGATCGATATCCTGGCCCGGCGAATCAAGATGCAGGCCCAGATCAAGGAATCCGTAGTCCCATCCGACACCGGTGGCGCCAGGGCCGTATTTGTTCCAGTGTTCTTCGCCCAGGCCGTCCTTTTCCATCAGGTGCTCGAGCAACAGACGAGTGCCTTTGGCTTCTTCGTTCAAGCGTACGTGCACCCAGCTTTTACTCGAGGATATCTCCCAGGTCAGCTCGAGCACCTTCGGTGCTTCGCATCGGATTATTCTGCCGTTTGCGTTGCCCTCGATTTGGAATCGGCCATTCAGCTCGAAGTTGCCCTCCACGGACGCGAACCAGCGCGGCAGGCGCTCCTTGTTAGTGATGGCATTCCAAAGATCCGCCTGCGAAGTCGGGTAGATACGAGAAGCGGCCACGACTCGTACGCGTTTGCCCAGATACTCACGCTCCGATAGTTTGCGAAATTCGGCGCCTAACGCGTAGTGCAGGTCCATAACTGCCTCACATTATTAGTGGGCAATTATATTAGTCTGTGCTTATATGGAAGTCAATGCGAGGTGCGCATTGTATGGAGTACCATTTAGCGCGTCAGCTAATCAAAGGAGCCGTACCAGATGGCAACACTCTTGCTCTATGCCGCCGCTTTCTTGTGCGTTGTGACCGCTCTTATCCATTCCTATTTCGGCGAGAAGCGCTTGATTGCGCCTGTTATCAATGCTGGTCACGGTGTGATGGTTCATCCATTGGCAAAACAGGTAATGCGATTTGCCTGGCACTGGACCAGCGCCTTGTGGGTTTTGATTGCCGCCTATCTCGCGCTATCGGCTCAGGGTACTTTCGTTTATCCGCCGCTCGTCATTGGCATTGGGCTAGTGCATTTGGTGGCCGGGATTCTCGACGGAGTTTTTACGCGCGGCAAACACATTGGGTGGCCACCGATCACGTTGATCGGGGTGCTTGTTTTGGTCGCGAGTCTTTAGCGAAACAGGCGGCCCACAAGCAGCGCAAAGCCGGGTAGAAGAGATTCGCAGGTGAGCGTATCGGCGGCATCGAGCCTCTGCCCAGAGCCTTGAGTGCACACCGTTACCTGCTGCTCTTGAGGATCCACCAGCCATACCTCAAGTGCACCTGCCTCGAGGTAGTCGCTGACTTTGGCCTTAATCCGCGACGGTCGATCACTCGGTGAGAGCACTTCAATGGCAAGATCGGGTGCGCCCTCAAACAGGCCTGTCTCGCTCATAGCGTGAGTCAGCCGGTCGTGGCGGATAAAGGCAATATCTGGTCCGCGCACCGTATCGGGGTTGCGAGACAGAATGAAGCCTGGATCGCCCGCCAAAAGATGGCCGCCCCCACTAAGGTGCAGACAGGCGTCAAGCCGGGCAGTGAGTCTGGCCACAATCACACCGTGACGCACACCAGACATGGGCTCTCGAACCACGTTTCCACGCACCAGATCGAAAGGTGCGTCGCCAAGGTCCAGATCCGGCAGGTCTTCGGCCGTGATCGAGACGTTGTAGTCCTGTCGTGGTTCCATGGCGCAAACGCTAGCATGGCGCTAAAGCTCGGTGTCAATAGTTACACCGCGATAGTTACCCACTCCTGCGCCCCAAGCGATTACACTGGGCCGAGAAACCTGCAACATTGCACAAAGGAAGAATCCGTTGGGCATTCTCGATAAATTCAAGCGGATGGCGGACCCGCGCTCGCGCGTGGTGGCCGCGGACATGAAGCGTCTCGATGAGTTGGAGCGCGGACTCGGCGACAAAGCGACTGCCTACATTATGTCGGGTGACAACGAGATCGTGCTGTCTACGATTTCCACAAAATGCTCTGGCTCCGAGCTCGATGTCGCCACGCGCTATATGCATCACCAGTCGCCGGCGCTAGCGAGGCGTCAGCTCCTGGCCGAGGACAGTCCGTATAACTTTGAATTTGCAAAGCGCTACAGCGAGGTCTTGTCTGCCGCCTGTAAAGACCTGCCCGATAGTGCAGCGGGTAGCGCAAAAACCCCGAAGCTTGTGCGCGTGTTCTTTTCCGAGGCCTTTTCGGGTTTAAGACAACGCACCAGCACCTGGCCCCCGAAACCCTCCAAGATTACCGCCAGAGGACTATCGCTGGACAACGCGAAAAAACTCAATGAGGCACTCGGTGGTACCGTCGTCGATTTGTTCGATGTGTTGTACAACGAGCAAGCACGCTACGGCTCCATCAATGGATCGATGTATCGCAAGGCGGTGCCCATCAAGCCGCTGGCCAAAGACCACGCGCCGGAGCTTATCGAGGCCGCACGCAGACTGGCAGCGGCATCACGGGCCAAGCTCATCAAGGAGCTGCACGAGTTCAAGCTGGCTGATACGCCGCCCTATCGGGATTTCGTTATTGCCTTGGCCGGCGACAGCTCGAAAGCCGTACGCGAGATGGCGGGCTCGATCACCAGTGCGTTCGATACAAAAACCCTGGAACCGACGGCGCTTGAGCTGTTGGCCAAAGGCAATGTGACAATGCGCGCTGGCATGGTTGAGCTGCTTGCAAAACTGGGCACCGACAGCGCGCTGGCGGCATTGCGCGCGCATCGGGAAAACGAAAAGACGGCTAGAATCGCAACGGCGATCGACACAGCGTTGACGGTATCGAGTCATGCCCAGTCCGACACCTCGAGTAATGACAGTGACAGCCAGTATCAGGCGATCGACGGCTCAATCGTCGAGATTCCCGCGCTGCGCCCGCTACCCGATGCGAACGTTGAGAAGTTTGGCAGCGCCGATCGCGATGCACTGCTCAAAGCCATCGAGGAAGAGAACAAGCGTATAGAAAAGAGAAACGAAGAGAACAAGAAGAAGGGCTATTCGTATCGGGCCGATCCGGTCAAGGATCGCCTTGCGTCACAAGCCTTGAGTCTTTTCAACGCGGCAGAGGCGCCCAAGCGTGAGATCAAGCAACAGCTCAACGCGTTTCTTACCTGGGGCCCGGGCAAGGTGTGGGCGCGTTCGGCTTTGTCAAAGCTGCCACAGCGAAGAGCGTTGCAGATGGCGGCTGCTATTTCACAAACTGCAAGAAGCGCGCTGTCACCGTATTCCGGTGGTCCGTTTACCGATGCGGTGCGCGAGTTTATCAGCGGCCCGAACGGCGACATGCGTCACCTTGAGGCGATTGACACTCAAATGGGCGCAGAGACCTGGTTTGGCTACGGTGCAAATCACGTCAGGCGCAAGGTCCAGCGCGGCGACTTCCTGCGCGATGTCATCCAGGATGGCTACAGCTACATGGAGCCGCATCTGGACAACGTGCCTACGGTGGCGCTATGGCCCTACCTCGCTCAGAACTTCGATGTGCTCGACGAAGCCTTCGGCCTGAAACCGCAAAAGGACTTCAAGCTCAGCCGCGTTGGGGCCGTGCGCGTGCTGAGCCGATTGCCCAAACCGCCTGCGCGCTATTTTGGTCAGTTGCTTGAGGCGGCGACTGGCGAGACCAAAAGCGGCCGCGCCGAAGCACGCGCCATGCTTGCAGATGCGCCTGACGTTGAGCGTCACGTACTGGGGCTTCTGAGCGACTCGCGTCAGGCCGTGCGTGCCGGCGCCGCCGAGTGGATTGCTCTGCGTAAGGACGTGGAGGCAATTCCCACTCTGACGGCGCGCCTGAAAAAAGAAAAATCGCCCGTGGCCAGAGCGGCTGTTCTGAGCGCGCTGGAAGCTCTGGGCGAGGACCTGAGTGGATTTGTCGGACCCAAGGCTCTGCTTGAAGAGGCTGAGGCGGGTCTCAAAAAAGCGAAATTCGACAAGCTTCACTGGATGCAGCTCGAGCATCTGCCCAACGTCCGCTATCGGTCAAATCGTCAGGTGCCCGATGAGGTTCTGCGGTGGTGGATCTTCCTGGCGGTAAAGCTCAAGCAGCCCGGCGGCAACGCGTTGTTCGACATCTACATGCATCGCCTGAACCCCGAAGATGCCGAAACGTTCTCAGCGTGGGTCCTCGACACCTGGTTCAACTACGACACGGCTGCGCCAACTGAAGAAGATGGCAATGCGCACGCAAATCAAAATGCGGCCCAACGCTACCAGACCATGAAAAAGTACTACAAGGACTACACGCAGGAACGTGCTTTTGCCGACCTGAAGCGTGAGTTCATGGCCAACTACTTGAATAGTGGCGCAGCGTTCAAGGGGTTGCTGGCGCTATGCAAACATGCACCCACCGCCGTTGCGGCCGATCGCGCGCGCACGTACCTCAAAAGTCACGGTTCACGCACCTCGCAGGCAAGTTCGCTACTCGAACTGCTTGCTGCCATGGGCGATCCGGTGACGCTGCAGGTGGTGATCTCTGCAGCCACGCGGCTCAAGCAAAAGGGCGTGCAGAAGTTTGCCGGTGCACTTGTTGAGAAAGTGGCCGAGGCCAAATCATGGACCATGGACGAGCTTGGCGACCGCACGGTCCCAAGTGCCGGACTTGACGAAGACGGTGTGCTCCACCTGCCGTGCGGGCTCGATGAGAAGCTCTACACGGCCACGATTGGCGATGCGCTGACGCTTGAAATCCGCAATCCCGATGGCAAAGTTATCAAGTCGCTACCCGCCGGACAGGACGACATTACAAAGAGCTCAAAGAAGCAGCTGTCGGCGTCAAGACGCGAACTCAAGCAGGTGGTCGCCATGCAGTCCGCGCGCATGTATGAATCGGTATGCAGCGAGCGCCAGTGGGCCATCGACGACTGGACGCGCGATATCAGCGAGCACCCGGTCATGCGCAAGCTGGCCGAGCGGGTGGTGTGGCTTGGTCTTGATCACGACGGGGAGATCCGCGGCATGTTTCGCCCCACGGCCGAAGGCGACTACACGGATGCCGATGACGGTGATGTGGAGGTCGACAGGTTCGCCCAGGTCAGACTGGCGCATGGCGCGCTGATCGGTAAAGACGACGCCGGGTTGTGGCAGACGCACCTCAAAGACTACGAGGTCAAACCTCTGTTTGCTCAGTTTGGTCGAACGCTACTGACCCTCGATGACAAGCAGGCATCGCTGGTTTCAATTGAGGATCGCAAGGGCTGGGTCACCGACACCTTTACGATCCGCGGAGCGGCCTCAAAGCTTGGCTACGAGCGCGGAGAGGCGATGGACGCGGGCTACTTTAATGAGTACATCAAGGGCTTTCAGAGTGCAGGCCTGATCGCGGTGATCGAGTTTTCCGGCAACTGTCTGCCCGAAGAAAATGTCCCCGCGGCAATGATTTCTTTGGGTTTTGAGAGATACTCTGGCGGCCGGCGAACGGGCGGCTCGGTGAAGTTGTCAGACGTCCCGCCGGTGTTGCTGTCGGAGTGCTGGAACGATTATCGAGCAATGGTGGCCAAAGCGGCTTTTGATGAAGACTGGGAACAGAAAATGCCATGGATGTAAGTGAGGTACAGCGTCAGCCTGCCGAAACCAGGTTTGCGGCGGAGCTGGCACGGCTGCGCGACGATGACAACGACGCGAAACCCCGCGGCTGGCAGCTGTCGCCACGTCACGTGCGCAGCTTTATTCTCGGCGACAAGAAGCTGGATGTGTCGCAGAAATTTTTTGGCGATGATCCGCTGGTCGATCGATGCATCGTCTCGCTTATGGGGCAGCAGGGATTGATGCTCGTTGGTGAACCCGGCACTGCAAAATCGCTGTTGTCGGAGCTTCTGGCCGCAGCGATCAGCGGCGATTCGAATCTGGTGGTACAGGGTTCGGCCGGCATCCTTGAAGATCATCTTCGCTATGGCTGGAACTATGCCTTGCTTCTGGCCGAAGGGCCGAGTGAAAGAGCGTTGGTGCCGTCCCCCGTTCTGACCGCCATGCGCGGTGGCAAGGTCGCGCGGCTTGAGGAGCTCACACGGTGTGCGCCCGAAGTTCAGGATGCGATGATTTCACTTTTGTCGGAGAAGACCATCTCGATTCCGGAGCTTGGTCCGGGCGAGGAGGTTCGCGCCGCGTCGGGGTTCAACGTGATCGGTACGGCCAACCTGCGCGACCGCGGCGTCCACGATATGTCGAGCGCACTCAAGCGCCGCTTCAACTTTGAGACGGTTCAACCGATCGCCGATCCGGCATTTGAAAAAGCTTTGGTGGCGCGGCAGGTGGCAGAGCGTATGGCCGAGCACGACGCGCCAGCGAGTCTCGATGACAACGTCATCGAGGTGCTGGTCAACGTGTTTCGCGATCTGCGTACGGGGACGACCGAAGATGGGGCCAGCGTGGCCACCCCCAATAGCGTGATGTCTACCGCCGAGGCGGTGAACGTCGCGCATGCAGCAGCACTGGACGCACAGTATCTGGACGGCAGCAAAGTGTCTGCGGCGCATATCGCACGTCAGATTCGCGGCGTTGTTTTCAAGGACGATCCGGAGGATGCGCGGCGCTTTCGCTCGTATGTAGATCACATCGCCAAGGTCCGAGGTAAGCGAAACAAGGCCTGGTCGGAATTCTACAAGGCGGCGAAAAAGGATCTCGATGGATGATGCCTCACGCCTGACATCGATTCGCGATCGTCTGAATCAGGATGATCGTGGTGTCTACTTCGCGCCCATTCGCCACCATTCGCCGGCCTGCGCCTGGGCCGTGCGTCAGCTTATCCGCGAGGTGAAACCGCGCCAGATACTGATCGAGGCGCCGGTGGATTTGCACAAGCACGTTAAGCTGCTGTTGGCCAAAGATACCGTGCCACCCGTTGCGCTTGCGGTGTTTGTCGATCGCGACAAACAGTCAAGACTGGCGGCGTACTATCCGTTTTGCTCCCACTCACCCGAATACGTTGCCCTTGTCGAAGGTCAGGCGATCAAAGCAACGCTGCGGTTCATTGACCTGCCGTCCGCCGACAAGGCGATGCTGGCGTCTCGCGATGAAGACGAGATGGTCGTGATCGACGACGAGCAATACTTTGACTCAGGCGATTTCATTGCCGCCATGTGTCGCGAGACCGGGTGCAGAAACGGATTTGAACTTTGGGATCACTTGTTTGAATCGCAGCTCGGTGCATCGGACTGGCGGGCGTTTCTTGGTGAGGTCGCGGTCTACTGCGCCGCGCTACGTGAGTCCACCACCCAGTCCGTGATCGAGACCAATGGAGATCTGGCTCGCGAGGCTCATATGGCGGCTGCCATTTCGCAGGCGCTTGCCGGCGATGGTCCTGTGGTCGTGGTGACCGGCGGGTTTCATACGCCGGCGTTGGTGGATACGCGGGAGACGCGCAGCCGCCCGAAAAAGCCCGGCGCCGTCGGCGCGTCTCATTCCTATCTGATCCGCTACGGCTTCGAGGCGCTCGATGCGCTCAGCGGCTATGGCGCCGGACTGCCTCAGCCGGGATATTACGATTATCTGTGGACAAAAGCTGTGGGCGCGGACGGCGCGCCCCAGTGGCGCGAGACCGCGCTGGAGCTTTTGTCCGATTTTGGTCGCAGGCTTCGCGATGACGGTCACGGCATTAGCGTGCCGGCGCAGGTCGAGGCGCTGCGTGTGGCCGAGGCGTTGGCGGCCATGCGCGGACGGCGCGGCGCGGCGCGCTACGATCTGATCGATGCGGTGCGCACGGCACTGGTGAAAGGCGAAGTGGGAGTCCGCGAGGTTTGGACCCAGAGACTTCTCGACTATTTGCGCGGCACGGCAATTGGCGATGTGCCGGCGTCTGCGGGCTCACCGCCGATTGTCGAAGATGCGCGTGCGCGCGCCAAGAGCCTGCGGATTGACGTGAGTGATGGCTCCAGGCGCCGGCGCCGGCTCGACATTCGCAGAAAACCCGCGCATTTGTCGGCCTCCCGTTTTTTCCATGCGATGACATTGGTGGATTCGACGTTCGCAGAGCGGCAAATGGGTCCGGACTTTATTGATGGCGTTGCGACCGACAGATTGTTTGAAGAGTGGAGCTACGCGTGGTCGCCGACCGTTGAGGGGCGGCTCATCGAGATTGCTACCCATGGTGACAGTGTGATCAGCGCGTGCGTGGGCGTGCTTGGCGAGCGCAAACAGCAGATTAAAACTTCGGGACACAGTCAGGACATTGCCGCCATGGCAGAGCTTTTCGTGCGCGGCGTTTTGGCCGGGCTCGACACGGCTCTGGTCCCGTTTCTGGACGAGCTCGCTACTGATGTTCAGTCGCACGGCGACTTTAGTGCTGTAGCAAATACGTTGCGACGCCTGCACAACATCGCCGGTGCCACCGGGCCGCTGCAAATCTCGCCCGAACTGTCTTTGAATCAGGTTCGCGAGGCGGCGTATCGGCGCCTTGTCTATCTGTGCGACGATCTTCCGAAAACGCCGGAAGAGGCGATTCAGGACCGGATTGAAGCATTGCGATTGATGATGGAGTTGCTGCGTTCGCCTGGGTCAGAGCAGCTCGATGCCGCCGTGTTTCATGAGGCCGTGAGTCGCGTAGCAGACAGTGGCCCGCCGCCTGAAATCCTCGGTTGTGTTCTGGCCATCGCTTTACACGCCAAACTGAAAAACGACGAAGACATTTGCAGGGCATTGTCAGGCAGTTTCCTTGGCACGGTGGACAATGAGAAAGATCGTATTGGCGTACTGCGCGGCGTGCTTTTTACCATGCCCGAGATTCTCTGGCGCAGCGATAGGGTATTGAAGGAGGCAGACCGACTTGTTTGTGAGCTTGGCGACGAGGCCTTTCTGGCGTTGCTGCCGCATATTCGACTGGCGTTTACCTCATTAAATCCACGCGAGGCGGACCGGGTGGCAGGATCGCTGGCGCGACTTCACGGCGGTCAGGCCGCTGAGTTTATGGACAGGCACACGGCTATTTCGGAGCACGACCTTGAACGCGGCATTGCCATGGAGCAGGCGCTTGGCGAGTCGCTGTCGTCAGACGGCCTCGATGCCTGGCTTGAGGAGCGCCCGTGAGCGATATCCCGAAGCGACGATGGCGGCTTGCGCTTGGTCGATACGCCAACACCAATCTTGGCTCGCCTGGTGGCCGCGATGCGCAGATTGATCGCGCTCTGGATTTTCTTTACTCGCGTGAATATCAAAAGCGTGGTGTCAAAAGCGGCCGAGGTCCGGGGAGTCTCGATCCGACGCAGATGAACGCCGTCAACTGGCTGGGTAAGGCACGAAGCCTGTTTCCCGAATCGGTCTTCGAAGTGCTGCAGGATCATGCTCTGGATCGTTACGGCATATCGGAGCTGCTCAATGATCCGAAGACGCTGGAGGCTCTGGAGCCCAATCAGAATCTGCTCAAAGTACTGTTGGGTTTCCAGGGACGGGCTCAGCCGGAGGTAAAGAACAAACTGCGCGAAGTGGCCGATCGGGTAATCAAGGACATTATGGAGCGACTGCGCACCGACGTGCAGCGCGCCTTTTCAGGACGCAGAAATCGATTTCGCCGCTCCAACATTGCCTCGGCCGCAAACTTCGACTGGCGAACCACCATCCGCGCCAATCTCAAGAACTACGATCCGAACAGAAACCGGATCATCCCGGATAGAGTGTTTTTCAATGCGCGCGAACGCCGCCATCTTCCGTGGCGTGTCATCCTGTGCGTGGATCAATCCGGATCGATGACCGACAGCATGATCCACGCGGCGGTCATGGCGGCCATTCTTTCAGGTTTGCCCGGGATTAGCGTAAGCATGGTGCTGTTTGATACCTCGGTGCTGGATGTGTCAGACCGGCTTGCTGATCCGCTTGAGACGTTGCTGTCGGTTCAGTTGGGCGGGGGTACCGATATCGGTCGCGCCATGACCTACTGCGAAGGTCTGGTTGAGGATGCCGATCGAACGGTGCTCGCGCTGATCAGCGATTTTGGCGAAGGGGCGCCGCCGCGACCGCTCTATGCTTCGGTGGCGCGCTTGGCAGAACAGCGCGTCAAACTAATTGGTCTGGCCGCGCTGCACGATTCCGGCGAGCCGGTGTTCGATGAGATGATTGCGGGCCGACTTGCCGATCTTGGTATGAAGATAGGTGCCATGACACCCGATCAGTTTGCACAGTGGCTCGCGGGGATCATGCGGTGAGTCTGACGTCGATGATTCACCGTTTTGATGAGGCGGCGCTTGAGGCTCTGAGCTCAAAAGGCCTGCTGCGACGTGCGCGGCGCGATCTTGAAAGCGGAGCGGGCAAGATCGAGGCGATGGACGATGCCAAGGCAACGGTTGCGATCGATGATCTGTCGGTCGAGCTCAATGCAAAGGGTCCTGAGGCGTCGTCCTGCACTTGTAAAGCGCACGGTGTTTGTCGGCATATTCTCCACGCGGTGCTGCTGTTGCGTGCGCAGCCCGATGAAGCGGAAGATGCTAATGAGTGCGAGGACGTTCAAAGTGCCGTGACCGATATCTGCGCGCTGACCGACGAGCAGGTCGCGAAATTTGCTGGCGCAGATTGGGACAAAGCGATTTTGCTTGCCGATGACGATCTGGGCGTCGCGTTTGAAAATGAAG
Organism: uncultured Gammaproteobacteria bacterium; assembly: GCA_964639265.1. Lineage (GTDB taxonomy): Bacteria > Pseudomonadota > Gammaproteobacteria > Steroidobacterales > JBCCMA01 > JBCCMA01. The sequence continues at coordinate 50,489 of CAZXCL010000011.1, read as the reverse complement.
GCGTTAATATCACCGTTCGTCTTGTCAGTATGGATGCCTCTGTCACCTTTATCGCAGGCGGAGGATTAAAGGGCGCTGCGTACAAAGGGCTCAAAACCAAAAAACGACTTTTGTCTACGCTGGCTGCACTGCTCGTGCGCAAAAGAGAAGGGCGAGAGCTGCCCGCGGGCGCATCTGGGCTTGCGGTCTCGCAGAGTCTTGATCATGGGTTTATCGATCTGGCGCAGCAAACCCTTGAGCGGGCCGTATCGGCGGCGCTGCCAGGTCGTTCATTGCTCGGTCGTGATCTGCTGCTGGATCTTGCCATATCCACTCGCTGCGAGGCCCTGCCACGGCTGTCTGCCGAACTGCGCGCTCTGGCAAAGCAGGCGCAACTCGCACACGAGCGCAGTATCGATTTTGAGCCTGATTCGTTCTTGCTTGATGTATCTCGCGCTTACGCACTTTTGGAGGCGCTGCGCTCGCAGCCGGTCGACGCGCAGCTCGGTGGTTCGGTTCGACGTCGCTACGAGCCGCAAGCGGCCATCGAGGTCTGGCCGCTCGGGGTGGCGCGCTGGCGAAGTGACACCGGGGCGAGAGGTCTTTCCGCCTACGTGCTCGATCCAGCCAACAGCCGTTGGCTCACCGTCCTTGAAGGCCGCAGCTCGGGAACGGATCTTTCGTTTGATGTTGCCAATGCCTATCAGGCGCCGGTATGGGGCGCCGCTGCATTGAGCGGTCTCATGGGGCGCCGCGTGCGCCTGAGCGAACCGCGGATCACCCATGACAACCTGATCTCGTCTAATGATCAGGCTGGAAGTCAGTTGCTGAAGGTGTCGCTGAAGCCGGGCGAGGTCCTGGCGTCGACGACGACACACAAGAACTGGCAGCGTCTCAGGCAGGATTTGGAACATCGCATTGGGGTAGGCATTCGCCGTCGGACAACGCCAATCCCTGCGTTGATTGCGCCAACCAGGTTTGGTCAGCTTGGTTTCGACGATATGAGCCAGTGTTACCACTTTGAGGTGATGGACGAACAAGGGGCGACATTGGTACTTGAAATGCCGGGCGACGATGATCAATCGGCGCTGCGCCTGTGGAAGCTCGGCAGAAGCATCGCGGCACTCACCGTAGAAGCGCGACTTGACGCCGGGCGTCTTGTGATCAGGCCGGTGGCGGTGCTGCAAAAGCGACGCGATGAGCTAACCGTGCACAATGTTGATTTTGACCGCTGGCCGGTTGAAAGCGGTTGGAGCAAAGCTATCGCGCGGATGCGAGAAACGGTTGCAAAGCCGCTGGTCATCGACCAACGTGGAAGTGATCAGCTGGTCCAGATTCTTGCCGATACATCGGATTGTATCGTTGCTATCGCCAGCGGTTCTGTCGCGCAGGGATTGGCCTCAATCGAACGCAGACTGGACGCAACGGGATTGACCGCTTTACGACGCGTGCTGCACGAAGCCTCGGAAAGCATGGATGTGCGCGCGGTGCTGCGCGCCGCGTATGTGACGAGTGAGCTGAGGTTTGTTTGTACGTTGCGCTAGAACCCGGAGCCGAAGATCGATGACGGCAAAGGCTCAATAGTGCTAGTCTCTACAACATAGCGCAGTCACTGCGCCCCGATATAACACAACAAAAACCGAGGTCCGCCATGCGAAGTTTTGCTTCCGCGTTTGTGTCTGTTTGTCTTTTTCTTTCGCTGTCGGCGCACGCAGTCGATGAGCTGGTTATGCTGAGCGCTGACGACGGTATTGCGGGGGATGGGCTCGGAGATTCTGTTGCGGTGTCAGGCGATCTGCTCATTGCGGGCGCCTCGTTCGCCGATATCGGCGCGAACGAGACCGAAGGCGCGGCCTACGTGTTTGAGGTGGATCCGAACGGTGACTGGGCTCAGGTCGCCAAGATTACGGCGCCAGACGGCGTCGAATTTGATCAGTTTGGTTTTGCTGTCGCGCTTGAAAGCGATACAGCAGTTATAGGCGCAAAGGGCTCGCCCGTCGGGCCGAATTCATCACAGGGTGCGGCGTATGTGTTTCGTCATGCTCCCGGCGACACAACTAGCTGGTCGCTGGTAAAGAAGCTCACCGCTACCACGCAGATTGGCAACATCGCTGAATACGGCACCGCCGTCGATATCAGCGGAGACAGCATCATTGTTGGGTCGCAGAAAGGTGGCACGGGCAGCACGGGCGGGCTTGCGTTTATCTACGATCGCGACGCCGGTGGCGCCGACAATTGGGGGGAGGTCAAGCTGCTTGTTGATGATGTGTTCGACAACAACGCCAACTTTGGTGTGGCCGTTGCCATTGATGGCGACACGGCAGTGGTCGGGGCGAGTTTCCTCGACCAGCAGCAGTTCAATAACGAAGGCGGCTTCTACGTCTATCACCGTGACGAAGGTGGTGCGGATCAGTGGGGACAGACCAATCGCATCTACGCGACGGCTACGCGTGGCAGTGCGCGCTTTGGCCGCGGCATAGATATTGAGGGCAATACGATTGCGGTAGGCTCGTGGAACTACGGCACCGATCAGCTTTCGGGCACCGGCCGCGTTTACCTTTTTGATAACGCAACCGGCACGCCCGGCGACTGGACAGAGGTAACGTCCGTGGACACGCCCGTGCTCGAAAGTACCGCCTTCTTCGGTCAGTCGCTGGCGCTGGTGGGTACCACGGTCGTCGCCGGTGCGGCAGGGCGGCTCAATCGACAGGGTGAGGCGCATGCCTTCGAAAAAGATACCGGTGGTCTTTTTAACTGGGGGCTGATCGAGTCGTATACCGCCAGCGATGGCGAGGACACCGATAGCCTGGGTTTCTCGGTGGCGGCGACCGAAGATCACATAGCGCTGGGAGCACCGGGCAACGGTGCCGGTGCGGTATACGTATACGCCGGACCGGGCGGGGGTTCGATCACCGACAGTGATGATGACTCCATTGGGGACGACGTCGACAATTGCACGTTCGCTCCTAATCCGGCGCAGATCGACGTTGACGGCGACGGCTTTGGTAATGCCTGCGATGCGGATCTGAATAACGACTGCGTCGTCAATTTTGTGGATCTTGGCATTCTGCGATCGGTGTTTTTCACCCCGGATACCTTGGCAGACTTTAATGGTGACGGTGTCGTGAACTTCGTGGATCTCGGGGCGATGCGCGCTGCGTTTTTTGCCGCACCCGGTCCTTCTGCGGTAGGGCTTGGTTGCCCGTAGCAGACTGTCTTTGGTCTGCTGCGCTTAAGGGAGTGACTCTGATGTAGCGGAATGAACAGTCAGCGGGCAAGCGCAGGGAGTCCCACCACCAACGAAACGCTCAAACTCTACTACAGCGCGCACAAGTGGCTGCTGATCCCGATGCTCGTGATACTGGTTGCGTTCACGCCGCTGTATTTTCTGACTAACCGGCGGATTTCCGCCCGTCTTCCCGGCGGAGTTCTTTTACGGTCTGACCTTTACAGAGACGCTGGCAATGGTTGGCTTTGCGGCGTCTGTGTTCATGGCCATCAGGCGATCGAGGCAACCCGATGAGCACGCGGCCTGGCTTCGACTCAGCATGTTCCCGGCATTTGCCTTCGGCATTGAGATGTCCACGACATCTGCAATCATGGTGTCGATTCCGATCTTCGTGCTGGTGATCCTGTTTGTCGGCTACCGCATTGGCAAGCTGCACCATCCGATGATTATTGCATCGTGCGTGACCACGGTCGTCATGATCTCTACCGCTTACGTGGGGAGCCTCAAGTGGTACCAGGCATTGGTCATTAGCTTGATGAAGCCGATGGTGCCATGGCCGGAAGCCTCTTGAGGTTGTTGTCCTTGACGGCCTGGTGACCCGCAGTGGGCGCAAAATGACCAGGACTGTTCAAGACACTTGTATGTTTAATATATCGTAATTGATGCGTTATTTGCGCTTATTCGTCTTTACGTATGAAATATGCGGCATTAAAAATTTAGTAAGCTGGGAAACTTTTAACGCGTCATATATAATCCTTTATGTTCTCTTTATCCATTTAAAGCGTGAATAATGACGCATAGCATTGATTTTGGCCTGGCCTCCAGTGAAATGATCGAGGCAGCCATCGGCCAGCGCATTGAAGAGATTCGGCTTCAGCGCAATATCACTCAACATCAGCTGGCGCGTGAGGCCGGTGTCTCGCGCAGTACCATCACGCGGCTGGCCCAGCCCGAAAAAGGCATCTCTCTGGACAGCTTCATTCGCATCCTGAAAGCTCTTCAGTTAAGCGACAACCTGGCAGCGCTGTTGCCTGATCCGGGATTGACCCCGCTCCAGCAGCTTGAGAACCGCGATCAGCCAAAACGCCAACGCGCGCGTCCGCGCAAAAAAGATCGAAAAAAATGGACATGGGACGATGACCAGGATTCATCATGACCACGGCCAGCGTCGAACTTTGGGGTAGACGCATCGGTGCGGTGTCGTGGGATACCGATCGCCAGCTCGGGAGCTTTCAGTACACCCCTGATTTTGCCATGAGCGGTATTGAAGTCTCCCCTCTGAAAATGCCTTTACGGGATTCGCCCTACGCATTTTCAGCACTGAACAAAGAGACGTTCAAGGGTCTTCCGGGTATGTTGGCCGATAGTCTGCCGGACAAATTTGGCAATGCACTGATCGATGTCTGGCTTGCCGCTGAGGGTCGAACCCAGGAAAGTTTCAATCCCGTGGAGCGACTGTGTTACACCGGCACACGCGGTATGGGGGCGCTCGAGTATCAGCCGGCCATCAACGACGCGCCGACCACTGCGCGCAACGTCAAGGTAGAGCGTCTTGTGGGCTTGTCCAATCGGATACTGAACAGTCGCAACGCTCTGGTTGGCCATTTATCCGGTGACGATGATGCACGTGACATCGAAGACATCCTGCGCGTTGGTACGTCCGCCGGTGGCGCTCGTGCCAAGGCGGTCCTGGCGTGGAATCCGCAAACCGGTGAGTTTCGATCCGGTCAGATCAAAACGCGTGAAGGGTTTGAACACTGGCTCATCAAGTTTGACGGCGTTGACGAAAATCGGGACAAGGAGCTTGCCGACCCGCTGGGCTTTGGTCGAATCGAGTACGCCTATTCTCTGATGGCACAAAAGGCCGGCATCATCATGATGCCGTGTCGACTGCATGAGGAGGGCGGGCGCGCGCACTTCATGACCAAACGTTTTGATCGCACGAATGCCGGTCACAAGCTTCACTATCAATCGCTGTGTGCACTGGCTCATTATGACTTCAATATGGCTGGCGCCTATTCTTACGAGCAGGCCGTGCAGGTGATCAGGCGCCTCGGACTGCCCGTTGAGGATGTTGAGCAGCAGGTACGTCGCGCCTTGTTCAATGTTGTTGCGCGCAACCAGGACGATCACGTCAAAAACATCGGTTTTGTCATGGATCAAGAGGGCGAATGGCGACTGTCACCGGCATTTGACCTCGCCTATAGCTATAACCCTGACGGCGCGTGGACCTCGGAGCATCAAATGAGTCTCAACGGCAAACGCGACGGCTTCGATACCGACGACCTGGTTGCTTTCGGCAAACTCAGCGGACTCAAGAAGCGCCGTTTGCGAGCAATTGTCCTGGAGATTTTGGGCGTCGTAACGCACTGGGAAGATTTTGCGGCCACGGCACAGGTTCAGGACGAGCACGTTCAACGCATTGGACGGGCCATGCGTCTCGACCTGTTCAGATAAATTAGAGTAAAGCTTGCGCGCTTACGGCTGTTCTACAATCTGTCCGTCTCGGTAGCGTATCTCGCCCCCAAGTATTGTCATCACCACCTCAGTGTCGGCCAGAGCGTCGTCGGTGACGGTCAACAGGTTCTGCGACAACACCGCAATATCCGCAAGCTTACCCGGCGTGATTGAGCCCTTGATGTCTTCTTCAAACGCGGCAATCGCGTTGCCCATGGTGTACGAGTAAAGCGCTCGCTCCCTTGAGTAGGTCTCCTGGGGTTGAAACAGCGAGCCGTCGGGCAACTGACGCGTGACCGAACAGTGAAAGCTGGCAATCGGGCTGATTTCATCGACCGGTGGATCGGTACCGTTGGTGGGCACAAGTCCCGCATCGGCCAGGGTGTTAAAAATGTAGCCGCGCTCGAAGGTGCGCTTCTCGCCCAACCGCTCCTCGACCCAGGGTCCATCCGAACAGGCAAAAATACCCTGCACCGCTGGAATGACACCTAATTCGACGGTCCGTGCAACATCGTCAGGATGAATGACCTGTGCGTGCTCAATACGCCAGCGCAAATCTGTCTTGTCGGGATGCAGCGCGAACTCCGCCGCATAGATATCGAGCAGTTCGCGATAGGCGCGATCGCCGATGCCCTGTATGGCCATCTGATAGTCGTGCTTCATAGCGAGTTTGGCTGAGGCCTCGATTTCCGCCACCGGGACGACGTTCAGTCCAACGCTGTCCGGCATGTCAAAGTACGGCTCGAGTAACCAGCCCCCGTGCGTGCCAAGCGCCCCGTCGAGTACCTTCTCGCCGATGGTGCGTACCGTCAGGAAATGGTTGGCATAGCCGATCATCCGGTAGTCGTCCAGACGGCCCGCCATATCCGCAGCCTGTTCCTCAAAGGCCATATACAAACGCACCGGCAGATTGCCTTCGTCCGCCATAACCTTGAGCAGATCCACTTCGGCAAATGTCGTTCCCAGATCCTGAAACGAGGTAATGCCGTGGCGCAGAGACTCTTCCCCAGCCAGCTTGACCATGCGTCGCAGCTCCGCTTCGGCCACGCCCGCAGGCCGCCGCCCCTGATGCCCCGAGTAGGCGATACGAAACACATCTTGCGCGGCCTCGCGCATCATGCCCGTGGCCCTGCCCTCGCTATCGCGAACAATTTCACCTCCCGGCGGTGGCTCCGTGCTGTCGTCAAGTCCAACCAGCTGCATGGCCCGTTCGTTCACAAACACGCCGTGTCCGCTGGTGTGGATCAGCATGACCGGGTGATCGGGGGTGACAGCGCTTAAACTGTCGTGCACGGGCAGGCCCTGAACCTGCACGCTTTCCTTGCGTTGCCATTTGTCCTGATGCCAACCCCTGCCGATGATCCACTCGCCGTTGGGCGTCTCGGTCGCTGCTGCTTCGACCATCGCAACGATATCGGCAAAGCTGCTGGCATAGCGAAAGTCGAGCGTCATCAGCGATTCGCCAAAGCTCGTGTAATGACCGTGGCCCTCGATAAAACCGGGGATAACCATTTGCCCCTCGAGATCGATCACCACGGTCGTGTCGCCGCGGTGCGCGCTCATCGCCTCGGACGCGCCGACGGCCAGAATGCGGTCTTCCTTGATGGCTATGGCCTGAGCGCTTGGGAGCGCCGGATCGACCGTGGCGACGTCGCCGTTGATCAGGAGCAGATCGGCAACGATTGGAACAGAAGGCGTTTGCTTCTGACTGCAACCAGCAAGCACGCCCATCGCGCAAAGCAAAATGGTCCGGAGCGTTTTCATGGCGAATCGCAGTGTGTGCATGGACGCGCTAGCCCAGCAGCGAAACCCCGAAGAAGCGATCGAGGATGGTGACCGTGGCGATGATGCCAAGAATCAGCGGGCACACGTAGCTAATGGCAAAGTTGATGTAGGCCTGCAGCCATGAGCCGCGCACATCTTCATCACCGTGGGCCAGTTCCTCGTTGAGGTTTTCCTTGCGCCAGACGTAGGCGGCGAACACGCTAATCAGGAAGCCGCCGACCGGCAGGAACGAGTCGGACGCCAAATCTTCCACCAGATCCATAAAGCTGATCGGCGCATCGTGCCCGGGCAGCGTTACAAACTGGGTCAGCCACGATACCGAACCGTTGGAGAGCATCGAAGGGATACCGATCAGGAAAATAAGCGCGGCGATCCCCCAAACGGCCTTTTTGCGTTTGACGCCATATTCGTCGACCACAAATGATGTTGGTACCTCGAGCAGCGACACCGTTGAGGTGAGCGCGGCAAACGACAGCAGCATGAAAAACAGCACGCCAACGATGACGCCAATTTGCGGTCCGAGGGATTCAAAAATGCCGGGCAGGGTCACAAAGATCAGACCGGCACCACCCGCCGGTTCAATGCCCTGGCTAAACACAAACGGAAACATCATGAAGCCAGCGATAAACGCAAGACCCACATCCATGAGCGTGATCATCGCGCCGGCGCTAACGATGTTCTGATCCTTGGGTACGTAGCTGCCGTAAGTTATCAGTGCGCCCATGCCAAGCGACAAGCTGAAGAACGCCTGACCGAGTGCCGAATAGATAACGTTGGGCGTGAGCTTGGAAAAATCGGGCACCAGATAAAATTTCACGCCGGCCATCGCGTTTGGCAGTGTCAGCGCGTAGGCCAGAAGCCCGAGAATAATGATGATCAATGTGGGCATGAGTAGCTTGGCCGCACGCTCGATGCCACCGGAGATGCCGTTGGAGACGATAAAGGCCGTCGCGGACATAAAGATGACGCCGTACATGCCGACCTTGATCCAGTCGGTAATATAGTCACCAAACTGTGCCCCAATGCCGAAGTTGGCCTGCAGCATCTCAATCACATAGCCAAACGACCAGGCGGCCACCACGTTATAGAAGGAGAGAATCAGAACGCCGCTGGCGATGCCCATGTAGCCAATGATCGACCACTTCTTGAAGCCAAGCGCCTTGAAGGCGCCGACCGGATTGCGCTGCGTCTTGCGCCCGATCGCGATTTCGGTCACCAGCACCGGGTAGCAAAGAATGAAACAGAACGCGAGGTAGACCAGCACGAAGGCCGCGCCGCCGCCGCCGCCCACTTCAAACGGGAACTTCCAGATGTTGCCCAGACCGACGGCCGACCCGGCCGCAGCCAGGATGAATCCCATACGAGAATTAAAATTGCCCCGGGCTGCCATGGTTCCTCTGCTTTTTCTGATTATTGAGTGCGGTTATAAAGCGACAATCAGATCATAAAGAGCAGGTGCATGGCAATTTTCCTTGGATGAAGTATCCGCTATCGGGCGTCGACTCGATATGCGTGTGGTAACTTAGCGCGACACGGTGCATCACGGAATGACCAGATCATGCTCTCGGCCCAAGACCTGCAAAAATCCTTCGGCAACATCGCGGCCGTAAAATCTCTTTCCTTGAACGTCGGGAGCGGTCAGATGCTGGCGCTTCTAGGACCCAATGGCGCCGGGAAAACCACTACCCTGAGAATGCTCGTGGGGCTTACGCCAAGCGACGGCGGCACGATTGAGTACACCGATGCCAAGGGGCAGCGGCGGAGCGAGCTGCCACCGCGCGAGGTCGGGTATTTGCCCGAAGAGCGGGGCCTATACATTGATCGAACGGTGCTTGACGGCCTGGTGTACTTTGGCCAGATTCGCGGACTGAGCGCGTCCGCCGCCGCGGCGTCGGCGCAGCGCTGGCTGGAGCGGTTTGAGCTTTGGGATCGGCGCGACGACCTGGTACAAACGTTGTCCAAGGGCAATCAGCAGAAGGTTCAGTTCATCTCGGCTATTGTACACACGCCGCGTATTGCGATTATCGACGAACCGTTTTCGGGTTTCGATCCACTCAACCAGGAACGCATGCTCAGATTTCTTACCGAGCTTCGCGACGAGGGCATGGCTATTGTTTTCAGCGCGCATCAGATGGATCTGGTGCAGCGTCTTGCCGATCATATCGTGTTGATGGCCAATGGCCAGTGCGTTGCCGCTGGTGACTTTGACCAGATAAGCGCACAGTCCGGCTGTGGTGCGCACATTGAGGCACGATTCACAACGCCGGTGGATCTGGCCGCCATGAGCCCGCCACCCGGGCATGTTGAGGTCGAAGGTGAAAAAATGAGCTTGAGCCCGTCGACGGATCTAAGTCTGAATGAAGCGATTGGTTGGTTAAACGGGGTCGGCGAGCTTGTCTCAATCAGTGCCCGACAGCCGAGTCTGCACGAGATTTATCTGAAAATGGCCGGAGGCACATCAGAGTGAGCAGCGTCACGATGACCATTGCTCGATGGGAGTTTTTTCGTTTTTTCAAATGGCGCTCTGAACTCATCACACTGTTGATTACAGTGGGGTTACTGACAGTGGGCTATCTTGGCAAGCCGCTGATGGAATGGGTGCGTGGCACGCATAGCCAAACGCTGGCTATTGTCGGCGACGTGCCACTTCCCGATGCGTTTGATGCATTGCCCATTAGCGTCGTGCAGTGGCCGCGCGACGCTGGCATCGACGATGCTATGGACGCCTTGGCAAGTGAGCAGATTGATGGCGTCGCCGTCTGGGACCGTGAGACAGGGGCGATGGCGCTCACAGTTATGCAAGCCCCGTCCTGGCAGGCAGAGTTTGAAGTCGCTGCGTCGAGACAGACGCTGGCCGCCCGGTTAGATCAATCCGTGCTAACCGCCGAGGAGTTTTCGGCCATTACCGCACCTGCGTCAACGCAGATAACGCGCCACCAGAGCGCCTCTCCTGAGCCTGGCAAGTTGCAGAAGCTGTTGGGGCTCGCCGCGGTTTTTCTGCCATTGATCGGCGTGTTCACGGCGTTTGGTTATTTCTTCGTATCCATTACTGCGGAGAAGCAAAATCGTCTTGGCGAACAGCTGCTTTCGGCAGTTGGTGCGACCCGGTGGCTTGATGGCAAACTGATCGGATTGACGGCGTTGAGTCTCAAGTCCATCGTCACGACGGGTTTGCTGCTGACGGGTATTTTGGTGGTAGTGCAGGCGCTGTCAGACACACCGACGGACTTTGGGCCTGTTAATGCCGGATCCATGATTATGGCCTTCGGTTTTTGTGCGTTGGCCATGACGTTCTGGAGCACGTTTCTGGCGGCTGTGGCATCCACCATCAGCGATCCAAACAGCTCGACGCGGAGCGGATTTTTGATGCTGCCGGCCGTATTCATGATGCTGCCGTTCGCGGCCACGGATGTGCCCGATGCGCCAGGTGTCGTTGCTTTGTCCATCGTGCCAGTGACCAGCACGGCGTTCATGCCGATGCGCCTGGCGCTGGGCAGCGTGCCGTTATGGCAGGTGTTGCTCAGCGCCGCGATCATGGTTCTGGCGATTGCGTTGATGCGGTGGGTGGCACAGCGCATCCTGAAAGTCGCCATGTTGATGTATGGCAAGGAACCCTCCATAAGCGAAATTGGTCAGATGCTGGTGTCGAGATCACAATCGCGCCACGCGTAATGCGGTATCGCGCAACGAGTAGGAGATCGCACGGATTGAGCGTATTGAAAGCTCGATCATTCTCCTTCGAAGCTAGCCAACTCGACGTCACTGACGCGTTTGATCTCCAGCTGTTCGAGGCGTCGGAACAGCGCGCGCGCCTGGATTCGAGTGGTGGATTCCACCAGACGGCTGCCTCCTGTGGGCAGCGCGTCGCAGGTGGCCTGCATGTCAAAGGCCTTAATCTTGACGGCCATCGAAACGCGGAACGGACGCTTTGCGAACAAACGAACGGAGGCGATGGTTTGTGTGGCTTCGTCGATACGAATTTCGCCGGTCAGATTTTTCATAAACTTCACATCGTCCTCATCCGAATCCGGGCCTGGCGTCGGCGCAAAACCGTAGGTGATCGTCTGCTCGCTGCGCCGAACCTCGGTCACCTGCTCTGGAACCAGTTCGGCCATTTCGTGGCACCAAAAGCCGTCCATGGGGTCTGCATCGGCTTCAGCCAAAAGCACTGCCAGCTCGGGGTCGTCTGCCGCCAGCGTGGCGTTGATCAGCGCCACGCGCTGACCGGCAGGCTGGGTTGGATCGATGCGCGCCGTGCCCTCGAAGTCGTCTTCCTTTATGAACACGGTGTGACGGTAGGTGGGCATCGGTTCGGGTGGGTTCAGTGCGGTCTGCAGTAGTGCAGGGCGTTCCGCGTGCGCGCTGGATGTGATGGTCAAGCCGGCAAAAAGGGCGGCAAGAACGAAAATGGTTTTGTTAATCATGTTGAAACTCCCGAGCTAGAAGACGTCAAACAGCACGCCGGCGAAAGCCGACCACTGGCGGTTGGAATTGATGAGAGGACTGGCGCGCAGCGAGTTGTCGAGGTGTTCCAGATCTAGGCCAATGGTGATCAGGGAGCGTTGGCTGAGTGTGTAGTTCAGCTCAACGCCCGCGGCGAAGTTCAAAGCGGAGCCCGGAGCGTAGGCAGGCCGGTTGGCCGTCGCCTCGGTAGCATTGACGCCGTAGTAGTAGTTGGTGAGTTTGGCGTTCTTGTAGGTAGCCGACACACTTGGCGCTACACTCAGTCGGTCACTGAGGTCAAACTCAAGACCTGCGCCAAGCCGGGCCTCCGATCCGTTGTGGGTGCCGGAGGCATCGGTCACGACATCAAGCGCAAAAGGGCCGTAATCCAGTGTGAAGCCCACATCGAAGGAACCATCACGGCGGTCCAGCTCGCCGCTGAGCATGTTGTCGTCACTAAACCCTTCAAAGCGATAGCGTGCTTCGATACCCAGCTGCAGCGCGGATACCTCCAGTAGCCTGTATTCAATTGAGGGACCAATCCAGGTGAGCCGCTCGCCGATGTAGCCCACCAGCGGTACAACGGTGCTCGCATCCTCAACGCTGCCGACATAGGGGTCCGGTGCCGATATATAGGCAAGACCGACGATCCATCCGGGTGGTGAGTTGCCCCCGTCGTCCGACGAGTCGTCTGCGCAGGCGCTCAAACCGCTGATGCCGATGCACAGGCCACAGACCGCCGACAGTGCGTTTCGTTTCATAAACATAATCATCTCTCCTTGCGCGTCGTGGATGACGCGTAGGTTCATGCTGGCCACAATGGCGGCCAGTCGCGCCTGTTCCGGCACGCAAGGACGCTGTATCTGACCTCGCGTGACGGGAAGGACACTCAGAAGACCATGCGTGATTGGAGCGGGTTGACTCGATCGGCGCACTGCAACAAGGTGATTCGGGTCATGCCTGACCCTGTCCCCTCAATCGAAGTTCTGGCCTCGAGCGCCGTGCTCGGTATGTCGCTGCTCGTCATTACGATGCTGGTGACGCGCGCGCAGCAGCAGCCCTGGCTGTGGCCGCTCGTGGCGTTTTTTTGCGCCAACCTAGTAACAGAGGTGGGTCCTTTGGTGGGTCTGATTGGTCCGCACGCTGAGGTCGTTGCGGACATTGTCTATTTCCCGCACATGATGCTGCTCGGCCCCACGCTGTGGCTCTATGTGGTGGCATTGACAGCCACAGAACGCTGGCAATGGCGCTGGCCGGGTTGGAAGCATCTGGCCCCGATCGCCTACGCAGTGGCGCTGGCAGGGGTATTGCTGATGCTGCCAACTGAGGGGCGTCTGCGTCTTTTGTCGGACGATTATCCCGGGCCCAATACCGTTTTTCTGAACACGCTGGCCATTCTGGCGATGGTCCTGGTGCTGCTGTGGTTTGTGCAGACCGCGATCTACATTGTGCTGATCGTGCGCCGACTGATCCGCTACCGGTCGCATCTGCGCGATTTCTTCGCAAGTACTCGCCAGCGAGAGCTTGGCTGGATTATCTGGGTGCTGGGATTGCTCGTGTTCTCCTGGCTTTGGTTGCTGATGAATACGTTCTTCGAGGCGTTAACCGAGACCAAGGCGGGACACGTGACAGACGCTTTGGTATCGCTTCTGCTGGTCTATATTCTGGCGATCTGGGGTTTGCGGCAACGCCCGGGTTTTGACCGCTACTACGCCGAGGCGGCGCAAACCGCGCCGGCAACGCCCGGACCCAAGTACGAACGCTCGGCGTTGCAGGGTTCAGATGCTGAGCGCATTGCCGCGAAAATTGAGCAGGCAATGTCGAACGATAAAATCTATCGCGAGCCAAATTTGTCGCTGGGCGAGTTATCGTCGGCCATCGGCGTGACGCCCAACTACGTATCCCAGACGCTGAACGAAACGCTGTCGGCGAGTTTCTTTGACTACGTGAATCAGTGGCGTGTGCGTGAAGCTATGCCGCTGGTTCTTGCCGGCGAGCGTACGGTCGTCGATATCGCCAATGACGTGGGCTTCAATTCTCGCAGTGCGTTTTACAAGGCGTTTCGTAAGGCCACAGGCATGACGCCGTCGGCGTATCGCAACGAGCAGCGCGACGACGGCGCGCCTTCGAACTAGGCTGCAGCAACGTTCAGATCGGACAATGCCCCTGCAAGTTGCTGCCAGCGCTGTTCCAGCGATCCGGTGAAACCTACCGACATGCGGATCAGCCCCTCACCGATACCCGCCACCGACAAGTCCTCGTCGCTCATTTCACTCGACGTGCTGCTGCCGGGCGACGACATCAGGGTATCGAAATAGCCGAGACTCACGGCCATGTAACCAAAGCCGTAGCGGTTTTGCAGCAGATCCATCAGCTTGTTGGCGCGCTGCTCGCTGCCAAGATCCAGCGTCAGGATGCCGCCAAAACCGTAGTCGGCGCAGCGCAGTTTCTGCAGCAGTTCAAAGTCCGGATGGTTCGGCAGGCCCGGATAGCTCACCGAGACGCCGAGTTCTGACAACCGTTCGGCAAAGACCTGCGCGCGTTTGGCATGCTCGGCGACGCGAAGGCCAAGGTGCGGAATTCGCAGACTGATTTTGGAGGCGACGGTCGGATCCATGGTCGGGCCAAGCACCATCAGCGGGCCGGTGTGCAGATCCATCAGTCCCTGTACAAATTCGACGCTTCCACAGACGGCGCCGGCGATAATGTCGGAGGCGCCATTGATAAATTTGGTCAGGCTGTGCACGACCACGTCGGCGCCAAGTTCGGCTGGATTGATGAGCAACGGACTGAAGGTGTTGTCGATGATCAGTTGTGCGTCATTGTCGCGGGCGATTTTTGCCAGTGCCGGGATGTTGCAAACGCGTAGGGTCGGGTTCGAAATGCTCTCGGCGTAGATGATCCTGGTGTTGCCCTTCGCCGCTGCCTCGACGGCCGCAAGATCGCTGATGTCCACAAACGAGGTCTGGATGTTGCTCTTGGCGGGCAGAAAATCGTGAAACAGTGCATAGCTGCCGCCGTAAATCGTGTTGGACGCCACGATGTGATCGCCGGCACTGCACAATTGTAGAACCGCCGCAGATATAGCCGCCATGCCGCTTGCCGTGCAGTAGGCGGCTTGTGTGCCTTCAAGAGCGGCCAGCTGACGACTCAGATGATAGACGGTCGGATTGAAATGCCGTCCGTACAGGTAGCAGCCTTCCGGGGCGGATTTTCGCCCCTCAAACAGCTCGGGCATGGTGCCCGGTTCCATGACAGTAAAGGTGGTGCTGGCCTCGACGGACATGTTGACGCCGCCGTGCTCGCCAAACTCTCGACGTGTTTTAGCCAGGCGTCGGATTGGGTCTGTGGCGCTCATGATGCATTACCTGTGGATTGAGTGGTGATGGAAAGCATGGTATTCGGGTATTTCACGATAAATACGTGTAATCTGACTTTGAATGCCGTATTGATAGCACGATCCTTGGCATGAGAATCTATTACCGAAGAATATGCGAAGAAGGTCTGTTATGTTCGAACCCGACCGAATCGACTGCGAAATCCTGCGGGAGTTGCGAAACAATGCTCGGCTGAGCAACAAGGAGCTGGCCGATCGCATCGGATTGTCCGCATCCAGCACCTTGGTCAGAGTCCGAACATTGCAATCGGCCGGACTTCTGCGCGGCTTCCACGCCGACATAGAGCCGGCGAGTCTCGGGGTTGGACTGCAGGCCATGATCTCCGTGAGGCTGCAACGTCATAGTGAACAGGACGTCATGGCGTTTCGCGAACACGCGTTGGCGCTCCGTGAAGTGGTGCAGCTTTATCATGTGGCCGGCGCCAACGATTTTTTGATTCACGTGTGGGTCAGGGATTCTGAGCACCTGCGTGAGCTCGCGATGCGGTCGTTTACCTCGCGGCATGAGGTGGGTCAGATAGAGACCGGGCTGATCTTCGAACACGCCAAGAGTGTTGATCTACCAAATTACCGTTTGTAGGCAGTATGCTCTGATCCTCCTTTTTTCCGGCAGCGTAACTATGCGAAATCGTCTTTTCAGTCTCGGCGCGCTAACGACAGTGACGTTGGCCGCCTGTAGCCAACATCCCATCCAGGAAAGTGTCATGTCCACAAGTAGCGGCGAGTTGCTTACCAACGAGACGATTTTCGAAGAACGTGTCTACAAGGCCGAGGAGCCCGGCAAAGTGCGCTGGCTGGAGGATGGTTCAGGCTACACGACGCTTGAAACGGTAGCTGAGTTTGCGGACGTGGAGCTCGAGCTCGACGAGCTGGGCAATGACATCAATCCCTATCGCGAGATCGTTTTCTACGACCCGCTGACGCTCCGCCGGGAGGTGTTGTTTTCGCTGACGCAACTGACGCCGGCAGGCGACGCTCAGGCACTCGCGGTCGACAACTATTTCTGGTCGGAAGACAAATCAAAATTGCTGCTGTTTGCCAATGCGCGAAAGGTCTGGCGGAAACGGGACAGGGGTGACTACTGGCTGCTCGATATTGAATCGGGAGCCCTGCAGCAACTGGGCGGCGACAAGCGCGAAGAGTCACGCATGATGTTTGGCAAACTGTCGCCGGATGCATCGAAGTTTGCCTACGTGTGGCGTGACAACATTTACGTTCAGGATCTGTCGACGCTTGGTGTTGTTGCGCTTACCAGCGACGCCTCGGACACCGTCATAAACGGTCACTTCGATTGGGCCTACGAAGAGGAATTCAGCATCCGCGATGGCTTCCGTTGGAGTCCCGACAGCAAGCGAATTGCATACTGGCAGCTGGATACCCACGCGGCTCGTGATTTTTTCATCATCAACAATACCGATACGCTTTATCCGGTGGTCTCCGCGATTCCCTATCCGAAGGTAGGGCAGGAAAATTCGGCGGCCCGTATCGGCGTTGCCACGATCAGTGATCAGGAGACGGTGTGGATCGATCTGCCCGGTATAGCAAAGGACATGTATGTACCGCGCATGGACTGGGCGCAAAACTCAGAGCAGCTGATGGTTCAGCAGATGAATCGCAAGCAGGACACCAACCGGGTGTTTTATGCCGATGTCGAAACGGGCATTGCGACCGAGGTGTTTGTCGAGCGTGAAGACACCTTCATCGAAGATGTGTTTGATCCGGAGTGGATTGAGGCGACCGACCGGTTTTTGTGGACCAGCGAGCGCAGCGGCTGGCGGCACGTCTACTCCGTTGCACGCGATGGGACAGACTTCGTCGATTTGACGGCGGGCGAGTTTGACGTCGTGGAGATGCTCTCGATCGATCAGGCGGATGGGTGGCTGTATTTTCTGGCCTCGCCGGACAACGTGACGCAGCGTTACTTGTATCGGAGTCGGCTCGACGGCAGCGGACAAATGCAGCGCCTGACCCCTGACAGTTACCCAGGCACCAACACCTATCAGGTTTCGACCGATTCGCGCTGGGCCATTCATCGTCACGCCCGGTTTTTGTCCCCGCCCGTGTATCGATTGATATCGTTGCCGGATCACGAGCCGCTGCACGTGCTCGAGGATAACGCTGAGCTCGCCAGCGCAATGCAGGCGCTTGCCAAGAGCAGCGTCGAGTTTTTCCAGGTTCAGGCGCGTGACGGCTTGCCGCTAGACGGCTTTTTGCTGCGTCCGCCGCAGTTCGACAAGAGCGCTCGCTACCCGATCATCAATTTCGTGTACGGCGAGCCGGCCGGGCAAACCGTTACCGACGACTGGCACGGCGATCGCGGTATGTGGCATCTGCTGATGTCACAAAAAGGGTATGTCATTGCTTCGGTCGACAATCGCGGAACCAAGGCCCCACGTGGCCGTGACTGGCGTCGTTCGATCTATGGCGGCATCGGTATCCTGAGTTCTCGTGATCAGTCGGACGCGCTTAGTGCCATGTGCGAGCGATGGACATTTATCGACTGCGATCGGGTAGGTATCTGGGGTCACTCCGGCGGCGGTTCGATGACGCTAAACATGTTGTTTCGCTACCCGGATCAATACCACGTGGGAGTGTCGCGCGCGCCGGTGCCTGATCAGAAGTTGTATGACTCTATCTATCAGGAGCGCTATTCAGGACTGCTCAGCGAATTCGAAGAGGGCTACCAGCAGGGCTCGCCGATCACTTTTGCCTCGCAGCTCAAGGGCAAGCTATTGCTGGTGCACGGCACCGGCGATGACAACGTGCATTATCAGGGCGCCGAGCGGCTAATCAATGAGCTGGTCAAACACAACCGCCAGTTCGATTTTTTTGCCTATCCGAATCGGCAGCACGGGATCAGAAAGGGTGAAGGTACATCACTGCACCTTCACACCATGATGACAGACTACTTCATCGAGCATCTGGCACGGCCAGAGTCTTTATGAGCCTGCGCGCGCGCGACGTCGGCGGTAAGCAAACATGGCTCCGCCGATGGCCACTAGCCAGATCGTGGCGGCGTTGGGAACCGCAGTGAGCTGCGCAGAGTCGAACGCGCCCATGATGTTGGGCCCTATCACCGATCCAAACGAACTGGTGATATCCATGGGATCAAAACCGGCGAATTGCGTCAGGTCGAAGCTGCTCGGCATGGCGTCGCTCGAAAAAATGCTCTGCGTAAAGTCGGTGAGCTGGACGCTGAAAATAAAGCTGCTGCCGTCGGCCGCCTGCATATCAAACAATATCGCAAACACGTCTGCTTCAAGGCTGCCGGCAAACTGGTCCACCACGAACACAAAACTTGACGCCTGCAACGCTTCGTATTCGACGCCGTCCCACTGCATAGAGCCGCCAGTTACCGCATCCTGATAGCGGCCGCGGTTGGCTTCCGCAGCGGTATCAGGCGCGGTCGAATCAATAAAGATGGTACCGGAGTACGCCGATTCAGTCGCCGTCTCCTGGCCGGTCAGAAGGTCGTGGGTCAGGGACCCTGAAAAGGTGAACTGCAGAATGCCGGCCTGAGCGGCGGGTGCGCAAAACAGCGCCAGAATTGCTAACAATCGGATTTTGTTGTTCATATTTATTCCTGTATTTTTCTGGAGACTTCTAGTTTAGCAGTCCCTGACATGCATGCACGATAGACATGCGAGTAAGCGTACGTGAGACGATACTCGCATTTGGATGTTTTGTTGTTATCTGATCGTTATGAATGTAAGTGCCAGTATGAAACCAACGATTGCCGTCGTCCTGACCCTGTTTCTCGGTGCTTGTGCGGCGCACAAAGCCCCGGAGTCGCTGTCGCTGACACCCTCTGGTGTTATCGAGCAGTCATCGTCCTCGGACTGGCGCGCACTTGATCCCGACATGACGCTGTATGTGACCACCGATCGTGGCGTCGTGATTTTTGAACTGGCCCAGGATTTTGCTCCGGATCACGTTGCCAACGTCAAGACTCTGGTCGCACAGCGCTACTTTGACGGGCTGGCGGTGATCCGTTCGCATGACAACTATGTCGCCCAGTGGGGTGATCCCCATGCGAACACGGATAAGGCCAGGTCTCTCGGCAATGCCGAGTCCCGGCTTGTCGGCGAATACTTCTCACCACGCGATGCGATCGATTTTCATCCCATCGACAGCTGCGATGCCTACGCCAACGTCGTGGGGTTTGCTGGTGGCTTTGCCGCCGGGGCGGATGAGGACCGAATCTGGTTGACTCACTGCTACGGCGCGCTGGGCGCCGGCCGCGGTATGGAGGCAGACAGCGGCAACGGCGCGGAGCTCTACGTGGTGACCGGCCACTCGCCGCGCCACCTTGATCGCAATGTCACGCTACTGGGGCGGGCCATTTCCGGCATCGAGCATCTGAGCAGTTTGCCCAGAGGCACCGGCGCGCTTGGTTTTTACGAAACGCCGGAGGAGGCGACGCCGATCGTGTCCATTCGCCTCGGTAGCGAGCTGCCGCCAGAGCAACGCAGCAATCTGGAGATCATGCGTACCGACACCGAGACGTTTGCGCGCTACGTGCGTTCGCGCACCCACCGCAAACACCCGTGGTTCATTGACCCAACGGGCAAGATCAGCGTGTGTAATGTCGGCGTGCCCGTACGCCCGGCTCGCTGAGCGTTACGACGACTGCGCAGACGCGATGTAATCGTCGACAAGCCGTTCGAGAATATCCAGCGGTACTGCGCCGTTTTTCAGCACCACGTCGTGAAAATCGCGCAGGTCGAATTTGTCGCCCAGCGCGTTCATCGATTTTTCGCGCAGCTCGAGGATCTTCATCATGCCGACCTTGTAGGCCGTGGCCTGGCCCGGCATAACGATGTAGCGTTCGATCTCCGCCGTGACATCACTTTCAGCCATGCCAGTGTTTTCGAGCATGTAGTCGATGGCCTGTTCACGTGTCCAGCGCTTTTCATGAATGCCCGTATCCACCACCAGGCGCACAGCGCGGAACAGCTCGGCCGTCAGTCGTCCGATGTTGTCGGCGGCGGTCGGCATCAGGCCTTGTTCCCAGGTGACACGTTCGGCGTAGAGCGCCCAGCCTTCAATGTAGGCGATGAATGGCGAGAATCTGCGAATCAGCGGCATGCCTTCAAGTTCCATCGCAATCGCGATCTGAAAATGATGGCCGGGAATGCCCTCATGCGCCGCCAGCGTTTTCATGCCGAATTTGGGCGTCGCCTTGATGTCGTAGAGATTGGCATAGAAGCGCCCGGGTCGGCTGCCGTCGATGGAAGGTTGCTCGTAGTACGCGCCGGCGGCGGTCTTCTCCCGAAACTCGGGGATGCGCTTGACCTCCATGCCCGCGTCGGGGCGAATGTTAAATGCGCCAGCGAGGTTGGCGTCGAATTCATCGAGTATGGTCTGGTAGTCCGCAAGAATCTGCGCGCGCCCCTCGTCGCTGTCCTCGTAGTAAAACTCGGGTCTTGCGGAATATTCATCCATCGCCGCCTTGTAGCCGTTCGAAACATCGATGCCTTCGGCCGCGAAAATCTCCATCATCTCGGCCTGGATGCGTGCCACTTCTCGCACACCGATCTGATGGATTTCTTGGGCCGTGTAGTCGGTGGTTGTAAAGAGCTTCAACGCGAGCTTGTAGGCGTCGGCGCCGTCGGGCAGATGCCAGTAGCCGTGGTCGTCGCCGGCCTTGCTCTTGAGCGCGGTAAAATAGTCCGTGAAAAGACCATAGGCTGGATACACGGTTTCATTGATGAGGGTTTCTGCGCGAGCGAGAATGTCCGCGGCGCTTGCCTCGTCAATCTCGTCGGCCTCAGTCATTTTCTCGGCCAGCGATGTATAGAGAATGTTCTCCTGCGCCGGGGTTTCGACGAAGCCGGCAATTTCATCCAGCACGCGCTGGATCACAAACCGCGGCGGAATAATGTCGCGCTCCTCGCGCAGCTTCAGCCCCAGGAGTTGTTGTTCGTATTTGCGCGGTACCTCGGTCATGCGCGACAGATAGTTTTCGGCGTCCTCGAGCGTTTTGACCTGATGACTGGAGTCCATAAAGCTTGCGAACGAACTTTGAATGCCGCCCATCTGGTTAGCCGGATAGGTGTGATAGCGAAAGCGCTCAGCCTCGCCGAGCATTTGTGTCAGGTAAAGCGCGATCTCCTTGGTCAGGCGCTGGTTGTCGTCCAGGTCCTTGTCATCATATTGTGCAAGCCCGTCGCCAAACACCTTCATCCGGGCGAACATCTCATCGGTTTGGTCGGGGTGGGCGTTGGCCAGGTGGGCGTTGTGGCCTTTGATTCCCATCGACTCCAGAAAGCCCAATGAGGTCAGCATCTCGGGGTTCTCAAACGCCATCTTGACCATCTGCCGGTCTAGATAGGCACGAAACAGGAGGGGCTTTTTGGCGTACCACTCGTGTGCGGCGAACGAGCCGCCCACGGCAATTACGATCAGGAGTGCGGCGCCAGCCCACTTTAGAATTTTTTTAATCATGTGATTTTCCAGTAGTTGTGGGCGTCGCCCAGGAAATTCCCCGTCCTGTAAACATTGAGTATCGCTCATGCATCCAAGGACAAACAACGTGCGCGCCGCTGGCGCGCGATAACCACGGTGGGTTTTGGACACCGCTAAACGCTGCGTTTATCCTGCTGCCAACAATTTTAGCTCCCAGAGCAAGGGGAATCCTTTGAACAGCATTCGTCGTATGTCATGCGCCAGCGTTGCGCTGGCCCTCTTTGCCGCACCGGTCTTCGCGGATCACCACGGTGACAAGTCCGAACGAGATCGTATGTTCGCGCTGTTTGCCGAATCCGATGAGCGTCAACTTGCGCTCAATCCCATTAGCCGCCTTTTCCGTGGCGACGACAGCAATGCCGGTCGACTGGGCGATTTTCTGACCGACGCGCAGTTTCTGGCCAATCGTACCGACACGCAGCTCAATCTGGCGCTGCTGGCGCAGATCGACCGGGACAAGCTCAGTGTCACCGATCAGTTGGCCTACGACGTCTTCAAATACGATCAGGAGCAGTCGCTAAAGGGCAGCACGGATGAAATTCGTGCTTTAACCGAAGTGCGGCCGGTCAACCACTTCAGCGGGCTGCATACTTTTTATCCCACGTTTGCCAGTGGCAAAGGCGCCGCCCCGTTCAAGACGATGGCCAACTATGAAGACAATCTGTCGCGTCACAACGACTACATCGTGATCATTGATCGGGCCATTGGTAAATTCCGCGAGGGCATGAAGAGCGGTGTGGTTGAAACCAAGCTCACCATCAACAACGTGATTGACCAGTTCGACACGATGCTGGCGGTACCGGTGGAAGAGTCCCAATTCATGGGACCGGTGAGCATGTTCCCGGAGTCATTTTCCGACGAGGACAAGAATCGCTTGACCGCCGCCTACGAGCAGAAGAGTCGTGAGCTTTATGCCGCGCACGAGCGTATGCGCGACTTCCTTCGTGATGAATACCTGGCCTCCGCCCGTGACAGCATCGGTCTGAGTCAGATGAAAGGCGGCGAGAAGCTCTATGAGCAACTGATCGAGCAGACCACGACGCTGCCGCTCACCGCCGACTATCTGCATACGCTGGGACTGAAAGAAGTCGAGCGGGTCAAGTCGGATCTTGAGAAGGTCAAGGCCGAGGTTGGCTTCGAGGGCACGCTGAACGAGTTTTTTGATTACGTTCGAACGGCACCTGAGTTCAAGCCGGAGAGTCGCGAAGCCCTGACGCAGGCCTATTACGACATCGGCAAAATGGTCGATGAGAAAATCGACGACTACTTTTCGCTGGTGCCCAAATCGGAGCTGCGCATCGAACCCTATGATCCGTCGGTGGAGCAATTCAACGCGGGCGGTTCGTATCAGTCCGGCACGCCGGATGGTTCACGTCCCGGCACGTTCTACTTCAACGCCTACGATTTGCCGAGCCGTCTGACCACTGGCAACGTGACACTGTATCTGCACGAAGGTGCGCCCGGGCATCACTTCCAGATCAGCCTGGCGCAGGAAAACACGGATTTACCCAACTTCATGCGCTTTGGCGGCAATGGTGCGTTTGTTGAAGGTTGGGCGCTGTATTCCGAGACGCTTGGCTATGAGATGGGGTTTTTTGATGATCCCTACAACCGCTACGGCACGCTGCAGGATGAGCAGCTTCGCGCCATGCGATTGGTGGTCGATACCGGTATCCACGCCAAGGGCTGGACGCGCGAGCAGGCCATCGATTTTATGCTAGAGAACAGTGGCATGACGCGCACGGAAGTTGTTGCAGAAGTCGAGCGCTACATTGCGATTCCGTCACAGGCGCTGGGCTACAAGGTGGGCGCGCTGAAAATACAGGAGCTGCGTCAAAAGGCGGAGAAAGCGCTGGGTCGCAAATTTGATCTCAAAGGCTTCCATGCTCAGGTGCTCGGCACCGGCTCGCTGCCGCTGCCCGTGCTTGAAGCGAAAATTGATCGCTGGATCGCCGCCTCGAAATAGACGATCGAATGCCGGGCGACGTTAGCTGTCGCCCGGCACCTTCTTGATGCTGAATGAAAACGTCTGGCCGTCAATCGTGGCCTCGTGTTCATGCTCGCCGTCATTGGACTCAAACCGCGTTGCCAATACCTGGCTGGCCACAAAGTCACCGTGTTCGCCGAGCGCCGTGGCCAGTTCGCCCGCCGTGGCGTAACTCACCTCGATACGGTCGGCCACATGCAGGCCAATTTCTTTGCGCGTTTGCTGAATGCGGTTTTGCACCTCGCGGGCATAGCCGCCGCGAATGAGCTCAGGCGTGAGGGTGCAGTCCAGGTCCGCGGCAATCAGACGGTTAGACACTACGTTGGTACCCGGCCGTGCCCGCTGCAGCACCTCAATTTCGCTGGTGTCGAATGACTCGCCCTCCAGCTCAATGCGGCCGGCGCTCTGTAGTTGCCCGATCTGCTCGGCGCTCAGCTGCTTGATTGCCGCGGCAAAGGTTTTCATGCGCTTGCCCAGACGCTTGCCGAGCACCGGGAAGTTGGGTTTGGCCACCAACTCGATGTAGTCGGATTCGCGGGTGTCGTAGCGCACCTGCTGCACGTTGAGCTCACCCTTGATGGTGTCTTCGAGCGCCTTGATTTGTTCGAGTGTGGTCGCGTCGCGATGCACGATAGTCAGGCAGGCCAGGGGTGTGCGCAGGCTGATCTTCGCCTCTTCGCGCTTTTGTCGCCCAAGCAAAATCACCTGACGGGCCCGATCGACCGCGTCTTCCAGCGCATCGTCAACAAGCGCGTCATCCGACACGGGATAGTCACACAAATGAACAGAAATCGGGGCGGGCCGGGCGCCGCCGAAGCTCGCCAGCTCGCGATACAAATGCTCCGATAAGAACGGCGTGAACGGTGCGATAACCGTCGCCAGTTCGCTGAGTGTGTCGTACAGGGTGCTGTAGGCAGCCAGCTTGTCGTCGTCCATGCCGCTGCCCCAGAAGCGCGTGCGGTTCAGTCGGATGTACCAGTTGGTCAGATCTTCGATAAACGCGAACAACTCCGGCACCACGTTATAGAGCCGGTAGGCTTCCATCTCACGCGCTACGTTGGCCTTGAGCGTCTGCAGGCGCGAGAGAATCCAGCGATCCAGTACGTTGTCGCCACGTTTGCGACCTTTGTCCGGTGACCACTGATCAATCTCGGCGTAGGTCTTCAGGAATGAAAAAGCGTTGTAGGTTGGCAGGAGTGCGCGTCGGGTCATATCGCGCACACCGCTGTCGGTAAAGCGCTGTTCCTCGGCCTTCACCAGCCCAGAATTAATCAGGTACAGACGCAGCGCGTCGGCGCCAAACGATTTCATAAGGTCATCGGGCGGGGTGTAGTTGCGCAGGCGCTTCGACATCTTCTTGCCGTCTTCGGCCAGCACCATGCCGTTGACGATCACGTTTTTAAACGCTGGCTTGTCGTAGAGCGCCGCGGCCAGCACCGTGAGGGTGTAAAACCAGCCACGCGTCTGGTCCAGACCTTCGGCGATAAACTCTGCCGGGAAGCCTGCTTCAAACACGTCCTGATTCTCAAACGGATAGTGCAGCTGCGCGTAGGGCATGGAGCCGGATTCAAACCAGCAGTCGAGCACTTCGCTGATGCGCCGATAGGTGCCCGGCTCGCCGTCCTTGGTAAACGTCAACGGATCGACGTGCTCGCGATGCAAATCGGTCACGGTGGTGCCGGTGAGTTCGGCCAGTTCGGCGACGGAGCCGACGCAGATCTGATTGCCGGTCTCATCGTTGATCCAGATGGGTAGCGGCGTACCCCAGACCCGGTTACGCGAAATGCTCCAATCCATGGCGCCAGCAATCCAGTTGCCGAAACGTCCTTCCTTGATGTGATCAGGCACCCAGCGCACCTGCTGGTTCGCGTTGATGAGTTTTTCGTGCATCTCGCTGACGCGCACGTACCACGACGGAATGGCGCGATAAATCAGCGGCGTGTCGGAGCGATAGCAGAACGGATAGCTATGCTGAATGGTGTCTTGCCGATACAGCGTGCCGTGTTCCTTGAGATAACGAATGATGTGCTTGTCAGCGTCTTTGACCTGCATGCCAGCGAAGTCGGTGACCTCGTCAGTGAACACGCCGTTCATGTCGACGGGGCAAACGAATGCCTCAAGCCCGGCAGCGCGAAACGCCTGATAGTCGTCTTCACCAAATGCGGGTGCCTGATGTACCAGGCCTGAGCCGCTGTCGGTGGTAACATAGTCGCCGGAAATCACAACGAACGCGCCGTTGTCCGCCTGTTCGGCAAAGTAGGGGAACAGCGGCGTGTAACGTTTACCGACCAGATCCTTGCCCGGCATGCGCGCGAGGATTTCGATCTCGTCTTCTTTGAGATAGTCTCCGAGACGTTCGGCAGCCAGGTAGACCGGCTTGTCCAGCGACGGGTCCTTGACCTTTACGTACTCGATGTCTGGTCCAACGCACACCGCCAGGTTTGAGGGCAATGTCCAGGGCGTCGTGGTCCAGGCCGTGAGATAGGCGTCTTCCTCTTCGAGCGCAAACAGAACCGTCACGGCCGGGTCCTGCACATCCATGTAGTTGCTGTTGGCTTCGAAATTGGACAGCGGTGTGCCAAGCGCGGTGGACAACGGCATGACCTTCACGCCCTCATACACAAATCCCTTGTCCCAGAGCTGCTTGAGCACCCACCAGACCGACTCCATGAAATCCAGATCCATGGTTTTGTAGTCGTTATCAAAATCGATCCAGCGACCCAGACGGGTGATGGTCTCACGCCACTGTGACACGTAGCGCTGCACGATCGCGCGACACTGATCGTTATAGCCGGCAACGCCGAGCTCTTCGACGGCCTGCGCCGCCGACATGTTCAGCTGTTTGTCGATCTCGTGCTCGATGGGAAGGCCATGGCAGTCCCAGCCGAAGCGGCGCATCACGTAGCGGCCCTTCATGGTCCAGTAGCGTGGGACGATGTCCTTGATGGTGCTGGCGACGATGTGCCCGTGGTGCGGCAAACCGGTCGCAAACGGCGGCCCGTCATAGAAGATGTAGGGCTTCTTGTGGCGAGTGTTATCCAGAGACTTCTGGAACACCTGCTCGGATTCCCAGAACTTCAGGATTTCAAGCTCCATCTCCACGAAGGAGAAGGCGTTATCGTCGTTGGTCGCTGCCGCGTCGGCCATGGCTGAACTGTGTCGCTACAAATAAATGGTCGAATAGTGTACCGGACTTCAGCGCGACAGTGGACGCTGTCTATTCGTCGACGATGACCTGGAAGCCGCCCATGATCATGCGCTTGCCATCGAACGGCATCTCGACGCCTTCCTCGGCAAACGCAGGGTCTTTCATCGCCTGCGCCATGCCCTCATCCCGCGCCTTTTTGTCAGGCCATTCCACCCACGAAAACACGACCGTCTCATCGTCACCCGCGGCGACCGCACGATAGAAGTCCGTGGTCTTGCCGTGGTCGACATCGTCGCCCCAGGATTCAACCACGCGCGTGGCTCCGTGTTTTTTGAACAGCGGCGCGTATTTGGCGGCAAAAGACTTGTACTTGTCGGCATTGGCCGTTTTCACCGGTATCACGTAGCCATCGATATAACCCATCTGTTTTCTCCCAATCGTGTCGTTAGTTCGAGTTTAGATACAATAGCGCGCGAATGCTCGGCCTGCATAACGACGGGAAATGATGATATGTGTTTGAGTTCACTGACCGGGCTCGCGCCGCGTTTGAATCGGCTGAGTCTTTGGGCGGCTGTGTGGTGGTGTCTTGTGTCTGCTCATGCTTCTCCGCCGCTTACGCTTGAGACGGCGTTTGCCACGCCAGGTTTGCTCGGCACGTCTCCGTCCGCGCCCAAGTGGTCAGCGGACAGTTCGCACGTCGCGTTTATCTGGAATCCGGACGGAGAGGCCTCCCGCCATCTGATGCTCGTGAATGCGCACGGCGACGGACTGCGCAGGCTGGGTGCGCCACAGAGCGAGTCGACGCGGGATTTTGTCTGGCATCCGTCCGGTGAGACCATTTACTCGCTGCGTGCGGGCGGGTTGTGGGCAACAAATGTGACGAGTGGCGAGGGGGTGTTGATCGCCCAGATTCATGAGAGCGCCAGCAATCTGTCGATCTCCCCCGATGGCAGCCGTTTGGCCTGGCTTGCCGACGGCGACGTGTGGACGGTAACGGCAGCCGGCGGCCAGCCCGCGGCGCTGACGGAGGTTGGTATCCCGAGTCTGTCGTCGTTGCAAGCGGGCCGCTATCGGCGCGCGGAGCGTGAAATCGGTCCGGGCATATGGGGCGGCCCGACCTACGCGTGGTCGCCAGACGGCCGCACAATGGCGGTTCATCTGGTGGATCGACGGCACATGCGCAAAGTCGCGTTTCCCAACTATCTGGCTGCTCAGACCGAACCAAATTTTGTACGCCGCGGTTATCCGGGTGATGCGAACGAGTCGCGAACTGTCGCGTTGGTGGATGTCGCGACCGGGGAGATGACCGCGCTCGACATTCCCGATCCAACGGCCAACCAGGTGGTCGGGTTTGCATGGTCGCCGCGTGGCGTACTGCTGCTCGATCTGGCAAGCGACACGAATGAAGATCGGTGGCTGTACACGCTTGGGAAAGAGCGGGGTCCGCTCAAACGGATCTGGCACAGTCAACGCGCCAGTCGCATTTACACGGCGTTCGCGTCGGCCTGGCAGGGTGAGCGCGTTGTCTTTTTGAGTGACATTGAAGATCGCTACGGACTCTATCGAATCGACACGTCGGCATCGGATGCGACGCCAACGCGATTGACGGACACGGATTTTGATGTGCTTGGCGCACCGATGTTCTCTGCCGCGGACGGCACGATGTTTTTCGCCGGCAACGGCGAGACTGTCCACAATCAGCACATTTATCGCCTGTCCGCCACGGGTCAGGCGTCTACGCGTGTTACCCGCCGCCCCGGGCGTCACACCGGATTTGTCTCGCCAAATGGCAAACACCTTGCTGTGGTCCACAGTGATGACGTCAATCCGCCGGACCTGTATGTCGTGCACGTGGAGGATGGCCAGATGCGTCGCGTGACCAATTCGCCCTTGCCAGCGTTTGGAGAGCACGATTGGGTTCGTGCGCGCTACGTGAGTTTTCCCGGCAACGATCCTGACCTGCGCCTGCATGCGCGCATCCTCGAGCCCTCGAATCTCGATCCGAGTCGCAAGTATCCGGTCATTTTTGGTCCCGCCTATTCCAATACTGTGCGCAACCGCTGGCGAGGTGTGTACAGCCTCGTCCAGCAGATGCTGGTGCAACGCGGGTACATCGTTGTGCAGGTGGACATGCGCGGCAGCACGGGCTACGGCCGCGAGTTTCGCGAGGCGTTTCTGACCGATTTTGTCGGCCAAGATCTTGACGATGTGGTCAGTGCAGCCAACTACATCAAGGCGCTGCCCTACGTCGACGGAGAGCGACTTGGAATATGGGGAAGCAGTTACGGCGGTACGCTATCGGTGTATGCGTTGCTCAAAAAGCCGGGTCTGTTCAAGGCCGGAGTCGCAGCGGCAGCGGCTGTTGATCCTCACTTTTTTGGTACTGATGATGTAGCGATCGTTCGCCGGCCGGACACGCATCCGGAGATTTTTGAGCGGGCCGCGGTCAGGTACGCCGCCAATCTGGAAGATCATCTGTTGCTCATTCATGGCATGCAGGATCAGGTCGTGCCATTCAATACGATTGCTGTGCTGACCGAAGCCCTGATTCGTGAGGGAAAGAACTTTGACACGGCGTTTGTGCCCGGCGCGACCCACGCGTGGAGTCGTGAGCCTGGCTACAATCGCTATCTGTTTGGTCGTCTCTTCGACCATTTTGATCGCTACCTTCAGCCGGATCGTCCGGTGACAGTGAGAAGCGCGGGGCAAAAATAGTCGCTCGGACACTCGGCCAATAGCGAACGCTCGAATTTCTACTATATTTCTAGGATAGGGCCGCCCACGCCCGGGCGTGGTGGCGCCACAATGAAATAGATCAGGGATGTTCAGTGAGTCGCAAAACGGACAGGAGTTCCGCCGAATCCGGCGCAACAACGCAGCCCCGGCGTCGCGCGGGATTGCGACAGCTGGCGTCGGCAGCGGTTGTGATTGTGCTGTTCGCAGCAGTCTACGCCCTCAGCGTATCCAATCGCCTGCAGGAGACGGAGCGTCATGGTCTCGACGCTCTGGTGCAGGTCACCGAATCGGTCGACGATTTGCTGGCGAACTCCCTGAAGGTCGTGGACAGCCTGACCAAGCCTGGCTTCGCATGCGAGTTTTTTGAACGTCAGTCTCATTTGACGCTTGCCGATGACGCTACATGCGAACAAGTTGACGAGTTTACGCTCGAGGCCAAAACGCACTACGAGAGAACTCGCAGCCGCCGCGGAAAACAGCACACACAAAAAGATCCCAGGTACGGACTGATCTCAGACAGGACGCTGGATTCGCACGCCCGTGGTTTCACCATCGATGTCTGCCTGATCTCCACATCCCAGATATCTGAACCGAAAGAGTCCGAGCTTGCCCAGACGTGTACTGAATCGGTCGGGAAGCGGCGAGTGCATATTGACGTCAATCTTGATGAGGTGCTGGATGCATCCACGTTTGGCACGGCATTTGAGTCTATCCTTGTCGCCGACCGAAGCTCTCACGTTATGGTCCAGCATGCGCCCAGCGCTCTGGAGCTGTTTCAGCCGCCGGGGCATCACATTGAACATCAGGCGCTCGGCGTCTCGATCGGCAGCCTGACAAAGTTGATGGGGAGCGATAGCGATGACAAAGACGACAAGTCATCGCAAACGGCTGATAGTGCGACCACATTGGTCAGCAAAGTGGAACTGGCGGGTGCTCGCTATACGTTGATGTGTCAGCCGCTGGATCTGGAGGCGGCCAGCCGCCAGCTGCTTGTCGCAAACGCGATGGACGGTGCACAAGGGTCATTCCGGGTGTGCGGTTTGATCAACGGCGGCAGCTCGCTGCGCGATTCACTTGAAGTGGCCTCGCCGCTTGTGATGGCAATGCTGGCTTTTGTTCTGATCGGCATTATCACCTGGCCGGTGGTCAAGCTCACGACGTTGCGCGCGCGCGAGCGGATGCACTTTGTCGAAGTGTATGTGTCCATGCTGGCCACGATTGCGTTTCTGATGGTTGGTACGGTTTTCTTGCTGTGTACCGATCGCGCTTTGATGGGTAACGATGCAACGCGGGCTCGGTTGGCGCATATTGCCCAGGCGCTTGAACACAACCTGATCAACGAGTTTTCTGATGCGAGGGAGCAACTCGGCAAACTGGATGAGTCTCTGGCGAGTCTGGGTGATTCGTGGTTGGAAGCATGCAGTGGCACGGATCAACCCGTCGATCAATCACGACTATGTATCTGCGACGAACAATCGTCGTCTGAGGATGATCAGAACTGCAGCGCGTATGCCGGGCCGAACTGGCGCGTGACCGACATTCTGGTCGAGCCCAGGCGTGATGGACTCTCTGGCCTTGCACGTCCCGACATCTATCCATTTTTCTCTCAGGTCTTTCTGATCAATCTGAAAAACGGAATGCAGTTGCTCAAAGCCTCCGCTCGCAATGCCAATACACCCATGGTGTCGGTGGGCAAGCGCGAGTATTACCAGGCCGTACGCGACCGTGAGCTGTGGTCTGTTGAAAACCAGGGTGGTGACTTTTTCGTGCAGTCTTTCCGGTCGATCACCACCGGTGAGTTTTCGGCGGCGCTATCAGCACGTTCGGTCAATCAATGGCGTGACATCGCGGGCGAGATACCTAAGGTCGAGGCACGAGAATATGACGCGGGCCTGGGTGTTGCAATGGCGTTTACGCCGCTTTCACTGGTCAATCAGGTGCTGGCGCCCGGCGTAAGCTACGCCGTTATCGACAACGCGACCGGCAGGGCTTTGTTCCATTCCGATGTGCGCCACGCAACGGTCGAAAACCTGTTTCGTGATGAAGGCATCGCTGATCGACTCAAAGCGGCGATCCACGCGAGGGCCACGGTGACGTTTGACGGGCGCTACCGTACCCAGGCCAACTACGTTCATGTTCGCCCGCTTGCCGATATTCCCTGGACAATTGTGCTGTTCGAAAACGCGAGCGTCAGCCGCACGAGCAGCGTGGAGGTTCTATCACAAGCCACGCTGATGGTGGCGCTGCATCTTCTGGCACTCGGATTGCTGACCGGTCTTTATCTGGCCAACAACGGGCGCGAGACGCCGAGCTGGATATGGCCCGCCGCGCACTGGCCACATCGCGACCGGATCGCGCTTTTTCGCGGCGGGTGCTGGTGGCTTGTCGCGTATGGGCTTGTATCACTGACAGCGGTCAGCATTTTCGAGGGCCCAAGCCTGTGGTGGTCGCTGGCTCTGCCGCAGGCTGCGGTCGTTGTGCTGCTGTTTGCAGGTGCCGGCAAAGCGCTCAAGCGTGAGTATGCAAAAACACTGGAGCGGCTCGGGCGCTGGGTTCTGATGGCCGCGCTCATCGGCTGCTTCGCCGTCAGCGCACAGTCGCAGCAGATGTGGGCGCAGGGCATTCCGCGCGTGACAATGGCGTTTCTGCTGCTGCTTGTTCTGGTGACGTTGTGGGCGTGGCGGCGAGATGTGGTCGTGGCCGGTGCCGTTCGCTGGTCCATTCTTGTCGCGGCGGCGATCTTTATTGGCGTCGTGTGGTTTGCTGATTCGCCAACCTGGGCGCTGTGGTGCCTCATCGCGTTCTTTGTCTGTTATTTGTTGATGCCCCTGTCATCCTGGCGCTATCGACTTCGTGGCTATCAGCTGCGCGCCATGCTGGTATGGCTCGTGATTGCAGTGCCCCCAGCGGTTGGCTATTTCAAGATCGCTCACGAGCGCGAGCTGAATGTGTTTCAGGCGCTTGAGAAAAGCTACACCGAACGTGCCCGCAACTTTCGGCAGCACGCACTTCAAGACCAGTTTCAGAAGGTCGAAGGTGGGCAAGGGTTGTTTGAGGGCGCGACGAGCGCTCAGGCCCTGACAAATCGAGCGATGGATCTTTATAGTGTCGAGGGTGTAAGCCGCATGTGCTACCTGTCGTATCGTCGCGGCGGACACGATGCGAGCTCAAAGGCGTCTTGCCCTGCAAAAGACGCACAAGCCGACAATCTGCTTACCTGGTTCACGCATAGCTTGAATCGCCACTTCCCTATATACAACGAGATGACTCGGCACGCGCGCTACATTGACACGCAGATACCCGACGACGCCAAGTCGACTGAAAATCAGGAAGTGGAACAACTCGACGATGAGGCAGGTGGACCTGCGATTACTCGTCTGGAGCCCGAGTTTCTATTGCCGATTGGTGGAGCTCTGGTTCTTGGCGCGTTCGTGGGCCTTGGTCTGCTGTGGGCCTGGGTTGCCTATGGCGCGCGACGACTGTTTTACGGCGAGCTTGATGCGCATGCTGATTCGTTGACGGTCGAGGAAATCGTCGAACATGATGTACGCAAACACACCGTTGCGACACTGGCCACGCGCGCGCAATACGCGTTCATAACCGAGAGCACAGAAGCGCATGATGTCTACAGACTCTCCAGTAAGCGGCAGCTGCGAAAGCTGGAGAAAATTGAAGGCGACAGGCCCCTTTTGTGCACCCACCTGGGCGATGCGCTGCGCGACGACGCGCTGCGTCGTTGCGTGCTGGGCGTTCTCGAAAAACTCTCAAAGCTGCCCCACGGGCGCGTCATTGTTCTTAGCAGCGTGCCGATCGCCAAGACCCGCTCTGCGGTCAAGGACCAGCGTACCGAGGAAGACGATCATCGCTTGATCGAGTTCCCGTTTGAGAATGACGGTGAGAGCGCGCGTTGGCGCAGCATTTTGGCGGAGTTCGAGTCTGTTGATGTGAGTATCCGCGGCGGCTTCTCGAGCCGGCTGGCGCCCAAGGCGTCGCTCACGCAGTTGCCCGATAGAAACTGGCTGAACGAAGAGCTCGGTGCCATCGCAGGTCTGTCCAGTTTGATGGGCACGGACTATGAAACTACCCTGACCCGGCCGCTTACGCGGCGCGAGGTGGTCAAGGAAATCGGCAAGCGCGCCGATTGGTTTTACCGTTCGCTGTGGGACAACTGCAGTACTGACGAAAAGATCGTCTTGACGCAGCTCAGCCGCGAAGGCGTGGTCAACCCGCGGCAGGTCAATGCTGTACGTTCGCTTCTGGCCCGCGGACTGCTGCGTATGGATCCCGTCCTCAAGCCGATCAACAACAGCTTTGGTCGCTATGTGGCATCGGTGTTTGATGCAGAAGAAATTGACGCGCTGGAATCGGCGGGGCAAACCGCGGGTTTCAACATGCGGCGTGTCCTGATGGGGCTGATTCTGCTGGTGCTACTGTTTCTGTGGTTTACGCAGCGCGACGTCGTGGATACCTGGATCACCTATCTGGGTGGTATCGCGGTCGGCATGACTAGTGTTTTGAAGATTATGGACAGCCTGAAGGGCGGGGCGTCGTCCCGCTAGTCGTCGAGATCCACGGTGAGCCATTTCGCATCGGACGTCGGTGTGTTGATGGTGATGCGATGGCCAGCGGCAACGGCGTTTTCCAGCAACGCGAATACCTGCTGCATGTGCTCTTGATAGTGCGGCAGATGCGGTTCAGACGGGGAGTAGGTCAGATGCACGGTCGTGGTTTGGGCGGGATCGTGGGTCGCAATGAATCGCTCGATGGTCTCCAGGTCCGGATTGTGGTGCTTGCCGTTCGCAGAGACCACGTGATGATCAGCGCGGATGCATTCGAAAACACCGTCCGGGAAATTTCGAATGCTGCCGTGATGCGGCCATTTGAATACGTCGACATGGCATTGGTTGTGCGTCAGCCAGCCGCCGTCGCGCAACGTCTCAACAACGTAGTCACCGCGGGCATCGCCTGTTAATAGCAGCCGCTTGCCGCCATGCTCGACCATCAGAACAATACTCGAGAGATTGGCGACCGAGGTGTCGAGGCTGCGTGCTGTCTCCTCGACTCTTGCGGCCTTGCGTTTGAGCGCGTCCATAAACTTTTTCCACGTTTTGCGCAGATCGGCAATCTCTTCCGGCCTCGGCCCAAGTACATGAATGCGAAGCGGGTCGAACGCATCAACCGTCACGCCAGAGACAACCAGTCCGCCGGGAAAGTCGTTCATTTTGTCGAGACGAAAACGAGCGGCCAGCTCGGACACTTCGTTGCCTTGACGCACGCCGGCCATGACAACGCCAAAATCAGACATTTGCTCTGCCAGCGCGTCCGCAACGAGCTGATCGGCCAGCGACGCTGCGGATACAACGGCTGCCGGCGTGCTGGATGCCCCGTGGATATCGGCGCCGCCCAGGGAATGAAAGCTGTTGTGCCAAAGCTGGCGCAGCTCCAGCAGTGGCCGGTTGGGCATCAGATTGGCATTGTGCTTGAGCAGCTTGAGAAAGCCGCCGATGTGGTCACTGTCAATATGACTGATGACAGCCAGGTCGACGATGGGGGGCTGGCCAGCGAAGGACTCGCGTGACAGTGCGTCCATACGCGGTCGCAGTGCTTCTGTGAAGGTGCGGCTGGGGCCGCCATCAATCAGCACGCGTGTCGTTGGCGCGTCGTCGCCCGCGTGCAGCAGCAAGCAGTCGCCGTGGCGTGCGCGTAGAACGTCGAGTTTTAACATGATGTGTGCCTCAGACCGATTGCAATGCGCGCAGCACGTCGAGCATGCCGTTGCCCTGAAAGTAGTGCTCGCGCCCAAGATCGGTGGCCGTCGCGCAGAGAATTTCCTTGATCTTCTCTGGCTTGCCGATCAATTCCGGATGGCGGGCCATAAGCATGGCGGCCGCGCCGCTAACATGGGGCGCAGCCATACTCGTGCCGTCCTTGGCCGCATCTTCGACGAGGCGCACAGGACCATTGATCTTCTCGCCGGGCGCAACCAGGTCGGGCTTGCGGCGTCCGTCGCCTGTCGGTCCGCGGCTCGAGAAGTAGCTGACACCAAAATCGTGCGGGCGCGAGCGATGCGTCGAGCCGACGGTGATGACTTTCTCGGCGTTGCCCGGATCGCTGATTGAAACGGACTGATAGTTGCCGCGGTCGTTTTCGCAGGTGTAGCCGGTGCTGCGATAGCCCTTGTTGCCAGCCGCCGCGACCACGACCACGCCGCTCGACACCAGCTCCTCGCATTCCATGCACACGGGTGTGCGGCCGCAGGCGTAGTTGGCAAGATCGTGTTCGATTGAAAGGCTGAGGTTTACGCCGTGCACGCGCATGTGCCCGGCCTTGGCGTTGAGATAGCGCACGAACTGCAGCGCTGCCATAACTTCAAACTCGTCCGAGCGCGCGCCATCGCCAACATCCTGATGGTCGCGCAATACGCGCAGATCAATGAGCCGAATATCGGGGCACATGCCCGTCATGTGGCGTGGAGCCTCCTCAAGCACCCGGCTATGAGAGCGGTTGGCAATTCTGACGCTCAAGGACAGCTCTTCGGTGTCACCGACCGTGCCCTTGTCTTCGGAGCGTCGGCCCTGGCGCAGTTCCTGCTCGTTGAGGCGTTGCATACAGTCGCTCGCGTCAGCGTGGTCCGCAGACGCGGCAGCAACCATCACGGCCGCATCCGGGTCCGGCCAGTCAGCACCAATGATGCCCGCTACGTGGGTGCCGTGGTCTGAATTGGGCAGCGATTCGAGGTCTTTCTGGTCAAGGCGAATGAACGGTTCGAGCAAAGCCCAGTCCACGTCAAATCCCTTGTCAATGCGATTGAGTAACTCTTCGATATGCTGGCGCAGCTTTTTGTTGAACGCCTCTTCGTTTTGCGCTTCCTGCTCTGAAGTCAGACCCGCGCCTTTGCCGCGCAGCAGAATGTCGAGCATGTCCTTGGCGCGTTCGGTGCGCGTGCGGTCAAGACTCAGAACGCTGCGCAGGCGGGTGAAGTCGTAGGTCTCTATCACCCGTGATCCACAGGTGTCTTCGCGCCAGTTGTGAAAGGCAGGATGGCGATGCGAGATGCCGCTGTCGGCCACCGCCCACGTGATGTCCTTGCATGACACGTTAAACAGAAGCCGCGCGGCGTCGGCCTTGCACGCCAGAGTCGATTTGTCGACGGCCGATTGCGCATCGCGATTACGCGAGATTCGAAAAACTGATCCGATGAGGCTTGTGTCTTCAATTTTCAGCTCGAACTTCTCGAGCAATGCAAGAAAACTGTCCGCGCAGCGTGCGGGGAGATTGTCATCGCTGGTGGCCAGCTCTTTGGCCGACGAATTGATGTGCAGATTGATCATGCCGGCCGCGTAGGCCAGCCGGATCACGTCGCCGGAAAGCTGGCTGTCGGGATGGTCTCCGGCGTTTGTGCTGGCCCGGTGAAAGCGCTCTTTGTTGCGCTCGGACATGCTCAGATAGTCGAACGAGGTGATTAGCTTTTTTCTGCGACGCTGGCGCAACTCGACGGCTGCGTCGTCATCGCCATCGCCACAGGTGCCATCACCGTAGTCCAGGGCTTCGAAAAAACGGTCTCGGCTTGTGCGCCACCACAGCGTGTAGGGCAAGACGACGTTGATCAGTTCGTCGAAATAGACGCGTACAACGATGACCCCTGGAAGATGAGCAATGTCGGCGCTCTTGCGCATGCGTTTTGCACTGGCATCGGTGCCCGGAATAAACGGGTGTTTTTTGCGAAACAGGCGCAGTCGATCGCGAATGGCGAGCGCCGCTTCACCGGCCCGGCGATCACGTTCGGGTTCGAGAATCAGGCCAAGGGCTCGCTGTGGTCTGCGCGCATAGGCAAGCCAGACGTCGGGCAGCAGCGGCGTATCCTGGGTAAAGCGGCGGTTATGCGTGGGCCCGAAAATGATTCTTTCGAGTTGTTCGCGGTCGATCGGCGTGTTTTCCGGCATTTCTCTGAACGTCCCTGTTTCGCTGCCTGTCCGTCTACAAGACTAGTACATGAAAACAGTGTTTTCCGGCACTTAGGGCTTTCCAACTGTCTGGTTGAGGGAGCGGCACGCAGTGCCTCGTCACCAACGTTCACGTTTTACTCGCACAGATGCTTTGACCCGACTCGCTGCTCTATCCATACTGATCTCGGGCGCGCCAGGTAGCACAGCCCAACATGCGTTAAAAACCAATATAAAGAGCGCAATTGTGATTCAAAAACAAGAAACTACATTCGATGTGGTGTTCGAAGGCCACTACGTGAACGGTCGCGACAAGGCGGCGGCACAGGCGGCATTCGCGCAAAGATTCGGCGATTCGGCTGCCGGTCAGATCTTTAGTCAAAAGCGTGCGATTCTGAAGCGCGAAGTGACTCGAGACGCGGCCCGGCGCATGCAAAGTGTACTGGCTGACGTGGGCATGGTGGTCTCACTCGCACCCGCCGATGGCGCACCACCTGCACCGCGCAAAAGTGGCCGTGCCGCGTCGATGGTTGAGCGGGCCGCAGAGCGTGCGCGCAAGGCGCGGGCGGTGCCGACCAAAGCAAACGCACCAGACCGTCGAGAGCACGTTGGCACAATCAGTAACGACTCCGCCAGGACGGCGCCGCAACGGGCAGCCTCGCCGGCACCCGAGCCGCGGACGCCCGTGCGCAAAAAACGGCGCTGGCTCCGGTGGATTGCAGTGTGCTCAATATTGCTGCTGCCCATTGCCTACGTCGTGATCACCAAACCCGTCTGGCTGCCGTTGTAACGTTTCTGGCGCGCTGCGCCAGAGGTCTGCGCCCGCTGTGGTATTTTGCACGCTTGTCTTTTTGACGTGCGAAGTACCTGCAGGAGCAACACAACACATGTCCAGAATCATCCTCATCACCGGAGGGTCGTCCGGTATCGGTGCCGAGTGCGCGCGTGCTTGCGTTGCGGCCGGGCACAAAGTCGCTCTGACGGCGCGGTCTGAACAGAAGCTGAGCAAGCTGGTTGCAAGCCTCGGACCGGAAAACGCCCTCGCGGTGCCGTGCGATGTGACGGATGCAGCGCAGCAGGCAGCGATGTTTGACCAGGTGCTTGAGCACTTTGGAAGGCTCGATGTGGCATTCGCGAATGCTGGACTCGGTGCCACAGCGGTGGGTACCGAGCACGGTGATGTCGACAATTTCCGCGAGATGATCATGGTCAACAACTTTGCGGTGACCCTGACCTGCAAGTTTGCGATACCTCATCTTAAGGCGTCGAAAGGGCATCTGGTTCTGACCGGCTCACAGGCCGGTCACGTTGCGCTGGCCGGCTCGGTTTACAGCGCCACGAAGTGGTTTATCCGCGGCTATGCGAAGAATTTGTCCAACGAACTCAATGAACACGGTGTTCGTGTCACCAGTATTGATCCGGGGATGGTCGAGACGCCGTTTTTTGATAGCGCCAAGCCCGACGCCCTGCGCCCGCAGGATATTTCTCGTGCCTTCCTGTATGCCGTTGAGAGTCCGCCGCATGCACGCGTCGCGGAGATCGAGATCAATCCCATGGTTGGTGCGCACAGGTCATAGCCCTTAATGAGAGTCATGTTCATGAACAAATTTTTGCAAACCCTGCTGGTCATCTGTCTGTTTGCGCCTGCTGAGGCGGTTCTGGCCGACGCTGATCCCGACACTTTCCCGCCGGAGATTCGCGCGCTTGAGTGGCGCGAAGTAGGCCCCTATCGCGGTGGCCGGGTCGCGGCCGTCGCGGGGTTGCCCGCGGATCGGCAAACCTATTACATGGGTGCCACCGGCGGCGGCGTCTGGAAAACCACCGATGGCGGCAAGTCGTGGAGCAACAGCTCGGATGGGTACTTCGGCGGCTCGATCGGGGCGGTCGCGGTCTCCGAGTGGGATTCCAACGTCATTTATGTGGGCACGGGTGAGAAGACGGTTCGCGGTAATGTGTCCCCGGGCAATGGTTTGTGGAAGTCCACGGATGCCGGGGAGACCTGGAGTCGCAGCGGCCTGGAAGAGACGCAGCACATTGCGCGTATTCGCATTCATCCGAAAGACTCGGACATCGCCTACGTGGCGGCGATGGGGCACTTGTTTGGTCCCAACGATCAGCGCGGTGTGTTTCGAACCGTCGACGGCGGTCAATCCTGGCAACGGGTCTTGTTTGTCGATTCAGACACCGGCGCCGTTGACCTGATCATGGATCCCACCAACCCGCGTATCCTTTATGCCGGTACGTGGCAGGTACGGCGCACGCCCCACAGTCTTGAAAGCGGCGGTGAGGGCTCGGGGCTGTACCGCAGCACCGACGGCGGAGACACCTGGCAGAACATCAGTGCCAATGAAGGTTTGCCGCGCGGCATCTGGGGTGCCGTCGGTATCACCGTCTCGCCGAGCAACAACAAAAATCTCTACGCGATGATTGAAGCGACGGACGGCGGACTGTATCGCTCGACCGACGGTGGCCAGACCTGGGCGCAAGTCAATGAAGAACGCAAGCTGCGGCAGCGTGCCTGGTACTACACGCGGCTCTACGCTGATCCCGTGGATGAAGAGTCGGTATACGTGCTCAACGTTCGTTTTCATCGATCGAAAGACGGAGGCCTTAGCTTCAAGGAAGTGGATACGCCTCACGGCGACAACCACGACCTGTGGATCGACCCGGCCGATCCTCTGCGCATGATCGAAGGCAACGACGGTGGCGCCACCGTATCGTTTGACGGTGGCGCAACGTGGTCCACCTTGTCGAACCAGCCCACCGCACAGATGTATCGCGTGTCTACCGATAACGCGTTTCCGTATCGGCTGCTCGGCGGCCAGCAGGACAACACATCCGTGCGTATTCGATCACGCTCGGCACGTGGCTGGACAATCGGCACGCGCGATTGGGAGTCGACCGCGGGCGGCGAGAGCGGTCACATCAGTGCCAAGCCCAATGATCCCGACATCGTCGTGGGCGGGTCCTACGGCGGCTATCTTGGCGTGGTCAATCATCGCAGTGGCGAAACACGCGCCGTGAACGTTTGGCCAGAAGACCCGATGGGCTGGGGTGCTGCCGATCTCAAGTATCGCTTCCAGTGGAATTACCCACTGGAGTTTTCCATCCACGATCCCGAGGTGCTGTACGCCGCGGCAAACGTTCTGTTTCGAAGCGACGACATGGGGCGCAACTGGCAAGCCATCAGTACGGACCTG
This sequence comes from uncultured Gammaproteobacteria bacterium, assembly GCA_964639265.1. Classification (GTDB taxonomy): domain Bacteria; phylum Pseudomonadota; class Gammaproteobacteria; order Steroidobacterales; family JBCCMA01; genus JBCCMA01. The sequence goes on along the minus strand of CAZXCL010000011.1, from coordinate 9,717 downwards.
ACGCGCAACGATCGTTCGCGTATGGGTCCATCCGGCGGGCCTATCACCAAGGACAATACGAGCGTTGAGTATTACGGCACCATCTTCGCGCTGGCTCAGGCGCGAGGGGATGCCAACGTGCTGTGGGCAGGATCGGACGACGGCCTGATCCACGTGACCCGCGACGGCGGCAAGAGCTGGACCAACGTTACGCCCAGGGGATTGCCGCAGTGGGCGCAGGTCAACAGTATCGAGGCCCATCCGACCGAAGCCGGTGGCGCCTATGCGGCGGCCACACTGTACAAGTCGGACGATTTCCAGCCGCTTTTGTATCGCACCACCGACTGGGGCAATAGTTGGACGAAGATCACAGGCGGTATTCCGGACGGCTACTTCACACGTGTGGTGCGCGCCGATCCGGATCGACCCGGGCTGCTTTATGCCGGCACAGAGCGGGGAATTTTCTACTCGTTGGACGATGGCAGGAACTGGAAATCGCTGCAGCTTGATTTGCCGATCGTTCCGATAACGGATCTGGCCGTAAAAGAAAACAATCTGGTCGCGGCGACGCAAGGAAGAGGCTTCTGGATTCTGGATGATCTGGCGGTGCTGCATCAGATCAACCCGGGTAGTGCAAGGCGTACGCGTCTCTACACGCCTGACACGGCCACCCGTCTTGTCGCCGGCGGACGCGCCGACGAGCCGACGCACGCTGGCACCAATCCGCATGTTGGCGTGAGTTTCTTTTACGAGTTGCCGGAGGATGTTGGTGCAGATACCGAGATCTCGCTAAGTGTGTATGACAGCCAGGCTGCCGATGCCACATCCATCTGGACCTGGACGAGGAAGCCCGATCCGGATGCGGACGGTGACGAAGATGAAAGCGCAAAAAGCAAAGCTGAGCCGGACACACGTGTGCTCGAGGCAAAGCCGGGTCTGAACCGTCACGTTTGGGACCTGAACTATCCGGGCATGAAGAAGTTTGACGATCTGATCCTCTGGGGCTTGATGGAAAACGGCCCGCGCGCCGTTCCGGGCCTCTATCGTGCGCAGCTCAAGGTAGGGGAGGAGAAATTTGACGCACCGTTCGAGGTACGTATAGATCCGCGTTCTGAATCAAGCGTCGCGGACCTCAAGGCCCAGTTTGATTTCGTGCGCGAATGCCGCGACCTGCTCTCGCGTACTCACAGCGAGATCGGGCGCATCCGTCAGGTGCGGCAACAGCTCAAAGCCGTGCAGGGGCGACTGGCTGACGACGATAGTGGTGGCGCCCAGCTCGAGGCGATTCTGGAGCACATGGACGGTATCGAGAAAACGCTCTATCAGACGCAAAACGAAAGCCGCCAGGACCCGCTGAACTTTCCGATTCGTCTGAACAACAAGCTCAATAGTGTGATGCGCATGACCGCGATGGGTGACGCGGCGCCGACCACCCAGGCGCTGGCGGTCAAAGCGCAGTTGAGTGCCCAGATCGAAGGCGCGCTGAGCGAAATAGAGAACGTCTGGACAGTAGAGCTGCCAGCCATCAATCGAGCGTTGGACGCGTCAGGCGTGCAGATACTGCATCTGCCTGAAGGCGAGAGCGTGGAGTAGAGTAGTTTGGCCACTGACTTTTGAATGGCAGAAATCGGTCCGTTTCTGTCATTTACCGGACAAACCCTTGCCAGTTCAGTAGCTTGCTCGTAAGGTCAGGGACAGGTCGACTACGACCATATTTCGGAGAAAAACTATGAATATTAAGAGAGTTGCCCTGGGTATTGCCGCGACGGTTGGGCTGCTAGCGGCCGGTGGCGGACTGTTGAGCGTCCAGGCGGCGCCCGGTGGAGAAAACTATTATTACAGGTGTACGCATAACCACCAGCCATTTGGTTGGGCGGACAGTTTTAATGAGTGCGTCATTATGCACCAGAATCTGCGGACCACACATCCACCGATGTCCAGCAAAGACGGCAAGGTAGACGACTGTCAGCGAGGCACGAATTGTCGCCATCATGACCCCAATTGTGTCGTCAGGGCCATTGAGGAGATCTGAGTCCTCGGGTCTTGCTCTTGCACACCTGCTTGCGGCCTTCTGGCTGGTGTGCGCGTCGGTGGTTGCCGACTCTCCCAGATTTGAAGGTCTCGGGATTGATACCGAGCTGCCCGGCTATACGGTCTGGGACGTAACGCAGGACGACAGCGGTTTTATCTGGATGGCAACGGTTGACGGGTTGGTGCGCTTTGACGGCGGCCAGCTCGTCCCCTACCGAGCCGGTTCGCAGGACGGTGCATTGCGCGATCGCTTTGCACGTGTGGTCCATGTGGACGGTGGCGGCCAGCTCTGGGTCGGTACGGACTCTGGTGGTCTGTCACGCTTATCCGGCGACAGAAAATTCGAGACTTATCGTCACAGCCTTGCCGATGAACACAGTCTGAATTCTGATCGCGTGCTCGCGCTGGCGAGCGTGGATGAACGCAGCCTGTGGATTGGCACTGATAACGGTCTGGCCCGTCTTGATGTGGCCAGTGGTAACGTTGATCGGTGGCTGGCCAGGCCCGATGATCCCACCTCGCTGGCAGATTCTTACGTTCGCAGCTTGCTTGTTTCAGAGCAAGGTAGTGTCTGGGTGGGTACGCGAAGCGGGCTGCAGGAACTGGACCTGCGCAGCCAGCAGTTCAGAACTATTGCACCGGAAATTCTATCCACCCGGGTTCTGGCGCTGCATGAAGCCTCAGACAAGACGGTCTGGATCGCCACAACGCAAGGCGTCTATCGCTACGATCCTCGAAGCCAGTCGCTCACCGAGCCGGTGGCGCCGCTTCAGGGAAAGACGGTTGTGGCGATTGAAGAGACAGCCGAGCATTTCTGGTTTGGTACGCTCAGCGCCGGACTGTTTCGCGTCGACCTCTCGCGCGGGATGGTAGATAACTATCGCTACAGCGGGCGATCCATCGGCCTGCCCGACAATGATGTCGTATCGCTGCACGTAGATCGAAGTGGCGTACTGTGGATAGGGACGTTTGATGCGGGGATCGCGAGGCTGGATACCCGCTCCCTGGCGTTTGGTCGTCAGGACGATGCCGACGGCAGCGTCGCCTGCCTTGAATCTTGCGTCGTGTACGGCTTTCATCTTGATCAGGGTGGCCCGCTTTGGCTGGCAACGGATCGGGGTGCTGCCCGCGTCGACAATGCCGCGGGTCAATGCGAGTTCTTCTCAGCCAGTGTCGAAGCGCCTCAGAGCCTGGCCAGCGGCGTGTTGTCAATTTCCCGTTCCTCGGACGGTACGCTGTGGTTTGGCACCATGCGTGGGCTGGCGAGGTTTAATGATCAAATGGGTCAGGTGGAACGGCTGCCGAACGATGCTCTTACAAGCTCGATTTACTTCATTCACGAAAAGTCACCCGGACAGTTGGTTCTTGGTACCAGGCAGGGACTCTTTTACTTCGATGTTGCAAGCGGTGATGTTCAGCCTGTTGTCAGCGCTGATCGTGCGCTGGCTGCGGCCGTGTTTACTGACGTCGATCAGGATGCTGACGGTCGCTTGTGGTTCGCCAGCGACGCGGGAATTGCCTACCTCGATGACCGCGGCCAGCTGAAGACCCTCGCTACGGATGCTGACGGTCCGCTGCGCTTCTCAGTCACCGCGCTACACGTGGCAGCCGATGGGCGGCTGTGGGCGGGCGTTGCGTCGCAGGGCTTATGGCACATAGATCGGTCGGGCCGTGTTTTGCAAAAACTGACGGAAGACGAGGGGTTTCCCGTGACCTTGACCGTAGCCGCCATCGTTGCCGATCGACAGGGACATCTGTGGGTCAGCACGCTGGCAGGGCTTGTGCGAATCGACAATGAAGACAGCAGCGTAAGAGTTTACACCGCGAGCGACGGTCTGCAGGGCAATCAGTTTTCTTTGGGTGCTGCACTCGCTGCGCCAAGCGGCGCGCTGTATTTCGGCGGTCGCACGGGGTTCAATGCGTTTTTTCCATCCGATATCAGAGACAATGAGGTACCACCCGCCGTGGCGCTTACGCAATTGCGTCTGCGTAACGAAGTGGTGACGCCTGATCACGGCGTTGACGGTCTGACGCTCGAGGAGTCTATCGAGACGCTCGATGAACTGGTGCTTTCTCATCATCATCAGATGTTCAGTATCGCGTTCGCGGGGCTGGACTTTGCGGCGCCGCAGCGCAATCGATACGCCTATCGTATGGAAGGGTTTGATCCGCAGTGGCGCTACACGACCGCTGCCGAGCGTCGCGCTACCTATACCAACCTTGACCCTGGCACCTATCGATTCTCGGTGCGTGCCGCCAACAAAGACGGTGTCTGGAATGAGGCGGAGCGCAGTTTGACTGTTCGCATACTGCCGCCTTGGTGGGCGACGTTGTGGGCGCGTCTGTTGTATGCGCTTTTGGCGATCACTTTGGTCGCGTCCATCGTTCGTTTGCGCGGTGCTGCGCAGCGACGGTACGCCCAATCGCTGGAACGCGAAGTGGCACAGCGTACACGCGAGGTCGAGCATCAAAAGCAGGTCATCGAGAACATATTGTCGCGGCGCAACGAGCTGTTCGAAAATGTGTCGCACGAGTTTCGCACGCCGCTCACATTAATGATCGGCCCGCTGGAGCAACTCGAACGCGACCTTGAGCAGAAGGACGCTCCGGCAAAGATAGAGCTGGCGCTAACCAATGCGAAGCGTTTGCTACGTATGGTGGAACAGCTTCTGACTCTGTCTGAGGTGACCGCCGATACGGCGATGCCGCAACGGGCTCGCCCTCTGCGCCCGGTGGTCTACATGCAGCTTGCGGCCTTCGCTCAGGCGGCGCAGGAGAACGGCATCGATCTGGTGGCCGGTGAGATGCCCGACGACAGCGTGCTGATCTCGCAGGACGGCCTGGAGACCATTCTGGGGAACCTGATTTCAAACGCGATCAAATACTCGGGCCGCGGTTCATGCGTGCGCGTGGAGGCGCGCCGCCTGGACGATTGGATCGAGATCCTCGTGGAGGACAATGGCCCCGGTATCAACGCGGAGGACGCCGAGCATGTGTTTCAGCGTTTCGGTCGACTGCGTCATCATGCGAGCGTTCCGGGATCGGGTCTCGGGCTCGCGGTAACCAAAGAGGTTGTTGAGGCCAATGGTGGTTCTATTCGATGTGAGCGCGGGTCAGAAGGCGGCGCGGCGTTTGTCATCAGGCTGCCCCGCTGTGACGCCGCGTTGCCTGTCGCAGACTACGTTGAGAGCCAGCGTGTGCTTCCCCGTGCTGTACATGACACATGGATCGAGCCGACGGCTGCCGACATTGAGGCCTTCGTCGACGATCCGGCTGCGCCGGTCGAGGAATCGGGCCGCAAACGCGTTCTCGTGATTGACGACAGTCCAGACATACTTGCGTATGTCGGCGACGTGCTCGCGCCGCACTTCGACATTTCCAGGGCGAACAATGGGCAAGAAGGGATTGAACGCGCAAGCGCCGATGTGCCCGATGCAATCATCTGCGACATCATGATGCCCGACATGGACGGCTACGAAGTCAGTCAGGATTTGCGCAGTAACGAAGTGACCAGTCACATTCCCATCCTGTTGCTCACCGCCAGAGGTGATCGCGATAGTCGCCTGCGAGCGTGGACAGAAACGGCCGACGAGTATCTGCAAAAACCATTCGACGCTGAAGAGCTGCGTTTGCGTTTGCAAAACCTGATGTCCATTCGTGACATGCTGAGGGCCAATTTGAGTCGGCAACTTGATAAGGATGCTGACCTGTCCTCTATGGAGCTGCAGGGTAAGGATCTTGAATTTATGCAGCGGCTGGATAGCGTTGTGTCAGAGGGCTACGCAGGTTTGACGTTCAACCGCGCGGCGATTGCCTTGGGAATGGCGATTAGCGAGCGCCAGCTGCAGCGCAAGCTCAAGGCGCTGACGGGTCGAAATCCGTCTGTATATCTGCGCGATTTCAGACTGCGCGCTGCGAAAGAGCAGTTGCTCGATGGCGCTCAGGTTGCGCTTGTTTCTGAGCGCTGCGGGTTTTCTTCAGCGTCTTACTTCGTCAAGTGCTTTCGAGAAAAGTACGGCACGACCCCGAAGAAGTTCCAAAGCGAAAGCGTGGCGCGCAGCCGCGCCTAGGGCATTTGGAATCAGCCTAAAACGGCCTTGCTATGATCTGGAGGATAACCCTGCTCTGGAGTAGATCGATGTCCTTCAAGTTTCTTTTGCCGCTGATGGTTGGTCTGGTTTGCGCGGCGCCGTCGGCGGTGGCTGAAGAGTTTAGCTACGCCGAAATTGCCAAGCGTTTTGAATCCACCAAGCTGTCTGAGTCCCGCGTGGTTGCAGCAAAAATGCACGGAGAGTGCATGGTGGGTTTGAAGCGTCTGATCTTTGTGAAACGCGACGATTTTGATCCGGTGGCTGAATGGGTCAACTATCGGGCTTTGTCATTGCTCGAGCAGTTTCCTCCGTGTGAGGTGCTGATCATGATGCAGGTGGCGCGGGCCGAGTTGATGAAAGAGGACGCTTCGGACTCACCCTAGGACATTCGGACGCTGTTCGCGCGGTTCACAAAGGAATGCGAATTTGCAAAAGACCTTTCGAAGTGCCGCTCCTGCCTGGATTACTCTTGCCTCAGTCGGACCGATGCGCATATGAACGAGGTGTTCGCGCTGATCGACGCGCTGCGACATCGCAACAAGTAGGCATCTTGGGTGATACACAATGAAACACCGCCCACGCTGCGGTTGGATAGTGTGTCGCCCTGAATCTTTTGTCCGGAGCAGCGTCTCATGTCCGATAACCACAACGCGAAAAGCCTGGCTACCGTCGTTATTGCCACAGTGATCGGTGCGGCGGTCAGTCTGGCCGGCAGCGACGGTGGTGACCGTGTCGGCGGCATACCGGTGTTCGCGATCTGCGGCGCGCTGGCATTCGGTATCAACTGGCTGGCCTACATTCCGGCTGCGATTGCCAAAACCGAGCACTATTATGATCTGGTCGGCGGCATCAGTTACATCGGCGCCACGATCGCTGCGGTGATGTTGTCGGGCTCGTTAGATGTGCGCGCAACGCTCGTTGCGGCCATGGTGCTGGTGTGGTCTTTTCGTTTGTCGACGTTTTTGTACCGACGCATTTCCAGGGCGGGCAAGGACAGTCGCTTTGACGAGATCAAAGGCGCGCCCCTTCGATTCTTGATGGCCTGGACGTTGCAAGGCTTGTGGGTGTTGCTGACTGCGGCCGCGGCGTTCGCCGTGATTACCGGCGGTACGCGGGTGCCGCTTGGTGTGGTCGGAGTTGTGGGTATCGCAGTCTGGTGCGCGGGCTTTGCGATCGAAGTGATTGCCGATCGGCAGAAATCCAGATTCCGGGAGAAGCCGGAAAACAAGGGCAGATTTATTCACGAGGGCCTGTGGGCGTGGTCGCGCCATCCAAATTACTTCGGTGAGATCGTGCTGTGGATCGGCATGGCCATCATTGCGTTGCCGGTGCTGCAAGGGTGGCAATATGTCACGTTGATTTCGCCTCTTTTTGTCGCCATTCTTCTGACCAAAGGCAGCGGCGTCCCACTGCTTGAGAAAGCGGCGGACGAACGTTGGGGTGGACAGGAAGACTATGAACAGTACAAGCGAGATACGCCCGTGCTGATCATGAAACCGCCGACGGGGCGTTGATGCTCAATTTCGGCGGCTCAAAAGGATAAGAATTTATGGCTACGAGATTTTTGAATACGAGCGCCGCGCTTTTGCTGTGCCTGGGCATGTGCGCATCGTCGGCCGCCAGCGATTTTTATGTCGCTGCGCATTTGGGCTCAAGCGTTTTCGACGGCACGGCAGATGCCGACGTAGGCGGAACCATGCCGAGTATCAACGGCGCACCGTTTGATACTACCGAGACGTCCTGGGGTGTGTCGGGCGGCTGGCAGGTCCGTTCCTGGCTGGCCGTCGAGATCGGGTATGAAGATCTTGGTCAAAGTGGTCTGATGTCCGCTGCGGCGAACGCTGTTGCCTTTACGTTCACGCCAATTGGAACGCCCGGCGTTATCACTGGCCCGAACCTGACTCCGGGAACGTTTCCGCCGGTTGATGGTTTTGTGAGTCCGGTGTTTACCAGCGCTTTGACCCGTACCGCCGCCATCAATGTAGAGCAGTGGCAGGTGGGTGCCAAGCTACGCAAGACCTTGACCGATCAGTTCGACGCGCACTGGTATCTTGGCATCGCGCGTTCCTCGTTTGACGTTGAAGGAAGCGTGCCGGTGTTCGTGCCAACGGATATGGGCTTCCCGGCGCCGCTCACGATCGTGCGGGTTCCAAATGCCAGGCCCGACGCCGAAGTTGGCATCAACTGGGGCATTGGTTTTGACTGGCATGCCTTACCGCGTTTGGACGCAGGCCTTCAGTGGCGTCGGCATCACACGGGTGTCATCGACGTCGATTCTTATCGCGCGTCGGTGAGCTGGCGTCTGTAATCTAGGACGCGCGACGTGCCATCGGCGCCAGCGCGCTGGCAATCTGCGTCACGTGCCGCAGATCGCTGCCGCAGCAGCCGCCCACAATGTTGATCCACGGCATCCGCGAGATCACTTCACGATAGAGCTGGCCCATTTCCACCGGATCGCCGGCGTCCAGCGTTTCGCACTCGTCCAGCTCGGCGTGGCTGCAGCGCGAGGCGTTGCAGCGCAATCCGCGGACTCTGCGTGCCCACGCCTTGTTGGTCAAAACGTGCGCAAAATGATCGGGATGCGCGCAGTTGACCATGAAGTACATGGCGGCCCCACCGGTTTGCAAATCAACATCGGCAATCGCCTCGGCCAGCGGCTGACCGCTGGGAAGTGTGCCGTCGGTCTCCACGGTGAAAGAAACAGCGACCGGCAACTCTCTGGCTACGGCAGCCTGTACGACACCGGCGGCCTCATCGGCGTTGTTGAAAGTCAGCGCCGTAACACAATCCACCTGTGTCTCGGCGAGCCAGCCGATTTGTTGCCCGTGATAGTCCCGGGCTTCGGAGGTGGTCAGCGCACTGGTCGGCGCGTAGGCATCGGAGCTCGGCCCGATGACCCCGTTGAGCACGATAGGATGTGCCGACGATGGCGCGGCGTAGCGCAGGTTGGCGGCAAACGCCACGGCGCGGTGGTTGATCTTCCACAGTTCGGTTTCGTCGGTGTTCAATTCGCCCGCGTAGGCGCCCTGAGCCCGCCAGGTTAGGCAGTCCAGCAAAAATCCCGCGCGATAAGCCGAGGTTAGGTTCAGAAAGCCCCGAAAATAGCGTGTCAGGGCGGCTCTTTTTCGCGGGCTGTCGAGCATTGTGTGGGCGGCGAATGCCGGGAGTTCGAAGCCGTGGTTGAAAATCATATCGGTTTCGAGGCCGGCATCGGTTAGAAACAGTCTTGAGCCAAGCTGCGGAGGTGCTTTCCGGTAACGGGCGTGCTGGGTGTGCATCATCGGTGCTCTCTTCGTCGTGTTTGTCTTGTTGTGACAGCGACGTTTTCGGCGAGAGCCCCTCATGAGCGCACGCCGAGCCGTCGCTGGCACAAACTCAGTGTCGTGGCGTTGCGTTGAAAAAAGCGTTGGTGCGGGCGTGGAAAGTGGCGGTGTGGAGTCGGTCCAGAATGCTCCGGTTGGGGACCCCGCGCTATCGCAACATCGATAGTGCGAGCAGGCCCAGCAATGCTGCGTAAGGGAAGGCGACCGTGGGACGTACCGCGCTCGAAAGATACTGAGCTACCATGCCGCCTTGCTTGCGCTGTTCCTGAAACTGCGAATGCAGCTGGAAGGCG
>CAZXCL010000010.1:45889-76006 GCA_964639265.1 uncultured Gammaproteobacteria bacterium | reverse complement strand
GGCGCAGCTTGAGCCAATCGGTCGAGGAACCCTGCGGGTCATAGTCGGCCAGAACAACGTCGGCGCCTTCCTCCGCGTAATAGGCCGCAAGGCTGGTCGCGATGGTGGTTTTGCCGCACCCACCCTTGGCGTTCATGACCATGATGTGCCGCATTGCTGTCTCCCCGCTGAACCGTCGTCATCAAAACACGGAGCAAACCTTACCGCGCAGGGGGCGAATATCGCAAACCCAAGCGAACTTAAAGACCTAACGCCCCCCACATATCATCAACCCGCTCTTTCACCTCCGCCGACATCTCAATCGGCACCCCCCACTCGCGGTTGGTTTCGCCGGGCCATTTGTTGGTCGCATCCATCCCCATCTTCGAACCAAGCCCCGACACCGGCGACGCAAAATCCAGATAGTCGATCGGCGTGTTGTCTACCATGGTCGTATCGCGCATCGGATCCATGCGCGTAGTCATGGCCCAGATCACGTCTTCCCAGCTGCGCACGTTCACGTCTTCATCCACCACCACAATAAACTTGGTGTACATGAACTGCCGCAGGAATGACCACACGGCCATCATCACGCGCTTGGCGTGGCCCGGGTACTCCTTTTTCATGCTCACCAGCGCCATGCGATACGAGCAGCCTTCCGGCGGCAAATAGAAATCGCGAATCTCCGGAAACTGACGTTTCAGCAGCGGCACAAATACTTCATTGAGCGCCACGCCGAGCACGGCTGGCTCATCGGGCGGACGGCCCGTGTAGGTGCTGTGGTAGATCGGATTGTCACGATGGGTGATGCGCTCCACCGTGAACACCGGGAAGGTATCGACCTCGTTGTAGTAACCGGTGTGGTCACCGAACGGTCCTTCGGCGGCCACTTCGTCCGGCGCGATGTAACCCTCAAGCACAAACTCGGCGCTAGCCGGCACCAGCAGATCGCTGTGCTTGCACGCGACCACCTCCGTGCGCCCGCCGCGCAGCAAGCCGGCAAACGCGTATTCCGACAACCCGTCGGGCACCGGCGTCACCGCGCCAAGAATCGTAGCCGGATCGGCGCCAAGCGCGACAGCCACGGGAAACTTCTCGCCCGGATGCGCTTCGCAAAACGCACGAAAATCCAGCGCGCCGCCGCGATGAGCAAGCCAGCGCATGATCAGCTTGTTGCGCCCGATCACCTGCTGGCGATAGATGCCCATGTTCAAACGCTTCTGCGTGGGTCCGCGGGTCACCGTTAATCCCCACGTCAGCAGAGGACCGGCGTCGCCAGGCCAGCAGGTCTGGATCGGCAGCTTCGCAAGATCCACCGCGTCGCCTTCAATGACGTTTTTCTGGCAGGCCGCTTTGCGCACGACCTTGTGCCGCGTGTTGAGCACCTGTTTGAACTGCGGCATCTGCTCCATCAACTCGCGCGCCGATGACGGCGGCTCAGGGTGCTTCAAAAACGCCAGCAGCTCGCCGACATCGCGCAGCGCCTCAACCGAATCCTGCCCCATGGCCAGCGCCACCCGTTTGGGCGTGCCGAACAAATTTCCCAGAACAGGAGTCTCGTAGCCCTTGGCATTTTCAAACAGCAGCGCCGGGCCGCCGGCTTTGAGCGCGCGATCGCAAATCTCCGTCATCTCCAGGACAGGATCCACTTCGATGGAAATGCGCTTGAGTTCGCCCTGGGATTCGAGCTGGTTGATAAAGTCTCTGAGGTCGCTGTAGTGCATGGCTGTGTTGCTTTTCAAAACGTTGACGAAGTGTAGCCGCATTCAGTTCGCGTTGCGCCTGCACCCGGATGCGTGACAAGTGGCGCCGCATCCTGTACTCAAACCATACTGCTTCAAGAACAAGCCCCGAGAGCACACCCATGCGAACACGGCACATCGAGATTTTTCATGCGATCTATGCCGCCGGATCGATTAGCCAGGCGGCGCACATCCTGAATGTGTCGCAGCCCGCGCTGTCCAAAGCCCTGAAGCAGGCCGAAGAGGAAATCGGGTTTGCGCTGTTTGAGCGCAGCGCACAGGGGCTGGTGCCCACGCACGAAGCCAACGAGCTGTACGCGGCGGCCTCGCGGGTACTGGCCGAGCTCAACGCGTTTCAGGCCGCTGCGCGCACGGTCCAGCTGCGGCAGCGCTCAGCCATTCGCTTTGCCATGGCACCGAGTATTGGCCTTAGCATCGGCGCCGATGCCGTGGCGGCGTTTGCCAGGCAGCATCCGTCGGTCAACCTGCATATCCAGACGCTGCATTACGACGACGTCGTGCGCGCGCTGCGTGAAGAGACCATCGATCTGGCTGTGATGTATCAGCCAACGTCGCAACGAGGCCTGCGCATATTGCCTCTTTTCGAAGCCCAGTTTGTATGTCTCGCCGCCAAGGGCACGGTTGCCAATGCCAGCGACGCGATTTCCGTGGACGAACTCAAACAACACCGCGTCATTCACTTGAGCACACAGGCTCCGCTGGGCCAGCTGCTGAGTCAGCACATCGATCGACACAACTACCCGGACTCCCGGCTCATCGTGGCCAACACCTACTACCTTGCACAGTCGATGGCCGAGCGGGGACTGGGAATCGCTATTGTCGACGAATACGCCGCGCGCGCTGCGAACACCGCGGTCGTAGACGTTCTAAAGCTGGATATTGATCTGCGCTTTAGCGTTGGTGCCGTACTTCGCGATGGCCATAGCGTGTCGAGCGCCGAATCTGATTTGCTGGCGTGTTTCGAGCACTCGCTGTCCAGATCCGACCCCCATAACCTTTAGCTATACCCCTCCCTAGAAATGTCGCTTGCCGGCAACACTTTTGCCATGAGAGCGTATAGCGACAGAACTTATGCAGCTTGGGGAGGCGTGCATCATGGCTATTTGGAAAGGGCTTCTGGCAGGAACGGTGTCGTGCCTTCTGGTTCCCGTTGCATTTGCGCAACAGGACGATACGGAAAGCGTTGAAGAAGTCGTCGTTGTCGGATCGCAGATCAAAGGCTCGGACATTGCCGGCGCCCTGCCGGTCACAGTGCTGAGCTCCGAAGACATCGAGGTGACCGGCGTAACCAACGGCGAGGAACTGCTGCGTTCGATCCCGCAGATCGGCGCCGTCACCTTCAACGAGTCTTCCTTTACGGGCGTCAACGGCGCGCGCGGCGACATCGGCTCGATCAACCTGCGCGGCATCGGCACCGGCAACACGCTCGTACTGTTGAACGGTCGGCGTCTGGTCTTGCATCCAGGTACACAGGTCGAGGATTTTGTGCCGGTCGTCACCGTCAATTCCAACGCCCTGCCCATCACCGGCATTGAGCGGCTCGAAGTCCTGCGCGACGGCGCGGCCGCCATCTACGGCACCGATGCGGTCGCCGGCGTCATCAACACCATCACGCAGACCGACTATGAAGGCCTGACGATGTCGCTGCGCAACAGCTCCGCGCGCGGCAGCGATCTCGATGAGTGGACCGGTACGTTGAAGTTCGGACGCGACTTTAACGAAGGTCGCTCCAACTTCTCGATCTTTGCCAACTTTCTGGATCGCAGCCCGATGGCCGCGACCGACCGCGAATACTCCGGCACGGAAGATCTGCGACCGTTCTTCGAAGGCACGCCGTTTGAGGGCGACACACAGCTTCGAAACCTGAGCACGCAAACCCAATTTGCCGAATTCCGCGCGCTGGACGGTGAAATCGCCGCTATCGGCGACGACGATTTTCACATTCAGCCCAGCACGTTTGATGGCTGCCTGGTCGAACTTGGCAACGGCGTATGTGCCGACAACGGCGGCAGCATTGACACCGACCTGCGCCTGAATCGCTCGCGCTATCGGCAGCTTGCGGGTAACACCGAGCGCCAGAACCTCATGGCGTTTCTGAATCACGAGTACAACAACGGCATCACCCTGTTTAGCGAACTGACCTACTACCATTCGGACTACAACCGCGTGCGCGAGACCGCCCAGGTGCTCTCCAGCGGGCGCTTTGTGGTGCCGGCCGACGCTTTCTACAACCCGTTCGGCGTGGACCTGGAAGTACGCGACTACCGCGCACTGGACGCAGGACAACGTAGTATCAATGTTGAGAACGACAGCTATCGAGTTCTCGGCGGCCTGCGCGGCAACTTCAACAGCTGGGACTGGGAATCGGCGGTGTTGCACTCGGAGTCCGAAACCCAGGATGTGACCAACCGGATGAGCACCACGCTGTTCCAGCAGGCCATCTCGCGCACAACCGAAGACGCCTACAACATCTTTGCCGGCGGCGACATCACTGACACCAATGCGCCCAACACGTCGGCCAATTCGCAGGCGACAATCGACAGCTTCATCGTACCGGTGTCGCGCATCAGTTCGACGTCGCTGACGCTGGCGGATTTCAAACTCTCCAACGGATCGGTCCGCTCGCTGCCGGCCGGTGAACTGGGCATGGCCGTTGGCATTGAGTTTCGCCGCGAAGACTTCGAGGACGACCGCGACGCCCGACTCGACGGCACCATTCAGTTTACCGATGCGGTGACCGGCAACGTCATCGGCAGCGACGTGGTGGGCTCCAGCCCGACCCCGGATACGCGCGGCGACCGCAACGTCACCTCGGCCTATGTCGAATTCGCCGTACCGCTTATTTCTGACGCCATGGATATCCCGCTGGTCGACAGCCTTGACGCTCAACTCGCCATTCGCGCCGAGGACTATTCCGACGTTGGCAGCGTGGTCAAACCTAAAGTGGCTCTGTCGTGGTATCCGCACCCGGACCTGCAGGTCCGCGCGGCCTACTCCGAGGGCTTCCGTGCGCCCAACCTCGAGCAGATAAATGCCAACGGTATTCGCCGCGTGAACGGCGGTCGCGAAGACTGGATCACGTGCGAGGCGGCGGCGCGGGCGAACGCTACAGACTTCGACGTTGGCGATTGCGATGGCGCGTCTGTTGAAAGCGTCCGCTCCGGCGGACCGGACCTGCAGCCCGAAGAAAACGACAATGTAACCTTTGGCCTCGTTTACCAGCCCAGCTTTATCAGCGGACTGACGCTCACGCTGGACTGGTGGAAGATCGAGCAAACCGATGTCGTCGGAATTTTTGGTGACCAGAACCAGATTTCTCTGGACTATCTGCTGCGCGTTCAGGGCAGCTCAAACCCTAATGTTGTGCGTGCTGATCCGGATGCCGACGCGATTGCATTGTTCACGGCAGCGGGACTGACCCCGGCCGGTGAAATTATCGAAGTGCGCGACAGCTACACCAACCTGACGCCGCGCGAATTCAAGGGCATCGATTTCGGTGTGCAGTGGAGCTTCGACACCCGTCTGGGCGGTTTCGATCTCGGGTTTAACAGCGCATTCCTCGATACCGCCTTCCAGGAACCCTCGCCGCTGGCCGCGCAGGTGATTGCTGCGGTCGCCTCCGGCGAGATCAACGAAGCGGTGGACGTACCCGGCTCGGCCAGCCTGATCGAACAAAACGGCCGTCCCGAATGGCGCTCCACGGCCAGCGTTCGCTGGAGAAAAAATAACTGGGGTGCCGGCGCGTTCTACAACTATGTCGGTGAGGTCGTGGACACCTCAGTCACCGGACCTGATGGGGAAATTTTCATCGTCGATAGTTTCGACACGCTGGCTCTGTATGGCGAATACACCTTCGACGATGTATTGGGAGGCCCCGCCCGAATTCGCGTAGGTGCCCGCAACGTGTTCGACGAGGACCCACCGATTGCCGACGAGTTTGCCAGCGGCTACTTCGACACGCTGCACACCAATCGTGGGCGCTTCGTATACGTGGATTTGCGCAAGGACTTTTAGCCTTACGATGCACCTGACCCCAGGGGGTGCGACGGAGATAAGCATGCGAATTGTCGTCGTTGGGGCCGGGGTCGTCGGAGTCACCACAGCGTACGTTCTGGCACGTCAGGGACACCGTGTGACCGTCATTGAGCGCGAACCACGCGCCGCAATGGAGAGCAGCTTCGCCAATGGCGGTCAACTCTCCTTCGGCTTCGCCGCGCCGATGGCCTCGCCGGGATTGCTGCGCAAGGCACCGGCGATCATGTTCGGACGTGACCCGGCCTTTCGACTGCCGCTCGGCTTTGTGTTGCGCCATCTGCGCTGGACCGCACGCTTCGCCTACGCCTGCCTGCCGACTCAGGGCCGGCGCAATGGCCGCGAACTGCTGGCGCTGGCGCGCGAATCGCGCGAGGCGCTCAACCGCCTTTGTGATGAAACACAGGCCGAGTTTGAACGCCGTCGCGCCGGCAAGCTGATCGTCTTTTCTTCGAAAAGCGAGCTGTCGAGCGCCGCGCGCGGCTTTGACCAGCGCGGCCTGCCCGCGGATTCACTAACGCCAGCGCAATGCCACGCGCTTGATCCAGCGACACAACAGATAAAGGGCCCTCTGGCCGGTGGCATCTGGCTGGAGCAGGATGAGCTCGGTGATGCCGAACGCTTTTGCCGCGTGATCGCTACGCACAGTCAGGACAAGTACGGCGTCAGCTTCCTGTTCAATGACAGCGTGGACAGCATCACGACACGACGCGGCGCGGGCGTGACGCTGAGCACCACCACCGGTCAGACTTGTGATGCCGATGCCGTCGTCCTGTGCACAGGCGGCGCCGACGCTCAGCTCCTCAAAAAGCTCGGCATTCGCCTGCCCATCGTACCTGTGACCGGCTACAGTCTGACCGCACCACCTGGTCCGGGCGCACCCTCGGTCGCCATTACGGATGCCGATGGGAAATTTGTTTGCTCGCGCATCGGCGAGGTGGTTCGCATCGCGGGGTTTGCAGATTTTGGCCATCTTGATGAACCAACGCGTCAGCGCCGCATCGAGGATTTGATCCGACTGGCCCGTCAACGCTTTCCACTGGCGGCGCTCTATTCTCAGCCCACACTCACCTGGTCCGGCGTACGACCGGCCACACCTACTTCACTACCGATTGTGGGACCATCGTCAGTGCCTGGCGTGTTTCTGAACATGGGTCACGGCATGTATGGCTGGACACTGTCCGCCGCTGCGGCCGAACATACGGCCCTTAATTTCGAGTCTCACTCTGGTCAACAATATGCTGCGTAACCTGTCCACCTCCACCGCCGCGCGAATCATGGGCGTGTTGTCTGTTTTCTTGCTCAGCGCCTGCGCCACACAGACACCGCCGACGCTCCAGGGGCGATGCGTAACGGCCACCTTCATGCTCGATGCACCGTTTGCAGGCGGCGGCATGGCCGGCTGTCGCATCGTCAACGACAACCATATTGAGGTGGTGGTCGCCCCGGAGGACGTGCCCATCAATCCCAGCCCCTGGTACGCGGTCAGGCTGACACCCAGCGCTGCCGGCGAGGTCGTGGTATCGCTGATCTACACGCACGCCAAACACCGCTATCGACCCAAACTGATTGGTCAGGACGGCACGTGGGAGTATGTGAACGACAGCAATGTGGTGCCGCAACGCGGCGGGAAAAAAGTTCGCATCGCGCTTTCACTCGACCAGCAGTCACTGATCCTTGCCGGTCAGGAGATTCTCAACGCCGGGGACTATGAGCAATGGATGACCGCGCACGCGGCAAAAGATCACATCACTCGCTCCGAGATCGGTCGCTCTGTTCAGAATCGCCCCATCCACATGCTTGCCACTGACGCACCCGGGAGCCATGGCACGGTGGTGCTGGTGGGTCGCCAGCACCCGCCGGAGCTCACCGGCGCCGTTGCGATGCTGCCGTTTGTAGATGAAGTGTTTGGTGCAAGCGAACTTGCTACGGCCTTTCGCCGCGTCTTCGATGTGGTCGCCGTGCCACTGATGAATCCGGACGGCGTGACGCTTGGATACTGGCGCCACAACGTCAACGGAGTGGATCTCAATCGCGACTGGGGGCCGTTTACGCAACCTGAAACCACAAGCGTTCTGCGCGTGCTCGACCAGCTGGCCGCGCGACCCGATGCCGCGCCGGTGGTTTTTCTGGACTTTCATTCCACTCAGCGCAACGTGTTTTACACTCAGCTGATTGGCGCTGACGGCACGCCCCATGGGTTTACCGCCCAATGGCTGGCGCGCAGTCGGGCACGCCTGCCGGACTATTCTTTCGAGCGCGCCGAACGCAATCAGACTACACTGGCAACCTCCAAGAATTATGTGCACGGTCGGTTCGCCATTCCGGCCATCACGTATGAGGTGGGTGACGAGACGGATCGCAGCGCCACCGTGCGAGCGGCCAGAGTGTTTGCGCAGGAGATGATGGGGATTCTTCTGGAGGAGCACGACGCCACGAACATGCCATAGGGGCCAACCAACACGTGCGCATTTCCTTCACCAAAATGCACGGCGCCGGCAACGACTTTGTTGTCATTGACGCGCGCAATCTGCAGCTTGATCTTAGCCCCGCGCAAGCGCGACATGTGGCCGATCGCCAGCGTGGCATCGGCTGTGATCAGATTCTCGTACTGCATGCATCCAATGAGGCCGATTTTGCCTATCGCATCTTCAATGCGCAGGGCGGCGAGGTGCAGCAATGCGGCAACGGCGCCCGCGCACTGGCGCTGCTCGGTTATGAACTGCTGGGCGCGGAGCGCTCGCAGCCTCCTGAGGTGCTCACAATGCAAAGCCCGGCCGGGCTGGTGCGGGCGCGGGTCGAGTCGAGCGATCAGATCAGCGTCGACATGGGCGCGCCGCGCTTCGCACCATCCGCGCTGCCGATGGACACCCCACAACAAGAAGATGGGTACAGCGTGAGCCTGAAAGGGCAGACCCTCGAATTTGGCGCCGTATCCATGGGGAACCCGCACGCCGTTTTGACGGTCCCAGACGTAACGACCGCCGACGTTGAGAACATTGGTCAGGCGCTGCAGCAGCATGCCTTGTTTCCGGAGAGTGTGAACGTGGGCTTCATGCAGATTCTTGCACGGGATGCGATCGTGCTTCGTGTATATGAGCGTGGGGTGGGCGAAACACTCGCCTGTGGCACCGGTGCCTGCGCAGCGGTCGCGATCGGTCAAGCGCGCGGCGCGCTCGATGCCAGAGTGGGCGTAACGCTGCCGGGCGGTGAATTAATGGTAAACTCAGTGCCACCGGACCAGAGACTATGGCTGACGGGGCCGGCGCACGTCGCCTTCAAAGGACACATTGATCTATGAGTACGCAACGTCAGCCCAAAGCGCAAAACGACACGGTCGCGGATCTGAATGACGACACCGTCATCGACTATCTCGAGGCAAACGATGATTTTTTTGCCCGCCACCCCGAGCTGCTGGCGGCACTGAAACTGCCGCATCAGACCGGCGGCGCCGCGGTATCGCTGGTGGAGCGGCAAGTATCGATCCTGCGCCAGCGCAACACCAAGCTTGATCGCAAGCTGCGCGAGCTCATCGCCATCGCGCACAGCAACGACGCGCTGGCCGACAAACTGCACGCCCTGTCGCTCATGCTTATGCGCGCGCCGTCACTGCGCACACTGATCGCGCAGCTTGAGGAAGGCCTGCGCATCGAATTTGGCGCCGATCAAACCACACTGATCCTGTTTGATGACAGCGTGCGCTATCCGGGCACCGACGAATTTGCGTTCGTGCGCTGCGTGTCATCCAACACCGATGGCCTCAAGCCATTTAGCACGTTTATCGACGCCGCACGGCCGCGCTGTGGTCAGATGCGAGACGCGCAGCGCGCGTTCCTGTTTGGCGATGACAACCTTCACATTGGCTCCACGGCGCTGGTACCGCTTGGGGAGGCCAGCCGCATTGGCATTCTTGCCATTGGCAGCCAGGATGCCACGCATTTTCATCCCGGCATGGGCACCGAATTTCTGGCGCGCCTGGGCGATGTCCTGGCCATCGCGCTTGAGCAAAAGGCCGTCGGCTCGGCCGCCGCCTGATTTGCCTTGGAAGCGATCGCCCATCAGGCCATCGCCCGCTTCATCGACCATCTGGGAAGCGAACGACGCCTGTCGCCTCACACTCAGAGTAACTATCGACGCGACCTCGGTGCGCTCGCAGATTTCTGCGACAAATATCAGATCGTGCGCTGGGCCGATGTACTGCCCAAGCAAATGCAGCTTTTTGCCAGCGCCAGTCACCGCAAGGGGCTTTCACCCCGCTCGATCGGGCGCCGCATGTCGGCCGCCCGCTCGTTTTTCGACTATTTGATTCGCGAAGGCGAGCTCGCCACCAATCCAGGCTCTGACGTCCGATCACCGAAAAAACCCCGCACCCTGCCCGGTACGGTGGACGTGGATCGAATGTCAGCGCTTCTGAACCTCCCGGGCGATGAACCCCTGACCCTGCGTGACGGCGCCATGATGGAGCTTCTGTACTCCTCCGGCCTGCGCCTGGCCGAACTCATCGGTCTGAATCTGGGTGATATTGAGCATGAGGATCAAACGGTTACAGTGCTCGGCAAGGGCGCCAAGACACGCATCCTGCCGGTGGGGCGCAAAGCACTGGCGGCGGTGGATCGGTGGCTCATCGTGCGTGGCGCCATGGCGCGCGAAGACGAAACAGCCCTGTTTGTGAGCACCCGCGGCCATCGCATCAGCCCGCGCTCTGTGCAATCGCGCATCAAATACTGGGCCCAGCGCCAGGGCATTGATATCAATCTGTATCCGCATTTGTTTCGCCATTCGTTTGCCACTCACGTCCTCGAGTCGTCGAGCGACCTGCGCGGCGTTCAGGAAATGCTCGGCCATGCCGACATCAGCACCACGCAGATCTACACCCACCTTGATTTCCAGCATCTGGCCGCCACTTACGATCGAACTCACCCCCGCGCGCGCAAGAAATCCGGCGGGGATTAGGCGCGCAATCCGGGTACAATGCTCGGCCGTCTGATCAATGCGCGGCACTCAAGGACTCACAATGCAGGCTAGCTATGCAAACCATTGAAGGCACCACAATTTTGTCGGTGCGCCGTGGCGGCAAAGTGGTCGTCGGCGGCGACGGCCAGGCCACCATGGGCAACACCGTCATGAAGGGCAACGTGCGCAAGGTGCGCCGCCTGTATCGCGACACCGTGCTGGCGGGCTTTGCCGGCGGCACGGCCGACGCCTTCACGCTGTTCGAGCGCTTCGAAGGCAAGCTCGAGCAATACGGCAACCTGACCCGCGCGGCCATCGAGCTTGCCAAGGACTGGCGCTCCGATCGCAGCCTGCGCCGACTGGAAGCACTTCTGTGCGTCGCCGACAAATCCACCTCGCTGTTGATCTCCGGCACCGGCGATGTGATTGAACCGGAACACGATCTGATCGCCATCGGATCGGGTGGCTCGTTTGCGCAGGCCGCAGGCATGGCGCTATTGAACAACACCGATATGGGCGCACGAGAAATTGTGGAAAAGGCGCTGGGTATCGCCGCAGACATCTGCATCTATACCAATCACAATCTCACCATCGAAGAGCTCAGCGAGTAAATCATGTCCGAAATGACACCACGTGAAATCGTGCAGGAACTCGACAAGCACATCGTCGGGCAGGACGACGCCAAGCGTTCGGTCGCCATCGCGCTGCGCAACCGCTGGCGCCGTGCGCAGGTAAAAGAACCCCTGCGCAACGAAATCACACCGAAAAACATTCTTATGATTGGCCCAACGGGTGTGGGCAAAACCGAGATTGCCCGCCGACTGGCGCGTTTGGCGAAAGCGCCGTTTATCAAAGTCGAAGCCACCAAGTTTACGGAAGTGGGCTACGTGGGTCGCGAGGTTGATTCGATCATTCGCGATCTTACCGACGTGGCTGTCAAGCTGATCCGTGAGACCGAGATGGACAAGGTGCGTCATCGTGCCGAAGACTCGGCTGAGGATCGCGTGCTCGACGCACTGCTGCCGCGCCCCGTGCGCTCGCCGCTTGATGACGAACCGGATGATGATCCGACCGCCGCCGACACGCGACAAAAATTCCGCAAGATGTTCCGCGAGGGCAAGCTCGACGATCGCGAGATCGAAATCGAGACCTCAGCACAGATGATGGGCGTCGAGATCATGGCACCGCCGGGTATGGAAGAGATGACCCAGCAGCTGCAGAGCATGTTTCAGAATGTGGGCAGCGGACGCACCGACACGCGCCGCATGAAAGTACGCGACGCCTACAAAGTGCTGCTCGAGGAAGAAGCGGCAAAAATGATCAACGAGGACGAGCTCAAGCTGCGCGCGGTGGACGCCGTGGAGCAAAGCGGCATTGTGTTTATCGACGAGATTGACAAGGTCGCCCGACGCACCGACGGCACGCAGGGCGGCGCCGATGTGTCGCGCGAAGGCGTGCAGCGTGATCTGCTGCCGCTGGTCGAAGGCAGCACCATCTCAACCAAATACGGCATGGTCAAAACCGATCACATCCTGTTTATCGCCTCCGGGGCGTTTCATGTGGCCAAACCGTCGGATCTGATTCCGGAGCTGCAGGGTCGTTTCCCGATCCGGGTCGAGCTCAACGCCCTGACCAGCGGCGACTTTGTGCGCATCCTCACTGAGCCCGACTGCAGCCTGACCGAGCAGTACGCGGCACTCATGGACACCGAAGGCCTGACGTTGTCGTTTGCCGACGACGGCGTCGAGCGCATCGCCGAGGTGGCCTTCCAGGTCAACTCACGTACTGAGAATATTGGCGCCCGTCGTCTGCACACGGTGCTGGAGCGCCTGCTCGAAACGGTGTCCTACGAGGCTTCCGATCGCAGCGGTCACGAGGTGGTCGTCACGGCCGACTATGTGGACGAACATCTGGGCGAGCTGGTGCAGGACGAGGATCTGGCGCGCTACATCCTCTAGCGTTCACGCTTGCCAGCGCCCATGCAACACCAGCCGACCGAACTCAAGTTACGCAAATCCACGCGCTCGCTGTGCGTGACGTTCGAGGACGGACAGGTCTTTGATATGCCGCTGGAATATCTGCGCGTGTACTCACCGTCGGCCGAGGTGCGCGGCCACGGCCCGGGGCAGGAAGTGCTGCAGGTGGGCAAAAAGAACGTCGTGGTCACCCGCATCGAGCCGGTTGGCGCCTACGCGGTGCGCCTGGTATTTGATGACGGCCACAACAGCGGCCTATTTTCCTGGGATGTGCTGTACGATCTGGGCAGCAACTATGAACACAACTGGCAGCAGTATTTAAAGCGGCTGGAGGAAGCTGGCGCATCGCGCGAGCCTTAAGCGAAAGAGCAGAATCATGAGCGATACCGACGACACCACCCATTTTGGCTATGAAAACGTGCCACGCGACGAGAAGGTCAATCGCGTCCGCGGCGTGTTTGATTCGGTCGCCGACAAGTACGACGTCATGAACGATTTGATGTCGCTGGGCATTCATCGCATCTGGAAGAAGTTCACGATCGACCAAACGGATCTGCAGCCTGGGCAACGCGCGCTGGATGTGGCCGGCGGCACTGGAGATCTGACCATGGCCATGGCCAAACGCGTCGGCCCCAAGGGCCACGTGATTTTGTCCGATATTAACGAGGCCATGCTCGAGAACGGTCGGCGCCGGCTCATTGACGCGGGCATCGTTGGGAACGTGTCGTTTGAGGTGGCCAACGCCGAAGACCTGCCGTTTGAGGACAACTCGTTTCACTGTGTGACCATTGCCTTTGGCCTGCGCAACGTCACTGACAAAGACGCTGCCCTGCGCTCGATGTACCGTGTGCTCAAACCCGGCGGCCAGCTTCTGGTGCTGGAGTTTTCCAAACCGACCATACCGGGCTTCAGCCCCATCTACGACGCCTACTCGTTCAAGGTGCTGCCCTTCATCGGCAAGCTGGTAACTAGCGACGAAGACAGCTACCGCTACCTGGCCGAATCCATTCGCATGCATCCGGATCAGGAAACGCTGCTGGGCATGCTCGACGATGCGGGCTTTGAAAACACGCGCTATCACAACCTGACCGGCGGTATCGTGGCGCTGCATCGGGGCTACAAGCTATGACCGACACGCCCGCCCTGCTCAAGCCGCTCGAAGCGCTGTTGAATCGTCAGCTCAAGGACAACAGCGACGCGCGGCGAGCACTACGCCAGCTCCACGGCGAAACCCTGGCGGTCAAACTCGAAGGCATCAACTTCGATATCTTCTTTCATGCATCCGACGACGGACTCCTTCTGCACACCGACTACGACGAAGACCCGGCTGCCATCATCAGCGGCTCGGTGCTGGCGCTGGCCTCGCTGGCGGGCGGTGCTGCCGACGCCTCAGCCGTGCGCCGCACGGGCGTGACCATTCACGGCGACACGGCCGTCGCACAGAGCTTTCAGCGTCTGTTTGAATTACTAAAGCCCGACTGGGAAGAAGAGCTCTCACGCATCGTGGGCGACACCGTTGCTCATCGCATCGGCGATGCCGCCCGCCAGTTCATGGGCTGGGGTAAGGACGTGACCACACGCATGAGTCAGGACTTCGCGGAATACTTTACTGAAGAGAGTCGCGACCTGCCCACCAAGACCGAAACCGAGGATTTTCTCGACGATGTGGATCAACTGCGTGACGACGTGGATCGCGCCGAAGCGCGCCTGCGCAACCTCGAAGCGCAGCAAGAGAGCTCGAACTAGCCCATGATCCGGCCTCGTCATGTCGCTCGGCTGATCAACATTTACCGTGTGCTGCGACGCCACGGGCTCGACGACATCCTGCACGCGTTGGAACCCAAACCGCCGCTGTCCTATGCGCTGCGTCTGCTGCCGCGCTCGTCGGCCAACCGCGATAAGTCTTTGGGTGAACGCCTGCGACTGGCACTCGAAGACCTCGGTCCTATTTTTGTAAAATTTGGCCAGGCGCTGTCCACTCGGCCCGACATCCTGCCGCCGGACATCGCGCGCGAGTTGACCAAGCTGCAGGATCGCGTGCCACCGTTTCCAGGCAAAGAGGCGACGGCGCTGATCGAAGAGGCGATGGGCGCCTCGGTGGACAACACCTTCGCCGAGTTTGATCGTGAGCCCCTGGCTTCGGCGTCAGTGGCGCAGGTACACGCCGCCACGCTCAAGGGCGGCCAGAAAGTCGTGGTCAAGATCCTGCGCCCGGGCATCGACAAGCAGATCTCCGAAGACGTGGATATCCTGCACGCGGCGGCAGCGGTGGTACACAAGTACTGGCCGGCCAGTCGCCGCCTGCGTCCCCGCGACGTGGTGCGTGAGTACGACAAGACCATTCACGAAGAGCTCGACCTGGTGCGCGAAGCGGCTAACGCCTCGCAAATCCGGCGCAATTTCCCGCCAGAGAACGAGATTTTGTACATCCCGGAGATCTACTGGGATCTGTGCCGACCCAACGCCATGGTCATGGAGCGCGTGTCAGGAATCCCGGTGGCCGACATCGCGCAGCTCGAAGCGCGCGGCGTCAATATGGAGGTGCTGGCAAACCGCGGCGTGGAGATTTTTTTCACGCAGGTGTTTCGTCACAATTTCTTCCACGCTGACATGCACCCTGGCAACATTTTCGTGGACGCCACTGATCCGGCGCTACCCAGTTACATCGCTATCGACTTTGGCATCGTCGGCACGCTCACACCCAGCGACCAGCACTATCTGGCCGGCAACCTGCTGGCGTTTTTCAAACGCGACTATCGCAAGGTCGCTCAGCTACACATTGAGTCGGGCTGGGTCCCCGCGGGGACGCGCGTAGATGAATTCGAGTCCGCCATCCGTACGGTGTGCGAACCGATCTTCAACAAGCCGCTCAAAGATATTTCGTTCGGTCAGTTTTTGGTGCGCCTTTTCAGCGTCGCGCGGCGCTTTGAAATGGAAGTGCAGCCGCAGCTCGTTTTGCTGCAAAAAACACTGCTCAATATCGAAGGCCTGGGTCGCCAGCTCTACCCGGATCTGGATCTGTGGCAAACAGCCAAACCGTTTCTTGAAGACTGGATGATCGACCAGACCAGCGGCAAGGAGCTGTTCAACAAGCTCAAGGAACATTTGCCCGAGCTCAGCGAGTCGATGCAGCTGGTGCCGAACCTGGCCTTCAAGGCACTGCAGCAGGCCGCCGATGGAAAACTGCAGATGCAGCTTGATCCGGCGGTGGCTGAACGTGAACGCTTGCGTGACAAGCGTTTGGCCGCGACCGCGCATCGGTCGGTGGCCGGCGGCGCCGCGCTGTTGAGTTCAGCGCTGTTGTTTGGGCTCGGCGCGCAACCGGCCTGGCTCGCGTGGGCGGGAATCGGGGTCGCCGCTGTCTTGTTCTGGAGTGCGCGACCGCACGACTAGAAGCCGCCGCTATCCCTCAAGCGACTGCATCATCAAGCTACCGATTTGCTCGTCGCTGTCACCAATCGGCAGACGCACCGTACCGCTACGCAGCAGTGCGTCGAGTTGGTCGGCGGTTTGTTTGTCGATCACACGCACCGAGTCGAGCGCGCCCGCTGCGCGATCCACGACCGGCAGCGATTTGCGATTGACGCGAATGCGAGCATGGTTGCCGAGCAACGCAGTCTTGGCCTGTTTGTAACCAACATCATAGGTATAGCCAAAGGCTGGCCGCTTCATTAAAGGTACCGACTCACAGCCGAAGAACGTCTGTACTGAATCGTCGCTGTAAGCACGCAATCGTGACCACGTCGCGCCCTTGTTTGTATTCTTTGCCAGAAACCACTCTTCCGACACGAGCTCATCGTCGCGATAGTCAACCCGCTCCTCGCTGAAGTCCCCGTCCTCCAGCGATACAGTCAGTCTTGTACGACCGTTCAAATAGTCAAAGACGATCGGCGACAAGTCGTTGCGCGGCCAGCAGATTCGGTTGCCCGGCCAGTCGATCCACGAGTCCGAATCCAGGCGATGCACCTGTTTGTTCTGCAGATCGAAAATCCAGAGCTCGGGAAAATCGGGGTCTTCCTCGCGCATGATTGACGCA
Source organism: uncultured Gammaproteobacteria bacterium (assembly GCA_964639265.1). GTDB lineage: Bacteria > Pseudomonadota > Gammaproteobacteria > Steroidobacterales > JBCCMA01 > JBCCMA01. The sequence continues at coordinate 59,267 of CAZXCL010000010.1, read as the reverse complement.
GCGAACTTGCCGTCGGGGCGCCTCGCCGTTGCCACTTCTTCAAATTCGCCGTACTCGTGGGTCTCGACTTCGTTGCCAAGAACACTCAGTCCGTAGGTCCAGTCAAAGCGCGGCTCGCTGGCCGTGCGGCGCAGTGCGTTCGTGCGAGTCTCCAGCTGCTTGGCATCGGCCACTACGTAATCAGGCACTGGCCCGGTGTCCGCCTTCAGCTTGCGCATCGTGCGCAGTACTGCAGAGCCAACCCACATTATCAACACGACGATGATGAAGATTTTCATGCTTGAGACCATCCAGAATTGTTAGTTCGCGATCTGGCCATCGCACTCCTGTGACACGCCGCTCGGCCCGGGAGCGGCGAAAAACTGCACGCGAAAGCGGCCCAGATCCAGAAAGTTGACGATGCCGTCTCCGTTGAAGTCGGCGTCCTCGTTGTCCGTAAAGAATACCGTGCGCAAAATGCCAAGATCGAGGAAATTGACCACACAATCGTCATTCAGATCGGCGTCGCAGGCATTGCCGTAGCCATCGCCGTTGCTGTCCGTCTGATCGGCGTTTTCTGCAAGGACGCAGTTATCAACGGCGTCTGCCACGCCGTCGCCATCACTGTCGAGGGATAGCGGCCCGAACTGAATGTCATAGACACCGCAGCGCAAATCGAAATCAAACTCGCACGTGATGCGCACCGACTGGATCGGTTGATCCGTAATCAGACCGCCGAAATCGCTGATCATGCCAAACGGCGCGGCGCCGAGCATGACGCCGCCGAGGTCGGGCTCGGAGAACGCCTGCACATTGCCGCCGTCGGCCACGTTGGTCCAGGCGCCAACGCCTTGCACCGGCTGCAGCAGATTGAATGTGATCTCTCCGCCGCTGCCACTGCCGTTGAGGATCAGCCGATCCCGATCGGGTTTGACGATCTGAAACGCCTGGCCGCCAATGACCTGGGAATTGAGGCCAAAAAAGTCGAGACCAAGTGCCTGAAGCGCGGCCGCCGCGTCGGGCGACTGGATACTGAACGGGGTCGCCAGCGCACCGAGCGCTGCGGCATCGAGATTGACGACCGCGACCTCATCGCCGAGCGCCGACTGGAATGCCCCTTCATCGCTAAAAATCTGCTGCGCCCGGGATGCGGGGGTGCACATCAGCGCGACAATAAAAATCAACCACAGGATTGCTGCACGCATTGGTAGATCCTCTCTGACTTGCCACTGTTGGTTTGTGAGGCCCGTCCAGATCGACGGGCCTCATCCATACAGTGTGGCAGTCAAAGTGGGGCTTTTCCTGCGTAGGCCACGCGGCCTACCCGATCATGCGCACCGCTACTGCGCCCTAACCCGCACGTCATCGATACCTGCCTCAACCAGACTCGGCGACCCCGCGTCCGCAACTTCGATCAGAATCCGCACGGTCTGCCCGGCAAAGCTGGTGATGTCCACACTGGCCGACTGCCAGCCGGCGCCGTCGATATTGCCCGCACCAGTTTCCTCAAACACCACCGCATTGGTATTGCCGACAATGCGCACACGCAGGGAGTCGTCGCTGTTCGAGTTGTTGTAGTGCGACAGATAGTACTGGAACGACAGTTCACTGGTCGTGGTCGCCGGCAAGTCAATCGGCGGTGACCAGATGGTCGTTACACCATTGTCCACATCGAACGTACCGATCGAGGTGCCCGGATCGCCATCTGTGACCAGATAGTTGGCGCCGCTCACCGCGTTGTCGAGCTGGTAGGTGGTGCCCTGATACGAGGTCGCACCGGCATTGGCCACTTCCCACAGACCCGTGGTGGCGCTGTCGCTGCCGTTGGGGTTGCGCTGCCAGTTGTTACCGCTTTCGAAATCATCGAAGAACAGGTCACCGCCAAACGGCGTGGGATCAGCGTTGTCGCCGATGCCGTCGCCGTCGGAGTCCAGCGTTTCGGTGGGATCGTTGGGGAACGCATCCACGTGATCACCCACGCCGTCACCGTCGCTGTCCGCACCGAACACTTCCGTACCGATCACGCGCAACGTTGCATCGCCCGGGCTCTGCCAGGCGATGGCCACGTTGTCGCCGCCACCGCCTTCCTTGTGCAGTACTTCGACGAAATAGGCTTGACCCGCGACGAGGTTAACGGGCGCCGCGCGCTGCTCCGGATACTTGTCCCACACGCGCGATGGCGTCCAGCCCGGCACGCTGGCGATCTCGACCAGGTTGTCGGCGCTGCTGTCGGTACTCAATCGCAGGCTGACATTGTCGTCGCCCGAGACCCAGAACGTGTAGCTGCCGGTCTGGGGTGCAAACAATATGCCGCGCATGCGCGTGCCGTAGTTCTCTGCCACGTTGATCGGCCCCTCGAAGCTGGCAAGCTCTTCAACCTGACTCGGGCTGTCGGGGAAACTCGGCGCGGCGGTCAGGTTGGCGATCGACACGCCGCCGATGCCGCTGTAGACCTCACGCCAGATTCCAGCACTGCGTGACGGATCGTTCGGGTACAGATCCACATCGTCGGCCACACCGTCGCCATCCTGATCCTGCACCGGACGGTCCGGATCATTCGGGAACGGATCGGCGTTGTCGCCAATACCGTCGCCGTCGCTGTCGGCCGTTTCGGTGGGATCGTTGGGGAACGCGTCTGCGTTGTCGCCTACGCCGTCACCATCGCTGTCGGCGGTTTCCGTTGGATCGTTCGGGAAGGCATCCGCGTTATCACCCACACCGTCGCCGTCGCTGTCAGCCGATTCACTGGGGTCGTTGGGGAAGACATCGGCGTTGTCGCCCACACCATCGCCGTCGCTGTCCGTGGTTTCCGTGGGATCAAACGGGAACGCATCGTCCTCGTCCGGGACGCCATCGCCGTCGCTGTCGACAAACGCCCCACCCTCGGCACGACCGATCTGCTCGAGATAAGCCACCAGATTGTCCAGATCGGCGCCAGCAATCGTGTTGCCGTTGTGCGCCGCTACCGCGTCGGCCAGCGTCGCGGCACTGCCGTCATGCATGTACGGTGCGGTCTTCCACACGTCGCGCAACGTTGGCACATCGATGCCGGTCAGCGGACCACCAAGACGATTCCCGCTTGAAGGCACCAGCGTGCCGATGTCGGTCAGCGTCGAGGCATCGGTGCTGTTGGTAAAGCGGCTGCCGCTGTGGCAGCTCGCGCAGCCGTTGGTCGTGAAGACGTCCTTACCCGCCTGGGCCTGCGCGGTCAGCGTGCCGTCCGCATTGCGATAGGGGCTGCGATCCACGGTGCTCAGCGAACTTACGTATGCCGCTAACGCATCGAGATCGGCGCTCAGGCCCGCCACCGGATCGCCCAGCGGCTCGTTGCGCGAACCGGCGAAGAAGTCCGCGTCGCTCATCAGGCCCGTGCCCGCTGCAAGCGTGCGAATCTGGCCTTCAAAGTCCTGCAGCTCGTCGAAGTTGGCCGACCAGTGCAAGATGCCGTGCGCCATACCGCCGCGGCCGTTGAGCTCGATGGTGTTGCGCAGGCCTTCGCCCAGGCTGGTGAAATCCCAGACGCGACCGTCCTGGCCACCGTCGTTGTGGCACGACGCGCAGCTCATGTAGTCGTCGCGCGCCAGACGATCATCTTCGGCATCGTAGAACAGCTGCTTGCCGCGCAAAATCTGCGCACCGAGCGCTTCGGTGTCCACTACGTCGACCGTCGGCAGCGGATTGGCCGCCGGCAAATCGGTTTCAATCATCTCGGTCAGATCAAAGCGCGAAACGCTGCGATCCATAAAGTTGTGCACATAGGCAATCGATCCGTCTGTCGACAGCGCCACGCCCTGCGGTGCGCGGCCGGTGTTCAGGCGCATCAACTCAAAACCGTTTTGCAGATCGTAGACGGCCAGTTCGCGACTGGTCTCCAGCGCGACAAACAGATAGCGATTGTTGCCGGTCAGCGCAGCGCCGGTGGCGAGGCTCGCGTTATCAAAATCGATACGCAGCGCATCCTCGGATGCCGTGTTCAGATTTATGCGCGAGGTGTTGGCGCGCACCGTCTGATCAAAGGTCATACCAAAGTTGCCGCGCAGCAAGCCCGAGTTGATGTTGTCCTTCTTGGAGGGCACGTAGGCAAACGCGTTGTCGAACGCGATGACCGGTGCGTTGAGATAGTTGGGCAGACCCGGTCCCTGACTCTCCGAGAACGGACGATCATCGTGCGTCAGTCCGATGGTGTCGATCAGCGTCATGCCCGCCGGATCAATCGAAAATACTTCGGCTCTGGCGTTGGCGATATCCAGCGTGGCCGTGGACTCGCCCGGCACAGGTGGTGTGATGAAGTTGGTGACGAGCAATCGGCTGTCATCGTAGGTCATGGCAATGTGGCGAGGCGCGCCGCTAAGCGCGATTTCACCGAGCAGGCCTTGCGAGCTCGCGCTGCGCTTTTGCACGGTGGCGACTGCTTCGAGCACCACAAAGTACTCGCTACCGTCGCCGCTAAACACAATCCCGTGAGGCTGCGATGCATAGGGCAACGCCACGGTGTCTTCGATGGTGAACGACAGCGAGTTGATCACGCTGATCGTGGCATCGGCCTTGTTGGTCACGAACACCCGATTGGCGTTAGGCGCCTTGGCCAGCGACCAGGGTTTGTCGCCCACGCCGATTTCACGCAGCAGCGTGCCGTCGGCATCAGAGACTGACACGCTGTTGTTGTCGGGATTCACGTTCCAGATGCGGTCGGCACTGGCGCTGCGCTCGACGATGAGCGTTGTTGACTGGCGCGGGGCAGCCGGCAGGGTCACAAGGTTGGAGCCGCCGGTCGGGGTTGAGTCGATGTTGTCACCAAAACCGTCGCCATCGGAATCCATGGTCTCAGTAGGATCGTTCGGGAACGCATCGGCGTTATCCCCCACTCCGTCGCCGTCGGTATCGACGCTCTCGGTCGGGTCATTGGGGAAGGCGTCGCTGTTATCGCCCACGCCGTCGCCGTCCGTGTCCGTGGTTTCGGTTGGGTCGTTCGGGAAGGCATCGGCGTTGTCGCCCACACCGTCGCTATCGGTGTCGGCCCACTCGTTCGGATCGTTCGGGAACGCGTCCTGGCTGTCGGGGAAGCCGTCACCATCGCTATCGATCAGGTCTTCACTGGTGATCAGCACATCATCGATGCCCGCCTCAATAAGACTCGGCGAGCCGGCGTCAGCGGCCGCGACGATCAGGCGGATGGTCTGACCAGCAAACGCGCTCAGATCGACCGTTGTCTGCTGCCACTGTGCCTCGTCGACATTGCCCTGACCGAGCTCTTCAAAGACCAATGCGGAGGTGTTGCCGACAACCGTAACGCGTAGAAAATCATCCGCCGTCGCGTTGCCCAGATGCGCAAGGTAGTAATGGAATGTCAGCTCACTCGGGACCGACGGTAACGTAATCTGCGGCGAACGAATTGACGTGACGCCGTTGTCGATATCGTTGGTACCAAGCGAAGCGCCCGCTGCGCCGGCGGTCACAAGATAGCGGGCGCCGCTAACTGCTGAGGCCAGCTGCATGACGCCGCTGGTATTGGACGTCTGCTGCGCATTGGCCGCTTCCCACAGGCCGGTGGTCGCCGTGTCGTTGCCGCTGGCGTTGCGCTGCCAGCCGGTGTCGCTTTCAAAATCATCGGCAAACACCGTATTGCCGAACGGCGTGGGATCGGCGTTGTCGCCGATGCCGTCGCCATCAGAATCCATGGTCTCCGTCGGGTCGTTAGGGAAGGCATCCGCGTTATCGCCAACACCGTCGTTATCGCTGTCCAGCGTTTCGGTGGGGTCGTTGGGGAACGCATCGCCGTTGTCGCCCACACCGTCGCCGTCACTGTCGGCCCACTCGGTGGGATCATTGGGGAAGGCGTCTTCAAAGTCGGCGAAGCCGTCACCATCACTGTCGGTGAAATCGCGACGAATCTGAATCGTCTCTCCGATGGAGGGCGTGCCGTTGGCATCGACCGCAAACAGCCAGTAGTTGCCCGGCAGGAGAACGTTGGGATTGCCGTTCATGGACAACGTGAACGTACCGTCGCCGTTGTTTGTCGAGGCCACTGGCAGGAAGCGTTGATCGGTGTTGACGTGGTGCGTGGTGGCCGAGAGTCGGACCATCGTGAAACGCACGGTGCCCGCGCTAGCCGAGACCGTAAGCTCCGAGCCCGCACCGGACACGCCCGGCACGTTGGCGAGCGTCGGTCGCGTCCGTTCGTTGCCGTCGCCATCGAACAGATAGGGCGGCGAAAAAATCTGGCCATCCAGGTGATTTTCGGCGCAGCCGCCGCACGCGCCACCGCCGGCCGACAAGACTCGACCGTCTTTGAGCAGCAATGCTGTCGAGTGATAGTTGCGCGGAATCGAGATGGAATCGACCACACGCCACGTGTTGTTTGCCGGGTTGTAGATTTCCGCCGGGAAAATCGAACCTACGTCGGAGAAATTCTGGCCGCTGGTATTGCCGCCAATCACCAGCACTTCGCCGTTGGGCAAGGTCACGGTGTTGCTCAGCGCACGCGGGAAGTTCATCGGCGCACCCTGGGTGATGCTGGGCGTCGCGCCGTTGAGATCGACCAGGAATACGTTGGTCACCAGCGTGCGCTCGCTTTCGCGCGGGTCCATACCGCCGACCAGCAGCACCTTGCCCGCATCGTAGGTCACGACGTTGCCCCATTTGCGAGCGCGCGAGCCAGTGGGTTGACCGAAGGTCTGGTTGCCCGACCCGGCCACCGGATCAAAGCTGTTCAACGTGGGCGTTGGTCCGCCATGGAAAACGCGTCCGTTCGGTTGAACCGCCAACTGCGCAAACCACTCAAGCCCGCCGATGGCGTTATGTTCCTCAAGCAGCGTTTGCATCGACGCATTGGGCGTGCGAGTCCAGAGGTTGGCACCCGGATTGAATTTCTCCGAGCGGTTGCCCGCCGACTTGCCGAAGGTTGAGAACACTTCGTTGTTCGGGAGTGTCACGTTGGTGGCGTACCAGCGCAGATCGAACATCTCCGGCAATGGCGACCACTGCAGACCAGCGGGGTCGAAGGTGCTCGTACGGCGATCGTCGGGGTTACCACCCGAGGCCACGATACGCCCGTCCTCCAACGTCGAGACACCGGCGCAGAACATGTCGTGGAAATTGCTGTCGGTGTTTACGAACGTCTGGGTCAGCGGATCAAAGACCGCCGAGTGCGTGAACTCGCGGTTGGCCGGAAACGCGTTGGTTTCGGTGGACGACCACGTCAGCACGCGACCGTCCGGCAGGTTGGCCGCCGAAATCGCAATATGCGGCCACTGGATGACCGGACCCCATTGACCCTGCTCATCACGTGCCGACACGCCGAGAATGCCGTCAGCCGGAATCGGTCCGAAGCCGTCGCCGGGCACCCGGTACTGAACGTCCAGCACCTCGCCACCGCCTTTTTCGAAAAACTCTACGCGCAGATCATAGGTACCGGCATCGAGGAAGACCTGATTGGTGACAGTCACCGGCGCGTGCAGACCGTCATTGTCGACAACCAGATTGCCGTCGATGTATAGCCGCGAGCCGTCGTCCGAATTGGTGCGAAACTCGTAGTCATCCGCCTGCGTCACCGTGATCGTGTTGGTAAAAACCAGACCGAAGGTCTCGGTTTGTGTGGTCACGCTGAGCGAGATAACGTCACTGGTGCCGCTGGCAATAGGCGTTAGCGCCGCGAAGTTCGGCAGTTGATTGAAATCGCCGTCGTAAACGTTGTAGTTGAACTGGGCAACTGCGACAGGCGCGCTCGCGAGCGTGCACACGAAGACCAGGAGCGTGGTCGGCTTAAACCGTTTGGTCAGGAACATCGGCGGATCCTCTGGCTGTAGCGGATTTTCATCGTGACGGCTATCACGGCAATCCGGTTTTCTTTTTCTTTACTTTTGACACAGCCGAGCGGTGAACCGCCATCATTGGCTGCTTGTTCTTATTGCGCATGACGCGTGAGGTGGTTGGACCCGCGCCATCGCGCTATCGATCCCCTCTTCAAGGCAGTATAGCAAGATATACGGCGACGTAGCGCGCGCTCAAGGAAGCGAAGCAGGATTAAGAGTTATGACAACGTGCAGTTTAGAAGCACTACAGCGCGGCATAAGACATATGCATGGACGCGAATACGCGCTCGCACCGAAACCTGGACTGATGCCGAACCGAAAGGCGCAGAATAAACTCTATGCGTCGTTTGTAACCGGCGGCAACAACGCCAGCACCTCGGTTTCGCACTTGAGCTCGGGCCGGCAGACGTCTGCAACCACCAGCGCATTGGGAAACCCCTCAAAGCCTGCCTGTGCAAACGCACGCTGCACGTCGCCAGCGTCTTCCGCGTGCTTGATGTAGGACACGGCACTGACGATGTGCTCGAATCCTGCGCCCTGGCGCTCCAGCAGGGCTCGGATGTTCAGCAGCATGCGCTCGGCTTGCGCGGCCGTATTGTTCAGATGAACCGAGGCGCCGTGCTCGTCGATGCTGGCCGTGCCCGACACCATCAGTGCCGTGCGATTGCCCTCATCCAGCCGCAGTCCGCGCACAAAGTCCGCGCCGTACTGCGGCGCCTCGTTCAGTGTGGGTGACGTCATGACGGTTCGCCGGGCGTCGCCCGATACAGCGTAAAAGCCCAGCCCCAATCGGCAGCTCTCCGACGGCAGCGTGCCGCCGATGCCGGTACTGGCCGGCGCTGACGTTATGCCGTGCTGAGCAAAAAATTGGCGGCGCGATACGTTCAGCGCTGCGTAGTCCCGATCAATGTCCGGCAGGTGCAGCCACGTGCGAGCGACGTTGGTAAACGTCATTCCGGCTGCCTGCAACAGGCCATTCGCGCTGGCAAACGCGGCGCTTGTCTGCGCACTGGCATCACCCGTGGAAACGCCAAGACCCGCCGCATACAACCGGGTTTGCGGACCGATGCGAAGACGCAGACCGCAGGCATCATCAGCGCGCACAACATCCGCGGCCGTGTTGCCGACTACCGCCTGCATGGATACTTCGATATGCGCGTGCGCCGCCAGCGGTGATTGACCAATCTTTGTGACGGCGGCGCGGTAGTGCCCCGTCTCAAACGCGTACGCGCGTGGCCCGTCTAAGTCCATTGCCGCATCGCGCACAAATGCACTTTCGCTGACCACGTCCGCTGTTTTCGCTCCGGCGTCGGTCAATGCGTGATGCAGCGCGCCGTACACAGCTCTTGCTTGTTCATCAGCGGCCGTAGGCGCACCTGGAAGTGGACGCGCATGTGCGCACAGCTCGGTGGCCAGCGGCCCTTCGAACCGGCTGAGCACGACCTCGCAGTGGTCTGAAGTATGCGCGCCAATGCGCGCGCGTGGCAGCGCTACGGCAGTGGCTCGAGCCGGCCGGACCCGCAGTCGCCGCCAGGCAGCTGGCCGTCGGGTTCGGACGATACAAAAGTGAGATTGTCTGGCTCATTCATGCTGAAGCAGTTGCCCGAGGAACCTTCCACCTCAAAGTAAGTGAGATCAGCGGCCAGGAAATCCAGCGGGCCCTGCCCGCCACCCGGTGGCGCTGTACCGTTGCCGGCCACGAAGTTCAGGAACACCGAATTGTTGTTGGCCTGCGGATTGGCGATGGGCGGATCCACCATGCAGTTGCGCAGCGGATTGGTGGCGGTGGCCGCACACCAGCCCAGCACGCCGATGCCCACAAAGTCGTTGTCCTCGACACGGTTGCGCACCACAGTATGGTCAGACACGCCCAAAACCAGCACACCGACGCCCGACGGCAAGGCGCCCTGGAACGAGGTAATCGGCGCCGGGTTTGGCAGGTTGTTGTCGTAAATATGATTGTCGTGAATGACCCAGCGCCGCATCTCTGCGATGGGCGGATTGCCTGCCGCGTTCGGATGGAACAGACCAACGCCAACTGTATTGCCGTAAATCTCATTCTGGGTCACGAACACATTGTTCGAAACGGTAATTTCAAACCCGATCGGGCTGCCAAACAGTTCGTTGTCGATGACGCGCACGTTCTCGGAGCCAGCGACCCACATGGATGTGTCCAGCGAGCCGTACGACACGTTATTGCGCACCAGACCGTTGGCTGAAAGCGTGGGATAGATGCCGTTGTTCAGATTGTTGACCGACGCGTTGCGCATCAGGCGGAAGCCGTCTACCCAGCGCGTCTGGATGCCGTTGCGCGGGAACTCTTCAACGGAGAAACCGCGCACGTAAAAGCCCTGCAGGTCAGCCGCGGCACAGCTACCTTCCGGATCGTCGTATTCGCAGCCGGCCGGTGCCGCGTAGATGCCAGTTTCCTGACTGCCGCTGGCGATCAGGCGCACCTTTCCGTCGTCGCCCTGACGCGAGCGTCCAATCAGGCGCAGGTTATCCGTACTGATGCGAAGTCCGTAACGACTGCCCGGGTTTTCACTGTAAACGCCCGGTGCCACGATAATGGTGTCGCCGGGGGCTGCGCCGTCAATAGCAGCCTGGATCGATTCACCTGGAACCACTTTGTGAACGGCCGCGTTGGAAAGCGGTGTCATGGCCAGAGCCACTAATGCAATGGCGGCAGTGCGAAGACGCACAGCGCGCGCAACATGAGATCTCATAACGGTCTCCGTACTTGGTCGAGTGGCGTGAACACACTCTTGTTTTTATTGCTGTCAGTGTCTCCGGCGATGACATAACCTGTCAATTGACAGCGCAATTGCCCGTCAATCAGAATCGTGCAACTGCATCCGCATAACGTGCATTGGTTGTGTCGCGATGCGATTCTGGCGCGGCAAGCGCCCCCGGCCACCAATACCAACAACAGCTGGCAAAGCCTATGTATACGCATGTTCGCTCAGTGTCCTTCTCTACGTTGCTGCGCAGCATTGTGACGGTTGCGATCGCACTGTCTCTCGGTCTTGTGAGTGGTTGTGATCGGGCGCCGGCGATCAAAGACATAAATGTCCCCTTCCCAGGCGCAGCGACGGGCAACCTTGCCATTCGCTACCCGCTTCAGGACACACTTTTTCCGCCGGACGTGGCAGCGCCCCTTTTCCAGTGGCAAGACGACACCGACGACGTGGCCCGTTGGCTGGTACTGGTGCAGCTGGACGGTCAAAGCGACATGCTGCGCTTTGCAACCGACGAACCTGCCTGGCGACCAGACAGCGCCGACTGGCAGACCATAAAATCCGCCAGCGTTGAGCAACACGCACGGGTCGCCGTGGTGGGCCTGGATGAGCGTGGTGCGGCGCGCTCGGCCGCGAAGGTGCGGATACAAACGTCCGAAGATCCGGTGGGCGATGCCATTTTCTACCGCGAGGTGCCCCTGCCGTTTATCGCGGCTGTTCAGGACCCGTCCAAAATTCGCTGGCGGTTTGGCACGGTGGATTCGACCGACCCGCCGCCGGTGGTGCTGGACAACCTGCCGGTGTGCGGCAACTGCCACTCGTTTAGCAAAGACGGCAGCACGCTTGGCCTGGACGTGGACTACGGCAACGACAAGGGCGGCTACGCCATCCTGCCCGTGGCCGAACAGATGACGCTCGCCGACGAGAACATCATGACGTGGAGCGACTACCAGCGCGACGACGGCGAGGGCACGTTCGGTCTGTTGTCGCAGGTCTCGCCGGACGGGCGCTACGTCATCAGCACGGTGAAAGACCGTGCGGTGTTTGTTGCCACACCAGGCATCGAGTTCTCGCAGCTGTTTTTCCCGATCAAGGGCATCCTGGTGGTCTACGACACAAAAACCGGACAGTTCGCACGATTGCCGGGCGCTGACGACCCGACCTATGTTCAAAGCAACCCGACCTGGAGTCCGGACGGAAAGTACGTGGTGTTTGCGCGCGCCAAAGCCTACCAGCGCGAGGGCCTAGCCAACGCCACCAGCGTGCTGCTGGACGAAAAGGACGTGCCGGAATTTATCGAAGACAACCAGCCGTACAAGTTTGACCTCTACCGCGTGCCGTTTAACGGCGGGCGCGGCGGCGAGGCCCAACCGCTGGCCGGCGCCTCGCACAATGGCAAGAGCAACTTCTTTGCCAAGTACTCGCCCGACGGTCAGTGGATCGTGTTCACTCAGGCAGAGAACTACATGTTGCTCATGCCCGACAGCGAATTGTTTATTATCCCGGCCGACGGCGGCGATGCGCGCCGGCTTGCCGCCAACACCGCGCGCATGAATTCGTGGCACAGCTTTTCGTCCAACAGCCGTTGGCTGGTGTTCTCATCCAAGATCAACACGCCCTACACGCAGCTGTTTCTGACGCACATTGACAAGTACGGCAACTCGAGCCCGGCGGTGGTTCTGGACCGCTTTACCAACAGCGATCGGGCGGCGAATATTCCCGAGTTTGTGCCGCGCGACGGCGATGCCATTGCGCGCATTGAAGAACGCTTTCTTGACGCGTACTCGTTCCTGCGCGCCGGCATGGCCAACGAACGCACCGGCAACTATCCGCAGGCGATCAGCATTTACGAGCGCGGCCTCAACGTCGAGCCAGACAACGTGGAATTGCTCAATAGCCTGGGTTTTGCGCTGTTCCAGAAAGGCGATAGCGAACAGGCCGTCACGGCATTGGAAAAAGCCCTGACAATTGACCCACGGCACGCCAAGGCGCACAACAATATGGCGCTGGCGTCCATTGACCTGGGCGAGCTGGAACTGGCCGAAGCGCACTATCGAGAGTCGCTGGCCATCGAGCCACAGGCGCCCATCTATAACGATCTTGGTTTTGTGCTGGAGCGTCAGGGGCTTATCGAGGACGCCGCCGACGCATATCGCCAGGCGCTGGACCTGGACCCGGAGGCGGATGCTGCGCGCTACAACCTCGGTGCGTCGTTAGCCCGAGCAGGCCAGTATGAGGAAGCGGAGCGGTATTTGCTGGCGGCCGTCAAAACCCACCCAACCACCCAGGCATTCACGGCGCTTGGCGTAGTCCAACGCGAGCGCGGCGCCAACGAAGAAGCGATGTCGAGCTTTGGGGCCGCCATTGAGGCCGATCCCAAAAACGCCGCGCCCTACGATCAGCTAGGAGCCATGCTGGTGGCGCAGGGCAAGCTGACTGACGCAGAGACTCTGTATCGGCAGCTCGTAGTCAACCGGCCAAGCCCCGCGGCACACGAGGAGCTGGCGCAGGTGTTGACACGATTGGGCCGGTCCAGTGAAGCAGCGCAGGAGCTGGCGCGTGCGCGCGCACTCGACAGCGGTGGTCGCTAGCAAAACTGCGCTTAAGGGATCAATTGGGCGACGCTGTTGTCCAAGGTGGCTCACGCACTCGGAGATCACCAATGGAACGATTCCAACTGACGATCGCCGGCGCCGCTCTGCTCATCGGTTCCAGCGTTAACGCTAACCTGCCCATCACTAACAACGACGGCTGCCTCGAAGGCCCCATGGCCCAGTTTGGCCAATACCTCGGCAGCTGGAAAATCACCGACTCGCAACTGCGAGCCGACGGCTCGGGCTGGGACCCGGG
>CAZXCL010000010.1:44534-45789 GCA_964639265.1 uncultured Gammaproteobacteria bacterium | reverse complement strand
CCACCGAACAAAACCGGCTGGAACTGGAAGATGGAGCAGTCCACGGACGATGGCGAAACCTGGCGCGAGGTGTATCGCATCGTGGCTACCCCGTGGGCCGATGAGTCCGCAGACCCCTAGCAGCGGGAGTTTGCTAGGCTCCTGATAACCATGATCAGGAGATGCCCGTGCTCGAGAAGTTTGAACGCTATCCGCTGACTTTTGGCAAAACACCCATCGAGCCGCTGCCGCGCCTGTCGGCCGCGCTCGGCAACAAGGTGGAAATTTACGCCAAGCGTGAAGACTGCAACTCGGGCCTTGCCTGCGGCGGCAACAAACTGCGCAAGCTCGAGTACATCGTGCCCGATGCCATTGCCTCGGGCGCCGACACCCTGGTATCGATTGGTGGCGTGCAGTCCAACCACACGCGCATGGTTGCAGCAACGGCGGCAAAAATTGGCATGAAGTGTCGGCTCGTGCAGGAAGCCTGGGTGCCCCACGACGACGCCGTCTACGATCGCGTGGGCAATATTCTGATGACGCGTCTGATGGGCGCCGACAGCCGGCTCGTGGACGACGGTTTCGATATCGGCATTCGCCAGAGCTGGGAAGAGGCGATGGAAGACGTGCGGCGACAGGGGGGCAAACCCTACGGCATTCCGGCCGGCGCCTCCGTGCACAAATACGGCTGTCTTGGCTATGTGGGTTTTGCTGAAGAGGTGCGTGAGCAGGAGGCCGAGCTTGGCTTTGCGTTTGACTACATCGTGGTGTGCGTGGTCACAGGCTCAACGCAGGGCGGCATGATTGTCGGCTTCAAGAAAGATGGCCGCGCCAATCGCGTGATCGGCATCGACGCCTCGGGCACCGTGGCACAGACTCGCGCGCAGGTCATGGACATCGCCAACAAGACCTGCAAGCTGATTGAGTGCGACTATTCCATTGACGATGACGACGTACACATCAATCCCGACTACGCCTATCCGGCCTACGGCGTGCCCAGCGCCGAGACCAATGAAGCGATAAGACTTGCCGCACGCACCGAAGCGATGATCACCGATCCGGTGTACGAGGGAAAATCCATGCAGGGCATGATCGACCTGATCAACAGGGATTTTTTCCCGCGCGGATCAAGAGTGCTTTACGCCCACCTGGGCGGGCAACCGGCCATCAACGGCTACAGCTACACCTATCGCAACGGTTAGCGTCGCCCCGCCTGCGCCACCATCGATTCAAACTCCGGCAGCGCCGTGTCGAAGTAATGCAGCGCCGTGCCGTC
>CAZXCL010000010.1:0-44434 GCA_964639265.1 uncultured Gammaproteobacteria bacterium | reverse complement strand
GTGATCGAGTCGAGCAGCGGGCCGTTTTTGGTCCAGCTTTCCTCAGCCTTGATCTGGCTACGATTCTTGGGGATACGATTCCAGTTGCTGTTGGGGCGCACGTTCATCGTGTCATCGGCAACCGCCAGGCTGCCTGCCGGCACCAGTGTGTAGGTGGCCACGCAGCCGCTCAGCGAGAGGCCGATCAGCACCAGAATAAGTCGTTGCATTGTTGTCTTCATAAGGCGTCCAGTTCAGTCGTCAGTCAGAATAGAAAATCGCACCATGGCCGCGTCGGGCGCATCCGGATCGAGCTCGAGATAGCGCTTGAGTGCATCGCTGGCTCCCTGCCGATCGCCCGCCTTTTGCAGCGCGTAGCCGTGGGCGCGCCAGGCCGCCGCCGGTGCGCCGGGCAGTTCGACAGCGGCGGCATAGGACTGCGCCGCGCGCTCGGCGTCGCCCTCGAAGCCGCGCAGGTTGAAGGCCTCGCCCTCGAAGTAGCGTAGTTCGCCCGTCCAGCCGTCTTCGGCAAGAAGCTCAATCAGATACAGACTGGCTCCGGGGTTGTTCATCTTGATCTGCTCGCGCAGCAGATCGAAACGAATCGGATCGATCGCGATGCGCCATTCATCGGCACCGTCGGTGACCGTCTGATCCGGATCGGCGTAGAAGGATCGTGTCTTGGCCCAGCGCTGCAGATTGGCCTGACGGTCTTCACTCGGCGGATGGCTCGACAGCGCAGACCGGCTGGGATCGCGGTAGCGTTTATCGCGCGCCTGCGCGCTGGCCTTGCGCTCGGCCACGACCTGTCCCCAGATTTCAGAGGCCGATCCGGGCGAGTAGCCGGCATCGGCCATGAGCTTGAGCCCGAACGCGTCGGCCTCGGTTTCGTGCTCGCGCGAGTAGGACATGATGCTGGCCACGATGCCCACGTTGATGGCATTGGCAAGACCCGTCCAGTTGGTGCCGCCAGCTGACGTTGCAGCGCCGGCACCCACGGAAAGCACCGCCATAACCGCCGACTTCTTCTTGATGTTGCGCCACCGATTCAGCGAATGGCGACGCAGGTAATGACCGGCCTCGTGTCCAAGCACCGCCGCAAGCTGCGCCTCATTGCGCATCCGGGCGAGCAGGCCGGTGTGGACGATCATCATGCCGTTGGGTGCCATGGAGGCGTTGAACGACGGATCACGAATAATGTACACACGCACGTCGTCGGCGTAGACGCCAAGTAAATCGTCCACGATTCCACGTACGTAGGCGTTGACCGCCTCATCGCGCAGCAGCAGGTTGGAGTTGGCGATTTCGTTTTCAAGCTGACTCATGACGTGCCACATACCACGCTCGTCATCCGCCTGCGCAGCGTAGCCTGGCTGGATAACCGGCCCCACGTTGTCGGGCGTCACGTCAGCCGCTGCCGACGCCGCGCAAAAAAGCGCTACGAGGCATACAAGTTTTTGCAATTGATTCACGTGTCGGAGGGTACGTACATGCTGCCAAGCAGCTTCTCAATCATGCTGCTGGCGCCTTCCTGCGTGCGAATATCGCCAACTTCTGAAAACAGGAAATTGAACCACGACACATTGCCGGTGTTCAGATCGATCAGAGAGGCAAACGCGAGCTGGTTGCCGCCATCGACCACCGCGCATACACCGATCAGGCACGAGGCGAGTCCGGCAACCTGCAGCGCTTTGCGCCCGCCCGTGGCGAAGGAGTTTTCGGCAAACAGAAACAGCGCATAGTCGTAGCCTGACGCAGCGCCGTACTGCACGGCCGTCTCGCCCAGGGTCCAGTCAAAGGTATTTTCCTTGGTCGGGAGCGACACGTTGGCGACCTTGTGCATCAAAATCGATTGCCCCACGGCATTGTGCAGCGATACCAGATCGAGCATTTGTGGCGAGTTGCAGTCCTCGCACTGGTCCGTTGACACCAGATCGACGGAGCCTCCTTTGGTCCGCTGCTGATTCTCGATCGCCTCGGTGAGCATATCGCGCGCGGTGCTGGTCCATTCTTCGTTGGGCTCGGTGAGTCCGCCTGCCGTTAGCGCACTGACCGTGACATCCAGCGGCATGACGACCATGCGAAAATCGCCTTGCGGCGGTGCAAAATCGGTCTGCGAATACTGCCGCGTAGTCGTACAACCTACGCTTGTGAGCAGAACCAGCAACAAGGCACCGAAGTGCACGGAGCGAGGGGTAACTGTTGACATAATAGAACCTGTGAGGCGGTTGGTGGATGCGGCGGTCGTTTTGCGACTCTTGCCCTATATTCTGGCATACCACGCAACATATTCCAGCGACACAGTTGGCACTATGTCAATAGCGTGTTGACCACCTGCGCGACGACATTGCGCTCTTCGTAATAGCGCACGCTCTGTGCTTTTGCGCGCCAGCGAGCGTGCAGAGCCTGATCATCCAGTAGCGATGCGATGCGCTCAGACAGAGTCTCGGCGCTGTCAGTGCGCGCGTCGGCGCGATAAGCGAGCGACTGATGCACCAGCCGCGCAGCAACACCGGGCTGATCGAACGCCCGCGGACAAACGAGCATCGGCGTTTGCTGCATGAGGCACTCGTGCATCGTGTTCATACCTCCGTAGGTGATGCACGCGTCGGCGTGGGCCAACACCTCAATCTGCGGTACGTAGTCAAACAGGTGCACGTTGTTGGCAACCTCAAGGTCACCGGCCGGGCCGCTGTAGCCCAGGATCAGCGTCCAGTCCGGTCGTGCGGCGACCGCCGCCACCACCCGCTTGATAAAACTGGCGTCGTTACCGCCCATAGTCGTGGGCGTGCAATACAGCAACGCGCCACCGTCAGATTTGCGCTTGGCGTACAGCGCGTTCAGGCGCTCGCGATCAACATCGCTGACCGCCTCCTCCACACGCTGTTGCGCGACCATGGGACCAACATAGTGCACGTTGGCGCGCGAGGTCTGGCCAAATTCCAGCTCGCTTGCGGTCAAATGGAGCACCGGTAAATGCGTATCCAGAAACAGGGTGTGCGCGCCATACTGCTCGAGATCACGCCGTGGATAGCCAACCTGACGCGCCAGTGTCCAAAGAACGCTGCGCCGCTCGGTAAACGCATTGCGCAGCGAGACCAGCTTGACCTGTTTGAATCGCTGCAGGCGCCGTTGCCACCAGGTCAGCAGCAACCCCGCCGCGCTGCCACGCGCGCCCTGCCCCGGCACAATGCCCAGCGTCAGCGGTGGCACGCCGGCAGCGCGGCGACTCGTGAAAAACGGCGTGATCAGCGCCGTCGGTACGCGCATGTCGTACAACGTAAAAATATGCTCATAGAGCTCTGCATCGATGAGCACCAGATCCGGTCTCGATGCCTCCACAAAGTCACGGAACGGCTGCAGATTCATGGCGTCGATGCCGGCCATTCTGCGCCGATCGGCGCTGCGCCACTCCTCGAGCCGTGCGCGCAGTGAACCGTCCGTATTGTCCGGTGGTGGTGCCGGGTTGAAGTTCACGGCCGCCAGCTGCACGTAGCGAAGACCCTGCGCCTCCACCGAGGTACCCACATCGTGCGGACTTGCATAGGTAATCTCATGGCCTTCGCGCGCCAGTCGCGCTACCAGCTCAAAGCTCGCGTTCAGAAGGCCGCGCAGTCCGCTTGTGATACATATAACGTTAGCCATACCGCGATCATACGTGGATTCGTAAGCGAAACTCGTGCAGGAGATGCCCATGTCCGTATCACAAGGCGAAGCCAGAACCGTTTGCCACACGCCCACACCGGGCAAAAAGCCGACCACCATCCCGACATGGAAATACGACGCTGTGCGCGCCGCTGTTTTGGCCGTTGTGCCAAGTGAGGAGCCTGGCGTGGTCGCAAAAGACCTGCCAGCTCTGGTCGCCGATCAGCTCTCGAAAGCCGACCGGGACCAACTGGGCTCGATCACCTGGCATACCACGACCGTCAAACTGAATATGGAAGTCGACGGCGAACTGCAGCGTGTGGCCGGTGCCCGGCCTCAACGTCTGATCAAGACGCTCGCGTAGTAGTGTCAGAGAAAAGGATTGCCGCGCATCTGGGTTGAGCGCGCCTTGACCACGGCATAGATCAGGGCGCCGGGCCAGAAGAATACAGCCAAGAGAACAAATGTCGTCATACTGAAGGGCTTGCGCGGTGTCTGTGGCTGCGCTTGAGGCATGGCGGCAAAACTCATGCGCTGCGGCTGGCGCAGCTGCAGCTGCAAATTTGCGATATGTCGCCCGTCGAGTGCGCCACTGCAATAGTTGCAGCGCAGATCGTCGGCGGAGGTGCTCGCGTCCACATCGACCGTCACGGACGCGCCGCACGACTCACAGCGTTGGGCGTGGGATAACGATCCCAGCGGCTGTGCTTCAAACCGCGTCACCAGATCCTGATCTTCCTGCCAGCTCAGGCCCGCCGCCAGCTTGCGATTCAAAACGCTTACCGCCTCACGTAGCTGCGCGCGCGAAAAGCCGGTCATCTCGCACAGGTCCCGGATCGACACGGTGTGGTGTCGACTCAACACACGGCCCATGTCGACGATGCGATCTTCACGCCGCCGGATCCTGTAGCCAAGCACGAGCATTGCCAGCGGCGCGCATGCGAACAGTGCAAAAACCAGCCAGCGACTCAGACCAAGATAGGCTTCGGTGACCAGGCGACTGCCAAAAAGCAGCACCGCACCCAGAGCAACGAAGCCGACACGAATCAAGACGTCGTCAATGCGATAGAGGTTGGGGCGATCATTGTTCATGCAATCTCGCCCACGGCCCTACTGTCGCGCCAGATGATGCCGTGCCAGGAAGATACCGCCATCGAGGTTGGTGTCTTCTGTGACCAGATACACGGGAAACTGTTCGAGGATATCGCCATGCGTGTCGTTGTTGCGCAGCTCGGTGACGAACTGGCTGTTTTCGATAAACGCCGCATTCAGCCTGGAAGAGCGGCCCGACAAATACACACCGCTGGCAGGCAGAAAGCTCAGCGCCGTCACCTGCGCGATACCGCCGGCGCACAGATAAAACATATCCAGCGCGTCGCGACAGGTAGCGTCATTGCCGGCGATCGCCTGTTTGGCGATATCGCCAGCTTCCATCACCGGCGTGGTAGATCCGCACAGCATCTGATGCACACGCACCAGACCGTGACCACAAACAAAATGTTCCCAGCTCGGGCGCGCGATGCCCAGCCGATCGCGCATCTGCTGAGCGATGCGTTCCTGCGCCGGACTGATCGCTCCGATGGGCGCGTGTTGCACCTCGCAGGGCACCACGTGGTAGCCAGCGCTTGGCTCGCGGCCAAGATGCACGACGCCCGCCACGCCCAGCCCGGTGCCGGGCATGATCACCACCATGTTGCCACCAACCCGCGTGTCGCCCGTGCCAGCCAGCCGTCGACTCCAGTTGTCGGGGCCGCCGCTGTCCACGTTGTGAGCCACGATACCCATGGCCGAGACCACCATATCGTTAACGATGGTCGCTTTTGAGGTGTCGATGCCCACGCTTGCCAGATCACGCAGAGCGATCTGACGCTCGGCCGGCCAGTTGGTCATACGAACCCGTTCGCCATCTTCCACGGGCCCGGCGGCGGAGACCACACACCACAGAGGCTCGTCGGTGGTGTTGCTTGCGAGCGTGTCACCGACAAACGCCAGCATGTCGCTGCGCCCGCGAACGACCTGCTCTACCTCGGCGATGTTGCTGCGATCGGCGCTGGCCACCATGCGCATCTTGGTGTGGGTACCACCCACATCGATCGCCAGTAGCGGTGCGGGGATCATGCGTTCAGGCGCGCACCTGGCGCGCGGGTCAGGAGATTGATCATGCGCGAAGAGTACCTGACGCACGCGTCGACAGCGAGTAGACTTGGGGCCCGGCGCGATGGAGGAAGACGCTCGTGGAAACAGTGATACGTCCGGTGGACGAAGCCGACTACGATCAGATCAGCGAGATCTACGCCAGCGAGCAGGTGATCAGCAACACCAGCCAGATTCCGCATCGCGATGCCACGTTCTGGCGCAACTATCGAGCGAAACTCGGCGATCACGCCGTGTCGCTGGTTGCCGTTTGCGACGGGCGAGTCGCCGGCCATCTGACCCTGTGCATGGACGCTCGGCCAAGACGCCGACATACGGCCTGGTTTGGGCTAGCCGTACATGCCGAGTTACACGGCCGCGGTATCGGCAGCGCGCTAATGAAGGAGCTGCTGCATCAGGCCGACAACTGGCTCAACATTACCAAGGTCGAGCTGGGTGTGTTTGCTGACAACGAGCGAGCCATCGCGCTGTATCACCGCTTTGGTTTTGTAGAAGAAGGGCGACTGGTCGACGACATTTTCAAAAACGGGCGCTACTGCGACACTGTTCTTATGGCCCGCTTTCATCCGGAGCACAAACGAACTTGAACGACACCGAAGACATCACCCCGCGGGAAGGCCAGCAGCGCATCCCGGTTGTGGCGCTGATCGCCATTGTGCTGTCGCTGTGCGCACTGCTGGTTTCCGTACTTGAGGTATCGGCCATTCGCAGCGAACAGCGCGTGGGCGTGTGGCCCTATCTGGACATTTCCTCAAGCTACAACGAAGAGGGGTTTCGCATCGTCGCGACCAACAAAGGCATCGGGCCAGCACGCGTTCGCGCAAGCAGCATGGTGCTCGACGAGCAGCCGCAGGAAGATCTCGACACCATGATCAAAACGATCCTGGGACCCGAGCGTGCCTTCAGTTACGACGTCTACAAGAGCAGCAATCCCGCCGGCGGCGTCATGAGCCCGGACGAAAGCAACACGCTGTTCGCCGTGCCCTGGACCGACGCCACACGCGATCTGGTTGAGGCGTTGACCGGCCGTTTTTCCATTGAGCTGTGCTATTGCTCGGTGTATGACGACTGCTGGCTCGCACGCCTGAACGAGGGCGAGCCAGAAGAAGTGAGTCAATGTCGCTAACGGGCCACTGATCGACGCCTGACGCAATGGCGTCTGCGCCGGAGCTTTACAAGATTCCGGGCAAGTCCAGACCCTTATCACGCGCCGTTTGCTCAGCGCGCCGGTAGCCGGCATCAGCGTGACGCATAACGCCGGTCGCCGGATCGTTCCACAGTACGCGTTCGATACGCTTGTCCGCCGCGTCGGTGCCGTCGCACACAATCACAACGCCGGAGTGCTGCGAGTAGCCCATTCCAACGCCGCCGCCGTGATGAAGGGACACCCACGTTGCACCCCCCGCGGTGTTGAGCAAGGCGTTGAGCAAAGGCCAGTCGGACACCGCATCGGAGCCATCGCGCATCGCTTCGGTCTCGCGGTTGGGGCTTGCCACCGAGCCGGAATCCAGATGATCACGACCGATCACAATGGGAGCTTTCAGCTCGCCATTGCGCACCATCTCGTTGAATGCCAATCCGAGGCGGTGGCGATCGCCAAGGCCCACCCAGCAGATGCGCGCGGGCAGGCCCTGATAGGCAATACGCTCACCGGCCATCTCGAGCCAGTTGTGCAGCGGCTTGTCGCCTGGCAACAGCTCGCGGACCTTGGCATCGGTGCGCGCGATGTCTTCGGGATCGCCCGACAGCGCGACCCAGCGGAACGGTCCCTTGCCTTCGCAAAAAAGCGGCCGAATGTAGGCCGGCACAAAGCCCGGAAAATCGAACGCATTGCTCACGCCCTCGTCCTTGGCCTGCTGACGGATGTTGTTACCGTAGTCCACGGCTATCACCCCAGCCTTCTGCATGGCAAGCATCGCCTCAACATGACGAGCCATGGCCGCACGCGAAGCGAGCGCCACTTCTTGGGGCGCTGAAGCGGCTTTTGCGCGCCAGGTTTTGACGTCCCAACCCTGCGGCAGGTAGCCGTTGATCGGATCGTGCGCCGACGTCTGGTCGGTCACGATATCGGGCAGCTGGTTGCGTTCGATGATCTGCGGCAGGATGTCGGCCGCGTTGCCGGCCAGCGCGACGGAGACGGCCTCGCCAGCCGCACACGCACGCTCAATGATGGTGAGCGCCTCATCCAGAGTACTTGCTTTCTTGTCGACGTAGCCGGTGCGCAGTCGAAAATCGATACGCGTCTCGTCGCATTCGATGGCGAGCATCGAAAAACCCGCCATCGTGGCGGCCAGCGGCTGCGCGCCGCCCATGCCACCAAGACCCGCCGTCAGAATCCAGCGTCCTTTTGCCACGCTGTCAAAATGCTGGCGCGCCATCTCGACAAAGGTCTCGTAGGTGCCCTGCACGATGCCCTGACTGCCGATGTAAATCCACGAACCGGCCGTCATCTGGCCGTACATCATCAGGCCCTTTTTATCGAGCTCGTGAAACGTGTCCCAGGTGGCCCACTTGGGCACCAGGTTTGAATTGGCGATCAGCACGCGCGGCGCATCGGCATGGGTCTGAAACACACCCACGGGCTTGCCCGACTGAATCAGAAGCGACTGATCGTCTTCGAGCACTTCAAGCGCAGCACAAATCTGATCGAAGCAGTCCCAGTTGCGCGCAGCGCGCCCGATGCCGCCGTAGACCACCAGATCATCGGGACGCTCGGCCACCGCCGGATCGAGGTTATTCATGAGCATGCGCAGCGCAGCTTCGGTCTGCCACGACTTGCAGCGACGCGTGCTGCCTTGCGGTGCACGTACCACGCGTGGACCAGAGGGCGAAGACATTGTTTCAGGAGAAGTAGCCATGGTTTACCTCAGTTGAGTTCTCAATCAGGTGGTGTAGCGGGCCAGAAGATCGTAGCGACTGCCGGGATAGGTCATCACGGCCAGCGTTACAATCGCGTTGTTCTTCCAGGTACGCCGCGTGAGCTGCAGGCAAGGCTCGCCGCGGCCCAACGACAGGCGCTTGGCCGTGCTCGCGTCGGGCAAAACAGCGCGCACGCGGTGCTCCATTTCATCGGGCGCAAACAGCGACAACAAATAGGCCGTTGGCGTCTGCTGCGTAAAGTCCTGCGACGTAAAATCCGGTGCAAGCGCGGGGTTGACCCAGCGATCCTCAAGCTGGATGGGTGCGTCGTTTTCAAGATGCAGCACAATGATGCGAAACACCGGCGCACCGGCGTCGAGCTGCAACTCACGAGCGATGGCGCGCGGTGCCTGTTCCTCACGCAAGCGAATCAAACGCATGTCGTGGCGATGACCGCGATCATTGATCTCAAGCGCGATGTCACGCAGCTCGATCAGGCTGGCGTGGGCCAGGGGCGCGGCGACAAACGTGCCCACGCCATGCACACGCTCAACCTTGCCCTCCTGCATCAGCTCCCGCAGCGCACGATTGACGGTCATGCGACTCACGCCCAGCTGCTCGACCCATTCGCTTTCTGAGGGCAGCCGCCTGCCGGCACGCCAGCGACCATCCTTGATGCGCTGACCGACCAGATCTTTTATCTGCTGATACTTGGGGCGCGAATCATCGGCCTTGAGCGTCAACGACTGTGCGTCCGGCAACATCTGGCTCACGATTGACCACCCGGCAAACCGCCCTTAACAACGCTGCCGTGACGCAAAACGCGGCGGCACGGATTGTAACCAACGCGGTAGGCAAGATCGGCTGGCTGCTGCGCATCCCACAGTACAAGATCGGCATCAAAACCCGGCGCGACGACCCCTTTGGACGACTGCAGGCCAAGCGCTCTGGCCGCGTGCTTGGTGACGCCCAGCAGAGCCTCGCTCGGCGTCAATCCAAACAACGTGCAGCCCATGTTGAGCATGAGCAATAACGAGGTGACGGGCGAGGTTCCCGGGTTGCAGTCGGTCGCCAGCGCCATCGGTACCTGCGCCTCGCGCAGAGCCGCGATCGGGGGCAGACGGGTTTCGCGCAGGCAGTAAAACGCGCCGGGCAGCAACATCGCCACCGTGCCGCTGGCGAGCAGTTTTGGCACGTCCTGCGCATCGAGGTACTCAAGGTGATCGACAGACAGCGCGCCATACTCGGCGGCCATGATCGCGCCGCCCAGATCGCTGAGCTGCTCGGCATGCAGCTTGACCGACAAATCAAACGCGCGCGCTGCATCAAACAGACGCCGAACCTGCTCAACGCTGAAGCCAATGCCTTCGCAGTACGCATCAACCGCGTCGGCCAGCGGCGCAATGGTCGGCAATGTGTCGTTGATCAGGTAATCAATGTAGCCGTCGGCGTTCGCGGCAAACTCCGGCGGCACAGCGTGTGCGCCAAGAAAGGTCGTGGCAATGGAAATCTCTTCGCTACGCAGCGCTTGCGCCGCGCGCAACATCTTGGTCTCGTCGTGCGTGGTCAGCCCATAGCCCGACTTGATCTCCACGGTGGTCACACCTTCACTCATCAGCGCGTGAAGCCGCGGTCGCGACGCCGCAATCAGCTCTGCTTCGCTGGCGTCGCGAGTCGCGCGCACCGTTGAGGCGATGCCGCCACCGGCGCGTGCAATCTCTTCATAGCTCACGCCGTGCAACCGCTGCTCAAACTCGTGAGCGCGATTGCCGGCATAGACAAGATGTGTGTGGGCATCGATCAAACCCGGCGTGACCAGCGCACCGTCACAGTCGTGTATCTGCTGCGCGCCGTCTCGCGCGGCCGTGGTCAGTGTGGCTGTCTCACCCACCCACGCGATTTTGTCGCCCACGACACCAACCGCGGCGCCAGCAACGGGCGTCGCGTCATCAACGCAATCGGCGAGGGTCGCGTTGATCCAGAGGTGGTCGAAAGATTGGCTCATTAGGCAGTTGCACGCACACGTCTATACAAGTATGGTTATCCTAGCAGACGATTTGTCGTTTTGGAACTTCCGCCATGTCGGTTGAACGGTCCTATTTTTTTGAGCGCGCGCTGCTCGACGGCCACGTAGCGCATCGCGTACGGCTCGAGGTTGATGCCGCCGGCATGATTCGCGACTGTCAGCCGGACTCAACTCCGCAAGCCGACGACATTTGCTACGCGGCCGCCCTGCCCGGCATGCCCGACGTTCACAGCCACGCCCATCAGTATGCGCTGGCCGGCCGCGCCGAGCACAGTCGCGAGCACGATTCGTTCTGGACCTGGCGCGACGTCATGTATCGCTTTGCGCTGCGCATGAGCCCCGATCAATTCGGCGCCATCGCCGCGCAGCTCTACGTCGACCTGCTCAAAGGTGGCTACACGAGCGTCGGCGAATTTCACTATCTGCATCACGACATCAGCGGCGAACACTATTCAGACCCTGGTCTGATGTCGCAGCAGCTGATCGATGCCGCCGATCAGGCCGGAGTGGCGCTGACCCTGCTGCCAGTGTTCTATCGCTACGGCGACTTTGGAAAAACGCCCACCGGCGACCGGCAGCGGCGCTTCGTGCACAGCACCGAAGACTACTTGCGGCTCGTCGACCAGTTGGCCCCGGTTCTGAGGCAGCACCCTCAGCACGCGCTCGGCATGGCGCCCCATTCGTTGCGCGCGGTCGATCTGGCCGACCTGCAGGCGCTTGTCAGTGATTCATCATTGGCGGACAGCGCCCCGATTCACATTCACATTGCCGAGCAGCAGCGTGAAGTGGACGACTGCCTCGCCGCCCTCAAACGTCGCCCGGTCGATTGTCTGCTGGAGCGTTTTGATGTGAATGAACGCTGGTGTCTGATCCACGCCACACATCTGCATGACGATGAACTTGAACAACTCGCGCGCAGCAAGGCCGTGGTCGGCGTGTGCCCCACCACAGAAGCCAATCTGGGTGACGGACTCTTTCGCAGCGTCGACTTTTTGCAGGCGGGCGGGCGCATCGCCATCGGCTCGGACAGCAACACCGCCGTTGATGCCACGGGCGAGCTGCGTCTGCTTGAATACGTGCAGCGTCTGCAGCGCCAGCAACGCAACGTGCACACGACGCCGAGTAATTTCAGCGCCGGGCTGGCCCTTTTTGATGCTGCCGCGCGCGGCGGCGCCCAGGCCATAGCGCGCGAGTGCGGCCGCCTGGCCATCGACTGCCGCGCCGACTTCGTCACACTCGATGCTGACGATCCGCTGCTGTGCGGACGCGGAGACGACATTTTCGACGCCTGGCTGTTCGCCGCTGG
Organism: uncultured Gammaproteobacteria bacterium; assembly: GCA_964639265.1. Classification (GTDB taxonomy): domain Bacteria; phylum Pseudomonadota; class Gammaproteobacteria; order Steroidobacterales; family JBCCMA01; genus JBCCMA01. The sequence goes on along the minus strand of CAZXCL010000010.1, from coordinate 32,465 downwards.
CGCACGCGCTGTGCACGACGTGTATGTGGGCGGCCACGCCGTGCTGCAAAGCGGACAGCATGCACAACAAGAATCGATTGCTGCGGCCTGTCGCGCAGCACTCAGGGAGCTTGCCTCATGACCAACACACTCGTGCTCACGCCGGGACAACTCACGCTGGCCGATCTGCGACGCGCCTTTTTTGAACCGCTTGAGGTTGTTCTGGCCGACGGCGTGGGCGAGCGCATTAGCGTAGGCCGGCGTACGGTCGACGACGTTGTCGAGCGCGAAGTGGTGACCTACGGCGTCAACACGGGCTTTGGCAAGCTGGCGCAAACTACGATTCCCGGCGACCGGCTCAGCGAGCTGCAAACCAATCTGATTCTGTCCCACGGCACTGGCGTGGGAGAGCTGCTGGATGACGCCACCGTGCGGCTGATCTTGCTGCTCAAGATTAATGGACTGGCACGCGGCTATTCCGGCGTGCGCCGACGACTTGTCGATGCGCTGATCACGCTGCACAACCGCCGACTCTATCCGGCTGTACCGTCAAAAGGTTCGGTGGGCGCCTCCGGCGATCTCGCTCCGCTGGCGCACCTGAGCCTGCCGCTGCTCGGGCTCGGTGAGGTCCGTCACGACGGCAAGCTGCAGGACAGCACGCAGGCGCTGCAGAGCGTCGGCCTGCGTCCGCTGGTGCTCGAAGCGAAGGAGGGCCTGGCACTCCTCAACGGCACACAGGTCTCCACGGCGCTGGCGCTCAAAGGATTGTTTGAAGCCGAACGCAACGTGGACGCCGCGCTGGTGACCGGCGCCATGACGACCGAAGCGGCGCTGGGCAGTCGCACGCCGTTTGATGCTGACATCAGCGCTGTGCGCGGTCATCCCGGTCAGATTGAAGCCGCCCGACTCTATCGACACCTGCTCAGTGACAGCGACATGGGACGCTCGCACGCCAACTGCGATCGCGTGCAGGACCCCTACTCTCTGCGTTGCCAGCCTCAGGTTATGGGCGCCTGCCTCGACCAGATGCGTCATGCCGCTGGCGTGCTCGAAATCGAAGCCAACGCCGTCTCCGACAATCCGCTGGTTTTGCCCGAACGCAATGAGGTGCTCTCGGGCGGCAATTTTCATGCAGAACCGGTGGCCATGGTGGCTGACAATCTCGCACTGGCCATCGCCGAGACCGGCGCGTTGTCGGAGCGCCGCATGGCACTTTTGATTGATTCTTCGCTGAGCCAGCTACCGCCGTTTCTGGTCGAGGACGCGGGCGTCAATTCGGGCTTCATGATCGCCCAGGTCACCTCCGCGGCGCTTGCCAGCGAAAACAAGTCGCTGGCGCACCCGGCCAGCGTGGACAGCCTGCCCACGTCGGCCAATCAGGAAGACCATGTGTCCATGGCGACGTTTGCCGCCCGCCGGCTGGGCGACATGAACAACAATACCCGCTACGTGCTCGCCGTCGAGCTTCTGGCCGCAGCGCAGAGCATCGACCTGCGCCGCCCGCTTCGCACCAACGACATTCTCGAAGCCGCCCACGCCACGGTCCGCACCGTCGTCGATATGTGGGATCACGATCGCTACTTCCAGCCCGATCTCGAGGCCGTGGCAACCCTGATTGCCGACGGCGCATTCGGTCACTGGATTGGCGATTTTCTGAGCACGTCGTGAGCTTCACGCTCGTCCGCGGCCGCGTGCCGCTATTGATCAGCTTTCCACACAGCGGCACCCACGTGCCGCCTGATTTACTGGAGCGCTTTACGCACGCCGCGCGATGTGTGCCGGACACCGACTGGCACGTACCGACGCTCTATGCGTTTGCCCGCCAGATCGGCGCGTGGACGCTGGAGGCGCATCTTAGTCGCTACGTCATCGACCTCAATCGCGATCCGCAGGGCGAAAGCCTGTATCCGGGACAGTCCACCACCACGCTGTGTCCCGTTGATACGTTTGACGACGAGCCGATTTATCACGATTCGCCCCCCGCGGCAGCCGAAATCAAGCAGCGCATTGAGCACTACTGGCAGCCCTACCACGACACATTGCGCCGCACGATTGAGACCATGCGCAGCGAATACGATCGTGCGATCGTCTGGGACGCCCATTCCATTCGCTCGGTCGTCCCACGGTTTTTCGACGGCACCCTGAAACCGCTCAACCTCGGCACGGCGCGCGGCACCAGCTGCGCACCGGCGCTGCGCGACGCGGTCGTTGAGGTGCTCAACGCCGGGCATCTGCCGTTGGCCGTGGACGAGCGCTTCATCGGCGGCTTCATCACGCGCCACTACGGGGCACCACAAGACGGCGTGCACACGCTGCAGATGGAAATTGCCCAAAGCGCTTATATGGATGAGACCGGCGAAATGGCGCTCAGAGCCCAGCCCACTCGAGCGCTCAGCGCCCTCTTGCAACGGGCTGTTCAAACAGCGGCGAAATTTAATGAGGGGATTTAGTCAAAAACCTCGCTTGTAATAGTGCGGGCCAAGTTATTGCCTGTACACGGACGTTCTGAGGCACACGGATGTGCATCGCAATGACCCGACAATTCAATGGTTTGCATGACTAAAGCGGTCTCACTGCAATAGATCCCCCTTAACACGCTGGATCGCTTTACTTGCCAAACCATGAACCAGAAGGCGCCGTTAAGGCGCCTTTTTTTTGGCCCGGTGAGGGAATTCCCAGGCATCTATCGCTTAGGGGATGGAACAACATAATTCACTCAGGAGACCCAAGGTGAACAAGGCAACGCCGACCCATTCCGCAACCAGCGCCGCAAGCCGCTGGAGACGTCAACCGATTTATGCGACCACGCGCCTGCGCTGCGCCGTGGCCATGATGGTGTTCGCGCTGGCGGTCGGTCTATCGGCGCTGCCATCGCTGGCCAAGCCCACGCCATGCGACTCGCTCACCGCAGAGGACACCTGCACGACGGCATCGCTCTATCAGATTGACTGATCGCGTCGAGCGATCTTGCCACGCCGTCTAACGCGGTACACTTGCGGCCATGGGTGAAACACCGCCATGGCAAATCGGTCCCGCTCGGCCAGATCAGCACAGCCGCATTCTTGCGTTGCTGCCGCGTCTGGCCGACTTTGAGATACCTGCGCATCGTGAGGCGCGGCACCTGTGGGAAGCAGACGCAGCACAGATTAAAGAGTATTTCGCGGGCAAAACCAAACACCTGCAGCTTCTTTGCGCCAGCACCGGCGACGATCAGATCGCAGGCGTCGCGGTGTTCGCGCTGCGTCCCGAACTTCTGACCGACGCACCGAGCGCGCATCTCGAAGCGCTCGCTGTGGACGCGGCGTTTGAAGGACGCGGCGTCGCCTCAGCGCTCATCGACGCCTGCCACGCAGCGGCCCAGACGTTGGGCGCCCGCTCCATGTCTCTGCACGTGTTTGACACCAACCAGCGCGCGCTGCGCTTTTACGAGCACAAAGGCTACAAGCCAGAGCTTCGCCGCTGCATTAAATGGTTTGAGGAACCCTGAATTGAAAACCATCGAATTCGCCGACTTTGCCCAGGTCGAGCTGCGTGCCGGCACCATTACCAGCGCTGAGGTGTTTGCCGAGGCGCGTAAACCGGCCTACAAACTGACCATCGATTTTGGCCCGGACATCGGCACGCGCAAGTCCTCCGCTCAAATCACCGATCACTACACACCGGAAGACCTCATTGGCCGCCAGATCATGGCCGTGGTCAACTTTGCGCCGAAACAAATCGGCCCGATGATGTCTGAATGCCTGGTCACCGGGTTTGTGCAGGACGACGGCCGCGTCGTGCTGGTGGTGCCCGAGCGACCGGTGGCAAACGGCCTGAAACTGGCCTGACAGAGACGCCAATATGACCAAAAAAACCCTCGCGCTGGCGCTCCTGGCGCTTGCCTACCTGGCCCTGATTCCGGGCATAACGTTGCCGGTGATCGAGATGTCCGGCGCGCTGGAGAAAAAAGAAGTCGCCGAGCTTGGCAAGCAGTTGATCTCCGAGGAAGGCAGCGGGCTGTCCATGTTCAGTGGCATCGCCTCAAAGCTCATTGACGGCATGAATACCGAAGGCCAGATCGAGGTCTATCGGCAAAAGCGCAGCATCATGGAAACGGTGCGTGAGCTGGGTGCCAACGGCCACTTACTGGTCGCCTTTCTTGTGGCTCTGTTCAGTGTTGTGGTGCCGGTGATCAAGGGCGGGCTCACAGTTTATGGCAACACCGGTCCGGCCACGCCCGAACGGCTCAAGGCATCCCGGGCTGCTTCGGCGATCAGTAAATGGTCCATGGCCGATGTGTTTGTTATTGCTATTTTTATTGCTTTTCTTGCCGCCAGGGCGACCCAAAACTCAGGCGAGCTGGTGCGCTTTGATGCCGACTTCGGCGGCGGTTTCTACTTTTTCGCCGCCTACTGCGTGCTGTCGATTGCCTCGGCCAGTCTCATGCCGACCCGGCAGGCCAGCGAAGCGTGATCCGGGTCACGTTTTGCGCGAAATTTGCGCAGAGAAAGGCGGGACCGCCATTCGAGATCAAGTCCGGAGCCGTGCGCGATTTAACCTAAATCAGGGCAATTTGACTCGATATACCCTGAAAAACGGTGAGTTATGTGTCACCGAGGCCACAGTCCGAACGCACTTCCAATGAGTTACGTGCGTCACTGTGTCGTGAAGGCTGCATATATGAATATGTGAATAAGTCACGGATTTATCACGTTATGACACATCTACACCCGGCGTCGTAATTTTGGTTGACGGTCCGGGGCCGGCACACTATGTTGGAAATCAAAACGGCGACATGGATTTATCCGCAACGCCGAATATTAGGCCCGTATTTCGACGGGCATTTCGATACAACGGACACCTTTAGACTGCTTCCAATAAAGAGCGGCTGTGGTGTCCGCGACACTTAAAAAAGTCAACGGGGGTTCAACGAATGCACCGACTTAGGGATTTTCCCAAACGCCGTCAGCTCGCGAATGTCGCGACGACCGTGATGAGCACCGCGCTCATCGTGGCCGCCGGGTCCGCGGGTGCCGATAGCGCGAAACTAACACCGTCGCTGGATAATTCGGTCCGCGGCATCCTGTCCAACGAACAGGCCATTAACAAGAGTGAAGACATGGCCACCTATATCGTGCTGCTGCAGGAACCTGCACTGGCGCTGTATCACGGTGGTACTCGCTCACTGGCCGGCACCAGCCTGCGCGCCACCGGCGCCGACAAGCTCGACGTCCGCAGCGACGCAGCGCGTGCCTACACCACCCACCTGCGCAGCGTTCAGGATCAGATCCTGGGCCAGATGCGTGCGGGTGAACCAGTCCATCGCTACTTCCATGCAACCAACGGCTTCGCGCTGCGCATGAGCGAGAAAGATGCTGAAGCAGCCGCACGTATCCCCGGCGTGCAGAGCGTTCAGCGTGATATGGCCTACAGCCGCACTACCGACCGTGGTCCGCAGCTGATTGGCGCACCCGCCGTCTGGGACGGCACCGCCACCGGTACCGGCGCTCAGGGTGAGGGCATGGTCGTTGGTATTCTTGACAGTGGAATCAACCAGGGTCACCCATCGTTCGCCGAAATCGGCGGTGATGGTTATGGCGCGGACGGCGAATACGCAGCCACCAACCCGTACGGTGCAGGCAACTTCGCCGGCGGTGACCGTGACGACTGCGTCAACGGTGACTTCCCCGGTCTTTGCAACAACAAACTCATCGGTTCGCACTCGTTTATTGACGCGTGGGACGGTATCGATCAGTTTGCGCCACCGGAAGACCCCGTATCGAAAGACACCGACGGTCACGGTTCGCACGTGGCCAGCACGGCTGCCGGTAACGTGATCATCGATCCGCCGCTGGCTGATGCCGATGGCAACGATTCGGGCATCACGCTTGGCACCGTTGCAGGTGTTGCACCACACGCTCACGTCATTGCCTACAAGGTCTGCGCACCGTCCTGCTTTGCCTCGGACATTGCGGCAGCCATCGATCAGGCGATCATTGACGGTGCGGACGCACTGAACCACTCGATTGGCGCTGCCGGCGGCAGCCCCTGGGTGGATTTCAAGTCGCTGGCCTTCAAAGGCGCTCGCGCGGCCGGCATCATGCTGCAAAACTCGGCCGGTAACTCAGGTCCGGGTGCTGGTACGGCAGCTCGCATCAACGCTTCGCCTTGGGCGACCGGCGTTGGCGCCAGCACGCACGACCGTGCCTTCCCGGAGAAAAACCTCGAAGGCATGAGCGGCGGCGATACCGCAGCACCGGCTGACATGACCGGTAACGGTGTGACCCCGGCGTTCAGCGGCACGATTGTCTACGCGGGCGACTACCCCGTTGGCAACCCGGGCGACGACAACTTTGAACAGCCCGAGCAGTGCCTGCAGCCGTTCCCGGCCGGCACGTTCACGGGCGATCAGATCGTGGTCTGCGACCGCGGCGCGATTGCTCGTGTGCAAAAGGCTCGCAACGTTCGTGACGGCGGCGCAGGCGCTATGATCCTGGCCAACATCCAGGGCGGCGCAACGAGCACCAACGACGATGTTCACGTGATCCCGGCGATTCACATCAACGCTGACGACGGCGACACTCTGCGCGCATGGCTTGCCAGCGGCGACGGCCACAGCGGCACGATCACCGGCACCGGCGATCCGATCAGCAACCCTGCGGCGGCCGACGCGATGGCTGGCTTCAGCTCGCGTGGTCCCTACACGGGCTTCGACTGGCTGGCACCACAGGTGGCCGCACCCGGTGCTGCCATTTACGCAGCTGGCGCCGATCTGCAGTTTGAGCACCAGGGCCAGGGCAACGACGCACCGTCGGTGACCGGCGTTTGGGGCATCATCTCCGGTACCTCAATGGCCAGCCCGCACGCCACCGGCACCGCGACGCTCGTCAAGCAAACGCGTCCTGACCTGACCGCAGCCGAAGTGGCTTCGCTGCTGGCCAGCACGGGCACGACGGATATGCGCAAAGAAGACTTTGTGACGCCGGCCGATCCGTTTGACTTCGGTGGTGGTCGCATCAACGCTGACCTCGCCGCCGCAGCTGCTCTGACGCTGGACGAAACCATCGCCAACTACGATGCCGCTGATCCGGCACTGGGCGGCGATCCGTCAACGCTGAACCTGGCCTCGATGGTCTCCAACACCTGCGTGCTCAACTGCGCATGGGAACGCACGCTGACCAACCGCAGCGATGCAGACGTGACCTTCAATGCCACGGGCGAAGCTCAGGACGGCATGGTCGTCACCGTGACGCCTGCCAGCTTCACGCTGGCCCCGGGCGCCTCGCAGACCATCTCCGTGATGGCTGACACGACGCTGGCCGATCCAGGCTGGAACTTCGGTGAAGTGGTCCTGACGCCGGTTGCCTCGCGCGGCGGCGGCATGGCACTGCCCGAACAGCACCTGACGATTGCTGCCCTGTTCACGACGGCCACGGCGCCTGGCGTGTTCACCAAGTCGGTCGACAAGAGCGAAGCCAGCAACGGTGAGACCATTAGCTACACGCTGGATGTCACCAACGTGGCAGAAACCGATCCGTACGTGGTGACCGACACGCTGCCTGCCAACGCCACCTACGTGGAAGGCTCGGCGGTAGCAACGATCACCGGCGGTACCGAAGTTTCTCCGGTGACGGTCGAAAACGGCACGCTGACCTGGGAAGGCACGCTGGACGTCGGCGGCATCGAACTGGTGCCTGACACGTTTGCCGATGGCGGTGGCTCACCGTTTGGCTACGTGGCTCTGCCGAACTTCATCGCGCCGCTGGAATGCTCCACGGTTTGCGACGATACGTCGATCACGCTGAACGGCCTGCCGCCGTTTGACTACGCCGGTGAAACCTACACCGACGTGGTGATCAGCTCGAACGGCTTCATCATCGCTGGCGACAACAACGAACAGGCGTTCGTCAATGCCAACCAGCAGCTGCCCGATGCCACGGCTCCTAACACGGTCATCGCACCGTTCTGGACCGACCTCGACCTCGACGGCACCAACCCCGACGACACGGGCGCAGGCGACATCTACGCCGGTTCGTTCAACGGCGGTCAGTTCATCGTGATCGAATGGCACCGTGCCGAGCTTTGGAACAACCCGGGCACCGAGTACACGATCCAGATTCAGATTGGTACGCAGCTGGCACCGCCGGCCTTCCAGGGCGTCTGGTTCACCTACGACTCGATTCCGTTTATCCCCGACGCACTGACGGTGGGTGCGGAAAGCGCAGGCGGTCTGTTCGGTAGCAACTACTACTTCAACGGCACCGGCACCGCGCCGATCGTTGGTGGCGACGGTGAGATTCGCGTGAACTCCTCCGCGGGCGGCAACGTGGCGATCACCTTCGACATGGTTGCTGATGCCCCGGTGGGCGACACGGTCCTGAACATCGCCGACATCGCCTCGGGTGCCACGGAAGCTACGGCCATCGCCGTAACGGAAGTGACCTTCACCGACAGCGATGAAGACGGCGTCGAAGACTTCGAAGACAACTGCACGCAGGTGGCAAACGCCAGCCAGTGCGACAGCGATGCGGACGGTTTTGGTAACCACTGCGACGCGGACTTCGATAACAGCGGCTTCGTAAACTTCGTTGATCTTGGCCTGCTGCGCATTGGCTTCTTCGGCGACAGCATTGCACCGGAGTACAATGAGCTCGACCTGAACTGCGACGGCGCAGTGAACATGGTTGACCTCGGTGCCTTCAGAAACCTGTTTGGATCCCAGCCGGGTCCGAGCGCCAACGAATAAGCAGGGGGATTTGCTTTAATGAAACTGAAAATCTTGAAAGGGCTCGTGGCGACACTTGGCCTTGGCTTTGCCGCCCAGTCGGCGATGGCCAACGTCATTTCGCTGACGCCTTTGACGCAAACGGCAGGTCCTGACCGCAAGGTCGCTTTTGAACTGCGCATCGATTTCCTCGAGGAAACCGTTGGTGGCTCAATCGATCTGTTCTACGACACCTCGCTGGTGGATTTCGCTTCGTTCATCTACAACGACGACTTCCTCAACAACGTGGTCGATCCGGCCTTCACGCTGACGCCTGACGTGTGCGAAACCGACGGCAGCGCCGTCGGTGGCTGTGCCGTTGGTGATGCTGAAATCAACGCCATTGGCTTTGGTAACTTCGACGGCATCGTCGGCAGCTACCTGGTTGGCACGTTCGTCTTCGCCACCCGCGAAGTCGGCCTGGCTGCCTTCGAGCTGGCGGCGTCGGACTCACCGTTCGGTGCTTTCATCAGCGCGGCGAACGCCTCGGAGCTGACCGTTGTATACAACGGCGCTTCGGTGCTGATCACGCCAATCCCGGCAGCTGTCTGGATGATGCTCAGCGGCCTGGGCGTGCTGGTTGGTGTGCGTAAGCGCTAACCGCCGTTCATTTCGATGATGAAAGGGTCGCCTTCGGGCGGCCCTTTTTTTTCGCCCGCGTTTTGCGCGTATGCTTGGTCGCGTCATTGCAACGAACTTTGAATACTCATGCGCGACTTCGCTCTGGAAACCTTCTTCTCCAAATGGGAGTTTGCTGCCCGCTACCACATGACCGCATCGGACGTGCAAAGCGTCAGCGTGAGTGAGCTGCTATCCATGGCCGATTTGCCCCTCGACGCGCTGGGCGATACCTGGCTTGGCTATACCCAGACCTGGGGCGCGCCCGATTTGCGTGACGCCATCGCAGACACCTACACCAACCTGCAGCGCGACAACGTCCTGTGTTTCGCCGGAGCTGAAGAAGGCGTGTACGCCGCGATGCGTGTGGCCCTCAGAAAAGATGATCACGCCATCGTCATCGTACCCAACTATCAGGCTGCCGAGACCATCCCGCTGGATATCTGCGACGTTACGGGCGTTGCGCTTAACGAAGATCAAAACTGGCGTCTGGATGTCGATGCACTTCGTGATGCGGTTCGCGACAACACCGTCCTGATCTCTGTGTGTTTTCCCAACAACCCAACCGGCTCACTGCCGCTGCGCGAAGACTTTGACGCCCTGATCAACCTGTGCCGCGAACACAACCTCTACCTGTTCAGCGATGAGGTGTATCGCGGGCTCGAGCTCGACCCCGATAAACAACTACCCGCCGCGGCCGAAGCCTACGAGAAAGGCCTGTCGCTGAGCGTCATGTCAAAGGCCTACGGTTTGCCCGGTTTGCGCATTGGCTGGATCGCAAGTCAGGACACAGCATTTCTGCAAAAGCTCGAGCGGTACAAACACTACCTGTCCATTTGCAATTCGGCGCCGAGCGAACGCCTTGCTGTCGTTGCGCTCGGGATAGGCGAGAAGCTGCTCGCGCGAAACCACGCCCTGATGCGCATCAACCTCAAGAGACTCGACGCTTTTTTTGCCGACTATCCGGACCTTTTCGAATGGCGCCATCCGGACGGTGGCTGCATCGCCTATCCGAAGTATCTTGGCGCCGACGGCGTCAACGATTTCTGTGCCGCTCTTCTGAAGGAGTCCGGTGTGCTGCTGCTACCAGCCGCCATCTATCACTCCGAGCTTATGGCCACGCCTGCCAATCGCTTTCGCATCGGATTCGGGCGCGCCAACATCAACGAAGGCCTGACCGCGTTCCGACAGTTTCTCGAACAACGCCGGTAGCAATGCGCGACGCATTGCGCCAGACTCGTGACATGCGCGAGCGTTGCCAATCCCTGCTGTTGTTTCTGATTGCCGCTTTTCATGCTGCCGGTCTTCTCGGCTGCGCGACCGAAGACACCCGTCCCGATCTGGCGCGGCTGTATGCAACGCAGGCCGATACAGCCTCAACCCCACCGCTGATTGTTATTCACGGCGTGCTCGGCGGACGTCTTTTTGATCCGGCCGCTGGCAACGAGGTATGGCCCGGCACACTGCGCCGGGTACTGTTCGACGATTACGCGCATCTGCGTCTGCCCATCGATACCGACACGTTGCTGCCACAAGACAGCGGTTTTGTGGTCTCGGGGATTACCGATCGCGCGGCGGGACGGGACTTTTACGCTCAGATACTCAATACCCTTGAGGAAAACGGCGGTTACATTCGCACGCAGCCCGGCACACCCGTGCGCGACACGCGCAAACGTTTCTACGTTTACAGCTACGACTGGCGTCAGGACAACCTGGAGTCCGTTCGCGGTCTGAACGCGCTGATCGAACAGCTACGCAAGGACCATGAAACGCCGGACATGCGGGTCGATATCGTGGCCCACAGCATGGGCGGACTGATCACGCGCTACTTCATTCGCTACGGCACGCACGACGTGCTTGACGACAACGACTTTCCGGTCAGATACGACGGCGACAAGAAAGTGCGTCGGGCCATATTGCTGGGCACACCCAATCTGGGTTCCATCGCCGGACTCGATACACTGCTCTATGGTCACCGCATCGGTCTTGACCGGCTGGATGCGGAAGTCGTAGCAACATTTCCAAGCGCCTATCAGGTGCTGCCGCATGCGCTTCGCGACTGGCTGGTGGATCCCAACGGCAAGCGCATGCGCTGGTACACGCGACCCGACGGCACACGCGCCGAAATTGATCAGTTTGATGTGAACTGGTGGCGCGACCACGGCCTGTCTATTTTTGATCCGGTGGTGCGCGAGCGCATTATCAGCGCAGAAGCCGACCGCGCATCCGGCGAGCGTTACTTCGCGACTCTGGAACGCTATTTCGAACGCCACCTTGAACGCGGCCGTCGCTTCAGCTGGTCGCTGACCGTTCCCGCACCGCACATCGAACAGCGTTACGCCGTGTTCGGGGGCAGCTGCTCACTGACGCCGGCGCGCGGCGTGTTCGAGCAGGTTGGCGAGCGCTACGTGGTGCAATTTGATCCGGGCCGCGTACACAACCGTGTGGAGGGCATCGATTATGATCGACTCATACTTGAGCCCGGTGACGGCACCGTCACCAAGGCCTCGCTTCTGGCGCGCCAGATCCTCGATCCCACTGTGAAGCGCCACAAATACAGCTTCTTCCCGCTGGACTACTCGATATTCCTGTGTGAGGACCATACGCGGCTAACCGAAAACAGCAGTTTTCAGGACAACCTGCTCAACGCTCTGCTCAGTGCAGACGAGTAAAACGATTAGCGCGCTGAAAGCCAGCGCAGACTGAACACGACATCAGGCACAGTGCGCGGTGCGATGTCTTCCACGACGCCTATTTGCAGAACGCCACCGGAACGCAATACCACGTCGCCACCCACGGTCAGCGACAAACCATGCGAAAGTCCATCCAGATCGCTGTCAAAGTACGCGCTGTGATAGTCAAACTGCGCACGCAGCGTGATGCGCGGCGACCAGCCCATTTCGAATCCCAGATGCGCAAAGCCCGCCACGGACTCGAGCGATTCGGCCAGCACATCCGAGCCGTCGTGCCACTGCGCACCACCGCCACCGTAAAGTCGCCAGCCGCCTCGGCGCCAGGCTCCGTCGCGAAACCCGTGCCACTGCGCTCCCACACCAACGCTGCCGTTACCCAGCAGTCGGTCCGAGGCGCCTGTCGGCAGCTTCAGATGCGCACGAAAGGCCGAGCCGCCGGACTCGGTTTGGCGCAGCGCCCGTCCCACATGTACCAACGTTTCGCCGAGTCCCTTGCTGTTGCCACGCACGTCCACCCGAGGTTCGCCGCTTTGTGAAATCGTATAGCGCAGTGCATCGATCGGCAGCTGGGGTCGATCGCCCTCGGGAAAACCGAAGAGCTCATGGAAGCCGTCAATAAAGCTGTCCAGCGCACCACCGGACTGATAGGTCATTGGGACATCAATTCCCAATCGCCAGCCCCGATGCTGCCACTGCCAGCGCCCGGTCAACGTGACCGACTCACCGTCGAAAATGAGAAATCCGTCGCGCCGCGTCGACACCGTCGCATACGTCGACCAATCCACGGCCAGATCAAAGCGCTGCCCATCGCCCGTAGAGTAGTCAGCGCTGGTCGCAGCCGGCGCCGCAAACATGCGCGCGACCGGATAGTGATCGATCACGGCAAACGGTTCGGCCGCCACGCTGGCGCTGGCGCCGATTGCGACCAACGTCAGAAACGTGGCTGCAAACCGATTTGGCGGCATCAGCGCGCCAAGACCAGCCCGGCGTCGGCCAGTAGCGTCAGCAACACGGCCTGTGTGGACAGATGGGTGTCGCGATCTTCCCAGTACTCGTCCAGCGAGTGAGCGCGCGATGAAAAACCACCGCGGCTCATGGTCACGGCGGGGATGCCAAGCGAGATTGGAATATTCGCGTCGGTGGACGAAGACACAAAACGCGGCGCGAAGCCCACGAAACGCAATGCATCGCTGGCGTGACGCACCAGCGGTGCGCTGCGGTCTGCTTGCCCGGCCGGCCGCTGCCCGATGGGTTCGAGGGCAAGGCTCAGCTGAGGTCCTTCGCGCCGATCCGCGTTGTGGCGCGCCAGCGCCTCCTGCATGGCGTCTTCAAACACCTGCGTGATCTTTGCCAGCGACTGCGCACTCTCGCTGCGCAGGTCCACCTCCATCCACGATTCAAAGGCGATCGAGTTGACCGACGTGCCACCGCCGATGCGCCCGACGTTAAACGACGTGCGCGGTCCGCTTGCCACCGCTTCGAGGGCACGCGTGTGCAGAATATCCATCGCCGTACCCAACGCATGATGTGGACTGGCCTGACCGAAGTCGCCCCACGAATGACCGCCCGGGCCTGAGAACGTCACGCGAAATCGGTTGGAGCCCACCGCGTCGGTGACCAGTCGACCTGCCTGGCCGCCATCGATCGCAATGAGACTGGTGATCGCGGGCGCGCCCTCGCGAAACAAATGTCGAGTGCCGCGCAAATCGCCAAGTCCCTCTTCGCCCACGTTGCCCACCAGCCAGATGTCGGCCTCGGTTTTTACATTGTGGGCCACCATAGCGCGTGCCAGTTCAAGCAACAGGACCAGTCCGCGCGTATTGTCGCCAATGCCCGGCGCGGTGTAGCGGATGCCGTCCACCTTTACCCGCACGTCAGTATCTGGCGGAAACACGGTATCCAGATGGGCCAGCACCGCGATTCTCTTGCTGTCGCCACGTCCGCGGCGCACGCTGATGACATTGCCGACGTCGTCAATATGCACCGGACCAAAACCCGTATCACGCAGCATTTGCGCGAAGCGCTCACCGCGAGCTTGCTCCTGAAACGGCGGCGCGGGAATTTCATTGAGCTCGATGAGCTCGTCCAGACCACGTGCGCCATTTTTTTCTATAAACGAAAGCATGGACCGCACTGAAGGAAGCGCCGCCAGCGCATCCACTGGCCCCGAGGCCACAGAATTTGCCACGGCCGGTCCCGATTCTGCCGCGTCTGGCGGTGTGGCCGCACAGCCCAAAAACATCAGAAACAGGACAATGATCGGTCCAGAGCGTGCAGACATGGCGATCTCCTTGTAGGCCGAACACTGTAGCGCTACAGCGACAGTTGCAAAGCGGTTGAAGCTGGTCGCAGTATAAAGTCATAACTCGATAACGACACCCCGAACAGAACAATCAAAAAACCAGTGACATATCGCATGGCGATGTGCACCAAGGTTTGTGTTTTGGCCGTCCAACTGGACGAAGCGCTTTTGGGGAGACCACTTATGACTTCTTTGATCACGCGCAGGCGACGCCTGCTTGCGCTCATTCCCATCGCCTGCATGACACTGCCGGCGTGGGCCATCGACAGCGACCTCGACGGGGTCGACAACGAATCCGACAACTGTCAGCTATTGAGTAACGCCGACCAACGTGACTCCGATGCAGATGGTTTCGGCAACCTGTGTGACGCCGACTTCAATAACGATGGCGTTGCCAACTTTATTGATCTTGGCTTGATGCGCACGGTGTTTTTCAGCCGTCGGCCCCACGCCGACATCATGGGCGAGCATGCCGACATGAACGGCGATGGCGCCGTCAATGTTCAGGACCTCGGGCTTTTTCGGCTCGGTTTTGCCCTGCCACCAGGTCCTGCCGGCAGTCCTGGTGTCACGGCAACCGACGCGGCCCGCTTCCTGGCCCAGACCACCTACGGCGGGCGGCTCGAAGAAATCACGGCGCTGGCCAGTCTCGGCAGCCTTGAGACCTGGGTCGATCAGCAGATAGCGATGGCCCCGTCATGGCACGAACCTCTGACCCGCGATCTGGCCACGCGCATGTGCTTCAACTTCTCGCAGATCGACGGCTGGCATCAGGAAGCACGTCTGGCGGCCTGGTGGGAACGCGCGCTCTACGCACCCGATCAGCTGCGGCAACGCGTCGCCTTCGCGCTCAGTCAGATTCTGGTCATCAGTGACCGCACCGAGATTTTGACCAATTCGCAATTTGGCGTGACCGACTACTACGACACATTGCTCGAGCACTCGTTTGGCAACTATCGCGATCTGCTCGAGGACGTGACGCTGCATGCCACCATGGGCATGTATCTGAGCCACATCCGCAACGAGCGTGCTCAGCCGGAACTCAACATCCGACCGGATGAAAACTTTGCCCGCGAAATCATGCAGCTATTCACCATCGGTGTGCAGATGCTCAACATCAACGGCACCGCCCAGCTCGATGACAACGGCGAACCGATCCCGACCTACACGCAGGCCGACATCGAGGAATTTGCACGTGTCTACACCGGCTGGAATTACCCGGGTATCGACTGGGGCGCATGGGAAGGCCTGTCCGACAAACGCCAGCCTATGGAGGCGTGGGAGCAATACCACGACGACGATCCCAAAATATTGCTGGGCAACCCGGTTCCCGGCGGTCAAACGGCGCAGCAGGACCTGGATGCCGCGCTCGACATCCTGTTCAACCATCCGAACATGGGGCCGTTTCTGGCGTCACGGCTGATCCAGCGACTGACCACGTCAAACCCCTCACCGGGTTACGTGGCGCGCGTTGCCCAAGTCTTTAACGACAACGGTGAAGGCGTACGCGGCGATCTGGGCGCCGTGGTGCGCAGCATCGTGCTCGATCCCGAGGCACGCTCGGGACACATCTTTATTCCCGAACAGTTCGGCAAGCTGCGTGAACCGCTTCTGCGTATGACGCATTTGCGCCGCGCCTTTGATGCCATCATTCCGCAGCGCACCGGGTTTGTGTTCGATGAGAACCAGCAGTGCGGTCAGGGCTCGTGGGGCTGGTATCGCATTTTGTTTGGAGATCTTTCCAACGAGCTTGGCCAGCAGCCACTGTCATCACCATCGGTGTTCAACTTCTATCTGCCCGACTACGCACCACCTGGTTTTATTCGTGACGAAGGTCTGGTCGCGCCGGAGTTTCAGATTTACAACGCCAATACCATGCAGTCGTCGTCACGCGCTGTGACCTGGGAGATCTGGAACGAAGACGGCTGGGGCGAGGGGTTTGTGAAACTGGACGTCAGCACAGAAGCCGCGCTCGCCGACAACCCGAACGCGCTGCTTGATCATCTGGACTTGCTGATGCTCTCGGGACAGATGAGCACCGGCGTGCGCAATCGCATTCTCACCCACCTGACCAGTGGCCTGTTCCCCGATGGAGCAGACGGCCGCAACGTCAAAGCGCGCGAGGCCATCATCCTGCTGGCCAACACGCCCGAATATCTGATTCAGAAGTAGGTGAACCCAATGAAGTCTAAAAAATCCATTTCACGTCGTCGTTTTCTCGAAAAACTGGCGCTCACGGCGGTTGGGTCCAGCGTTGTTGCCACCCAGGGCAAACTCAGCCTCATGCAATCGGCGCTCGCCGCCACTGGTGGCTACAACTCCATTGACGACTACAAGTCGCTGGTCTGTGTGTTCATGTTTGGTGGCAACGACACCTACAACACCATCATTCCAACCGACAGTGCCGGCTACAACCAATACGCCACCGCACGCGGCCCACTCGCGATTCCAAACAGCGGGCTGCTCGGCCTGAACGGCGCCAGCTACGGTTTTCATCCGGCGATGACCGGTATGCAAAATCTCTACAACAGCGGCAAGCTGGCGGTGGTCGGCAACGTCGGCACGCTGTTCGAACCCACGACACGCGATACCTACCAGCAGGGCAGCGTGCTCGTACCACCGGATCTGTTTTCGCACAACGATCAGCAGGAAATCTGGCAAACCGCGCGGGCACCGCTAGCCGGCGTCACACAGCCGGGCTGGGGCGGTCGCATGGCCGACCTGCTTGAACAAGCCAACTCCAATCCCTATGTGCCGCCTACCATCACCATGGCCGGCAACAACAACTTTCAGGCGGGGGTGAACACGCTGCCGTTCAGTATGAGCCCGTTTGACGGCGTGTCCGAGTTCATATTCCTGTCTGGCGGAGACTGGCCACCCTGGGAGCAAAGTCGCGAAGACACCTGGAATGAGATTCTGACCGCTCCGTACGCTCACGCCATCGAGCGCCAGGTCGCCGAGGGCACCATCACCGCTCGTCTGCAGATTGACGAGCTGCGTGCCACGCTCGACCAGGCGCCGGCCATCACAACCGAGTACCCGGATTCCTATGTCGCTCGGCAGATGGCGATGGTCGCGAAGGTGATTTCAATTCGCGAGCAGCTCGGAATGAAACGACAAATTTTCTTTGTCGGTTTCGGCGACTGGGATTTCCACGGCGCACAGCTCAGCCGTCAGGCCGGCATGCTCACCCAGCTTAGCGGGGCGCTCACGGCCTTCCAGGCAAACATCGACGAGCTCAATCTTGGCAACTCAGTGACCGCGTTCACGGCCTCGGACTTTGGTCGCACGCTCACGGTCAACGGCGATGGGACCGATCACGCCTGGGGCAGCTCGTCGTTCGTCCTCGGCGGCGCGGTCAACGGCGGTGCCATTTACGGTCCGATGCCTTCGCTCGAACTGGGCGGGCCCAACGATACCGATCAGGCAGGCCGCATGATCCCGGACTATGCTTTAGATCAGTACGGTGCGACGCTCGCGTCGTGGATGGGCGTCGAGAACGGAGATCTTGGCGGCATCTTCCCGTACCTGGGCAACTTCCCAACGTCGAATCTGGGCTTTATGACCTAGGCAAGACACATCGTTTAAGGGACACCCGTCGGTGCGCTCCGCGTGCATCGGCGGGCACTGCAGGAGCACGGCGGCAAGGGATTGCCGCCTTTTCGGCAGGTCTTCGCCGCATTCACTGCGCCAACCTCGCCGCGTCCCCCGTTTTGCGCTGGCACAGTTTTTGCTCCCGTGTACAGGGCTCAGAAAGGATTTCTGAGCGTCGATGATCATCGATACACAGGAGTATGACTATGGAAAAAACACTTTCCGTCCAACCACTGGCGAGTCAGTCGTCGGCGATACAGCGGGCCCAACGCACGCCCGCTGCTGCGCCTTCGTCCACCGACCCCCCAGTCAGACGGGCCATCAGTGGGTTCAAGCCACTCAACGACAGCGTCAGCATCAGCAATGAAGCACGACGCATGGAGGCGAATCCCCCGCGCGGGAACAACGATCGTCTTCAGGGTCCGCGTGCGGCCAACATGCCCGAACGCGCCATGCAGGCGCTTGGCGAACTCAAGGAGAGTTTTTTCACCAAGGAGGGCGATGAAGGATTCAACGCCCGGGTGGACTTCAATAGCGACGGCGTGATCAACGTCCAAGATCTTGGAGTCCTGCGTGAAAAAATGGCGAGCTATGCTCAACCGGTAACCCCGCCGGCGGAGCCCGAAGCTGAGCCCGATGAAGTCGCTACGCTGCAGAGCATTCGCGATTCGTTCTTCACCCAGGAAGGTGAGGATGGCTTCGATGCCGCCTCGGACCTGAACGGTGATGGCGTCGTGAACTTCCAGGATCTTGGACTGTTCCGTTCGTCACAGGGCGACACTGCCGAGCCGGTTCAGCCGGTTCCCGCAGCGTTGACCGCTGACAACGAAGCCGTCGCGACCAGCACCGCTGCGCCGCCGATCCAGAATGTGGCGAGTGAGCCTGATGCAAGCGCTGTTATTGACGACCCGGCCCCGGCCGCCGTCAACGCTGGCGTGAACGCTCTTGCGATCGATCCGGACACGGTGGGTCTGGCAACGTCGGCGAATGCCGGCACTGCCCCGGCCCTTGACGTGGCCTCGATTCGCGAAAGTCTGCTTGATCAGCTGCGCAATGCGTTCTTCTCACGAGCTGGCGATGACCGCTTTGATGCGACACTCGACGGCAACGGAGATGGACGCATCAACTTCGAGGACTTCACGGTCGTACGCGACCGCGTCTGACGAGGTACTACCGGCATTTGATACCCCGCCTTGTGACGTGTGCATGGGGCGGGGCCCGGCCGAATGATATTCTTGCGCTATGCCAAGGCTGATTGCCCTCATCCTCATTCTAGCTACTGCGCTGCCGGTCGCGGCTCAGTCGCTGTATCGTTATCAGGACGAGGCCGGAAACTGGCACTTCACGGATCGCCCTCCCGACAAGGCCGTTGACAATCTGCAGCACGAACGTCGCACCGCGGGACGCAAGCCAGCCGGTGTCAAACTGCGGCGCGTGGACGAAGACGGACGCATGGTGATTCGGGCGAAGAACACCTGGTTCTGCCCCGTACAGCTGGTCTACGAACTCAAGAACACCTCGAATATCGAGCGCGCCCTGCTGGGTGAGAAAGAAGTCGTGTTGCCGCCCAACAGCGATACGCAAGTCGTCGCGATCCCGCTTGCCGCGAATGGCGCCACGGCGTTTGAAATCGGCTATCAGTACATGCCCGGCGATCCGACGGCGACCCACCGGCCGCGCCAGCCCTACCGCGCACCCTATGCGATCAGCACAACGCATCTGGTCACTCAGGCCTTTCCGCAGACAATCACGCACAAAACGCCAAGCAGCGCACACGCGATCGACTTCGGGTTACCTGAAGGCACGCCCATTTATGCTGCGCGCGGCGGCATCGTGTTCGACGTGGCATACGACTCGTTTACCGGCGGTACCACCGAGCAGGACAAAACCAAGGCCAATGTCGTGCGCATTGTTCACAACGACGGCTCGATGGCCACCTATGCCCATTTGGCGTGGAATGCGATTCGGGTGAGGCCCGGTGAAACCGTGGAGCGCGGCGAGTTCATTGCCAACAGTGGCAACACCGGTTATTCCACGGGCCCGCATTTGCACTTTGCCGTGCAACGCAACGCCGGTGGTCGCATGGTGTCAGTGCCGGTGGTGTTTGCTGGGCCCGGCGGCAGTACCGTCAGTCCGCGCGGCGGCACGCCCATCACCGCGCACTAAAACCCTGCCGCATAAAAAAAGGCACCCGACCAGGTGCCTTTCCTGATGGCCCGCGAACGAGCCGGTCTCAGGGGCGGGTTACACCTCTTTGACTTTCGCCTTCGGTGCGTTGCGGGCGACGCTCTTGATGCCGTTGTCGCGCGCTGCAGTCGAATTGTAGGTCTCGCTGGTGCCGATCACCTGATGGTTGCCGGCACGCAGATTGAAACGAGGCTTGCCATTTTTCGTCGTCTTCTTTTCAAAGCGCGACGCAATCTGTGCGTTCTTGCGCACCGACTCGATGCCGTTCTTGCAGCTTGCCTTGGACTTGTAGCTCTGACTTGCGAGGATCACCTCACCGTTGCCAGCCTTCAGGCGGAAGCAGTGCTTGCCGCTCTTGTCAGTAAAGATTTCAAACGATCCAGCCATGACTCGTGTCTCCGGGTTGTCATAGAAAACAACCTGAGTGTAGCAGCAGGATCACGGCCAGTACCACTTATTGGCGATGTACGATCCGACCGCGCGAGATGACGGCGTGAATCTGCCGCGTATTGCGGATGTCCTCAAGAGGGTTTGCGTCGAGCAAGACAAGGTCTGCTCGCATCCCTTTTCGCACGGCGCCCATACGTTCATCGAGGCCGAAAAACTGCGCCGGTCGAAGCGTCGCGGCCGCCAAGGCGGTTTGCTCAGACAGTCCGGCTGCAACAAGTATTTCAAGCTCGTTGTGCAGACTGTAGCCCGGCACAGCGTACAAAATAGGCGTGTCCGTACCCGCCCCAATCGGTACGCCGGCCTCGTCCATACGTTTGATCATCTGCAGATTGAAGTTAGCAAAGCGTTGATCGCGATCGGCCAGATTCGGCTTGAACCAGGCCGGCCGCTGTTGCCACTGTTCGGCTACCGACGCCGGCATACGCGACAGCGCTTGCGGCCAGTCGTTGCGCTCGATGACTGCAAACCGGTTGAACGTATTCAGGCGCGCGGTGGGCACCTGAATGGTGCTGGCCAGTGCCGTCATGAGTTGCGCACATTTGGCCTCGTCGAGCGCCTCGATCGCCGGCATGCGCTGTTCGCGATGAATCGCACTGCGCAATTTGAAGGCGCTGTCATGGGTGTCCTGCGCCAGACGTTCGCGGCGCGTGGCCTTGAGGGTGTCGGCGTTTGCTGCGCAGTCGAACTCCAGATTGCGCAAGTGTTCAAGCGAATTGACGCGCGGACCAGCTTCAATCGCGCGCATCGATAGCGGCACATGCGCGGCAATTGGCAAGCCGAGCGTCGCCGCCGTTGTCGTGATTGCCTCAAACACCTCCGGCGAGACCATTTCATAAACCTTGATAAAGTCGACGCCGGCGTTTGCCAGATCGTGCACCTGAGCGACCGCGTCCTCAGGTGTGGCATTGGCCACGCCGAGAGGTGGATACTCGCCCCCACCGTAGACCACGCGCTTGCCGTCCAGCAATGGGCCACTGAAATACACCCGCGGCGCGATCGCATCATCCTTGCGCAGCGATTCGATCAGCGGCAACAGCTTGTTCAGCGGACCACCGGTATCGCGCACGCTGGTAATGCCGTAGCGCAGGAATTCAGCAGGCATGCTGGCGGTGAAGCGCTCGTCATAGGTCAGATGTACGTGCATGTCCCACAGTCCCGGGATCAGGAAACGGTCGCGACCGTCGAGTTTCTGTGTTGTGTGCGGTGCGCGCTGCGGCGGACCAACGTAGACAATCTGATCACCATCGACAACAACGGTTTGGTTCAGACGCGTGCCTCGAGTGGCGTCGATCACCGTGGTGTTGGTGATCGCAATGGCCGCCGCAGACACCTGGATGACCGGCGGCGGGGACGATGCGCACGCCGTCATCATCACCGCGAGCAATGCCAACGTGGCGATACGATTGATTTTTCTCATAGCGCGGTCTCCGTTGTCGTTCGTGTCTACACCGGCACGGACTGATTTGCCGGCCGATGGCGTCGGGCGGCATGATTGAACCTCGTCCTTTGCTGCCACCATCAGGCAAACCTCATGCAACAAAAAATTTATCTCGACGGCCCCTTCGGTCAGATTCATATACATCAATGGGGCCAGGGCGCGTCCTGCATTGTTTGCCTCGCGCCTTCGCCGTATAGCGGTGTGGCCTACAATACGCTCGCACCCTACCTTGCCGCCAACCACCGCGTTATTGCGATGGACTATCCGGGTTACGGTCAGTCTTCACCGACGCCCTCCACGCCGACCATCGGTGACTTCGCCGATGCCGCACTGGCCGTTGCAGACGCTGTGTCACCCGAGCACCCCGTCATCATGCTGGGGTTTCACACCGGCACACTGGTGGCAGTGGAGGCCTCAATCCGACAACCGTCCCGCGTCCGGCACAACGTTCTGGTCGACGTTCCGTTTTTCGACCCTGCCAAGCGCGGCGAGCTGCTGATCAAGATGGGCAGCGTGCGCGAGCTCACGCCCAACCTGTCCATGCTGGCGCCCGACTGGAATTTCAGCGTGGCCAAGCGACTCGAACACGTGCCGCTGGCACGGGGCTACGAGCTGTTTGTCGATCAGATCAGCGCCGGCGAGCGGGCCAACGCGGCCTTTCATGCTGCGTTTTCCTATCCGTGCGAGGAGCAACTCGCTGCGGTGTCGCGCCCGACGCTGGTCGTGGCCACGCGGGCCGGTCTGCACGCCCAGTCTATGGCAGCAGCGCGTCACATCCCGAGTTCGACCCTGATCGAACTTAATGATGTGGACGTCGCCGTACTCGAAAAAGGCGCGGCCATCGTTGCTCAAACGGCTCTGCAGTGGCTCGGTGAGTAGCCTGCAGGTCCGACTTGCCTGACGGCTTCAGCAACGATAGTGTACACATATAAAGATTTTTCGTTCATATATGAGTTTTTCTTGCTGAGGACGCTCCTATGCCACGTTCCGCCCTACGCCCCGGCGGCCTGACCCGTCGCCACCTACTGAAAGCCGGCGGAGCCGCGGCACTATCGACCGCGCTGCCTCGCATCGCCGGCGCCACCAACAAACCGCACGACGTGCTGGTGATCGGCGCGGGTCTGTCCGGTCTTCATGCCGCACGTATGCTCGAGGAACAGGGCCTGGACGTGCGCACCATCGAAGGCCGCAACCGCATCGGCGGTCGCGTCTACACACTGATGGACATCCCGGGCAAGCCCGAGGCCGCGGGCGAGGTCATTGGCGCGAACTACGCCCGCATGATCGATACGGCGCGCCAGCTTGACCTCGAGCTGATCAGCCCCGATCTGCTCGGCAGCAGCGCCGAAAAGTACTATCGCATTCGTGGCCAGAATTTCCGCGGCGACGAGTGGCCGGAACACGAGCTCAATCCCATGAGCGGCGAAGATCGCCAGATCCTGCCCGACCGTATGCTGTGGACCCTGTCGCACAAGAACAATCCCTTGTCCGGGCGGCCGCTGGACGACTGGCTCAAGCCCGAGTTTGAGAAATACGATATTCCTCAGACGCAGTACTTACGCGACGTGCTGGGTTTCAACGAAGAGACCATCCGTCTAATGAATGTGACGATCCATACCGACCATATGGACAACACCTCGGCGCTGCATGAACTGCGGCGCTACGCGGTCGGCGAATTCAACACCAACATGGCCAAGACCAAACCGGACCTGCCACCGTGGATGCAGATTAAAGGCGGCAACTCGCAAATGCCCGCAGCCATGGCCGCCAGCCTCAAGCACGGCGTGGAGCTCGACAAAACGGTATTCGCGTTTGACGATCGCGGCGACAAGGTGGTCGTGCACTGTCTGGACGGCAGCCGCTATGAAGCCAAACAGGTGGTCTGTTCGATTCCGCATTCGGTCTTGCGCCTGATCAAGTTCGCGCCGCGACTACCCGCCCTCACCGAACGCGCCGTCGACGAAGTGGATTACGGCATTTCGATTCAGGTGCATTTTCTGTTGAAGGAAAAATTCTGGGAGAAGGACGGCCTGCCACCAAGCATCTGGAGCGACGAGTCATTCGAGCGCTTCGCCGTATTGCAACGCGGCGACGGCGGCACGCCCTCCTCGGCCATCGCGTTCATCAACGGCAACGAAGCCTACAAATACGACATGATGACCGACAAGCAGGTGGCGGACTTCACGTTGCGCGAGCTGATTCGTGTGCGTCCGAGTATCGAAGGGGCGCTGGAGCCGGTGCTGGTGCAAAGCTGTCATCGCGATGTGCACGGTGCCGGCGACTGGGTGTTCTGGCGACCGGGACAAATCGGCACCTTCGCCCGCCACATGCGCGAGCCTCACGGCAACATCCACTTTTGCGGCGAGCACACCGCGATCATGGAGCGCGGCATGGAAGGCGCGTTTGAATCCGGCGAACGAGCTGCGCTCGACGTGCTGCTGCGCTCATGATGCGGCCGCTTTGCGCATTCATGCTGGGCGCGGCATTCGTGTGCTCCGCCGACGCCGACACGCGACCGGCCGATCCGTTCACTCGCGACCTGCTCATGCTTAGCGACTGGTTCGAAGGTGAGTTTGATAACGAGGAGCAAATCTGGTTTGAGAAGGACCGCCGCTCCGCCACACCCGAAGAAAAGCGACACACGCGCGTTCACGTAAGTCACAAACGCGTGGCGCTGCCGGCATTCGGCGACCATGTTTTCTATGTCGAGGAATACGCCGATAACGATCCGGGCAATCTGGTGCGTCAGCGCTTTGTGACCTTCGCATCCGATCCCGAGTCCGGCGCTATTCGCATGCGCCAGGGTTTTTTCCGTGACAGCAAAGCCATAGCGGGCGCCCACAACGACGCCAGCAAACTCGCCAACATCACCACCGACGACGTATTTTTCATCGACGGCTGCGATGTGTTCTGGCGTCGCCACGCCGATCAGTTTGAAGGCGCCATGAACGACAAGTCCTGCGTGTTTGGCGAGGGCGACAAGCGGCGCTACTCCGTGCACAACCTCACGTTGTCGGCCGACAAGTACTGGCGTGTCGATACCACCTTTTTGGTCAGCGACGATTCGCTGCACGTCGGCCACCCCGTTGACGAGCCCTACCAGATGCGGCGCGCCAAACGCTTTGTGTGCGGCGTGATATTCCGACACGAAGACGGCAGCCAGCAGATCAGCGATCTGTCACTGCACAGCCAGGGCGGCACAGTGGACGTGGTCCGCGCGCACGACGGCGCAGAATTTACGATCCTGCTGCGCGATAAGGAATATCCGTTTTACTCCGATCGTCCGGACTTCATGTATTTTTCCGTGCGCCGAGAAGGCGAAGAGCGCAGCGTGGCCTATTCGGTGCACGACGTACGCTCTCGCACGCTGGGCGTCAGTATCCCGGGCATGGTCGCCCACTGTTATCGCGAGGGTTATCAATTCCGTGAAACCTATGAACAGCTTCAGTAGAAACAACGTATTCCTTTGTGCTCTTGCGCTGAGCGTGGCGGCCTGTAGCCCCGAGGACAATACTGCCGCGACCACCGCAACGGCAGCCGATACGCCCGCGCCAGCGCAAGCGGTCACAACCGCGGCACAACAAGTCACGACGGCGGTTGCAGACGCGGCAACAAACCTGGTTGGCGATCCAAAGCGCGGCAAAATTGTATTTTTGCAGTGTCGCGCCTGTCACGCTCTTGAGGCCTCAGAAGGCCATCGGGTGGGACCAAACTTGAGCGGCGTACTCGGCGCCACGGTGGGCACAAAAGAGGGCTTTAACTATTCAACGGCGCTTAGCGAAGCAGACGCCGTATGGACGGAAGCATCGCTACAGGCCTTTTTGACCAAGCCAAGCGACTACTATCCGGGCACGATTATGGCCTTTGCCGGGATTCCGAAAGCCGAGGACCGGGCCGCCGTCGTCGCGTATATCAAGGAGCGCACCGCTCAGTAAGAGCAAATCTTCGCCCGGATAATAAAATCTCCGGCGCTTTTCCTTAACTCCCTGGGCGCCCGACTGGCTGTGCGACACTCAACGCCGATTTGTTAATGTGGTTTTGGCGCTGCCAGGTACCGTAATCTTTGCGGCGCGATCGTGGTCGTCCATAAGCAGCAGCAACGCCCGAAAATCCTCTGTGACCTCCAGCATGTGCGCCTCGTCCAGACTGGGATTGGCATGGTGCCAGGCGAAGAGCCGCTCGTAGACAGGCAACGCCTCCTCAAAACGACCCTGGTCCCGGTAGATATTTGCCAGCTGCCATTCGCCGTCCAGAGCAAAGTCAACACGGGTGTCGATAGCGCGCAGAGTTTCGACCGCCTCGACCGTGTAGTGTTCGGCGCGCTCAAGGTCGCCGGTCACACGATAGACCTCACCCAGCGCCATTTTCTGGTAGCCAACTCGACTGTGGTTATCCGGATGATAGGTACGCATGATGTCGAGGGCTCGATGCAGGTAAGTTAGTGCCTCAGTCCGTCGGCCCATCGAGTTGTAGAGACTCCCCAGAACGCTGGCCGTTGTACCCACCGAAGGATGCATGGGCCCCAACGCCTGCTCCCGGATGGACAGGGCCTGCAGGATGTAGCGCTCGGCTTCGTCAAACGCACCCATGTTGCGATGGGTGACGCCCAAACGCTGCTGATACATAGCAAGCTCCGGATGCTTCGGACCAAGCGCGGCAAGGGCCAGTGCCGACGCCCGTTCATGCGCGGCTACCGCCAGCTCCGGACGCAGATCTTCGACGTAGTACATCGCGAGTCTCGACACGGCCCGCGCTACTCGCAGGTGATCAGCCCCGAACGCGCCGGCCTCGATCGCGACAATGCGCTGCAAGAGCGGTTCGCGAGGCGCCATGTCGCCAGTCATCTGAAGAAACAAATCCTGGTCGTAGAGGACACGCGTCAGTTGGGGTGATTCTCGCCCAAACACCTCTTCAGCACGAGCCACCGCCTCCTCGTGCAGTCCCTTTGCTTCGTCAAAACGTTCCAGCATCGTGTAAACACTGGCAATCGTTGACAGGGCATGAATGAATGGCTCGCTATCCGGACCCAGATCGCGTTCCACGGCAGACACGTTGTCCTGCATCAGGCTCAGTGCATCCTCGAGACGCCCGGCATTGGCGTACTGCCGTCCCAACGCATTGAGCAACTGTGCTTCGCGATCTCGCGTGAAGACCGCGCTGCCCCCTTCATCACCGAGACCAAGCGCGTCTTCCATCATCGCGGTCGCCTCGTCATAGAGCCCAAGGCCGGCGTACGTGTCGCTCAACGCATGCAGAACACGCGCGGCCACGTCTGGCTGCCCTCCCAACTCAGCCGGGATGCGTTGGACAGCGCCGTCGAGAAGTTCGCGCGCCGTGACGGTGCCGCCACGCGACTGATTGGGGTCCATGACGTGAAAAACGCCGGCCAGAAAATCCGACACTTTTGCTGCCGAGCGCTCTGCCGCCTGCGCTGCCCGGCGCAACTCGTACTCACGTAACACAAAGCCGGCAATAGCCAATGCGACGCTTGCGGCTATAGCGGCAGGCAGCCTGTTTCGGCGCACGAACTTAAGCATACGGCCGCCGATGGAGTGCTTACGTGCGTCAATCGGATAGTGCTGGCGGAACCGCTCGATGTCGCGCAATAGCGCGTGTACCGTGGGATAGCGCTCGCCCGAGGTGTGTGCCATCGCCTTGCGCACAATAGCGCGCAGATCGGAATCCACGGCTGACTGATCGCCTGCGTCACGCAAGGTGCGCAGGAATTCGGTTTGCTTCAGAAGAATTGTCTCGGTGGGCGTCTGGCTCTCCAAAGCAAAAGGCCCACGGCCAGCGAGCAGGAAAAACAGCAGGGCGCCCAGCGAATAGACGTCGCTGGCCGCCGTCACAGCCTCGCCCGCGATTTGCTCCGGGCTCGCGTAACCGGGAGAGAAGGCCCGATGATCGTCGTTCAGCTCACCCATGAGCCGGGCAACACCGAAGTCCAGCAAGCTTGGCCGACCGTTTGGTTGAATCAGAATGTTCGCCGGCTTGATGTCCAGGTGGAGCACAAGGTTGTTGTGCGCGTGCTGCACGGCCGAACCAATCGCAGACAACAGATCGAGTTTCTGATTGAGGCTGAGCGTTGTGGTCTCGGAGTACGCGTCCAGACCAATGCCTTCGATATAGTCACAGATAAAATACGAACGGCCGTCTTCCAGCAAGCCGGAATCCACCAGTGACGGAATAGCAGGATGGTTAAGATTAGCCAGCACCTGGCGCTCGGTACGGAACAGCGCAGCGACCGCATCGCCCGACCAGGAGCCCCGCACGACCTTGACGGCAACACGCTTTTCAAACTCACCGTCGGCTCGCGATGCCAGAAACACTTCACCCATACCACCGCGCCCGAGCTCTGATTCGATGTGATAGGCGCCAACGGTTGTGCCAATTAATGAAGGCGAGGTCAGCGGATCGCTGGCCACCTCTCCGATGGCATCGCGCAAGCGCTCCTCAACATCGCCTGATATCCCCAGCACTTCGAAGAGCAGTTCACGCAACTCTGAGTCTTCACCACACGCCTTGTTGACGAACGCAATGCGTTCATGTTCTGGCAGGGCCGTCGCCTTTTCGTGCAGTGCCGACAGCTCATCCCAGCGCTGTGCCGCCCGGTCCAGCATGCCGCTGATCATTTTAGGTCTCTTCCGCCAGTGCTTTGGCCAGCAGAGCCTTGAGCAAAGCCAGGTCGCGATTGAGCGTGGATGGCGAGACATCCAGCGCCGTGGCCGCCTCGGCAGCGGTTGCGCCGCAGAAGAAAATCAACTCAGCCACGCGCACCAGTCTCGGTTGCGTCTGTTCCAACGCCTGAAGCACCTCCTCCAGCGCCAGCACGTCGATCGAGGCCGAAGTGCTGCTGACGTCCACGTCATCGATGGACAGATTTGCCACACCGCTGCCACGCTTCTGACTGTTCTTGGCGCGCGCATGATCGACAAGAATCTGCCGCATCACGTTGGAGACAATGCCAATAAAATGACCGCGGTCTTCAAGTTCGGACTTGACGTTGTCGAGCTTCAGAATCGCTTCGTTGACCAGCGCCGTGGCCTGCAACGTATGGTGTCGGGGCTGACCGCGCATGTGGCCACGCGCGACGCGATGCAGCTCCTCGTACACGGCTGGAACGATCTGATTCAGTTTATCGGTGTCGCCGGTCCGCCACTGATTGAGCAGGACCGTAAGCGTTGGCCGCGTCTCCATAGCCCCCAAACTTACGCGCTATCGGGGGGCGACGGCAAACGCGGCCCGGTTGGTTCCTTGTCTGGCGCGCTTAGAGCGTCAGGCTAAAGCGCAGACCCACCTGGCGACGATCACGTAGTCCAACCTGATAGCCAAACGTGCTGAAGTCGAACAGCGGCGTTGCGAACGACAGATCGCGGAAGCGGTTGATCGCCGTCGGCGTATCGTCGTCGGTCAGGTTGCGGACAAACAGCTCGGCGCGATAGCGATCGGTCTGGATGCCGGCGCGAACGTTGATCTGACTGCCGGCATCGGCAAACACCAGGTTGCCCTCATCGCCGAAACGTTTGCCCTGATAGAACCAGTCGGCACGGGCAAACCAGTCCATGCTGGTATTGATCGAGCCGTTGAAGATGCCCGATAGCGAACCCGCCCATTCCGGAAAACGCTCGGCCGTCTTGCCCGCCGCGCTCTCTACGCCAAACAGTTCGTTGTGCACACCGGAGTTGAACACTTCGTACTGCGAATCAATGTAGGCAACCTGACCGGACAGCGCGAAGATCGAATTGAACTGATAACTCGTCTCAAGCTCGAAGCCGTTGACCGTCGATTTACCGGCGTTGATGAAGTAGTCGATCTGCTGGAAGCCCTGCGGCTGGTTGGGATCATCAACCAGATCGGCACGGCGGAAGGTCTGGTTTGAGCGATCCATGTGAAACAACGCGAACGTCGCGACGCCATCACCGCCGTGGAAAGTCTGTTTCCACCCCGCCTCGAAGTTCTCAAGTTTTTCTTCTGCGAACGTAGGGCCGGCGCCGGACTCGATACCGCGCAGCTGTGCAAGCTGTTCCGGAGTAAGCGCATCCACTTCGCCATTGAAACCGCCAGGCAGGTTACCTTCGGAATAGCTGAAGTAGAGCAGAGCCTCGTCCATGACCTGCCACTCGAGGATGGCGCGCGGCAGGAAGTTGGTAAACTCGGTCGTGGTGCCGGCTTCGTTGTCGGTGATGTCGGCATCGTCGAGCACCTCATCGGTCTGGCGACGACCCTCGAGAGTCAGCGTAACCTCATCGGACAGGTCGTAGCTCAGGCTACCGAAGATGCCCAGCGTGCTGATGTCTTCAATACCCGGGTTTGAGCCACCAAAATCGAGGAAGCCAAGCGCCGGAACAATAAAGTCGCCATTGCTGGTGAATTCCTGATTAAACGAATTCACACCGATGGACCAGCGCAGACGATCGTTGCGCGCCAGACCGGACAAGCGCAGCTCGGCACTGCTGTCCTCAAACGTGCGCCCCGCAAAAGACTGGAACGCCAGATCGCCGGTATCGTCCGCATCGCGCAGGATGTTGACCTCTTCGTCGTTGACGCCGAACAAGCCGCTCACCGTCAGATTCGAGTTTGGCACATCGTAGTTAAACTGTGCGCTGAGACGAGTGGACTCGCGCGCCAGACCGGTCTCAAGAAGATTGCCGCCGTTCAGCGCGGGCAGGTTCGAGATTGCGTTGGCTAAACCTGCACTAACCGGCACGTTCAGATCCGGTGCGTTAATTGGTACGGCGCCGCACACGGTGGTGTCGGAGCCTGTTCCAAACGGTCCGCAGTTGTGATCGTTCAAACCGGAAAAGGCATAGGACGGCGCACCGTCGTCGTTTTCAAAATAGTAACCGCGAATACGGACGTCCAGATTTTCTGTTGGAGTGAAGTAGAACGTTGCCCCGAGCGCCGAAGTTCGTTCCTGTCCCAGTTCATCGCCCGTGCTGGCGGCACGGAAGTGGCCGGCATGGTCGTGGTAGGAAGCGCTCAGACGCGCCGACAGCTTGTCCTGAATGATCGGCCCTTCGACACTGCCCTGTACGCGAAAATCGCTGCGGTCGGCGGCAGTGGTGGAGATTTTCGCGCGAAACTCATCGCCCGGTGTGCTCGTCACGTAGTTGACCGCGCCGCCAAAGGTCAGGCGACCGAAGTAGGCCGACTGTGGGCCCTTGATGATCTCGACGCGTTCAACGTCTTCGAGTCCAATACCCTGCACACCGTTGGAAACAAATATGCCATCGACAAATATCGACGCGGTTTGCCGGCTTGGGGCAAGCGAGTTGACTGAGATGCCGCGAAAGCGCGGGCTATTGTCGAAGCGACCCGGCAGCCCGGCGAACTTCTCATAAACAAAACCCGGCGTGACCGCGGGCAAGTCCAGAATGCTCTGCAGACCCAGAGATTCAATCTGCTCCGCATCGAACGCGGTGATCGCAATCGGCACGTCGACAATGCGCTCTTCTTTTTTGCGCGCCGACACCACAATAACCTCCACTTCATTGCCCTCGGCGGTGGCGGTGGATTGCGCCGTCGCGACGGGCGCGCCGCACAGCAGTGCGATGGCGACGGACAGGGATAGAGCGTTGGGTGCGTGACGAGACGATTTATTCATGGGGCTACCTCGGCGGTCTTTGCTATGGCGGACAATCGGTGAGTCCGTGCGGCCTGACGGCGGAAACATGCCATTGTTATATCATTCAGTCTTATGTAGCTCAAATACAGATATGTGTACGATGCGTTTCATGAAATTCTGATCCGATGTCAGGGCGACTCGAGGGGCAGGCCGACACGAAAGCCCAGTAACTGACTGTGGTAGACCGCCCAGTCCACGGACTGCGCCGCGGCGCGCACCCAGTCGGTACCCGATACCCAGCTGCCTCCGCGCGGGGTCCGCCGTTCGCATTCACCACCATCGGTCTCGAGCCAGGCCGAGCCATCCACCGGAATATTGCCGGGATCGCGATGCAGACAGTCGTCCGTCCATTCCCAGACGTTGCCAAGCATGTCGTGCAAACCCCAGGGATTGGGCTCGAAGCTCCCCACCGGCGCCGTGTGCTCGTAGCCATCACTGCAGTTAAAGAGCGGGGCGTAGAAGTGTGTGCGCCGAAACACATCGTCGGCGACGTTGGCGAATTTGCAGGCATCGGCCTGTTTGTTGCCCCAGAACCACGGACCACGCGTTCCTGCTCGTGTCGCGTATTCGAACTCGGTGGACGAGAGCAATCGATAGGGTCGGCCCGTGCGCTCGGCCAGCCATTGCGCATAAGCCGTTGCATCGGCGTGGCTGACACAGACGACCGGGTGTTTTTCGTTTTGCGGATAGCCCGGCGCATCCCAGCGATGATCGGTCACGTAGCCAACAATGCGGTGGCTGCTCCAGGTATTGCAGCCATCGCCGTGCATTTGATGTTGGGTTGCGTCCATGAACGCGCGATACTGCGCGCGTGTGATTTCGGTTGTGGCAACCGC
>CAZXCL010000009.1:62509-77032 GCA_964639265.1 uncultured Gammaproteobacteria bacterium | reverse complement strand
CGGCCGCCGTGCCCTTGCCGCCGGAGATGATGGCGCCAGCGTGACCCATGCGCTTACCCGGAGGCGCCGTAACGCCAGCGATGTAGGCCACGACAGGCTTGCTCATGTTGTTACGAATGTACTCGGCCGCCGCTTCTTCGTCGCTGCCACCGATCTCGCCCACCATAATCACGCCGTCGGTCTGATCGTCGGCCTCAAACAGCTCGAGGCAGTCGATGAAGTTCATCCCGCGCACCGGATCGCCACCGATACCGATGCAGGTGGACTGACCCAGACCATTGGTCGTGGTCTGATACACCGCCTCATAGGTCAGCGTGCCCGAGCGCGAGACCACACCAATGCGTCCCGGCTTGTGGATGAAGCCCGGCATGATGCCGATCTTGCATTCACCCGGCGTGATGATGCCCGGACAGTTAGGCCCGATCAGGCGGCAGTCTTTCTCATCGAGCGCCGCACGCACCTTCACCATGTCGATGACCGGAATGCCCTCGGTGATGCAAACGATCAACTTGATGCCGCCGTCGGCCGCTTCAAGAATCGCGTCCGCGGCAAACGCGGCCGGCACGTAAATCATGCTGACGTCGGCACCGGTTTCCTGGACGGCTTCATAGACGGTGTTGAACACCGGTTTTTCAAGATGGGTCTCCCCACCACGGCCCGGTGTGACACCGCCGACCACACGCGTGCCGTAATCAATGCACTGGCGCGAGTGAAACGTGCCCTGGTTGCCGGTAAAGCCCTGGCAGATGATTTTGCTGTCTTTGTTGACTAAAACACTCATAACAACTCCGCTCAGGCAACCGCTGCGATAACTTTTTTGGCGGCGTCGGTAAGGTCTTCCGCTGCCACAATATCGAACCCGCTGTCAGCCAGCAGCGCTCGTCCTTTCTCCACGTTGGTACCTTCCAGCCGCACCACCACAGGAATCGACACGCCCACTTGCTTGACCGCGTCGATAACGCCCTGTGCGATCAGGTCGCAGCGCACGATGCCGCCGAAAATGTTGATCAAAATGCCGCGCACGCTATCGTTGGACAGAATGATCTTGAACGCTTCGGTGACCCGCTCGGCCGTTGCACCGCCGCCCACGTCGAGGAAGTTGGCCGGCTCGCCGCCGTGGAGCTTGATCAAATCCATCGTGGCCATGGCAAGGCCAGCGCCGTTGACCATGCAGGCGATATCGCCATCGAGTGAGACGTAGTTGAGCTCGTGCTCATGGGCCTGAGCTTCTTTCTCGTCTTCTTGTGACACGTCGCGCAGCTCAGCCAGTGCCTTTTGACGAAACAGCGCGTTGTCCTCGATATTGATCTTGGCATCGAGCGCGACAACGTCGCCCGCCTTGGTCGTAATCAGCGGATTGACCTCCACCAGACTCGCGTCTTTGTCGACAAACAGCTTGTATAACGCGCCGACAATCTTTGAGAACTGTTTGACCTGCGCCTTGTTCAGACCAAGACCGTAGGCCAGACGACGCGCCTGAAACGGGAGCAGACCGGTGGCCGGGTGAATGGCCACCGTCACAATTTTCTCTGGCGTCTTGGCCGCCACCTCTTCGATGTCCATGCCACCCGCGGCTGATGCCATGATGGCAATCTTGCGCGTCTCGCGGTCCACGACCATCGACAGGTACAGCTCGCGGTCAATATCCGAGCCCGATTCGACGTACACCGAGTTGATCGGCAGGCCATCGGCGTCGGTTTGATGCGTGACGAGCCGTTCGCCCAGCATCTTGGCCGCCGCCGCGCTGACCTCATCGAAGCTGCGCGCGAGCGTGACGCCGCCTGCCTTGCCGCGACCGCCGGCATGCACCTGCGCCTTGACGACCCACAGGTCGCCGCCGAGTTTTTTCGCGGCCTCTACCGCTTCGTCCGCAGTGGTCGCGACATGGCCCTGCGGCACAGGAATGCCGTAGTCCGCAAAAATAACCTTGGACTGATATTCGTGGAGATTCATCAGTGAACACCGTATTGGGGGGCTGGAACTGGTGGCGTATTGTGGAGCAAAGCCCGGGCATTGGCAAAGCCCGCGTTGCCGTTTTTGTGCGCCCGTACTCGCTTTGCTCGGGCCGTGCATTAATAATGTGCACACCTGTACGACGACGAGCGCCCACCCATTAGCGCCAAACCCAGCACGACGATTACCGCCAACGCCCCGTTGGTCGACCAGCCTGGCAGCGCCAGCGCCGAACTAGGCTGGCGCATTGCCTCGCTGCTTAGCGGCTATCGGCTGTTCGTGGGCGTGGGCCTGCTGGTGGCCTTTGCCGCGCTGGACGCGCCGCGCGCCGTGGGCGCGCACGTTGAGCAGCTGTTTCAGGTCGTGGCGCTGGCCTACTGCGCGCTGGGCGTCTTTGGACTCATCGCTGCATCGAGGCGCGCGCCCGCTCAGGTACTGCAAATCCGGGCGGCCCTGCTCGCCGACGTGTTCGCAGTGCCGCTGCTTTTGCACGCCAGCGGTGGCGCGCCGAGCGGTCTTGGCAACCTCATTATCGTTTCGGTGGGCGCCAGCAGCCTGATTCTGCCGCGGCGCACGGCGCTGCTCTACGCGGCCCTGGCCGCGCTGGCGATTCTGCTCGAACAGGTGGCCAGCTTCACCGAAGGCCTGACCCAGGCCGACGACTTTGTGCGCGCCGGCCTGGTGGGCGGCGTCACGCTGCTGCTGTCGATTCTGGCGCAGCCCGTTTCACAGCGGTTGCGTGAGAGCGAGGCACTGGCTCGCCAGCGCGGCGTGGATCTGGCCAACCTGGCCGAGCTCAACAACTACATTATCCAGCACTTGCGCGAGAGCATTCTGGTGCTCGATACCGATGACACGGTACGTCTGATCAACGGCACGGCTGCCCGTCACCTGGGCCACGACATCGATATCGTGGGCCGACCCATTGCGGAGATTTACACCCCACTGGCCGAGCGCGCGGCGCTGTGGCGTGAGCAGGGCCAGCCGGTCAACGCAACGCCCGAAAACTTTATGTCGGCCGACGGTACAACGCTTCTGACGCCGCATATCGCACCGATTGGCACGGATGGCGATGCCGCCGCGCTGATTTTTCTGGAAGACGCCACAGCGCTGGCCGAACGCGTGCAGCAGTCGAAGCTCGCAGCACTGGGACGCCTGAGCGCGAGCATTGCGCACGAAATTCGCAACCCGGTCGGCGCCATCAGCCATGCTGGCCAGCTGCTCGGTGAGTCCGAGCGTCTGGGCGAACAGGAACAGCGTCTGACGCAGATCATTCACGATCACTGCGGCCGCGTGAATAACATTGTAAAAAATGTGCTGCAGCTCTCGCGCCGCGACCACGCCGAGCCGCAGTTGGTGGACCTGCGCCAGTGGCTTGAACAGTTTGGCGTTGAGTTCGCCGCCAGTCGCGATGCAGCCGTGCCGCCATTTGCCCTGCAGGTAGCCCCGGCCGACCTGGCCGTGCGCATGGACCCGACGCATCTGCATCAGGTGATGTGGAATCTGTGCACCAACGCCGTGCGCTACGCCGTGGGCGAAAAAGACATGAACGACGCCGATGCCGGCCTCGAAATTGTCGCAGGTCGCCTGGCCGGATCGCAGCGACCATTCGTGGAAGTCCTGGACCGCGGACCGGGCATCGATGAGCGCTTCCGCCAAAACGTGTTCGAGCCGTTCTTCACACGCGCCAAAGACGGCACCGGCCTCGGGCTGTTTCTTGCCCGCGAACTGTGCGAAGTCAATCGCGCGACGCTGGTTTACGAGCCGCGCGATGGTGGCGGCAGTTGTTTTAGGATAATTTTTGCAGACCCTGAACGCTGGACCTACTAGATGACATCGCCCTGTGCCCTGATTGTGGATGACGAACCCGATCTGTGTGAGCTGATCGGCATCACGTTGCAGCGCATGGGCATCGATACCCAATCCGCCGGCACCCTGTCCGACGCTCGCGCGCTGCTGGGCTCGACGCGCTTTGACTTGTGCCTGACCGACATGCGCCTGCCCGACGGCGACGGCCTCGAGCTCATCGAATGGATCGGCCAGCATGCCGGCCAGATGCCGGTAGCCATGATCACGGCCCACGGCAATGTCGAAACGGCGGTGCGTGCTCTGAAACTCGGGGCGTTTGATTTCGTTTCCAAACCGGTGGATCTGGGTGCGCTGCGCAAGCTTGTTGCCAGCGTCATGCGACTGCACGAAGACGCCCCGACCGCGCCCCCGATGGGCACGGACAACGCGATGACCAGCATGCTGGGGCGCTCCGAGCCGATGCAACAGGTGCGCAGCATGATCGGCAAGGTGGCCAGGTCGCAGGCGCCTGTGCACATTTGCGGCGAATCGGGCACCGGCAAGGAACTTGTCGCCCGCATGATCCATGAAAGCGGCCCGCGCGCCGGACAGCCGTTTGTCCCGGTCAACTGCGGCGCGATTCCGGCGGAGCTCATGGAAAGTGAATTTTTCGGCCATCGCAAGGGCAGCTTCACCGGTGCCACCGATCACAAGACCGGACTGTTTCGCAGCGCCGAGGGCGGCACGCTGTTTCTTGACGAAGTGGCGGATCTGCCTCTTCATATGCAGGTCAAACTTCTGCGCGCGATCCAGGAAAAGGCGGTGCGGCCCGTGGGCGAGTCGGATGAGGTGGAAGTCGATGTCCGCATCCTGAGCGCAACGCATCGCAACCTTGCCAACATGGTGCAGAAAAATGCGTTTCGCGAAGATTTGTACTACCGCATCAACGTGATCGAGTTGCGCGTGCCACCGCTGCGCGATCGAGGCGAAGACAAGCTGCTGCTGGCCGATTTTTTCCTGCGCGAGCACGCCCGCACCATGGGTGATGCGAATCTTGCCTTGTCACCGGCCGCCAAAGCGCGGCTGGCCAGTTACAGCTTCCCCGGCAACGTGCGCGAGCTGGAAAACGTGCTTGAGCGCGCCGCCACGTTGTGCAGCAACAGCGTTATTGATGAGCAGGACCTGCAGCTGCGCGAGACCGCGCCGCAGGCAACCGACGCGGGCAGCAAGGCCGCCAATCTTGAAGACAAGCTTGGCGACGTGGAGCGCGACGCCATTATCAATGCACTCGAAAAAACGCGTTACAACAAAACCGCGGCGGCCAAGCTGCTGGGCCTGAGTTTTCGCCAGCTGCGCTATCGGATCAAGAAACTGGACATTGACGCCTGAGCGGTCAAAAGGTGACCATTTTTGTCACTTGTTGACACCCAAGGTCGACCAAGCCATCCCGAGCGCTATCTCAAAAGTGTGACGCAGTTCACACTCTGCTCCAATAAACTCAGCAAAAACAGCGTAGTATCGGCATGTCAGATTTTTGGCACACTGTTTGCACTGTACTGGGAGCCAGCGGAGACGCGGCAAGAATTGACCAATCTCTTCCTAGGAGTTTTTTGAACATGAAGAAAGTGCAACAGGGCTTTACCCTTATCGAACTGATGATCGTTGTTGCGATCATCGGCATTCTGGCCGCGATTGCTATTCCGGCCTACCAGGATTACACGCAGCGCGCACAGATCGGCGAAGCCTTCTCGATGGTTTCGGGCGCCAAAACCGCCATTGCTGAGTTCGCTCAGACCAACGGTGCCTATCCCGACGATACCCAGCTGGGCGTTCTCGGCTTCGGCAACCCGATCCCGGGCAACTACGCAACCGCTGCAGTTGCTGCTGGCACGGGCATCATCACCGTCACGATGGCGGCCGCTGGTGTTGTGGGTGCTGACATTGCTGCCCAGACCGTAACGTTCACGCCGCCGCAGGACCTGTCGGCGACCGGTTTCACCGGCACGTTTAACTTTGACTGCGACTCAAGCGCCCCGGACAAGTTCCTGCCGCAGAGCTGCATCTAAACGCTCACAGCCTGATTTAAGGCTCTGAACACGACGGTCCTTCCTTAGCGGGAAGGGCCGTTTTTTAAGCCCAAGTACTTTTGAACATAACGCCTCATAAGCGAAACCAATAGCCCAAACGAAGGCACGCCAATGACCAATGCGATCAAAAAATCTGCACAACACGGCTTTACGCTGATCGAATTGATGATTGTCGTCGCGATTATCGGGATTATTGCCAGCATCGCGATTCCGGCCTACAGCCGCTACGTGGTCCGCGCCCAGCTCGCCGACTTCATCGCCATCAGCAGTGACGATCGCAAACGCATCAGCGAATTCTTCCAGCTCAACGGCGCCATTCCCGCCGACCTGGCCACGATTGGTATCGTTGTCAGCGCCAACCGCAGCGAGTACTTCACCTCCGACATGACGGCCAGTTTCAATGCAGGCTCCGGACAGGTGACGATGACCTACACACTGGGCGACCTGAGTGCTACCGATGCCCAGGGCACGATCCTTCTGGTCGGCGAACGCGTCGCCGCGACCGATGGCCCGAGCGGTCTTACCTGGCGCTGTCAGGGTGGATCGTTCCCCGGCGAATATTTGCCCAAAACCTGTCAGTAACTCGCACGCCTGACATCGACTACGAGCGCGGCCATTCGGCCCCACCGTTCTCTCTAATTTCTCTCGTTGTGACCCCATCGCTGGCGCCCTACGCTGGAACTGATAGGATGGTTGTCATAATCTCTCGAAGCGCCTGAATTTACGCGTACAAATAACGCGTTATCCGGCAGCCAATGGACGGCTATGCGGTCATTTTTGTGCCGCAGGTCTCGTTTGACATACGCAAAAGAAAGTTAGAATCGGAGCCTATGGCGGCAACAAGCATGAAAACAACGCTGAGCGGGCTTCCGCGGCGACTGGTTCAGGACGGTATCCTGGACGAGCAAGCCGCGGTGGACGCCAAGTCAGCAGCGAAAGAAAACAAGACGCCTCTGGTTGCCTATCTGGTGCAAAACGAGCTGGCCGACCCGCGTGACGTCGCGGTCGCCGCCGCCAACGAATTTGGTGTGCCGCTGCTCGACATCGACGCGGTCAACATCGACACCGACGTGGTCCGCATCGTCAATCAGGAGCTTTTGCAAAACCATCGCATCCTGCCGCTGCTTAAGCGCGGCAAACGCCTGTTCCTCGCGGTGGCCGATCCCACCGACATGCAGGCCATCGACGAAATCAAATTTCAAACGGGTTTGTCGATCGACGCGGTCGTCGTCGAAGTCAACAAACTTGAAGATCACGTTCAGCGTGCACTCGAAGCGCTCGACAGTTCGTCGCTCGATTCATTTACCGATGACGGTGGCTTTGATCTTGAAAACCTCGAAGTCTCCGGTGGTGATGAAGGCAAAGACGACGACATCACTCGCGACGACGTTGACGATGCGCCGGTCGTTCGCTTTGTCAACAAAGTTCTCGTAGACGCGATTAAAAAAGGCGCCTCCGATATTCACTTCGAGCCCTACGAAAAACAATTTCGCATTCGCGTACGTCAGGACGGCATGCTCAAGGAAGTGGCCGCACCACCAGTCGCGCTGTCGGGCAAGATTGCGGCGCGCCTGAAAGTCATGTCACGACTGGACATCGCTGAACGCCGCGTCCCGCAGGATGGCCGCATGAAAATGCGTCTATCAAAAAACCGCGCCATCGATTTTCGTGTGAACACCTGTCCGACGTTGTTCGGCGAAAAAATCGTACTGCGTATTCTCGATCCAAGCAGCGCAAAACTTGGCATCGATGCGCTGGGCTACGAGAGCTTTCAGAAAGACCTTTATCTCAACGACCTGAACAAGCCCTACGGCATGATCCTGGTTACCGGTCCAACCGGTAGCGGTAAGACGGTGTCGCTATATACCGGCCTGAATATTCTGAACACCGAAGATCGCAACATCTCGACCGCGGAAGACCCGGCCGAAATCAACCTGCCCGGCATCAACCAGGTCAACGTGAATCCGAAAGTGGGATTGACGTTTGCCTCGGCGCTTAAAGCTTTTCTGCGTCAGGATCCGGACGTGATCATGGTCGGTGAGATCCGAGATCTCGAAACTGCCGAGATTGCGATCAAAGCTGCCCAGACCGGTCACCTTGTGCTGTCGACGCTGCATACCAACGACGCACCCAAGACGCTCACGCGCATGGTCGACATGGGCGTCAAACCCTACGCCATCGCGACGTCCGTCAGCCTGATCATCGCCCAGCGCCTGGCTCGCCGCCTGTGCAACAACTGCAAGGAACCGGTCACGATTCCCAAAGAGGCGCTGCTCAAGGAAGGCTTCAGCGAAGCCGACACGACCTCCTCGTCACTGGCCATCCACAAGCCGGTGGGCTGCAACCAGTGTTCGGACGGCTACAAGGGACGTGTGGGCATCTATCAGGTCATGCCAGTGTCCGAGGCCATGGGTCGCATCATCATGGAAGGCGGCAACGCCGTTCAGATTGCGGACCAGGCCGACAACGAAGGCATCTGGGATTTGCGCCGCGCCGGCCTGCAGAAGGTCAAGGACGGCATTACCTCACTCGACGAAATCAACCGCGTAACCATCGACTAAGAGCATCAGCATGGCGGAAGCAACAGCAAAACAGTTTCCATACACTTGGGAAGGTACCGATCGCCGCGGCAAGCGCGTTAAAGGCAAGCTGGTAGCAGCCAACGAGACGGCTGTACGCAGCGAAATGCGTCGTCAGGGCGTCGTGCCGGTCAAGATTCGCAAACAGTCCGATCTGTTCGCCAGCGGCGGTAAAGTCACGCCGGGCGACATCGCCGTTTTCAGTCGTCAGCTCGCCACCATGATGGCCTCGGGCGTACCGCTCGTGCAGGCCTTCGAGATCATCGGCAACGGCCACGAAAACCGCGCGATGCAGAAGCTCGTGATGGACATCAAGGCCAGCGTCGAGGGCGGTACGTCACTGGCCGATTCGCTGGCCAAGCACCCGCTGCATTTTGACGATCTGTTCGTCAACCTCGTGTCGGCAGGTGAACAAGCCGGTGCTCTGGAAACACTGCTCGACAAGATTGCGACCTACAAGGAAAAAACAGAGGCCATCAAGAAGAAGATCAAGAAGGCGCTGTTTTATCCCACGGCTGTGATGGTTGTGGCCTTTATCGTGACCGCCATTCTGCTGATCTTCGTGATTCCGCAGTTTGAAAGTCTGTTCCAGGGGTTTGGCGCCGATCTGCCCGCGTTCACCCAGTTTGTGATCGACATTTCACTGTTCGTCCGATCCAAAGGTCTGTTACTGGCAGGCGGCATCATCGCGGTGTTTGCAACCTTCTTCTACTTCAAGAAACGCAGTCGCAAGATGCGCGAGATTCTCGATCGCATTTCGCTCAAGTTGCCCATCATCGGCGGCATTTTGAACAAGGCCGCCATCGCACGTTTTTCTCGCACGCTGGCCACGATGTTCAGTGCCGGTGTGCCGCTGGTTGAGGCACTTGAGTCTGTGGCCGGCGCAACCGGCAACATTGTGTACGAAGACGCAACACTCGCGATGCGCGACGAAGTAGCCACCGGCCAGCGTCTGCAACGCGCCATGCTCGACACCGAGCTGTTTCCCAATATGGCGGTGCAGATGATCGCCATCGGCGAGGAATCGGGTTCGCTTGACGACATGGCCAGCAAGGTCGCGGACTTCTTCGAAGAAGAGGTAGACAACATGGTCGACAGCATGAGCAGCCTGCTCGAGCCTCTGATCATGGCGATCCTGGGCGTACTGGTTGGTGGTCTCGTGATCGCCATGTATCTGCCTATCTTCAAGCTCGGCGCCGTCGTCAGCTAGGCCGATCCGCTCGTGGATGCCCTGTTCGATCTGCTACGCGCAGAGCCGGTGGCGTTTGTCTTCACGGTTGTCGCCTTTACGCTTCTGATCGGCAGCTTTCTCAACGTGGTGATCCATCGGCTTCCGCTGATGATGCATCGTGAGTGGGCACAGCAGTGCGCGGAGCTTGCCAACGAAGACGGACCGGATCTGTCGAATCTGCCCGAGAAGTACAATCTGGTTGTGCCGCGTTCGGGATGCCCGCAGTGCGGACATCAGATCACCGCCATGCAGAACATCCCGGTTGTCAGCTACCTTGTTCTGGGCGGCAAGTGCGCCGGTTGCAAAGCCCCGATCTCAAAGCGTTATCCGATTATCGAGGCGCTCACGGCCCTGCTGTGTGGGTTCACCGCTTGGCATTTCGGTTTCGGCGCCGAGGCGCTGGCGGCCATTATGCTGACCATCGCGCTGGTGGCGCTGTCAGCCATCGATATCGACACCCAGCTGCTGCCCGACTCGATTACCCTGCCGCTGATCTGGCTCGGGCTAATCATGAGTCTTTTTCATCCCCATGACGGCGCGACCGCCCTGTTTATCAGCCCTTCCGCAGCCATCGTTGGCGCGGTGGCCGGCTACATGTCGCTGTGGCTTGTGACCAACGGCTACAAACTGCTGACCGGAAAGATCGGCATGGGCGAAGGCGACTTCAAACTGCTCGCCGTTTTCGGCGCGTGGCTGGGCTGGCAGAAACTGCCGCTGATCATCCTGCTGTCCGCAGGAGTTGGTGCCGTTGTCGGTATCGCACTGATCGTGGTGACCAAGCGGGGCAAGAATGTGCCCATTCCGTTTGGACCGTATCTCGCCGCCGCGGGCTGGATCGCCATGCTTTTCGGCGATCAGATCATCAGCACCTATCTGGGCGTCGCTGGCCTGAACTAATCATGACCGAGACAACGCCATCGAGCTGGTTTCGCGTGGCACTGACGGGCGGTATCGCCAGCGGCAAGTCGACCGTTGCCGCGCGCTTTGCCGAGCTTGGCGCAGTCGTCATTGATA
The DNA here is from genome assembly GCA_964639265.1 of uncultured Gammaproteobacteria bacterium. Lineage (GTDB taxonomy): Bacteria > Pseudomonadota > Gammaproteobacteria > Steroidobacterales > JBCCMA01 > JBCCMA01. The sequence goes on along the minus strand of CAZXCL010000009.1, from coordinate 66,380 downwards.
CCGACGTTCTGGCACGCGAAGTGGTCGCCCCGGGCAGCGAGGGCCTTGCGGCCGTAGCCGATGCGTTCGGCGCGCAGGTCTTGCGCCCCGATGGTCACCTTGACCGCGCCGCGATGCGCCAGCTGATTTTCAGCGATTCGTCGAAAAAACAGCAACTTGAGTCACTTCTGCATCCCCGAATTGGCGCGTTGCTGTCGCAGCGCAGCAAGGATGGCGGCGGCCCCTACCAGATCTTCGAAATCCCGCTTTATGCCGAGACCGGCGGGCGCATCGAAACGGACCGGGTGCTGGTCGTCGACTGCGCGCCGGAAACCCAGATTTCAAGAGTCATGGCACGCGACAGCATTGATCGCGCGCAGGCCGAAAAGATCCTCGCGCAGCAGGCGACGCGCGAAGCGCGTCTTGCACTGGCCGACGACGTCATCGTCAACAATGCGGACACGCAATCGTTGAACGATGCGGTTTTCGAATTGCATCGTAGTTACCTTAACTTTGCGTTGGCACATTCCTGATCGGTGACTCAAACTCGGCGCCTGAAAAACATGGCCCGAGCGCAACACTTTTTTACGCGTTCGTTGTTCAAAAAATTTTGCCGTATACTGACGACGAAACGGACTAGCGGGTTATGGCAATGCGGTCGGCCGCAGAACTCATCGAATCTTCCAGCGCAACGCAACTGGTCACCTATGAGCAGCCGCTCAACGAGCGGATGCGTACCTTTTTGCGTTTGAATTTCCTGTTCGATCAGGCCGAGTTTCACGCTCGCGGCTCGTCCACGTGGCAATCGCGCGCGGCCATTTCATCGCTGCTCGACGTGCTCGCCATTCTGACCCGCGGCGACGTGCGTCAGGAGGTTATCAAGGAGCTGGAGCGCTACAGCAGCGAACTCCTCCAGTTCCGCGCCCAACCCGGCGTGGATCGCCAGCGCCTTGACGAAGTTTTGGACGAAATATCGTTAATACTCAAAGGCCTGGAGGCCACGGGCAGCAACATTCTGCAGCAGCTCAAAGAGTCGGATTTCCTCAACGCCGTGCGCCATCGCAGCGCCATTCCCGGCGGCACCTGCGAATTCGACCTGCCCGACTATCGCCACTGGCTCGGGCTTTCTTATGAGCGACGCGTCGCGGATTTCAACTCGTGGCTGTCACTGCTCGGGCCGTTGCGTCAGGGTGTCTCAAAAGTATTGTGGCTTCTTCGCGAAAGCGCACAGTCGACAGCGCACGTTGCCCGTGCCGGCATGTTTCAGCACGTACTCGAACGCGGTATGGCCGTACAGCTTTTGCGCGTCAGTCTGCCACCGAGCACCGACGTGTATCCGGAAATCAGCGGCAGCCCGCATCGTTTTACGGTGCGCTTTCACACCTGGCTCGACGTCGGTTCACGGCCCGTGCAGTCGACCGAAGACATCGAGTTTCAGCTCACCTGCTGTTGAGCCTTGAGCCTGTCGAGATATGAGTAACGCGACGCCAACGGTGCGCTGCCCGAATTGCCGCACGAAAGTCGCGTGGACCGACGCCAACGCTTTCAGGCCGTTTTGCTCGAAGCGCTGCCGTCTGATCGATCTGGGCGAGTGGTTCAACGAAAGCCATCGGATCGCAGGCGAGGAAGCGGCTCCGATGAACGACGATCCCGACTACGACAGCATGTAAGTGCGCGGTGCCATCAGGCGGTTTCGCGCGAACCGTCGAATGACCGGCAGAGCGTGAAGTTGCGATAGTGCGCGGCGATCAGAAGCGTTGCCGACAGAAGTGTCACGAATCTCTCGCCGCTCTCACCCAACAGATCGTGCAGGACAAACGCCGCCAGCAGCAGTCCCGCAACGCCAACGAGCCCCAGTCCCAGAACCCATTTGTCCTTGTGCCGACGGCAACCCATACCGAATGCGACGATCGCGACCGGTAAAATCATTAGCACCATCACCATATGGAAGGACTCATCGGTGAACATCGAGACGGGCAACGCGGCACCGGTGAGGAGCCACAGGGGCACCAACAGGCAGTGCAACGCGCATGCCACCGACGCGGCGATTCCCAAACCATCGGCCACCGAACTGATCTTTACCATCTCGCTCATATCCGCCTCTACCCTGTGTTTACGCCCCGCGCGCAACTATCCGCCGCGCTGACGCTGCATTCTGACGCAAAACGTTATAACATATCAATATCAAGGGAGAGGCGACGCAGGCGCAGCGCCAGGACGCAGTAGCTCAGCGAGTCGGGATGACTAACCGGTTTGTCGAGTTGCGCATTCGGCGCAGTGGCCCATGATTTCCACGATGGAGGTCGTTGGTGTGAAACCTCGATCGGATGCCAGTTTGGACAAGAGATCTGAAATGTCGTCCGAACCCAGCTCCTCAACTTTGCCGCAGTCGGAGCAAACCAGATATTGGCTGTCGTGGGTGTGCTCGCCCATTGCACACGGCAGGTAGGAATTTTTGGATTCGAGGCGATGCACGAGGTCCATGCTCATCAGAAAGTCGAGGTGCCGGTAGACCGTCAGCGGCGCAATTTTGCGGTCTTCGCGTTTTTCGAGCAGCGCGACCAGATCGTAGGCCGACAATGGTTGGTCGCTTGCAACGAGTTCGGCAAACGCGGCCAGGCGTGCGGGCGTTAATCGCGCCCCACGCTCCGCGCAACGTGCTTCGGCTTTGTTGCGCCATTCGTTCGACAGTTTGGCCATGGATGGGTGCTTGGTTGCCAATGATCGCTCTGGATTGGTGGATTGCTTACGTTACATTCTAACCTTTTTTTGGCCTCGTTCCCGCGTTCGTTCGCGGCACGTTATTCGCTGCATGTGCTGCTTCGCAACATATGCAAAGCTGGCAGCTTGCCACACAGTATTGATGTCTAAACTGGGGAGAAACCATGAGTATTACATCAGGAAAACCGATCAGGGCGCTTCTGGCCCTACTATTTGCCGCCGCGTTTTTTGCCAACACGGCCTCCGCACAGCATCAGGACGTTATGGTCGGCATCGACAATAACGCCGTGAGCGTTCTCAATGGCCTGACCTCACCCGAGGGCGACCACGTTTTCGCGGCTACTTTCGGCGAGTTAGGTACGCCGTTTGGCACCGACGATCCCGGCTTCAACACGGGCGGCGCGCAAATGAACCCCGGTGAGATCCTGGCCTACTCGGCCAGCGCGGCGCTTCGATTCTGGGACGGCGCGGCCTGGACGACGTCGGTGCCCGCATCAGAGCAGGTGGTGATCACCGATGTGCTTGGCAGCCAGAGCGTGTTTACTCCAGCGGGGGTAACGAGCGGTACCGGTTTTGTCGATGCGGCTGATTCTTCGGGTGGCATACACACGCACATCGACTTTGCCGTCGAACGCAGCGGCGGCGGTGATCCCTCAGCAGGTGCGTACCTCATCGAACTGTCTCTTTTCGGTCTTGCGTCCGACCAGGCGACCCAGGTCTATGCCAACTCTCCGCCTATCCAGATCGCGTTCAATATGGATCTGCCGGATGCGCAGTTTGACGCCGCCGTCGATGCGCTGGTCAACGGTACCGACTCCGACGGTGACGGCGTTGGCGATAGCGTCGATAACTGCACGGAAGTGGCCAACGCGTTGCAGATCGACAGCGACGGTGACGGCTTCGGCAATGCCTGCGACACCGACCTGAACAACGACAACATCACCAATTTCGTGGATCTTGGTCAACTACGTCAGGTCTTTTTCAGCAACAACGCGAACGCCGACTTCAACGGCGACGGCACGGTGAACTTCATCGATTTGGGAACGATGAGACTGTTCTTCTTCCAGCCGCCGGGTCCTGCAGCCGGCAACTAGGCGACGATTCAATCAGCGCCGGCCGGCCGCCGGCGGCCGGCGCGCCCGGGGTTGGAGGCGCGCTTCAACGGGGGGGG
>CAZXCL010000009.1:55812-62499 GCA_964639265.1 uncultured Gammaproteobacteria bacterium | reverse complement strand
GGGGCGGCCGCGACAGGCTTTCGAGCAGCTCTTCAACGGGCTGGATACCGGGCCGCAATCGATTGAGTTCGTTGGCTATCTGATACGCCTTGTCGGGTGACGACGACGCCCACTTGCTGGCGATGCCAAACAGCTGCGAAAAACTTGTGTTGAAGTCGGTGCTTGCGCGCGCGGACTCGACATACTGCGCAATAGCCGCTTCCTCGCCCTGTTCAAGATGCGCCTTAAGCCCACGCAGATAGGCATTGCGCGCGTCAACAAATTTTTGCCAGCGCACAGCAAACGCCGCATTGGCAGCATGAGCGCGCGCCATCCTGCCCGCGCTTTGATCGGACGCCTCAAGAATGCTCATGAGCCGCCCGTAGGGTTTGCTACCTCGATCGTAGGTAAATCGCGGCGCGGCGTAGGCAAGTCGTGGCAAATCATCCGTGTTGACCGGACCTGCGCCTGCCAGCGCGCTCAGAGCCTCGGCGTCGAGCAAGACGGAAGCCAGTAACTGAAGCTCGTTGGTCAAAAGGTCGCGCTGCAACACTGAACGCAGTTCGGGCGAGGCCACTCTGCGCTTGAGATAGCCCGGCGCAATCGCACTCGGCTCTATCCCTGTCACAAGCCCAAGCGCGGGAAAGCGAAGCATGTCGCTGGCAAGCACAAGATGGGCATCGGGAAACACGGTCTGAAACGTGCGCACGATCAAACGCACCATGTCCAGATCCAGCTGATGAAATGGCAACCAGTGACAAAAAACGCCATCGGGTGCGAGACGCTCGCGTATTGCCTCATAGTGTTCACGCGAAAACAGCAATCCCGCGCCGTCGCGAGCCGGATGAAAAAGGTCGGCAACAATGACGTCATATCGGTCTTCGGCAAACTGCACAAAGCGCCGCGCATCACTGGCAAAAAGACGAACGTTGTCGCGCGCCTGAGGCGCACCGTTTGCGGGGGCAAAGTGCTCCAACAGATCGAGCACGTTGGGCACCAGTTCAACGGCGTCGATCCGGATCGGCGTATACTGCGCCGCCGTGCCAACGGTCACACCGCTGGCGACACCCAGAAACAGCGCGTTATCGGGTGCCGGATGCAGCAGCAGCGGCAGATGCGCCTGGCGGCGCTGAAACAAAAGCGCTCCGGTTGTTGTACCGCCCATCTGGTAGCGGTTGTTCACGCGCAGGTTCTTCGCCTCACCGCGCTGCACCACGGCGGTACTCGCCAGAACGCCCTCATTGAAAACAACCACCCGCTCGCCCTCGCGCAGCGTCATGATGCGCAGCGCGGGCAAAAGTGCCACAACGGCGACCACGGCACAGGTCACAACCAGCACGCGCCGCCGCGCAAAACCAGCGACTACGCTACTCAGCACCAGATAGCCAAGGCCAATAATGCCCAGCGTCCACTTCGCACCGACCAGAGGCAACAGGGCTATCCCGAAGAGCGCCGGTGCCAGCGCAGCGCCGAGAGTATTGATGCCCATCGCGCGTCCGATGTGCCCGCTTCGCTCGCGTTCGATTTGCGCCAACTGCGCAAAGATCATGCCCATCAACATGCTTGGCAGTGCAAAAACGCTGATCGCCAACAACGTTTCGCAAACAAAGACCTGGACCATACCGTCGCCGAGCGCCAGTCGCAGTGCGCGGTACAGATGCTCGGCCGCAAACATCACACAAAGACCGGCAAGAACACTCAATGAGAGCAACAGGAACAAGCGTCCGAGCCAGCGCTCCAGATCAACGCGCATCTGCCAGCGCTGCACCAGCGCAGCGCCCGCGCTGCTGGCCGCAAGATACACGGCCAGAGCGGTTGCAAAACTGTAAAGCGTCGCCTCGAACACCTGCGACAAAACGCGCACAGCCACCACCTCGTAACCCACGCCAAACAATCCGGTTGCAAGAAGCAGGAATGCAATGCGCGTCGCGTCGATCGGCCCCGGCGTCGCGGCTGATGTTTGCGCTGGAAAGTCGGACATGGAGTCGCGCAAGCGCATAGCGCCGATCGCGCACAGCACGTTCACGCCAGCAAAGACCCACAGTGTTCGGGTCTGCCCGAGGATCGGCAGGGCCACGAAGACGCTGAGCAGAACGCCGGCCACAGCGCCGGCCGTATTGGCGGCGTACACGCCCGCCACTACAGGTCCACCGTGCAAAGAACGTGACAAAAATTGCTCCATCGCAGGGACGGTCACGCCCATGGCAAACGTGGCGGGCAGCAGGACAACGAACGGTATGACAAACGCCATAGTCCAATGGAGCCAGGGCGCTGGCGCGACGCCCAGAAACCGGCCAGCAAGTTGACTGGCCTCAGGCAGCAGTACCGGCGTCAGGATCGCGACCAGTGCGATCAGCAGCTCGCAGCCGGCATACCAGTAGTGCGGACGCGCCGCCCGGCCAACGCGCCGACCCAGAGACCAGCTGCCCGCCGACAGCCCAGCGAAAAAAGCGGCCACCACGCCGAGCAGACTGGGCATTTCATGGCCCAGCGTCAGGGCAAAGGTTTTGGTCCAGATGGACTGATAGGCAAGTCCCGCGCTGCCCGACAGAAACATCAGCGCGTAGAGCGCCCGCGTTGTACGCGCGCTCATTCGCCGCTAAGTATCAGAACGCCTGATGCAGGTGTTGGAAGCTCGGGAGAATCGGGGGCTCGGCGGTTCAGCGCCTCGATGGCAGAACTGCACTCGTCGGCTACCAGACCGTTATTGAGAATCACCTTGATTGGATGAGCATCGAGGTAGCGCGGTGAGTCATCGCTGTTTGCCGCATCTGAAAACAGCTGCAGCTCGATCAGATAAGCGCCCACGGATGGGTTGCCGGTCCCGCCCACCCCGGGCTCGGAGCAATCTCCGGATGGATCCTCCACGCAGAAATCAAGATGCGAATGGATGCTACCGTCTGTGGCGGCCTGCTCAATGGCTGATTCGCGTGGTCCGGACAGCCCGCTAGCTGACCAGATCGTGCCCTGACGGTAGAACTCGAGTTCCTCAGGATCACCGTTGATGAACACGTCCGGCGGGACAGCGCCAAAAAAACGCACGCGTTCACCGCCGGGGGGCTCGGCCAGCCACTGCTCCGTGTCCCGATCGTAGAACGACAGCGAATCCAGCGCACGAAACCAGAGCACTTCGTTGGGCACAAAATCTCCGGGATTGATGACCCAGCCCGGGTCGTCGGTTTTGTGCGGGCCACCACCGAAATCGCCAAAGTCCGCCGGGATCAGGAGTGACCGGGTGGACGCTTCTAGAGAGAAAATAAAATTCGGATCCGTTGGATTATCCCGACGAACGACCAGCTGCGGCGTTTGCTCACCACGATCAGCGATATCCAGATAAACGTCGAAGTGCCCAAAGTCGTTGCACGTGGCCACTTGCGCCGACGTCGCCACAGACCCGGCCAGGAACAAGACCAGCGAAACACTACGCATCAGCCTAGTAGTCAAAGCGCAGTCCTACCTCAATGGAACGTCCCGGCTCCGGCGCGAAATTGCGCAGGAACGAGGCGGCGTTGCGAATCTCTTCATCGAGGAGATTCTTGCCACGTACGAAAAACAGGTAGTTTCCGAGGCTGCTTCCCGTGACCGAATAACTCAGGCTGCCCGCCATGCTGACATACGAATCGGTGGGAGTTTCATTCAGGCCGGGGCGATCCTGCGCGTCAACATGCGTGACACGCAGGTCTCCGCTCCAGCGACGCGCGCTCCAGTCAACCCCGACCCCTACACGCATCGGCGGCATGCGCGGCAGATCTTCACCATCGTCGAGTCGCCCGCGAACAAAATCACCGAACACCCGGACACCTACCTCACCGCGCGTTGATGTCCAGCGCGGCATACGCCACTGCCATTCAAGGCCGTGCATTGTGGCCTCGGCCTGCGTGTACTCATACACCGGCATGCACTCTTCGATGCGCGCGCAATTGAAACGAAAGAACTGCTCTGCCAGGTCAAAGAAGATGCCGGTATTTTCCTGGTATACAAAATCGCTGGCGGCCGTATAGAACGCCTCAATTTTGACGTCGCCAAAGCGGCCCGTGTGCTCCCAGCCAAGATCCAGCGTATCAAAGGTTTCGGGCTCCAGCCCCTGGTCACCGCGAATCAGCGCGCCGATGGAATACGAACGGGTGGCCAGATGCGGACCGAGCGCCATCAGCTCCTGCACTTCCGGAGCGCGCGCCGAGCGCCCAACCAGCAGACTGAACGTGTGCGCATCGCTGGCTTTCCACTGCGCCCCGACCGATGCGCTGTGCAGATTGTATTCGATGGGATCGTGCATGAATTGCGTCAGCGTGGGACGCAGCGGTGCTGTCGGCTCAAGCTGTTCAACGCGCACGTTCTCCGCTCGAAGCCCCGCCTCAAATGACCAGGCGTCCGTGTTGTAGCGCTCGATAACAAAGACGCCCACCGATTCGGTGTCGCTGGGCGGGACGAAACTCTCCAGCCCGACGGCGGCGAAATAGCGGTCAACATAGTGGACGCCGACCTCTCCGCTGTGATTCTCACTCAGCGGCTTGTGTTCGAGTGTGAGGCGCCCTTCGGTCGTATCACTCTGAAAGAGATTCCCTACAAACGTGCCTTCAGCTTCAAAATGTTCGTAGTCGATGTCACCAACCTGAAGCGCGAGTGACTGCAGCGGGCCGCGGTGCAAAGAAAGACCGGCTCGCAAATCCATGCGGGTTTGATCCAGATCGATGCGGATATCCGGTGAGCCTTCGATCCCACCGCCGTCGGTGCCGTGATCGTGAGAATCGTCCGGCTCCGTGTGCGCGCCGGGCGGGATGCCATAGGCATTGTTCAGATCACTGATGGCAACGCCAACGTAACCGCGTTCGGTCACATACGTCACGCCTGCCGCGCCACCGGTGGAACGCGCATCGGTGTTGGAAATGAAGCCCGTCGTGTTGTCCTGACCCGCGTCGAAGAAAAACTGTTCGGCGACCGCCGTTTCATCGATGGCCACGCCGGGTATCTGTACGTCAGCCTGATCGCGCGCAAATCCATCAACGTGGAAAACAAAATTGGACATCTTGAGGTCCAGCTTCCCCGCCGCCGTTCGCTGATTGTGGTTGAGCGTTTCGTAGCGGGTTTCGAAGCTCGCCAGCGCCTGCTCTTCAAACGGTGTCTCGTGAATGCGGTTGGTGACGACATTGACCACACCACCAATCGCGCCACTGCCGTTTCTAAGCGTGGCCGGGCCACGCACAATTTCAATGCGATCCGCCAGCACAGCTTCGATGGTGCTGGCATGATCCGGGCTCATGGCCGAGGCATCCCACGCGCCAATACCGCCCTCGCTCGCGCGAACGCGAATACCGGACAGACCGCGCAACACCGGCAAACCAACCCCAGGGCCGAACGACGCGTTGTGCACGCCCGGCTCGCTGGCAATGGTCTCGCCCAGCGTGCTGCTGAGCTTCATTCTCAGCTCATCGCCGCTGAGCTCCCCGGTGGCCTGCCCGACCGCCTTGGGCGTCGCTTCGCGTTGCCCGATGACTTCGAGTTCCTCAACATCCGGCGCGCTCTGAGCGAACGCACCGGGAAGAAAGATGGAGCACACAAAAAGACCCAGGCCCGCCAACGCCGGTGTGTGCCAGCGACGTTGTACAGGCCTGGGCAAGTGGAGCTCTCGCTTTGAGATCGTGGTCAAGCGGCCTTGCGTCGGCTCAAGCCGAACATCGACAGCAGACCGGACAGCATGAAGATCGCAGCACCCGGAATCGGCACCAGCGCGGCGTCAACGGCCATCTCGAAAACATCTTCATCAAGACCGAAGTTGAAGGCCACGAACATGGAACCGGTCGCGCCATAGACTTCCGTCATCTGATCCGCCGCCATACCAAACAGCGCCAGCTCAATCATGAAAGCGCCCGGCATCGGCGTACCGCCGTTGCTGTCCTGGATTTCGAACTCGATGTGGCTGTGAATGCCACCCTCGTCGTCGGCGGCGTCAATCAAACCCATGCCAAACGTACCGGCGCCATCCCACACGGTCTGGTTGCCCAGCACGTCCGTGGCAGCGATCTGAATGGGGCTGTCAATCGCGTCCACCCATGCATTGCCATCCCACATCCGGAGATTGCCAAGCGTCTGATAGGCGAGAATCTCGCCCGCCTGGAAGATACCGTCATCGACTTCAAACCCCGGGTCATCGGTGCCGAACGGCTCGCCAAACTCGCCAAACTCAGCCTCAAACAGAATGCCACCATTGAGCATCTGCAAACCGTTCTCGATGACCAGCGAACCGTTCTCCACGCTGACTTCGACGTCCTGGTGCTGCGCCATGGCGCTCCCGGCTGACATCAGCGCGATGGCGGCGAGCCATCCTTTTACCTTCATCATGTCCCTGCTCGACATTGCTGTATTCTCCCGATAAATATGATTTTTCTGACAGGCTCTGCGCGTCGCACTGATGGTCTTCTCGACGACAATGGCCTCAAAAGACTCTGGACGTTATGTCCCGAGCTGAGGTAACGTTACAACATTACATTCTTGCGCTGCAACCTCTGGAACTCGATCTTTGAATACGACCCCGCAAATCACCGGCTCACGCCTTATCCAGCGCGCATTTGTCTGGATACTGGCGTCGTGTATGCTGCTGACGCTGGCCTCGTGTGGCAGCTCCGTCACCGGCGGCGAGCAGGCGGCGATCGATCCGATCAGCGGTCCTGATCCAGATCCCGACCCGGATCCAGACCCGGATCCAGACCC
>CAZXCL010000009.1:44031-55712 GCA_964639265.1 uncultured Gammaproteobacteria bacterium | reverse complement strand
CGATCAGCGGTCCTGATCCAGATCCCGACCCGGATCCAGACCCGGATCCAGACCCCGATCCCGATCCGGACCCAGATCCTGATCCGGACCCGGATCCCGAGCCTGGGCCAGGCTCGGGCCCGGTCGTTGGCGTGACGCCCGTTGATCCGGGTGTCGTCGCGCTGCCGCCTAGTCCGGGCGGCCCGATTGGCGCCATCAATCCAATCACAAACCCGGCGCCCGTCGATCCCGCAGATCCTGACCCGGTCGACCCCGTAGACGGACCGCGCGTGATGGTCGTTGATCCCGATCATCCCGACGCATCGGACGACAACGACGGCACGACGCTGCCGTTTCTGACGTTGCAGCGCGGCCTCGACGAACTCGAGCCGGGCGACACACTTCTGATTCAGCCAAGCGATACGCCTTACCACAGCGACGCTGCCATCGACGGCACCGGGCTCGCGGGGTTTGCACTGGCGGCCAGCGGAACATCCGAAGCCCCGATCACCATCATCGGCGGTCAGCCTCAACCGGTGATTGATCAGGGACGTTCAGCCGCGGCCAGCACGCCGGTCGTAGGCTTGCTGCTCAACTGCACCAGCCATGTCATTGTGCGCAATCTCGAGATACGAAACGCCAACGACGCCGGCATCACTACTTCGCTTGACGGCTGCGCGACGACGGACATTCGCATCGAATCGACGCACGTCCACCACATCCATGGCTACGACGCTGTCGCGGGCATCAGGCTGGCCAACAGCGGACAGTCTTTTGTGCGCGCAAATCAGCTGCACGACATTTATCGTGAGGAAGGTCCGCGCACAGACATCGTGCTCGCGCAGGCCGAAACCACAAGTGTCGTCGTCGAGCGCAACACGATTCGCGATACGCAGGCAGGCGTGGTGCTGCGCAGCGCGGGCAAACTGCTGCGGGACACCGTGGTGCAGAAAAATCGCATGGAAGACGTCGATGCCGGTATCTACCTGAGCACCGACGTCGCGAGCGGTGGCAACATCGATACGCTGGATATCGTCGATAACCTGGTACTCGGGGCCGGCGAAGCGTTGCACGCCAACGTCGATCGAAGCGGCACGCAGTCGACGGGCGTCACCTTCCGCAACAACACTGTCGCAGACACGAGCAATGCCGCACTGCTGTTGTCGGGTCTGCTTGGTTTCGAGTCGTTCAACAATATTTTCGCCAACACCCAGTCGGACGTACTGGTTCTTCAGTCGCCTCGCGATGCATCGATCACTAACCAGGTCAGCTACAGCGACAACAACCTGATCTGGAACGATGCAGCAATGAACTGGACGCTGGATCTGGGCGGACCCGACGCGCAGCGTTTTGTCGGGCTCGACGCGTGGCGCGAAGCGTGGTCAGTGGCCACGCAAGACGCCCTGACCGCGGATCCCGACACGCAAACACTGCGCCAGGACCCGGCGTTTGCCGACCCGCAAGGCGGCGACTATCGTCCGCAAAACCCGGCAATTGTCGGTGCGGGCCGAGGCGGTGAGGATATCGGGGCGCGAACGGACTAGGACTGACCGAGAGTCAGACATTCCACAGCGCGCGCGTTGCCGCGATGCCTTGCCCGCCTTGTGCGCGGACCTGTCCGATATCAGCACGCCGCATTCCGCCCATGGCGTAAACAGGTAGCAGCGCTTCGGTGACCGAATCGGTAAACCCCGGCCAGTCCAGCGTGGCGAAGTCAGCACCGATAGCGTGCGCAAGATCGATATCCCGCGCTGAGCGTGCGGTCATAGCCAGCAAAACATCGGCATCCACGGGGCGCGCACGCAGGTCCTGCGCCGACCCGTTACCGAGGTGCAGTCCCGCTGCACCCAGTTCGCGAACGAGAGTCACGCGCTGCGCGTCACCGTGAAGCAATAACCTGGCACGGGAGCGGGCGCAGCAAGCGGCAACAAGCCGTGCGAGGCGCTCGTACGCGTCGGCCGATAGCGCCGGCGCGCGCAAACACACCAGCCGCACGCCACGCGCGAGCGCGCGATCGAGCGAGTCAATAAAACTCTTCGTATCCGGATTCCGCGAGAGCGGCGGTGTAATCAGATACTCGTGCGGCAAATTGATGGCGACGGTCAACGGGCGATCAGCCGCCAGCAGGTCGGCATCAAACAAGGCGCGACGAGACACCCAGCGCACCGCCTGACCTTCCACTCCACCCGGCGTGCCGTCGTAGCGATCAATGAAAAAGGTGTTCAACGACACGGCGCGGTCGGGATAGCGATGTGTGATGTGAATCAGTGGCGACGAACGTCGCACATCAATGCCGTTCTCCTCGCGCAGTTCACGCACAAGAGCGTCGAAATACGACTCACCCGCTTCGCGTTTGCCGCCCGGGAATTCCCACTGTCCGGCGAACGGGCCGTCGGTGCGTTGCTGAATAAGAACGCGATCCTGATCGTCGGTGATCACACCGACGACCACGTCAATCAGTTTCAGGTCAGCTTCCCGTGGCACTGCTTGTACTTGCGACCCGAACCGCAGGGACACGGCTCGTTGCGACCCACCTTGCGCTCACCGCGCTTGAACGGTGTCGCAGGCTGGTTGGACGCGGCCGCAGCAGGCGGCGCACCGGCAGCCGCCGCAGGTGGCGGTGGTGGCGCAGGGGCGTCGTCATGATTGAAATTGAGCTTGGTCGGCGGTGCCTGCGTTGGTGCCATGGCGTCAACGTCTTCACGCTCGCGGATCTGAACGCGCGAGAGCATAACAACCGTATCGCGTTTGAAGCGATCCAGCATGTCGCCAAACATATCGAACGACTCGCGTTTGTATTCCTGCTTCGGGTTTTTCTGCGCGTAACCGCGCAGATGAATACCCTGGCGCAGAAAATCCAGTGCCGCCAGATGCTCTTTCCAGTGCGAATCGAGCTGTTGAATCATGACGGCCTTTTCAAGCTGACGCATCAGCGGCGCGCCGTAGCGCTCCACTTTCTCATCGTACGCGCTCTCGAGCATGTCGATGACACGGGTGGCGATGCCGTCGCCCTTAAGACCTGAGTCAGACTCGAGCCATTCCTGCACGGCGCATTCAACTCCAAGCTCGCCCTCAAGCGCGCGTTCGAGCTCGGCAACGTTCCACTGTTCCTCGACGCTGCCCTCGGGCATGTACTCGGCCACCATGTCACGGATCACCTCGTCGCGAATGCCGACGATTGAATCGGCCATGTCGTCGCTGGCGAGCAACTCATCGCGCTGCTGGTAGATCACCTTGCGCTGGTCGTTGGCGACATCATCGTATTCAAGGAGGTTTTTACGCGCGTCAAAGTTCATGGTTTCGACTTTGCGCTGCGCACGTTCAATCTGCTTGCCGAGCATGTTGCTCTCGATCGCCTCGCCCTCGCGCATGCCAACGCGGCTCAACATGCGCTTGATGTTCTCAGGGTCGCCGAAAATACGCATCAGATTGTCTTCCATCGACAGATAGAAGCGACTCGAACCCGGATCACCCTGGCGACCCGAGCGACCGCGCAGCTGGTTGTCGATGCGCCGCGAATCGTGGCGCTCAGTGCCGATGATGTGCAAACCGCCGGCCTCAAGCACAGCCTCATGTCGTGCCTTCCACTCGGTCTTGACCGCCTCGATCTTCTCCTCGTCCGCATCGCCGAGTTTTTCCAGCTCGGATTCGAGGTTGCCGCCAAGCACAATGTCGGTGCCGCGACCGGCCATGTTGGTGGCAATTGTAATCGCACCGGGTCGCCCTGCCTGCGCCACAATCTCGGCTTCGCGTTCGTGCTGCTTGGCGTTGAGCACTTCGTGCTTGATTTTCTCTTTGCTCAGCAGCTTGGCCAGACCCTCCGACGTTTCGATGGAGGTTGTACCGACGAGCGCCGGCTGACCGCGCTCAACACAGTCCCGAATGTCCTCGACGATTGCCTCGAACTTGTCTTTCGCTGTGAGGTAGACAAGGTCGGTCTGATCGTCGCGCACCATTGGACGGTGCGTTGGAATGACCACCACCTCCAGACCGTAAATCTGCTGGAATTCATAGGCTTCGGTGTCTGCCGTACCGGTCATGCCACCGAGCTTGTCGTACATGCGGAAGTAATTCTGAAACGTGATCGAGGCGAAGGTCTGGCTTTCCTGCTTGATGTTGACCTTTTCCTTGGCCTCAATCGCCTGATGCAGACCATCCGACCAGCGCCGACCCGGCATCGTACGGCCGGTAAACTCATCGACAATGACAATCTCACCGTCCTGAATCACATAGTCGACATCACGCTTGAACAGCGCATGCGCGCGCAGACCGGCATTGAGGTAATGCATCAGCCCGATGTTGTTGGCGTTGAACAGGCTGTCGCCTTCTTCAATGAGTCCCGCGCTGGCCATAAGCTCTTCGGCGCGCTCCTGCCCTTCCTCGGTCAGATGCACCTGCTTGGCCTTTTCATCCAGCGAGTAGTCGCCGGGCCCGTCCTCTTCCGTCTGCACGTTGAGCTTGGGCACAAGCGCATTGATCTGGGCGTATTTCTCGGGATTTTCGTCCGACGGCCCGGAGATGATCAGTGGCGTACGTGCTTCATCAATCAGGATCGAGTCGACCTCGTCAACGATGGCAAAAGCCAGCTCGCGCTGCACTTTTTCTTCCATCGAACGGGCCAGATTGTCGCGCAGGTAGTCGAAGCCAAATTCATTGTTGGTGCCGTAGGTCACATCGCAACGATACGCCGCGCGCTTGTCCTGATGATCCTGGTTGCTGCGGATCACGCCAACGGTCAGTCCCAGAAACTCGTACACGGGACGCATCCATTCGGCATCACGCGCGGCGAGATATTCGTTGACGGTCACAACGTGCACGCCGCGCTCGAGCAGCGCATTCACGTACACTGGCAGTGTGGCCATGAGCGTCTTACCCTCACCGGTCCGCATTTCAGCGATCTGGTTGCTGTGCAGCGTCAGGCCACCAATCAGCTGGACGTCGAAGTGACGCATTTGAACCACGCGCCAGGCCGCCTCGCGCACCGCGGCGAAGGCCTCGGGCATCATGTCATCGAGCGACTCTCCGTTGCCCAGACGCTCGCGAAACTCGGCGGTCTTGCCGCGCAGTTCGTCGTCGCTAAGCGCTTTGAATTGTTCTTCGAGCGCGTTGGTCTTTTTGACCACCTTGCCGTATTGCTTGAGCAGTCGTTTGTTGCGACTGCCGAACAGGGCTGACAGAATTTTTGCCACGAAAATAGTGTCCCGTTGTGATGGCTCTTCTCGAGGGCCGTTCGAGCGTGGTTATTAGGAGCGCAAGCAGCGTAAATAGTGCCGTTTGCGCCGAATAAAACCCGGCTCGGGAATAAAATAGCGGCACAGTATAGCGCCGCCCGGCACAAAAAAGGGCCGCCTCTGGAAGGATGCGACCCCTTTTGTTTTCGGGCCCCGGTGCTTACACCGTGAACCCTTGATAATTCAACGCGTTATCGTCAATCCACCTGCGCTTTGATGTAATCCAGCGGATCGACAGTGCGGCCATTGCGAATCACTTCAAAATGGAGATTCGGGCCCGTGGCGCGGCCGGTGGAGCCCATCAACGCGATGGCCTGACCTTTCTCGACCTTGTCGCCGACGGCGACGAGATTGGCTTTGTTGTGCGCATAGCGCGTGACATAACCATTGCCGTGGTTCACCTCAACCATGTTGCCGTAGCCGTAGCGATCGGCAGACCAGCTCACGACGCCGGCGCCAACCGCCACGATTGGTGCGCCTTCGCGTCCGGCAAAGTCAACGCCATCGTGACGCGCGTGCTTGCCGGTGAACGGATCGCGACGCGTGCCATAAAACGAGCTGATCCAGCCGGCCTTGATCGGGCGTCCGGCCGGATGCACTTTCTTGTCCAGATTGCGATTGAGCAGAAGACTCTCGAGTACGCCAAGCTGCTGCTCACGATCATCGAGCGACACAATCAGGTTATCGAGGCCGCTCAGGAAATCGTCACTCTCCACGGGCGCGCGATCGAGCGTGAGCTCAGGACCACCACGCGGCGGCGAGGTATCAAAATCGAATTCGCCATCCGAGAGATTGGCCATACTGGTCAGGCGTTTGCCCAGCGCGTCGAGCCGAATTACGTGGGCCTGCATGCGACCCACGCGGACCGCGAGCGCCTCCAGATTTTCCTGCGCTTTCAACCGTGTGTTGTCGATTTCCCGGCGTTGGCTGTCGATGGTGGCCTGCAGCTCGATCAAACGCTGATCCGGATCCACATGATGCTGGCGCGCGGCGACCAGATACCCGGTGGTGAATAACACACCGACCAGAGCAACGCAGGCGCCCACAAAGCCCGCGAGCGTCGCCGGCTGTTTCAAATCAAACTGGCGCGATGAGCCGCGATGCTTGGTGAAGACAATGATGTTCATATAATCTGCAATCAATCACATATATGTAGTGGCAAATCGACCGTGGCTACCCGCAAACCCGTCGCCCTGGGCGACCTGATCCAACGCAAGCGCACAAAGCTCGCCGATTTGACGCGTCTTGGTCGTGAGCGCGAGGCGCTCGCCGACACACTACGCGGTGCTTTTCCCAACGACATCAAACCCCACCTCGTCAGCGCCGAGGTCGAGAATGACCGTCTGATCCTGGTTGCCGACCATGCCGTTTGGGCAGCGCGCATGCGATTCTACACAAGCGATGCGCTCAAAGTCATGGCTGCAATTCACAATTCCTCACTTAATCGGGCCGAGGTCAGGGTACGTCCTGAGCCCCAAGACCCGGCAAAAACCGGTCCTTATGGTTAATTTATCGTCCGGTTTGCCCCAAAACTTAAGTGAAAAAGACGTTGGGAGCCACCAGCCTGATCAGCTGATTGCTGCGGACCCGACGTAAGATACCGGTGCAGTGGCCACGTCGTCAAAGGTTACGACCTCAAAGGAAGATTCGTCCGCCAGCAGCGCGCGCGACAGACGATTGTTGAGATCATGCCCCGACTTAAAGCCGTTGAACTCGCCAATTAGACTATGTCCAAGCAAATACAGGTCGCCAATGGCGTCCAGCATCTTGTGCTTCACAAACTCATCTTCATAGCGCAGGCCGTCTTCGTTGAGCACACGAAACTCGTCCAGAACGATGGCGTTGTCCATGGAACCGCCGAGCGTCAGGTTCTTTTTGCGCAGCGCTTCGATATCACGCATGAAGCCAAAGGTGCGCGCGCGGCTGATTTCCTTGAGATAAGCCGTGGTTGAGAAATCGATGCTGCCGTTCTGATGATGGCGCTTGAAAATAGGATGATCAAACTCGATCGAGAAATTCACGCGGAAGCCGTCGTGGGGCACAAACTCGGCCCATTTGTCACCGTCTTCAACCCGAACAGGCTTCACGACCCGTAAAAAACGCTTGGGCGCATTCTGGTGCTCGACGCCTGCGGACTGAAGAAGAAACACGAACGGTCCGGCACTGCCGTCCATGATCGGCACTTCCGGCGCGCTCAAATCCACATAAGCATTGTCGATGCCAAGTCCGGCAAACGCCGACAGCAGATGCTCGACGGTGGAAACGCGCACGTCGCCTTCAACAAGCGTGGTTCCGAGCTGCGTGTCACCCACGCTTGTCGCGCGCGCCGGCAGATCGACGGGCTGGTCCAGATCAACGCGACGGAACACAATCCCCGTATCGACGACGGCCGGTCGCAGGGTCATGAAGACCTTTTTGCCGGTGTGCAGGCCCACGCCCGTGGCACGAATCGTGTTCTTTAACGTTCGTTGCTGAAGCATCAAGTTGTCTCAACTATTGGGCGGCGTCCTGCCGCATTGAGGAAAGTGAACCAGAACCGGGGGTCAGCCGGCCGAAGCCAGGGTCACATCACTCTGTTTGGTGGTTTGGCGCGCAACAGGTTCAACCCGCTTCGCGGGCGAGACCTTAACACAATCGTCAAACTCCACGCAAGCCACTGATTTGTAATGCGGTTTATGCCAAACCAGGCTTGCCCCCGCGACCACAGGCCGCGAGGGCACCAGCAGCTAGTCGGCCTGTTTGCGTAAAAAGGCTGGAACATCGGCCATTTCATCAGCATCCGGCAGCGGCACCAGCGGCGCATTGACCGCCATCGGCTGCTGGACACGACGGTGTGCAGGCGCTTCGAGCTCCTGATAGTCAATCTCGCCATCAAACTGACGCATGGGACGACGGGCTGGCGCGGCGTCGGCAATCGGCTCCGATGTTACCGTTGCGCTTGCCGGCGGCTTGACGATCTGCAGACGGTGTCCGCCGAGTCCCGTCGCGACCACCGTCACACGGATCTCATCGCCCATCTCTTCATCGATAACCGTGCCAAGCACAACCGTCGCCTCGTCCGAGGCAAACGCCTTGACCGTGTTGCCCACCTCGTCGAACTCGCCGATGCCGAGGCTTGAGCTCGCCGTCACATTGACGAGAATACCGTTGGCGCCCGACAGATTAATGTCTTCAAGCAGCGGACTGGACACAGCCGCCTCCGCCGCCTCGCGCGCGCGATCCGGGCCGCTGGCAGCACCCGAGCCCATCATCGCCATACCCATCTCCGCCATGACCGTTCGCACATCGGCAAAGTCAACGTTGATCAGACCGGGACGCGTAATCAGTTCGGCGATACCTTGCACCGCCCCCTGCAATACATCGTTAGCGGCCTTGAATGCCTCAAGCAGCGAGGTGTCACTGCCAAGCACCGTCAGCAGTTTCTGATTCGGGATGGTGATCAGCGAATCGCAGTATTTGGACAACTCGGCAATACCCTCATCGGCAATTTTCATGCGCTTGTTGCCTTCCATCGCGAACGGCTTGGTCACCACGGCCACGGTCAGAATACCGAGCTCCTTGGCCACCTGCGCCACGACCGGCGCGGCCCCCGTGCCCGTGCCGCCGCCCATACCGGCGGTGATAAACAACATGTCGCTGCCCTCAATCACCTCGAGAATACGATCACGATCTTCCATCGCCGCCTGACGACCGACATCGGGATTGGCACCCGCGCCAAGACCGCGCGTGATGTTGCAGCCGATCTGCAAACCGGTTTTGACTTTGGCGTTTTTGAGCGCCTGCGCGTCGGTGTTGGCGCAGACAAAATCCACACCGTCGATACCCGACTTGACCATGTGCGCCACGGCGTTGCCGCCGCCGCCGCCCACGCCGAGCACGCGAATGACAGCGTTCTGGCTGTACGAGTCCATCAATTCAAACATGTGATCTCTCCTTCACAGTTCTAAAACACAAAAACAAAGAAATTCTTATTTTCAAAAGTTGCCCTTGAACCAGGATTTCATGCGCTCCCAGATATCCCGGACGCCACTGACGCCGCCCTCGGGATGTCGGGCCTCATGATTTTCCCGGCCGTAAAGTAGTAGCCCGACGCCGGTGGCGTGAATCGGGTTGCGAACCACGTCGGCAAGGCCTTCGACGTGTTGCGGAACACCAAGGCGCACCGGCATGTGAAACACTTCTTCCGCCAGCTCCACCGCGCCCTCCATTTTTGACGTGCCGCCGGTGATAACGACACCAGCTGCAATCATTTCCTCGAAGCCGCTACGCCGCAGCTCCTCACGAATCAGACTGAACAGTTCCTCGTAGCGTGGCTCGACGATCTCGGCCAGCGTCTGTCTGGCAAGCCGTCGCGGCGGTCGATCACCCACGCTCGGCACTTCAATAGTCTCGTCGGCGTTCGCTAACTGCGACAAGGCGCAGGCGTACTTCATCTTGATCTCTTCGGCGTACTGCTTGGGCGTGCGCATCGACACGGCGATGTCATTGGTGACCTGATCGCCAGCGATCGGAATCACGGCCGTATGCTGAATCGCGCCACCGGAAAACACCGCGATGTCCGTGGTGCCGCCGCCGATATCAACCAGACAAACCCCGAGTTCTTTTTCATCGTCGGTGAGCACCGCGTGGCTGGAGGCAAGCTGCTCGAGCACGACATCATCGACGCTCAAGCCGCAGCGCTGTACGCACTTGATTATGTTTTGCGCCGCGCTTTCGGCACCCGTGACCATGTGCACCTTTGCCTCAAGTCGCACGCCGGACATACCGATCGGCTCCTTGATGCCTTCCTGGTGATCGATGATGAATTCCTGCGGCAGCACGTGCAGCGTTTTCTGGTCGGCCGGAATCGCGACGGCCTTGGCCGCATCGATCACCCGATCCACATCGCCGGCTGTTACTTCCTTGTCGCGAATCGCGACGATGCCGTGCGAATTGAGACTGCGTACGTGCGATCCGGCAATGCCGGCGTACACGCTGTGGATTTCGCAGCCAGCCATGAGCTCGGCCTCCTCCACGGCGCGCTGAATCGACTGCACAGTCGATTCAATGTTCACGACCACGCCTTTTTTCAAACCGCGTGATGGGTGCGTGCCGATACCGATGACCTGCAGATCACCCAGCTCGGAAATCTCCCCGACAATCGCCACCACCTTGGAGGTGCCAATATCGAGACCGACGATCAAGTTTTTTTCTCGTGTTTTAGGCATGACGCAAAACGTTAGTCCTGTGCGTTGTCCAATTCGGCGAGCACCGCTGGCTCGTCCTGTTCGGAGTCAGGCTCCGGTTGTCTGGTCTGTTCGTGCCAGCCGATGGCAAAGCCGTTGCTGTAGCGCAGATCGACGTAGTCCACTGCGTCACCGCGGCCAGCGATGATCGGCGTCACGACACCAATCAGCCGATCAATGCGATCGTCAATGGCGTTCGCCCCGAGGCGCACTTCAACACCGTGTGCCAGCGTCAGCTTCCAGCTGCCGCGTTCGTTCAATGTGACGCCCAGCAATTGCAGGCCCTCCTCCAACAGCGGCGTGCGCAGGGCGAGGTAGCGCTGCGCGACCTGCCACTGAGCGCCATCCGGACCGCGCAGCACCGGCAGCTCGGCGGGTATGTGGCGCGCATTGCTGACAAAGAGTTCGCCTCGCGTGTTGAGCAAGCCGGTTTCCCCCCAGCGGGCCGCCGGCACCTGCTCAGTGAGCTCCACCGACAAACGGGTCGGCCAGCCGCGACGAATCCGCACGGTATCGACCCAGTCCAGCGCCTCAAGCGAAGCGCGCACGCCTTCCAGATCACCCGACAAAACGCCGCCGCCCAGACTGCTGCGCACATAACCTTCAACCTGCATCGGGCTTACCCGAAGCCACGGGCCGGTAATCTCGATCTCCTTCACCGGCCGATCGAGCACGCGCCAGCTGATCACACCGGCGAAGGCGACCGCGCCAACCACCACGGCGCCTTTGAGCAGCCGCAGCAATGGATGAAAGTCGGGCATCTTCCACGCGATCTTCCTGACCGCCGGCTTCTTGCTGGCCTTCTTCTTGCGCGCGGGCTTGACCCGATTGGTTTTCTTGCGTGAGAACAGTGCCATCTTGTTCAGCGCCCCTCACCAACGAAACTGGTTTCAAGAATGCGCCAGGTGAGCTCATCGAAATCGCAGCCAACCTGAGCGGCGGCCCGCGGCACCAGTGACGTTTCGGTCATGCCGGGCAGCGTGTTGATTTCAAGAAATAGCGGCTCGCCGTCGGCGCCGAGCATAAAGTCGACGCGTCCCCAGCCACGCGCGCCCACCGCGTTGAACGCGGCCAGCACCGCGGCGGAGAACTCGGTTTCACGTGCGGCATCAAGGCCACTCGGGCAGTGATAGGTGGTATCGCCCGACACGTACTTCGCGTCGTAGTCATAAAACGTGCGCTCGGTTTCGATGCGAATCAGCGGCAGCACCGTGTCACCCAGAACAGACGCGGTGAATTCCGGACC
>CAZXCL010000009.1:3759-43931 GCA_964639265.1 uncultured Gammaproteobacteria bacterium | reverse complement strand
TCACCGCCGCGGCCATGCAGCGCGATCCACGCGCGATCAAAGCCGCCGTTCAACAGCGTGTCCTGAAATCCATCTTTGGGATCTACGGCGTGCGCATCAACGCCGCGATTGCGCAGCGCCTTTAACACGGCTGCACCTGAGCGCAGTGAGATCTCACGCTCGGCCGACCAACCGCCAAGCAGTACGGCCACCTTGCCGAAAACGGCCGCATCGGTAATTGCCGGTGCAGGCAAGTTCATTGGAAGTCCCCCACAATTTTTACCTCGGCAATCAGATCCACCTCAAAGCGCCGCGCCACTTCTGCACGCACCAACAGCAGCAATGCTTCGATATCAGAGGCGCTGGCCTCTCCGGTGTTGATGATGAAATTGGCGTGCATCGGCGACACCTGGGCGCCGCCGACGTTAAGACCCTTGAGACCGGCCGCCTCAATCAGGCGCGCAGCATGATCCCCCGGCGGATTGCGAAACACCGACCCGCAGCTGGGCAGACCGATCGGCTGGCTGGCCTTGCGCTTGACCAGCAACTCACGAATCGCGTCCGCGCTGGTTTGCCCATCTTGCTCAAACGCAAACGTGGCCGACAAAAACCACTCGCCGCCAGGGCGCACAACGTGGCGGTAGGCGACTTCAAACTCAGCGGCCTGACGTACGCGTACAACGCCGCGCGCATCCATGGTTTCCACCTCTTGCACGTAGCGCCAGGTCTCACCGCCGTAGGCACCGGCATTCATGGCCAGCGCGCCGCCGATCGTGCCAGGAATGCCCGCAAAAAATTCGGCGGGACCGATACCCCAGGCCGCGCAACGTTTGGCCACTTTCGCGCAGGCGACGCCGGCCTCGGCTTTGACCACTCGCGTATCGGTACGTTCGATGGTCGACAGCGCACGATGCGACGCGATCACCACACCGCGATAGCCGCCATCGCGCACCAGCAGGTTGCTGCCAAGACCCACCCACAGTGAGTCGGCAATGTTCGGGCACTGCGCCACAAACTCGCACAGGTCTTCACGATCGGCGGGCTTGAAATAGGTATCCGCGGGCCCGCCCACGCGCCACGACGTGTGACGACGCATGGGTTCGTCATGACGCAAATCGCCGCGCGGCGCGCTAAACGTCGAGGCCGCCATCATGCGCTCTCCCCCGAAACCTGCGACACGCCCAGACGCGAGGGGAGTGCGGCCGCGAAGGCCCCTACGCTACCGGCGCCTAGCGTCAGCAACAGATCATTGTCCTGTACCAGCCCGCGCAGCACGTTGGGCGCGTTGTCGATGTCCTCCACAAACACCGGCTCGACCTGACCGCGTGTGCGGATTGCCCGGGCCAGTGCGCGCCCGTCGGCGCCAGCAATTGGCGTCTCGCCCGCTGAGTAAACCTCGGTCAGTACGACGACATCGGCGTGCGACAGAACGCGGGCAAAGTCATCGATCAGGTCGCGGGTACGCGTGTAGCGGTGGGGCTGGAACATCACCACAAGGCGACGTTCCGGCCAGCCGTCGCGCGCGGCCGCAATTGTCGCGGCGATTTCTGTGGGGTGATGACCGTAATCGTCCACCATCAGTACTTTGCCGGCGGCCGTCTGAATCTCGCCATGAATATCGAAACGACGCCCCACGCCGGTAAACTCGGCTAGCGCCTTTTGCACCGACTCGTCGGGCACGTCGAGTTCGCGCGCCACCGCAATGGCCGCCAGCGCGTTGAGCATGTTGTGACGACCCGGCAGGTTCAGCGTGATGGTCAGCGGCTGGGCACCGACTCCCTCCACTACAAAGCGCGTGACCGCGCCGTCACGCTCGTAGCCGTGTGCGCGCACGTCGGCATCTTCGCTGCAGCCGTAGGTCACGATGGAGCGCGTCAGTGATGGAATCACCTCGCGCACCACGGGATCATCGATGCACGCCACCACCAGACCGTAGAACGGCAGGTTGTGCGTAAACTCAACGAACGCCTGCTTCAGCCGTTCGAAATCGCCGTCGTAGGTCGCAAGATGGTCGGCATCGATATTCGTGATAATGGCGATCATGGGCTGAAGATGGAAAAACGAGGCGTCGCTCTCATCGGCCTCGGCAACCAGATATTTGCCCGTGCCAAGGCGCGCATTGCTTCCAGCGCTGTTCAGGCGACCGCCGATCACAAACGTCGGGTCTTCGCCGCCCTCGGCGAGCACGCTCGCGACAAGACTCGTGGTCGTTGTCTTGCCGTGCGTACCGGCCACGGCGATGGCGTGACGAAAACGCATCAGCTCGCCGAGCATCTCGGCGCGCGGTACCACCGGAATGCGCCATTTCAAGGCCGCTTCGATTTCCGGATTGTTGCGGTCAATCGCGCTGGAGACCACGACCACATCCGCGTCCTGCACGTGCGCCGCATCGTGCCCGATCATGATGTGGGCACCGAGCTGCTCCAGATGCATCGTGACGGCGCCGTTGCGAATGTC
Source organism: uncultured Gammaproteobacteria bacterium (assembly GCA_964639265.1). Classification (GTDB taxonomy): domain Bacteria; phylum Pseudomonadota; class Gammaproteobacteria; order Steroidobacterales; family JBCCMA01; genus JBCCMA01. The sequence continues at coordinate 41,495 of CAZXCL010000009.1, read as the reverse complement.
CGACCCCTGCACGACGTAGCCGAGGTTGAGCAACACTTCAGCAATACCGCCCATGCCCACACCGCCGATGCCGACGAAGTGAATACGATGAATGCGTCGCATACGATCGATCACGCGCTTGCTCCTGCCGCCAGGGACATACACACGTCGGCCACTTCAACGGCCGCATGCGGGCGCGCCAGCGCACGGGCGCGCTGCGCCATATCAACCAGCACTTCGGGGCGCGCCAGCGTCTGTTCGAGCAAACGCGTGAGTCGCACCGGATCAAGATCGCTTTGCGCCACGACAAAGGCGGCACCGGCGTTCTTGAGAAACATGGCGTTGCCGGTCTGATGATCGTCGACCGCAAAGGGAAACGGCACGAGAATCGCGGCGACGCCAGCCAGCGCCAGTTCCGATACGGTCAACGCGCCGGCGCGACACACGACCAGATCCGCCCAACCGTAGGCTTCGGCCATATCATCAATGAAAGGCACCAACCGCACGTCAACGTCCGCGCTTGCGTAGGCAGCACCTGCGGCTTCAATGTTCTTTTCCCCACACTGGTGCCAGATTTCAGGGCGTTGCGCGGCAGGCATTGCCGCAAGCGCAGCCGGCACCATTTCATTCAACGCCTGCGCGCCCTGACTGCCACCAAGAATGAGTAATCGGCGCGCCCGTCCCTCGACCGGCTCACGCGGCCGTTCAACCTCACCGATGGCGGTGCGTACGGGGTTGCCAACCACCTCAACCTCGCGCCCACTGGCGGAGGTGCCGTCAAACGCGCCCGGAAACGCGCACAGCACGCGTCTGGCAACGCGGGCCAGATAGCGATTGGTCAACCCGGCCACGGAGTTTTGTTCGTGAATCACCAACGGCCGTCGCAGCAGCCACGCCGCGATACCGCCCGGGCCCGACGCAAAGCCGCCCATGCCGAGTACGACGGTCGGGCGGCGACGCATGATTACGCGCATGGCCTGAATCAATGCCCGCACCAGACGTAGTGCCGACATGGCACGTGCACCAGGTCCCTTGCCGCGCACTCCACTGACGTCAATCCAGTCGATCTCGATGCTCGCATCGGGCACAACGCGCGCCTCAAGCCCGCGACGCGTACCGAGCCAGGTGACCTCGATCGCGCGCTTGCGCAGCTCGTCGGCCACAGCCAGCGCGGGGAATACGTGCCCGCCGGTGCCGCCCGCCATAATCAACACAGGTCCGCTCATTGCATCGGCCCCCGTGAGTTGGCGCGCACTTTGGCAAGCGCATTGTTTTCGACCGCCTGGGTCTCGTGGTGCACGCGCAGAATCAGCGCGACTGACGCCAGCGTCGACAGCAAGCTGCTGCCGCCGTAGCTGATAAATGGCAGCGTCAAGCCCTTGGTCGGCAGCAGGCCGGCGTTAACGCCCATGTTGATAAACGCCTGCAAACCAAACCAGCTTGAGAGTATGTAGGCCAGATAGGCCTGAAACATGAGCTTGTGTCGTGCCGCGCGACGAGCAATGGCAAAGCCGCGCGCAACCAGCGCGTAGAACACCACTACCGTGGCGATGACACCGATCAGGCCGAGCTCCTCAGCAAGCACCGCAAATACAAAATCGGTGCGCGCCTCGGGCAGGAAGAACAGCTTCTGTACGCTCGAACCCAGGCCCACGCCGTAGATTTCGCCACGCCCGATCGCAACCAGTGACTGGGTCAGCTGGAAACCTGAGTCCGCCGCATTTTCGAACGGAAACAGAAAGCTCATGAGTCGTTCAACGCGATACGGCGCGCTGGCAATCACCGCGGCAAGTCCGGCCGTTGCCAGCACGAATGCCAAAGCGCAGTCCCGCAGCCGCACGCCACCGAGAAACATCAGCACCAGCGTGGTGGCAAGCAACACGGCGGCAGCACCAAAGTCTGGCTGGCCGAGCAACAGCGCGCAGGCCAGGACGACAAACATCATCGGCCGGGCAAAGCCCATCATCGACTCACGCATGGCCTCGCTGTGACGAACGGCGTAGCTGCAGATGTAAAAGAACATCAGCACGCGCGTCGCTTCAGACACCTGAAAATTCATGAACCCAAGATCGAGCCAGCGATGCGCGCCGTTGATCTCCCGGGTGACGCCAGGAATGATCACAACGGTCAGCAGCACAAACGTCAGCATCAACGAGATAAAACTGGTGCGCTCCCAAAAGCTGGTCGGAATAAACAGCACGACGCCGCTTGCGACGATTCCGATCAGCAGGAACATCGATTGACGCTGCAGATAGAAAAACGGCGTGCCGTACGTGCGCTCAGCACCGGGCACCGAAGCCGACGTCATCATGATCAATCCGATCATGAGCAGGCAGCCCACAATCAGCAGCAACAGCGGATCGAGATTCAGTGCCAGAGGATTTGTGCGCGCACGACTCATGCCAGCGTCTCCACGGCGGCCGCGAACCGATCGCCGCGCTCCTCAAAACTGGCGTGCATGTCGAGGCTCGAACATGCCGGCGACAGAAGCACCGTATCTCCGGACCTGGCCAGCACGCTGGCGCAGCGCACCGCTGATTCGATGTCATCCACCGCGTGCACATCGCAGACACCCTCAAGTGCCGTCGCAAGCGCCGGCGCGTCCTTGCCCAACACGACCGCGGCCCGTGCGCGGCCGCGCATCACCTGTGCCAGCGGCGTCAGATCGCTACCCTTGGCATCACCACCGGCAATTAACACCAGCGGCGCACCCACACTGCGAATGGCCGCAACCGACGCACCAACGTTGGTGCCCTTCGAATCGTTGATCCAGATCACGCCCTCGCGCTGCGCGACTTCCTGCATGCGGTGCGCCAGACCGCCGAAGTCCACCAGCCCCCGATGCGCCGCTGGCCACGACACGCCGAGACCTTCAGCCAGCGCCAGCACGGCCAGCGCGTTGAGGACATCGTGACGACGCGACATACGCAGCGACGACGTGGCGATCAGCAAACGATCACCGTGGGCTAGCCAGGACTGATTGTCGTGCTCGCGCAATCCGTAGTGCCCGATTTGCGGCGCATCAAGACCGAAGGTGATCACGCGTGCGACGCTCGCAGGCACCATATCGATCAGTTCGCGCGCCACCACGGCGACGTCAGCGTGATCGAAAATTCTCGCCTTGGCCGCCGCATACGCAGCCATATCGCCGTGATGATCCAGATGATCGGCACTCAGGTTAAGCAGCGCGGCACACTGCAGCGGCAGCGCCGAGCTGCGCTCAAGCTGAAAACTGGACAGCTCAAGCACGTAGTTATCCAGGGACGTCGACTCAAGCAAATCAAGTGCGGGCGTACCCAGGTTGCCGCCTGCCACACTGCGCTTACCGGCTGCCGAAAGCACCGCATCCAGCCAGCACGTCACTGTGCTTTTGCCATTGGATCCGGTGATTCCGGCAACCGGGGCGCGACGTTGCTCGAAAAACAGGTCAATGTCGCTGACGACGGCGAGACCCTTGTCGCGTGCCGCCGCCACCATCGGTTCGTTAAGCATGATGCCGGGCGAGAGCACGACGCGATCAACGCGATCGAGAAGCGACATGTCAAAACCACCCAGATGCATTTCAATCTGCGGCTGTTCGCGCCGCAAGCGACGCGCCATGGGGGGCGCGCTGCGGCTGTCGTTAACGACGACGCTGCGACCGCTGGTCTGCAGGAAACGAGCGCACGCAAGCCCGGTACTGCCGAGGCCAAGCACCAGATCGACGCCGCTCATTGCGCGAGTCATTGCCGAGGAGGCTGTGCTGTGCGTGTCATTCATATTCATCTACCGCAGCTTCAGCGTGGCCAGACCAAGCAGGACGAGGATCACGGTGATGATCCAGAAGCGCACAATGACCTTGGGCTCGGCCCAACCTTTGAGTTCGTAGTGGTGATGCAGCGGCGCCATGCGAAAGATGCGCTTGCCGGTCAGCTTGAACGACGCGACCTGCAGCATCACCGACACCGTTTCCATGACAAACACGCCGCCCATGATGGCCAGCACAATTTCCTGACGGACGATCACGGCCACAACGCCGAGCGCCGCGCCAAGCGCGAGCGCGCCGATGTCGCCCATAAACACCTGGGCCGGGTAGGTGTTAAACCATAAAAACCCCAGTCCGGCGCCGCACAGCGCCGCACAGAACACGAGCATTTCTCCGACACCGTTGATGAAGGGAATGTTCAGATAGGTGGCGTAATTCACATTGCCCGTGGCATAGGCAAACACACCCAGGGCGCCGCCCACCAGTACGGCGGGCATGATCGCCAGACCATCCAGCCCGTCCGTCAGATTGACTGCGTTGCTCGAGCCCACAATCACGAACGTCACAAACCCGATGTAGAACACGCCCATCGGAATCATCAGATTCTTGAAAAACGGCAGCAGCAGCGCGTGCTCAACAGCCGGATCGCGCGCGGTGTAGAACAGCACCAGCGCGGCGGTCAGCGCCACCGTGGTCTGGGTGACGATTTTCATGCGCGCGCTCATGCCCTTGCTGTTTTTGAGCACAAGCTTCTTGTAGTCGTCGACAAAGCCGATCAGCCCGTAAGCAAGCGTGGTGAGGAGCACGACCCACACGAAACGATTCTCAAGGTTGGCCCACAGCAAGGTGCTGACGCAGATCGCCACCAGAATCAGCGCACCGCCCATCGTCGGTGTACCGGCCTTCACGAAGTGGGTCTCAGGACCGTCATCACGCACGGTCTGGCCAATCTGATAGGCACTCAGGCGGCGAATCATGACCGGCCCAACGACGAACGAAATCACCAGTGCCGTCAGCGCTCCCAGAATGGCGCGCAGCGTCAGGTAGTTGAAGACGTTGAACGCCGAGTAGTACTGCTCAAGGTAATTGGCCAGATAAACGAGCATGCGCTAACCCCCCACCGCTCGTCTGGCTGAGTTATCACACAGCGCGGCGACGACTCGCTCGAGTCGCATAGAGCGCGACGCCTTGACCAGCACGTTGATGTCGCCCTGAACATCGGCCACGAGCGCCTGCGCCATGTCCTCCACTGCGTCAAACCAGCGGCCGTTTTCGCCAAACGCCGTCACAGCAGATCGCGACAAATCGCCGCTCGCATACAGCCTGCGAAGCCCGCATTCACGCGCATATTTGCCGACCTGAGCGTGCAGCTCGCGCTCGTCGTCACCAAGCTCAAGCATATCGCCGAGCACCAGCCAGCCGGGCGCGTCCTGATCGGCAAGAAACTCAATGGCCGCGCGCACCGAGGCCGGGTTGGCGTTGTAGCTATCGTCAATAACGCGCGCACCGATGTTGGTGCGCTTGATCTGCAGTCGGCCCTCAGCCATATCGACCTTCGAAAGACCGTGCGCACAGTCAGCGAGCGATAATCCGAACGCCATACATGCCGCGGTCGCGGCAACCGCGTTGCTGGCATTGTGACGACCTGCCGCCGGCATATCGAAACGCTGGGTAACGTCGCCGGCTGTCACGTCAAACGCGATACGCGCGCCGTCGCTGGTCACCGTCTGCACGACATTGGCGAACGATACATCGGCCTTTTTGTTGCATCCGAAGGTGATGATGCGACGCTTGCCGGCGACTCGCTTCCAGTAGTCGCAAAACGCATCATCCGCATTGATGATGGCGCAGCCATCGGCCGCAAGCGCACTGAACATCTCACCTTTGGCGCGCGCCACATGCTCGACGGTGCCGCCGAAGCCCTCAAGATGAGCTGCCGCCGCGTTGTTGACGATGCCCACATGTGGCCGCGCGATTTCGGCCAGCTCGCCGACCTCGGCCGGACCGCTGGCACCGATTTCAATCACCGCCGCGCGATGCGTACTGCGTAGACGCAACAACGTCAGCGGCACACCGATTTCATTGTTCAGGTTGCCGCGCGTGGCCAGCGTTTCGCCGCGGGTCGCCAGAATGGCAGCCAGCATTTGCTTGACCGAAGTCTTGCCGTTACTGCCGGTCACCGCAACCACGTCGATATCAAATCGCCGGCGCCAGGCGGCGGACAACCGCGCCAGCGCCGCCCGCGTGTTGCCCGCGCTGACCTGCGGCAACGCGCTGTTGTGTCTGGCCGCAACCAGCGCGCCTGCCGCGCCCAGTTCGTGAGCGCGCTCAATGAAGGCATGACCGTCAAAGTTCGGGCCGGTCAGCGCCACGTAGAGCTCACCACTTTTGAGCGTGCGCGTGTCGGTACTTACACCCACATACGAGCAATCCTCGCCGTGCAGCGTGCCGCCCACCATCGAAGCCACTTCGGACAAACGACCCGTGCTCATGCGTCTACACTCAACGCGCCAAGAACCAGATCGCGATCGGCCAATTCGATACTGGACGAACCCTGAATCTGTACGCGCTCGTGGCCTTTGCCCGCAACGAGAACCACGTCGCCGGCCGTGGCCATAGCAAATGCCCGCTCAACCGCAGTGCGACGATCACGCTCGACTTCAAACGATGTATCGTCTTCAAAACCGGCCACGATATCGGCGACGATGCGCTCGGGGTCTTCATGCCGCGGATTGTCGTCGGTAACAATCACATGATCGGCGGCTGTACTCGCCTGCGCCATGAGTTCGCGCTTACCGCGATCACGATCGCCGCCACAGCCAAACACACAAATTAAACGGCCGGCACAGTGAGGTCGCAGCGCACCCAGAGCATTGGCCAACGCGTCCGGCGTATGCGCGTAGTCAATCACCATCAGCGGACGACCCTGACCGCCGTGCATCTCCATCCGCCCGGCCGGTGGCGCAACGCCGCCCAGCGCGGAAGCCGCCTTGGGCAACGTGGCTCCCCACGACACAAGAACACCAAGCGCCTGCAGCAAATTGCTGGCATTGAACGCACCGAGCAGCGAGGAGCGCAGCGTCACGTTGCCAAGATCCGACACGACATCAACCTCGATACCGTCGGCCGTGGTGTCAACGCGCTCGGCACGCAGCCAGTGCCTCGCACCTTTGAGCTGCGCCGACTCCGCACCCACGGCCGTCAACTCAACACGTGGCGGTAGTGCGCGCGCCGTGGCGGCGACGGTCTTGTCATCAACGTTGAGCACGGCATGACGCAATCCCGGCCAGGCAAACAGGAGCTGTTTGGTTTTGACGTAGTCGTTCATGCTCTCGTGATAGTCCAGATGATCACGCGAAATATTGGTAAACACCGCGGTATCGAAGAGCACTGCGTCAACGCGTCCCTGATGCAACGCATGTGACGACACCTCCATGGCAACGTGGCGCGCGCCTTGCGCCTGCATAAACGCAAGTCGTTTGTGCGTGGTCACCACATCCGGCGTGGTCAGCGCACTCGGCGTCAGCGGATCGGACAGGCCAAACCCAAGCGTGCCCATGTGCGCACACTGCAAATTGAGCAATCTCGAGGCGCGCGATATCAGATGAACGATGGTCGTCTTGCCATTTGTACCCGTCACCCCGCATACGCGCAGCTTGCGTGTGGGGTGCTCGTAGAAACGTGCGGCAATGCGCCCGCGACGACGCGCCAGACCGTGCACTGGAATAGCCCCCGCTGGCGGCTCGATATCGGAACCGGGTTCATAGGCAATGGCCGCTGCACCGGCTGCCTGCGCCTGAGCCGCAAACTCCAGACCGTGACGCTGCAGCCCGGCTGCCGCCATGAAAAGCGAACCACTGCGCACCTGGCGACTGTCGTCGGCAAGCCCCGTAATGGTGATCTCCGGTACATCGCCATCAGCAATGCCGTTAAGCAGATCGCGTAGTGACATCTGCCAGTCTGCTGAAGAACGTGCGCTCATCATGAGTCGTCGCTTCCGAGCACAAAGCCGGGCTCAATTGCACGACGCACGGCTTCGCTGGCCGACATGGACGCACGGATATCCGGCGCCACGCCGCGTCTGCGCAGCGCTTCGCGCATCACAGTGGAGAAAACCGGCGCGGCAATCTGGCCACCGTAGTAGTCGCCCTGACTCGGTTCATCCACAACGACAACGACCGCAAGCTCGGGGTTGCTGGCCGGCGCCACACCAGCGAACGTGGCGATGTGACGGTCCTCGTCATACCCGCTAGCGCTGAACTTGCGCGCCGTTCCGGTCTTGCCCGCGACGCTGTAGCCCGGAATTCGCGCTTTGGAACCGGTGCCGTCGGCGTCGGTGACCGACTCGAGCATGCGCAGCAGCGCATCACTCGTTTTTTGCGACAGCACGCGTTCGCCGACCACAATCTTTTCCGGATCTTCTTTCAGGAAGGTGATGCGCGGTCGCACCCCGCCGTTGCCAATCGTCGCGTAAGCCTGCGCAAGCTGCAGCGGGGTTACCGACAGTCCGTAGCCATAGGCCATGGTGGCCTTGTTGAGGTCTCTCCAGTGCAGATGAGAATTTAGTAGCCCAGCGGACTCGCCCGGAAAGGCACTGCCGGTCAAGAGCCCAAACCCAAGACCCTTCAAGGTATTCCACATCTGCTCGGACGGGAGGCCCAGCGCAACTTTGGTAATGCCCACGTTGCTGGACACCTTGAGGATGCCGCCGAGGGTCAGCTCGCCGTGATTGCGGCGGTCCTCAATCGTCTTGTTGGTTACCGTGAATCGTCCGGGCGACGTGTCGATGATCGAGGCCTCGTCATAGCGCCCGCTTTCAAGTGCCGCCGCAACGATAAACGGCTTCATAGCCGAGCCGGGCTCGGCAATATCGGTGACGCTGCGATTGCGATAGCGCGCGGCGCTGAACTGCGAGCGGTCGTTGGCGTTAAAGCTGGGCTGATTGACCATGGCGAGCACCTCGCCGGTCTTCACATCGAGCACCACGAGCGACCCTGAGCGCGCCTGTTCAGCCTCAACCACTTTCTTGAGCTCACGAAACGCCAGATACTGGATATCAAGATCGATGCTTAAACGCAGCTCTTTTCCCGGGTCAGCCGCACGAATCAACTCGACGTTCTCAACCCTGCGACCGTACAAGTCGCGCAGCATGCGCTTGATACCCTCTGCGCCCCTCAGCCAGGCATTGTGAGCAAGCTCGATGCCTTCCTGACCGTTATCGTCGATGTCCGTGAAGCCCAGCACGTGACCGGCCTCAACCGGCGCCGTATAGAAACGCGTGTACTCGCGCAGTGTATAGACGCCTTTGATATGCAGATCCATGACCTCCTGGGCCACGTCGGGCGGCAGCATGCGTTTGACGTACATAAAGCGCTTGTCGAGCTTGCGACTGAGCTGCATCAGCAAATCGTCCGCATTCAGATCGAGAAGCTTGGCCAGCTCGCCGAGTCGCTCCACCGAACCGGCGGCCTCCTGCGGATTTACCCAGATCGAATCCACCGGAATCGACACGGCCATGGGTCGACCCTGGCGATCGACGATCGGTCCGCGATGAGCCGACAATTTGACATCGACGAATTGATATCGCTCGCCGTAACTGGTCAGGCGCTCCGAATCGATGACCTGCAGGTAAAACGATCGAGCGATCAGCGCTGCGAAGGAGATGCCAAGACAGATCAAGACCACATTCGGTCGCCACGCGTTCATGACCGGCACAACCGGCTTGCTGCGTTTGGGCGCTTTGCGGGTTGCGCCCTTGGGCTTCTTGCGCGACAGGCTCATTGCTCTATCACCGCAATGTCTTCTGCCTGCGGCACGCTCATGTCGAGCGCCTCGCGGGCAATATTGTCGATGCGATTATGGTTGGACCACGCGCGCTGCTCGATGCGCAGCTGATTCCATTCCACTTCAAGCTCGTCGCGCTCCTGCTCGAGCTTACCCAACGCGACAAAACGCTTGCGCGATTCGTGCTTGGCGTACACGCAACCAACACCCACGGCGATCAACGCAAACCAGGCCGTCAGCGCAACACCAAAATTAAGGACCGGACGAAGATTCATCGCAGACGCCTCACGGCTCGCAGCGTTGCGCTTCGGGCGCGGACGTTACGCTCGATCTCAGCGTCCTGCGCGCGCGCGCGACGTGTCACCCACTCAAGCCGCGGCTGCGCCTCGTCGGGAATCACGGGAAACCCGGCAAACACGGGATCTACTTTCGTGCCATCGCGGAAGAAACGTTTCACAATGCGATCTTCGAGCGAGTGGAAACAGATCACGGCGCAGTGCCCACCCACGCGCAACGCATCGACGCATAGCGGCAGCACGCGCTTGAGCTGCCCCAGCTCGTCATTGATATAGATACGAATCGCCTGAAAGGTGCGCGTAGCAGGATGAATGCGCGCGCGGGAGGGTGGCACAGCAGCACTGACCACCTCGGCGAGCTGACCGGTTGTCGTCAGCGGAGTTTCGCGGCGCGCGCGGACGATAGCACCGGCAATACGCCGTGCAAATCGCTCCTCCCCAAATTGCTTGATCACCCTGCTCATGTCTCGCTCGTCGGCCGCTGCCAACCATTCTTGCGCGCTGATTCCGGATGTCGGATCCATCCGCATATCAAGCGGACCGTCCGACGCAAAACTAAACCCTCTGTCCGGCGTGTCGATTTGCGGTGACGACACACCGATATCCAGCAAAATTCCGTCGACGCTGCCCCACCAGCCGTGCGCCTTGAGCACCGCTTCGAGTTCGGCAAACGCCGCATGCTCGACCGTTACCCGGGCATCTCCTGCAAACCGTTCGCGCCCGGCCCGCACCGCCACCGGATCTCGATCCAGCGCCACCAGCGCGCCGTGCTCGGCAAGCTTCGCGACGATTTGCGCGCTGTGCCCGCCGCGGCCAAACGTGGCATCCACATAGCGCCCGCCGGGCCGTACGGCGAGAGCCGCCAGCGCCTCATCGAGAAGCACCGGCACGTGTTCTTCAGCCACCGGTCACCATTTGAAGTCTGCGACCCCGGCTTCCTTGCGCGCCTCTTCATCCGAAGAGTCGGCATCACTCCAGTCCTCGAGGCTCGCCAGGTAGCGCTCCTCGTTCCACAATTCGAATTTCTTGCCCTGCCCCATCAGCACGACCTTTTTCTCGATCCCGGCGTACTCGCGCAGCACCGGCTTGATCAGCAAACGGTGCGCAGAATCAAGATCCACCTCCATGGCGTTACCGACCATCAGGCGTTTGAGTTTCTTGGTGTAGGGGTTGGTGTCGGACAGCTCATTGAGCTTGGCCTCCACGGCCAGCCACTCCGGACGCGGATAGATCAGCAAGCAGCGATCACGATCGAGCGTAATTACCATTTGCCCACCGCACAGCTCTTGAATAAGCTCTCGGTGTCGGGACGGCATGGGCATACGACCCTTGGCGTCCACCGTTAATTTATCTGGTCCACGGAGCATGATGCGTTTGGAAAATCAGGAGCCTTAACTCCCACAAAAACCCACTTTTTACCACCTTGTGACACTATAGGGACGCAGGCGCGCGACTGTCAACAGAATTGGCAGAAAAAAGCCCGTGGCACAGACACTTAGACCTCCCATTGCACAACTTTTGCGCATCATTCGATACGCTTTTCATGCACTTACGACGACTACGTTAGATTAAGCTTGACCTGAGGCCACGGTGCCGCGGTGGGATGGCAATGGTGTGGCGGTGCGCAGATTTAATGTGGCCCCGCCAAATATCCCATTAAAAACAATTACTTAAGATTTTGCGTTATGTTGGGAGCGCGTTTTGCTCAAAAGTGGGAAATCTGAGATCCGCTTGGTGGGAGATTTCGGATTCTCAGGGGTCCAGGCATATGGAGTTTCGTGCGGCGGTGCGGCATTTGCACTTGGCGGGTAAGGGTCCGGGACCGCCCGAGGACGGGCTAACGACCCAGACCCTTACCCGACAAGCCCAAATGCCTGGAGAACCACGTAATTTGGCGGATGCGCGTCTGTTTATCTGTCGAAAGTACAAGCCCGAATCCCGCACTGGATTTGGGGTAGCCGCACGCGAGTTTTCGAAGGCACAAACCTGAAATTCAGCGCTGGATTGAGGGGAGCGGCACGGGGGATCAGGTTCGGGGGGGGGTTTGCCGGCGCGGGGGGGGGGCCCCCCCGGAGCCCCCCCACCCCCCCCCCCCCCACCGCTCACCGCTCGAAGCCAGAGAATCCAAACAGGTCGAGCGATGAGAAAAATATGAAAAAGAGCTGGCCGATAAGCCGGGTTCTGTCGTGGACAGTCATTCATCTGGCAGACATGTCGCCATGCCGCTCAAGCAACCTACCCGAAAGCGCCGTGGGCCACGGCTGCGGCGAACCGCTGCTTTCCTATTTGGTCTTGCTCCAGGTGGGGTTTACCCTGCCACGCCTGTTGCCAGACGCGCGGTGCGCTCTTACCGCACCATTTCACCCTTACCCACGCACGCGCGGGCGGTATATTTTCTGTGGCACTTTCCGTGGGCTCGCGCCCCCCAGGCGTTACCTGGCACCCTGCCCTGTGGAGCCCGGACTTTCCTCGACGCACGTGAACAAACACAGCGCCGCGACTGCCTGGCCAGCTCAGCCGCGCACAGTAGCACAGCTTGTCAGCGCTTATCCTGTTCATTCAGTGCCAGACCCAACGCGTAGGCAGCGCGCTTGGACACCTGCAGGATGTCGGCGGTCATGGCGGCCGCATCGCGCAGTGACACACGTTCAAGCAGTATCCGCAGAACCGCTTTGATGCGCTCATCATCGGCTCGTTCAACCTGCGCTCCGCCGATCAGCAGCACCCACTCGCCGCGCTGCTCGGTCTGCGTCCACAGCGCGCCAAGCTCACCGAGGGTGGCGCAGTGCATCTGCTCATGCAACTTGGTCAGCTCGCGTCCGATAGCGGCCGGGCGCTCAGCGCCAAAAATTTCGATGGCCTGTTCCAGCGCCGCACCAAGCTGACGCTTGGAAGCGTAGAAGATCAACGTCGGGCGCTGGGCTCGCAGCGCCTCGAACTGCCTGCGCCGTGCCGCACTTTTCGCCGCGACAAATCCCGCAAACAGGAACTGATCGCTGGGCAGGCCCGCGATCGACAGCGCAGCCACCGCGGCGCACGGCCCCGGCACGCTGAGTACATCGATGTCGGCGGCACGCGCGGCGCGCACCAGATGAAACCCGGGATCGCTGATCAGTGGCGTGCCGGCGTCGCTGACCAACGCGACGGCCTCGCCGCTTTCCATGCGCGCGATCAAACCCTGGGCCTTCTCGGCCTCATTGTGCTCGTGCAAGGAAACCAGCGGCGTTCGCACACCGGCGTCGCGTAGAAGCGTGCCGCTAACGCGCGTGTCTTCGGCCGCAATCAGATCGACCTCGCCCAGGATATGCAGCGCGCGTGGACTCAGATCGCCCCGATTTCCGATGGGTGTGGCGACAACGTACAGCGCTGGGCGCTCGATTGGGTTCATATCCGGCCCGTCAATCACGGCAAAAGCCGCATTGTGCCTTGAAATAGGACTTGGGCACGACCCGCGCGACACGTAAACTTGCGCCATGCGAAATATCACAGCGTCTTCATTTACGTCACGGGTTCGTCGAGTCCTGCCCGTTGCCCTGCTCGCCTTTGCGCTCGCCGGCTGCCAGACGGGACTGACCCGCCCTGACGATGCCGGCCTGAGCCGGGCCCAGCGCTACAGCACGCAGGGTCGACACGGCGAGGCCGCCGAAATCTACCAACGTCTTGCCAACAGCCAGCGTGGCGAGGCGCGCGACGCGCTGCTGCTCGATGCCGCCCGTGCATGGCTCGAAGCCGGGCAAATGACGCGTGCCCTCGCGTCGCTGGACAGCGTTACCGGACCACTTCCGGAAAACGATAACGCCATCGCCATGATCGGCGGCTATCGCTATTTGCGCGACGGCGAGCCTGAAAAATCCATCGCCTATCTGCGCAGTCTGCGCTCCGGCCTGCCGGCGCGCTATCTGGGCCTTTGGCACGAGCTGCAGGGGCGCGCGTACTTCCAGCTTGGTGACAGCGCCAAAGGCGTCGCCGCTCTGGTCGAGCGCGAGCTGTGGCTTGGCAAGGGCGATGAGATTCGCGCTAACCGTGAGCTGATCTGGCGCGCGCTGACCGCGCTGATCAACAAGGGCGAGCGATTTGAAGACATACCCGCCACGGACGCTGTGACCGGCGGCTGGCTGCAACTCGCCAACGCGCAGGCCACCGGCGCACTCAATGCGTTCGGCCGCTCATCGGCGCTGCGCGAATGGCTTGAAGCCAACCCCAATCATCCCGGACGATTTGTTGTTGAGCAAGACAAACCGACGCTCGCCGGCGGCTTTGACTACCCGGACACCATTGCCGTGCTGCTACCGCTCAGCGGGCGCTTTGCCGGCACAGCGGCCGCGGTGCGCGACGGTTTGATGGCGGCGTATCTGAATGACACTGAGCGACTGAATCGCCCGGCCCTGCGTTTCTACGACACCGGTAGCGAGGATGCAGCGCAGGTTGCCGCGCGCGCACAGCAAGACGGTGCTCGCTTTATCATTGGTCCGTTGCTCAAGGAGCAGGTGGCGGCTGTCGCAGACATTGCACAAAGCACACCGGTGCTCGCGCTGAACTCGCTGCCGGACGATGCACCGCCTCCGCCCGGCGCGCTGTTTCAGTTTGCTCTGGCCCCCGAGCATGAAGCGCAGGCCGTGGCGCGCCGCGCCATCAGCGAGGGTATGACTCGCGCGGTGGCGCTGGTACCCAATAGCGCCTGGGGAGAGCGACTGCTCAACGCGTTTGCCGGTGAGCTCATGAGCCTCGGCGGCGAAGTCCTGAGCTACCAGACCTACGAAAGCGGCGACAGCGATTTCGCCGGCCCGATCACAACATTGCTCAATCTCAATGAAAGCCGCGCGCGCATGCGTCAGCTCTCCGCCGCCACGGGCGACAAATACGAATTTGAACCGCGACGTCGCCGCGACGCGCAGTTTGTGTTTATCGCCAGCAACGCACGTCAGGGCCGCCTGATTCGCCCCGCGTTTCTTTATCACTTCGCCGAAGACATGCCGATCTTCGCGACCGCTGCAGTGTATGAAGATGACAGCGAAGCCAACGGCCGCGATCTCGACGGTCTGGTGTTTGCCGACATGCCGTGGGTCATTTCGCCCGATCAGGATTCTGACGACGTGCAGCGAGCCTTCGCCCGGCACTGGCCGAGTCGTGTCAGTCGTCGCAGTCGGCTTTACGCCATGGGCTACGATGCCTACCGTGTGATCCCCGAACTTCTTGGGGAACAACCGCTGATCGATCCATGGCCCGGCGCGACCGGTGACCTCACGCTTGGTGAGTCTGGCCAGATGCGTCGCAATCTGAATGTTGCCGTTATCCGCGGAGGTCGGGCAGAGATGCTGGGACGTATCGATGAAGTCATTCTTGACGAAGACGCGCTGCTGGAACTCGAGCAGGAGCGCACGCAACGCCAGCCGGATGCGGAGTGACTTCGCCGACCGCCCGGACCGGCGCCACCTGCGAGTCGCTGGCACTGGCGTATCTGGAACAACGCGGACTTACGCTGGTCGCGCGCAATTTTCGCTGCAAGATCGGTGAGATTGATTTGATCATGCGCGACGGCGCGAGCACCGTGTTTGTCGAAGTACGCCATCGGCGCTCAGGGAGTTTCGGCGGCGCGCGCGCCAGCATCACGCGCGCCAAAATGCGCCGCATCGCCAACTCGGCTCAGGTGTTTATGAAGCAGCAGCACATGTCGTTCGAGTCGCCGATCCGCTTTGACGTCGTGACCATCGATGGCGCGCTCGCCCAACAACCTGAAACAAGCTGGCTCAAGGCCGCATTCGAGTTCTGAATGAATCAACAAGACACCGTTTCCGAGCTTTTTCGCGCCAGCATTCAGACCAAGGAAGCCGCCGCACAAGCGCTGCGCGCGCCGTTGGTGGAAGCGGCGGACCTGATGATTGCCGCTATCCGCAACGGCAACAAGATTCTGAGCTGTGGCAACGGTGGCTCGGCCGGCGATGCGCAGCACTTTTCCTCGGAGATGCTCAATCGATTCGAGCGCGACCGCGAGGGTTTTGCGGCGATAGCACTGACCACGGACGCCTCAACGGTCACGGCCATCGCCAACGACTACGCCTACGAGGAAATTTTTGCCAAACAGGTGCGCGCTCTGGGCCGCCCCGGAGATGTACTGCTCGCAATCTCAACCTCGGGCAATTCCGGCAACGTGAACAAGGCCATAGCGGCAGCACGCAGTCGCGACATGCGCGTGGTTGCGCTCAGTGGTCGTGACGGCGGCAGTATGGCTACGGTGCTGGACAAAAACGATGTCGAGCTGCGCGTACCCTCCGACGTCACCGCGCGTATTCAGGAAGTGCATCTGCTTTGTATTCACTGCCTGTGCCACCTGATCGATGACGCTCTCATCGGATGAACGGCCCCATCAGTGACGCGGCGTTGCAGGCGTTTGCGCACATCGTTGGCGACGAGCATCTGCGCACCGGGCCTGCCGATCGCTGGGCCTATAGCTACGACAACTCCAAGCGTCAGCGATTGCCCGGCGCGGTGGCGGTGCCAACCGACGAGTCGCAGATGTTGGCACTGGTCAACGCCTGTCGCGGACACGGTGTGGCACTGTGCGCACGCGGCCTGGGCACGGGCACGGCTGGCGCGGCAGTACCGCCTGAAAACGGGCTGGTGATTTCCACCGAAGCGATGACGCGTGTCGTCATCGATGCGCCGAATCGTGTCGCTGTCGTGCAGCCGGGCGCTACCAACGGCGCTGTACAGGCCGCCGCTGCCGAACACGGCTTTTTCTGGCCGCCCGACCCCACCTCCGCCAACTACTCTACCGTTGGCGGCAACCTGGCCTGCAACGCAGCCGGTCCGCGGGCGGTCAAATACGGCACGCCACGTGAAAATACTCTGGGTCTTCGCGCAGTCAGCGGCAGCGGCACGCTGCTGCGGACCGGCTGCTATACCACCAAGGGCGTGGTGGGCTACGACCTCACGCGATTGATCATCGGCAGCGAAGGGACCCTCGCCGTCATTTGTGAGGCCACGCTGAAGCTCACACCGCTGCCCGAAGCGGTGCGCGTATTGCGCTTTTTGTATTCCAGCGTCGTCGACGCGGCGGCGGCAGTATCGCGTTTGATGGCGCAGCCAGTCGTCCCGCGCGCACTGGAGTTTGCAGACAAGGCCGCGCTGAAACTGATTCGAGAGTACGCTGCGCCAGAGATACCCGGCGCGGCTCAGGCAATGCTGATGGTGGAAGCCGAAGGCAGCGCCGGACAGGTAGATGCCAACGCGGCGGCACTTATCGCTGCAGGCAGCGGCGAGGGGTTACTTGAGGCGCGCGCAGCCAAAAGCGAGGCCGAAGGCAAAGAGCTGTGGCGCGCGCGCAAAGCGCTCTCCCCCGCGCTGCGCACGATCGCTCCAAAGAAGATCAATGAAGATGTCGTGGTGCCCGTGTCGGAGATGGCGTCGTTTATCGGCGAACTTGAATCGCTTGAACAGCGCTACGACATTCCGATCGTCTGCTTTGGCCACGCCGGCAACGGCAACATCCACGTCAATCTGTTGATTGATCCGTCGGATGAGAAGCAGATGCGCGGCGCCACCGCGTGTCTTGGAGAGGTGTTTCGCGCCGTGATTGATCGCCGCGGCACGCTGTCAGGCGAGCATGGAATCGGGTTTGACAAAAAGGAATTTGTCGGCCTCGAGATTGAACCGGCGACGCTGCAGCTTATGCATCAGATCAAACAACAGTTCGACCCCGATAACATTCTCAATCCCGGCAAGCTCTTTCCATCAGCCGATGAGAACGCGCGCGATTAGGGCAACAATTCACGTTGAAGCTGCCCGACGGATTCCAGACGTGTTCTCGCGCGCACTCGCGCCGGGTGATTGACAGGTAGATTAGTCTTTACAAAGATTTCGTTGGCGCGCTCCAGATCAATACGCGCTGCGTCGAACCTGCCCAGCGCAATGTTCACAGCACCCCGCTCACTCATGGCGGTTGCCACTTGCCAGTTACCGCCCTCGCCTTCCACCGCATCCGCGTCGTCGGCATAGAATTGGCGCACAGCCCTTGTGAACATTTGCTGCGCCTCGTCGTATCGGCGCTGCTCGCTCAAAAACTCTCCGTAGTCCTGCAACAACTCGGCCCACTGGCGGACGTTCACGGTGCCGGCACGCTCGTAATTGATCAGCGCCGTGGCAAACATACGCTCGGCTTCGAGAGTGCGCCCCAAACCCTGCAGTGATCGGGCCAGACCAACGCGCGACTTGCCCGCCTCAAATGAATTTTCCCCGACGCCGTCAATCATCAGAACCAGAGAACGAGCATGACGATGCATGGCCAACTCAAACTCGCCCAGATCCTCATACAGCCGCCCGAGGCCGCGCAAGGACCCGCCCACCGTTGCCACCAGGTCGGGATTCAGCTTCAGGCGGCTCGTGTGAATCTCCAGCGCTCTTTCCAAAAGCAACTTGGTGCGCTCCAGGTCCTGGAGGGCGTGGAAGACCAGTGCCAGATTTCCAAGATCGATGGCAACGAATGTGTGCTTGGGACCATGGATGCGCTCATCAATGGCGAGTGCCTGCTCAGTTGCCTTAATCGACAGTTGATAGTTCTTGTTCAGAAACAGCTGCAGACCAAGACCTCGCAATGCGGCCGCCCTTCCTTCATCAAACTGTGGTCCAAGTTTCTCGTAGGTGTCGACGCTTTCCCGGTACAGTGCTTCAGCTTTCTCCCGATCGTCGCGAAGGCGATAGAAAATAGCCGCATGCGCCTGACTCATGGCCAACTCCTCACTCGGCGCATCGCTCAGGCCGCGCGCAATATCCAAAGCCCGCAGCAGCATTTCCCCCGCGTCGTCCAGATTTCGCTCGTCCAGTTCGAGGTTGCCAAGCGCCACCAAACTCCTCACAACCTCAGATGATCGGGCACCTGCGATGCGCTCACGAATTGCAAGTGCACGACCAAGGAAATCTCTGGCATCCTCGGTGCGCTCCAGTCGGTAGTAGACCTTGCCCAGCGTTTCTTGGAGTTTGGCAAGATCAAGCGGCTCAAGATCGATGGACCCCTCGGTAAGCCTTAGCGCCGCATTGTCCAGGACGTCAAGGATATCCAGCGAACTGCCGTCCTGTGACTCAAGCGGATCGGCGGCCAGCAGCAGGTTGGTCAACAGCTCCTGCGTCGCTTCTAGACTGCGGTTCTTGTTCGCCAGATTCTGCGCCGTATTGGATAATCGCACCGCCTGAAACGACGTCACGAGTGAAAACGCAACGATGCTGACCAGAAACGCCGTTGCTGCGACCACGGTCCAGCGGTTTCTCTGGATAAATTTACCGGCGCGATAGCGCCAGCTGTCGGCCCGCGCGGCCACCGGCTGACCGCGCAAATAGCGGCTGACATCTTCAGACAGCCGACCAACAGAGCGATAGCGTCGATCGCGGTCCTTGTGAAGCGCCAGCAGCGCAATATTGTCCAGATCACCACTGAGTGTTTTGTGCAGGCGGTCAATCGTGGTCCCACGATCCATGGCAACGGCTTCGGGCACCCGGGAGCGGGGTCGACCCATGGGCACCTCATCGTCCGGGTTCATTCGCAGTATCTTGCTTGGCGGTTCAGCCGGCATCTGCGTGATAATGCGCTCCATCTCAGCCGGCGAGCAGCGGTTGAGATCAAACGGACAGACTCCGCAGAGCAACTCGTAGAGCAATACGCCGAGCGAGTAAATATCGCTGGCCGTAGTGATTGGTTTGCCGGCCACCTGCTCAGGGCTCGCGTGATTGGGCGTGAGAATGCGATCGCCCAGCTGCGTAAGATTGTCTCCTTCGGCCATTTCTGTCAGCGATTTGGCGATGCCAAAATCGAGCAGCTTGGGCGTGCCATCGCGGGCAACCAGAATATTGTTTGGTTTGATATCGCGATGGACGATCAGGTTCTGGTGCGCCATCTCAATCGCAGAGCACACCTGGCGGAACAGATCGAGACGTTCAGGCACGCCGAGCTGATTGTCGTCGCAGTACTGATTGATGGGTTTGCCTTCGACGTACTCCATGACGATGTAGGGCACACCATCGTCCGTTGTGCCGCCGTCAATCAAATGCGCGATGTTCGGATGATTCAAATCCGCCAGAATTTGCCGCTCGCTGCGAAACCGCGCCTCGAGCTCGGGAGTCACCATGGTCTTGTGCAGCAGCTTGATGGCAACACGCTGCTCAAACTCAGCGTCTGTTCGTTCGGCCAGATAGACGGCGCCCATACCGCCATTGCCGATGGCCGAGAGCAACTCGTACTGTCCAATCTGATTGCTTGAGGTGGCGGTCTTGGCCAGTGCCTGACTCGCAACGTCACGAATGAGATTCTGGACGCGGAAACCGCCGGTGTCGTTGGCGGCAAGCAGGGCTTTTACTTCATTCAGAAGTTCCTGATCGTCACCACACTCCGTGGTCAGGAACGGATCGCGTTCAGGCTCAGGCAGATCAACGGCGCGGTCAAACAGCGTCTCCAGACGCGACCAGCGCCGTTCATCTTCATTACTGCGAGAGCTCATTCTGCAGCCACGCCTTGGCCATTCGAAGATCGCGATCAACCGTTGCCTCGGCAATCCCGACGGCTTCCGAAATCTCCTTGTAGGTCAATCCGCCAAAGTAGTGCAGTTCGACGACCTGCGCCTTGCGCTCATCAAAACCCTCGAGACGACGCAGCGCTTCGTCGAGATGAATCATGTCGGCTTCGGGCTCTCCCGACTCCACAAGGCCCTCGTCAAGCGTGAGGTCGGTGAACTTGCCACCCCGTTTCTCACGCTTGTGCGCTTTGGCGTGATCAACAAGAATACGCCGCATCAGGCGCGCGGCAATGGCGAAAAAATGCGCGCGGTTTTGCCACGGCACGTCCATATCCACCATGCGCATGAACGCTTCGTTGACTACGGCGGTCGCCTGCAACGTGTGACCAGGCCGCTCGCTTTGCATATAGCGACCCGCCAATCGACGCAACTCGTTGTAAACCAGGGGCGTTAGTTGATCGAGCGCACCGTCATCGCCGGAGCGCCACGCACCAAGGAGTTGTGTAACTGATTCTGTCATTGGAGAATTTTTTGAAAAATCTCGGTGCCCATACGCGCCGTCTAACTATAGCAGAGCAAGCCAGGCGCATTGGCGTTGGCGAATGAACCGGCACATTCTCACCCATTGAGGGGATTTACACCGAATTGTCGCTACAATAAGACATAAGTTCATCAGAAGGAGAGCTCAAGTGCCACCACCAGAGAATGATCGCGATAGAGAACCACAACCAACCGAAGACGACAACAATGGTAGCGATGAGCCGATTCCTCGTGCCCTGCTCATCGCTGGTGCTGCCTTTATCGGCGGCTTCATCGGCGCCGTTGCAGGCAATATGGTCTGATTCAGTAGCATTAAGTGAGGACATGTCATGAGTGAAGAAAAGCGCGCGGTCCCTTTAAACCAGAATGGCCCGGCCGAACTGCCCGGGCATCACGGCACGCAGGATGACAACGACGGCAGCGACGAGCCCGTCCCCGGCAACCTGCAAAACACCCCCGCGGACGGCGATTAGAAAAAAATCGCAAAAAGGTAAATTTCTGTGAGGGAATTGGCCTGCGAACGTCGCTTTAGATAACGACAGCACCGTGCGTTCCCTCGCGAACGCACGGCGTTTGTGCGTTTCAGGGCAACACGGGGCAGCCAGTCATGGCTCACAGAAGCATTATAAGAATCCGGCCATTCAGTCTTTCGGATCCGGAGGATCGCGACGGCGCGGGCGAGCCGCACTTGAGCATCGAGGTCGACGGACGAATCCTGCCGTTGGCAAAATTCATCGAAATCAAGGGCGAAATCGTCGCCAGCATCGCCGAGACCAGCGACGAAACTTAGGCGCTATTTGACGACCCGCAGCGTGGGTCGGTCGGGCGTCGTGGAAGGTGGTGGCTCTGGCTCGCCATCTTCTCCGGTGAATATCATGCCCTGGCCGCTTTCTTTGGCGTAGATGCCAAGGACGGCCGCGGGTGGCACGAACACCTGCTCGACGGCACCGTGGAAACGGGCGCTGAAGCTCAAGTAATCGTTATCGATACGCAGCTGGTCAGTGGCGCGCGGGCTGATATTGAGGATGATCTTGCCATCTTCCACGTGCTGATCGGGCACGCTGACCCCTTCCATTGTCGCGTCCACGACGATGTAGGGCGTCTGATCATTATCGATCATCCACTCGTACATGGCGCGCATAAGATAGGGGCGCCGGGAGCTAAAACCCTCGTCGCTCATATAGCTAGAGGACCCTCATCTCCTGTTCGAGTTCGGTCAGGCTGTTGCGGAATGACGGGCGCGAGAACACGCGCTCGCAGTAGCCATCGATCGCCTCGCCTTCGGGCCCCAGATCGATGCCGTAGTGATCCAGACGCCACAGCACCGGCGCAATACTCGCGTCCACCAGTGAAAACTCGTCGCTCAGAAAGAACGTGCGGGCGGCAAACACTTCTGAACTCGCCAGAATGCTCTCGCGCAGGATTTTGCGGGCACGAGCGCTGCGCTTCTTGTCGCCAGCGCTCTCGATTTCATCGACGAGCGAGTACCAGTCGCGCTCGATGCGGAACAAGGCCAGGCGGAACTGAGCACGGGTGACCGGATCGACAGGCATGAGCGGCGGATGCGGGAAGCGTTCGTCCAGATACTCAACAATCACGCGCGAGTCGTAGAGCACCAGCTCGCGATCCACCAGCGTTGGCACGGTGTGGTAGGGGTTGAGATCCATGAGGTCTTCGGGGAGAGACGGTCCGGTCACGTCCACGATTTCGACATTGATGCTCTTTTCAGACAACACAATGCGGGTACGATGGCTGTGCGGGCAAGTAGGCCGCGAAAACAAAGTCATCACCGAGCGTCTGTTAGCAATCAGCGCCATTGCAAGCTCCTGTCATTCTTATGAAAACCCCGGTCGGAAGGGACCGGGGTTTGAGTAGCGGGGTAGGCATATCCGCTCAATTTTAGCACGCCTTGGCCCTGCCCGGGGAAATTGGACAGATAAGGCGGCCCGATCGGGCTTCCAAGCGCTAGTGCACGTCCTTCCAGAACTCCTGCTTCATGGCGTAGGCCAGCACAAACAGCAGTACCATGTAGGCCAGCACCTTGATGCCGAGACTGCGGCGCTCCATCTGCATGGGCTCGGCCGCGTAGTCGAGAAAGTTGGTGATGTCGCGCACGAACTCGGCGTACTCTTCGTCGCTCAGCGAGCCATCCTTGATCTTCTTGAAACCTTTAAACTTTTCGGTCTCATGGCCCTCGTCGTCCGTGACCGTCTCGTACTCGGGCACTTGTATGCCCTGCAGATCGGCCAGCACGTGAGGCATGGCCGCACCGGCCAGAACCTTGTTGTTCACGCCCAGCTCCCGACCCTCGTCCTGGTAAAACGTCATCAAAAACGAGTAGATCCAGTCAGCGCCCTTGGAACGGCCGGTCAGTGACAGATCAGGCGGCACGGCGCCGAACCACTGTTGAGCGTGTTCCGGCGTCATCGAGGCCTTGACCGTATCGCCCACCTTGCCCTGACCGAACATGAAGTTCTCGAGCACCTCATCCTCCGGCAGGTCGAGGTCTTCGGCTATGCGGCTGTAGCGCACGTATTTGGCCGAGTGGCAGCCCGAGCAATAGTTGAAGAAATTGCGGGCACCGCGCTGCAACGAGTTGATGTTGCCGACGTCATTGTCTGCGTGCTGCATGTAATCGCCGCCACCGCCGGCGGCGCCAGCCGCGATGGCCGATCCGCACATTACAGCCACGGACAGTGTTTTAACCAGCGCGCTCTTAAAAGTGTTCTCGATCATCATTAGTGTCCCCCGGTGACCCGTTCCGGTACCGGCTTGGTTTGACCCATTCTCGAGAAGAAAGGCAGGCCGAAGAAGAAAGCGAAATAGATCACCGTAAACAGGCGAGCCAGATTCGTATACAGATCCGTCGCGGGCTTGAGACCGAGGTAACCCAGCGCCACAAAGCTCACCGCAAACAGGCCCAGCATGACCTTGTTGATCGTGCTCTTGTAGCGAATCGAACGCACCGGGCTGCGATCGAGCCACGGCAGCAGGAACAGCACGACAATCGCAAGACCCATAAGGATCACACCGCCGAGCTTGTCAGGCACCGCACGCAAGATCGCGTAGAACGGCGTGAAGTACCAGACCGGCGCGATATGCTCCGGCGTCTTCAAGCGGTTGGCCGGCTCGAAGTTAGCGTGCTCCAGGAAATAGCCGTTCATTTCCGGTGCGAAGAATACGACGGCGGCAAACAGTGCGAGGAAAACGCAGGCGCCCATGATGTCCTTGACCGTGTAGTACGGATGGAAGGCGATGCCATCGAGAGGCTTGCCGTTTTCGTCCTTGTTTTTCTTGATATCGATGCCGTCGGGGTTGTTCGAACCCACTTCGTGCAGCGCGGCCAGGTGCACCACGATCAGGAACACAAGAATCAGCGGCAGCGCAATCACGTGGAAGGCGAAGAAGCGGTTCAGCGTGATGTCCGAGATAAAGAAGTCGCCGCGAATCCACTCCGACAGCGCCTCGCCCACGAACGGGATCGCGCCAAACAACGACACAATCACCTGCGCACCCCAGTAGCTCATCTGGCCCCAGGGAAGCAGGTAGCCCATGAACGCTTCGGCCATCAGCATGAGATAGATAAGCATGCCGATGATCCACAGCAGCTCACGCGGACGACGGTAGGAGCCGTACAACATGCCGCGGAACATGTGCAGATACACCACGATAAAGAAGAACGAGGCGCCCGTGGAATGCATGTAGCGCACCAGCCAGCCCCAGCGCACGTCGCGCATGATGTACTCGACCGATGCAAACGCCTCGGTTGCTGACGGCTTGTAGTTCATCGTCAGGAAAATGCCGGTAACAAGCTGGATCACCAGCACGATCAGTGCGAACGACCCAAAGTAGTACCAGATGTTGAAGTTTTTCGGCGCGTAGTATTTGCTCAGGTGCGCTTCGTAGAAACTCGAGACGTTCAGACGCTCGTCAACCCAGCGGCCGAGGTTGCCGACCTGACGTCCGAGGCGGCTGCCCATGTCTTCTGTTGATGCACTCATGCTGAGGCGCCTCCGTCTTCGCCAATAATCAACGATGAACCGTCGAGAAACTGATAGGGCGGCACCTCAAGATTGCTTTGCGCTGGGACACCGCGGAATACACGACCGGCCAGATCAAACTTGGAGCCGTGACACGGACAGAAGAAGCCGCCGAACCAGGGCTGCTGAACTTCTGTCGCCGTTACGCTCGGCAGGTACTGCGGAGCGCAGCCGAGGTGCGTACACACGCCCTTGACGACCAGATATTCGTCGTCGCGCGAGCGCGTGTCATTCTTCGCGTACTCAGGTTGCGTGCTGAGGTTTGACTCCGGGTCGGCCACAAGCTCGACGCCTTTTTTAATGTTGGCCAGGGCCTCTGCCGTGCGACGCACGATGTAGACCGGCTGACCGCGCCATTCAACCCGCAGCAGCGATCCCATCTCGATTTTCGATACGTCTACTTGAACCGGGGCGCCAAGGAATAGCGCACGCGCGCTGGGACGGAAGTAGGTTACGAACGGCGTGGCCGCCACGGCCACCCCGACGCCGCCGACGGCACCCGTCGCAAGCGTTAGGAAACGACGACGACTCTTGTCATCGACCTGTTCATCGGAAGCCGTAACCGGCGAAGTTGTATCTGCCATAGGATTGCCATCCAAAGCTTGGTTGAAAAACGCTGAAATTCCAGCCACTTAAGAACGTGATGCTGCTGACGCTGCCCGCGGGCCACGCGCATTATACACATCAATGTCATGTATTGCTCACGAACTTGGCGCGCGAGCGAAGTAAATATCGCACTGCGCTTCGCCGACGCTGCTACACTCTTTTCGAGTTAGCGACAAAAGCGGATGTAGCTACAGGGCCATGAATCAAACTGTTGCGTTTATTGTCAAATCGGCGGTGGTCGGTCTGGCGCTTGCCTTTGTGGCCGTTGCCTTTCGACCGTCGCTGCTCGGACGCCCCGCACCCGTACAAATAACGTCTTTTGCACCCGCTGTAGAGCGCTCGGCGCCCTCTGTCGTCAGTATTTATTCGGCGACCACCGTGCGTGCGCCGCGTGCCCCCGGGCAACGCCCGGCGCGCCGGGCCACCAGCCTCGGCTCCGGCGTGATCATGACCGCCGACGGATACATTGTTACAAATGAACACGTCGTGGCCGGCGCCGGCGATCTTTTTGTCTCCTTCCAGAACGGCGCGGTTGCGGCCGCCCGACTCATTGGCACCGATCCTGACACTGATCTGGCCCTGCTCGCCGTCAACTCTTCCTCCTTGCCCGACGTGGAGCCCAATCAGCTGCCCTCGATGCCGCTCGGCGATTCGGACAGCGTGCGCACCGGAGACATTGTCATCGCCATCGGCAACCCCTTTGGCATTGGCCAAACCGTCACCCAGGGCATCGTCAGCGCCACCGGGCGCAGCCAGCTCGGCCTCAACAGCTTCGAAGATTTCGTGCAGACCGATGCGGCCATCAACCCGGGCAATTCCGGCGGCGCACTGGTTAACGCCGCCGGCGAACTGGTGGGTATCAACACGGCCGTGGTGACCGGACGTGGGTCGGAGGGCATCAGTTTCGCCATTCCGGTCAATCTGGTTAAGGGCGTCGTCGCCCAGTTGATCGAAAACGGGCGCGTGGTTCGCGGCTGGTTGGGCGTGCGGGCCGAACCGCTCTCACCAGCGCAGGCCAATTTTCTCGGCCTCGCCGGCGGCATCAAGGTCAACGGGGTCTATCCCGACACACCGGCCGAGCGGGCGGGTCTGCGCCGCGGAGATATCATCACTTACGTCAACGATGAACCGGTCACGCAGGTGCGCGATGCTCTGCACCGGGTAGCACGCGCCGAACCTGGATCACAAATCGCGCTGGCCGGCCTGCACCTGGACGGCGAGCCGTTCAACATCGTAACCACAGTGATTGAACGACCGCCGCCGGAGCCCGGCATCGCACGCGGCGGTTGACCGCGCCCACGCGTCAGCTGTGGATGCGACCGATTTTGGCGCCCAGAATTCCGAGCTTCTCCTCGATACACTCGTAACCACGGTCGATATGGTAGATGCGTGAGACCACCGTCTCGCCTTCGGCCACCAGCGCCGCCAGCACCAGCGACGCCGATGCACGCAGATCCGTGGCCATCACCGGTGCTCCGGTCAGCGTCTCAACGCCTTCGCAAAAAGCGGTATTGCCATCCACGCGAATGCGCGCGCCCATGCGCTGCATTTCCTGCACGTGCATGAAGCGATTCTCAAACACTGTTTCAGTGATGCGCGACTCGCCCTGTGCGACTGCGTTCAACGCGACGAACTGTGCCTGCATGTCCGTGGGAAAATCCGGGTACGGCGCTGTTGAGATGTTCACCGCGCTGGGCCGGTCCGGCATCTGAAGGCGAATGTCAGTCTCGCCCACATCAAGCTGCGCACCTGCATCGCGCAGTTTGTCCAGGACCGCGCCCAGATGCTGCGGGCGCACGTCACGCACCGTAACATCGCCGCGCGTCATGGCACCGGCGACAAGATAGGTGCCCGCCTCGATGCGATCAGGCAACACCTCATAGCGCCCACCGTGCAACTCCTCAACACCGTTAATGACCAGACGCGACGTGCCGGCACCTTGAACGTCCGCACCCAATGCATTGAGAAAATCAGCGAGGTCGACGATTTCCGGCTCGCGTGCCGCGTTGTCGATGATGGTCTGACCATCGGCCAGGCACGCCGCCATCATCAGATTTTCGGTGCCGGTGACGGTGACAACACGCATGTTCAGATGGGCGCCTTTGAGCCTGTCGGCGCGGGCACGGATGTAGCCGTTTTCAACATCGATCCGGGCGCCCATTGCGCGCAGGCCCTCGACGTGAAGATCGACCGGCCGCAGACCAATCGCACAGCCACCCGGCAGCGAGACATCCGCGCGGCCAAAGCGTGCGACCAGCGGACCGAGCACGAGAATCGAGGCGCGCATGGTCTTGACCAGCTCGTACGGCGCCGCGAAATCGGTAATCGTGCGACTGTCGACCTCAATGCGCATTTTCTCATCCACGGTGACGCTGACGCCCATCTGGCCGAGGAGCTCAACCGTGGTTGTAATGTCACGCAGATGCGGGACGTTGCCAACGCTGACCGGACCGTTGGCCAGAAGTGTGCCCGCAAGGATAGGCAGCGTGGCGTTTTTGGCCCCTGAGATGCGGACCGAACCTGACAGGCGCGCGCCTCCCTCAATCGCTAGTGCGTCCACCCTGACCTCTACGCCGCGGCGTGCTCGTCAGGCGTTAGCGTTTTGAGCGCCAGCGCATGAATCTCACGGCCGACAGCGCTGCCCAGCACCTGATATACCTTTTGATGCCGGGCCAGTGGCCGCATGCCCTCGAATCCCGCATCCACCACGAGGGCCTCGAAATGGGTATTGTCTTCACTGCGTACGTCGACGTGCGCGTCCGGCAGCGCCTCACGCAGCGCGGCGGCGATCTGTTCTGGGGTCATGGTGGCTCCGTGGTTTGGGTGGCTGGCAAGTCTAAAGCAATCGACATAAGACCTGAAACCGCGTTTTTCCACTCGCAAAGCCGCTGAGCCTGGAATCTGGCCTGTGTTATTGTGTGCGGCCTCTTGAGCCCTCGGGACCGTTTGTTGGAAACCATCTTCGTGGTGGCCGTGCTGGCCGGCTTTGCGCTTCTGATCTGGGGCGCCCATTTGTTCGTCACAGGCGCCGCTGCCACCGCCCACGATCTGGGCGTGTCGCACCTGTTGATCGGCGTCACCATCGTGGGCCTCGGCACCTCCGCTCCGGAACTGCTGGTCTCGGCGAATGCGGCGTTTCGCGACGCGCCGGGCATCGCCATTGGTAATGCACTGGGCTCGAACATTGCCAACGTCGGTCTGATCCTGGGCATGACGGCGCTTATCGTGCCGCTGACCGTGCAGTCGCAAACCTTACGACGGGAAATGCCGGTTCTCCTGGCCATCACGCTGCTCACGCTGTTGCCGTTTCTCGACGGCTACTTCAGCCGCGTCGAAGGTCTGGCATTGCTCGGTGGTCTGGTTCTGATGCTGGTGTGGCTGGTACGCGCCGAAACCACGGACAAGCCCGATCTTGATCCCGACACGTTCGATGAAGAAATCCCGAGCGACATGTCGCTGCCCAAGGCGATCGGCTTGACACTGATCGGGCTTGCTATCCTGCTGGCAAGTTCGCACATGCTGGTTTGGGGTGCTCAGAACATTGCGCGGGCGCTTGGCGTCTCGGAGCTGGTGATCGGGCTGACGGTCATCGCGATCGGCACCAGCCTGCCCGAGCTTGCCGCGTCGCTGACCGCGGCAATGCGAGGTCAGCACGATCTGGCCATTGGCAATGTGATCGGCTCCAACATGTACAACCTGCTCGCGGTCATGGGCACGGCTGGCGCGTTGTCGCCCAGTCGTCCGGATGCGGCCGTTTTGCAACGCGACTTTCCGGTCATGATCGGCATGACCGTGGTGCTGTTTGCCATGGCGTATAGTCTCAACGATGAGAAAGGCGGCCGCATCGCACGCTTTGAAGGCGGTGCGCTCTTGACGGCATTTTTTGCCTATCAGGGCTACGTCATCTTTAGCAATTTTGCCTGAACCCGGAGCACCATGAGCGAGACCACCTACGACGATGTTCTAGCCAGCGCCAGACGCGTGCTTGAGATCGAGGCGCGCGCCATCGTCGACCTGGTGCCGAGGCTGGACGCCAACTTCGAAAAGGCCTGCAGACTGTGTCACGAATGCGCGGGACGCATCGTGGTAACAGGTATGGGCAAGTCCGGACACATTGCCGGCAAGCTTGCCGCCACATTGGCGAGTACCGGCACGCCCGCGTTTTTCGTGCACGCTGGCGAAGCCAGTCACGGCGATCTGGGCATGATCACCCAGCACGATGTCATGCTCGCTATCTCCAATTCCGGGGAGACCAGCGAACTGTCGGCCCTGCTGCCAACCATTCGGCGCATTGACGTGCCACTGATTTCAATGACCGGCAGCGCCACCTCAACGCTGGCGCGAGCGGCGACGGTCAATCTGGACATCGCCGTGCCCGAAGAAGCCTGCCCGCTGAACCTCGCGCCGACGGCGAGCACCACAGCAACGCTGGCGCTGGGCGATGCGCTCGCCGTTGCCCTGCTCGAACTGCGCGGGTTTACCGAAGAAGACTTTGCGCGCTCGCACCCCGGTGGTCGGCTTGGCCGGCGACTCACACTGCGCGTCGGCGACATCATGCGCCGCGACGATGACGTACCCCGTGTCAGGAGCGGCACTTCGCTTGCCGCCTCTCTGGTTGAGATGTCGCGCAAGGGCATGGGCTTCACGGCAGTAGTGGATCAAAACGACACGCTGCAGGGCGTGTTTACCGACGGCGATTTACGCCGCGCGCTGGATCGCCGTCTCGATGTTCACGAAACCACGATTGATGATCTGATGGTACGCGACTGCAAGACCATCGAAGAGTCGTTACTCGCGGCGCAGGCCGTGGACGTTATCGAATCTCATCGTATTACCGTGCTGCCAGTGGTCGACGACGACAACACGCTGTGCGGGGCGCTCAATGTGCACGATCTGCTGCGCGCAGGTGTCATGTAATGAGCAACGCGTCAGGTATCAAGCTGCTGGTTCTCGACGTTGACGGTGTGCTGACTGACGGCAAGGTTTACTACGGCCCATCAGGTGAAGTTGCCAAGAGCTTTCACGTGCGCGATGGCTACGGATTGCGTCAGTTGCTAAACGCCGGCATTGAGATCGCCATCATCAGCGGGCGCGCGTCGCAAGGCGCCGCCGTTCGATTTGACGAGCTTGGCATCCGACACGTTTTTCTGGCCTGCAAGACCAAGCGCGCAACGCTTGAAAATCTCCAGCGCGAACTTGGCATCGATCACACGGCGACCGCCGTGGTCGGCGACGATCTGCCGGATCTGGAGATGATGACCGGCGCGGGCCTGCGCGTTGCCGTCGCCAATGCCCATGCCGACGTCGCCCGCGATGCCGATTTTGTGACCACGCTGCCCGGAGGCGAAGGCGCGGTACGCGAAGTCTGCGATGCGCTGCTGGGTGCCATTTCGAAGTGAATGCGCGCACCGCCTGGGCGCTGGTCATCCTTACCGCGCTCGCCGTCGTTACTTTTTTCATGACGCATACCGACAGCGAACCGCTGGCCGAGGACACCTCGACCCTGCCCGAGGGCTATTATCTTTCCGGCGCAACCTTAAGCACCACCGATGCCAGCGGTGTGGTGCGCTACGAGCTGCGCGCTGATCGTATCGACCATCAACCAAGCGACGGCACCATTGACCTGACCAAACTGCAGTTGGACTACGGCAACAACCTAAACCGTTGGCGATTAAGCGCATCGACCGGTTCGATGCCAAAAACCAACAACGAGATAACACTCGAGGGCGATGTCACAACGCGTCTTTTGAACGCAGCAGCGCACGGCGCGACGAGGATGGCAACCCAGTCTTTGTTCGTGGACATTGCCCAGCAACAGGCCAGCACCGACGATCCGGTTACGGTCGATTTCGAAGGTGGCCAGCTCACCGCCGTTGGCCTCGATATGGATCTGGAGAACGAAACCTTTGTACTTCGGTCTCAAGTCAAGGGCGTGTTTGAAGCGCCAACACGTTAAACTTGAGGTCCATGCCAAATTTCCGAGCCATTGTCGTACTCGCCGTATTGAACGCCGGGCTTTTTGCCCACGCGCAGACCGGCGATCAACGACTCACGATCAAACTGGATGCCGAATCGACCGAGGCCAACGGCCTCGACGGCGCCATCAGCTTCCGTGGTATCCGTATCACGCAGGGCGACATCTACATTCGCGCCGACCAGGCGCATTCCTCGGGCCTGGATTTTCGCAACAGCACCTGGACATTTCGTGGCAACGTTGAGTTCGGCGCGCAAAACACGACGGTTGGGGCAGCCGAAGCCGTCCTGAGCTTTGAGGAACAGGAACTGATCAGCGCCGCGCTGACGGGCGCACCGGTCACATTCAGCCAGAGCGGCGCCAGCGAGGTGTCACTGCAAAGCGCAACGGCGCGTCTCGAGTTTGCCACCAGCGAACTGGACAAGGCCTACTTTGCCGGCACGCCCGTGGTCTACTCACAAAACGACACCGAGCTGTCGACCAGCGCGCGCGCCGACTCGGTATTTTTCGACGCCGGCAAAACCATGGTGACGTTGCAGGACAACGCATGGATTGGCGAAGGCAGCCGCGAGATTCGTGGCAATCGCATTACCTATAACTACGCCGAGCGCAGCGTCGTCGCCGCCAGCAACGACGATGGTAACGAACGCGTCACCATTACCATCGCCCCGCCTGAACCCGAGCGCGCGCCGACGCCCTGAATCAAACATGAATCAATCATCATGAGTGAACTGCGCGCCGCCAACCTGAAGAAAAGCTACAAGTCTCGCGAGATCGTGCGCGATATGTCGCTGACCGTAAAATGCGGTGAAGTGGTTGGGCTGCTCGGCCCCAACGGCGCGGGCAAGACCACCGCTTTTTATATGATTGTTGGACTGGTGCGCGCCGATGGCGGCCGCGTGTTCATCGACGATGAAGACATCACGGCGCTGCCGATGCATCGACGGGCACGACTAGGCATTGGCTACCTGCCGCAGGAAGCGTCGGTGTTTCGCAAACTCACGGTTGCGCAGAACATCAACGCGATACTCGAAACACGCCCGGACCTTCAACGCGCAGATCGTGAGCGGCTGCTCGAAGAGCTCATCGGTGAATTCAATATTGGTCATGTGCGCGAATCGCTGGGCATCAGTCTCTCCGGTGGCGAGCGACGCCGCGTTGAAATTGCGCGCGCACTGGCCGCTGAGCCCAAATTCATTCTGCTGGACGAGCCGTTCGCAGGTGTTGATCCGATATCGATCCTCGACATTCAGCGCATCATCAGCCAACTAACGCAGCGCGGAATCGGGGTTCTGATTACCGATCACAGCGTGCGCGAGACGCTCGGCATCTGTGGCCGCGCCTACATTCTCGGCAACGGCACCGTGATCGCTCAGGGCTCGCCTGAGTCCGTGCTGGCCGACCGCCAGGTCCGTGACGTTTATCTGGGCGAGGATTTTCAGCTTTAACAAACGTTTACGAGAAAACCGCGACGCAGCAATCGCCATTCGGTTAACTCAAGTGAGAACTGCGTCATTGTTGTGCTCACTGACTAGGAGATAATCGGCTCGGGGTATTATTCCAAGAACACTATGCTCAAACCTTCCTTACAACTGCGCATTGGTCAAACGCTGACCATGACACCGCAGTTGCAGCAGGCGATTCGACTGCTGCAGCTTCCGGTCGCTGAACTGCAGTCGCAGATACAAGAAGCGCTCGAATCCAACGTGATGCTCGAGACGACTGAGGAAGATCCCGGCGCCACTGACAAGACGCCGACGGAAGCCCCGAGCAGCAGTACCGAGAGCAAAGAGTCGCTTGCCAGCAGCGAGGCCGATCCCGCAGAGGCTTACGAGCGCAGCGAAGCGACCTCCGAAAACGAGCCGGTTGACGAGACCTGGGATCGCGGCGTGACGGCGGCAGAAAGCCGCGGCAGCGGCGGCGAAGCGCCGGTGAATCAGGAGTACGCCGATTTGTCCGGCGAAACCCTGGCCGATCATCTGCTGTGGCAACTCGAGTTCGAGAAATTCACGCCGCGTGAAGTCGTCATCGGACAGGCTATTGTCGACGCCATTAACGACGACGGTTACCTGACCGAATCGGTTGAAGTTATCCACGGCATTTTGCAGTCCGTGGGCGACGTCACGCTGGACGAAGTCGAAGCCGTACTGGCAAAAGTTCAGATGCTCGACCCCGTCGGCATCGGTGCGCGCTCACTCTCAGAGTGCCTGCGTCTGCAGTTGCAGCAACTCGATGAACAGGGCGGTGCCCGGGATCTGGCCATACGCATTGTCGATGATCATCTCGAATTGCTGGCCGAACACCAGCACGCCGCGCTGCGACGACGATTAAACGTATCGGAGTCCGATCTCGAACACGCAATCGCACTGGTGCACTCGCTGCAGCCGCGACCCGGCGCCGGCCTTAACACGCAACCGCCCGAGTACGTCGTGCCGGACGTGTACGTACGCAAAGTCGACGGTAAGTGGGTGGTTGATCTCAACGCCGGTATGACCGGCAGCATTCGCGTCAATCAGACCTACGCTGCGCAAATCGCGCGCGGATCCGAGCACAGCACGCTGCGTTCACAGCTACAGGAAGCGCGCTGGCTCGTGCGCAGCCTTGAGATTCGCAACGAGACCCTCATGAAAGTAGCCAGGAGCATTGTGCAGCGCCAACAGGAGTTTCTTGATCGCGGTGACGAAGGAATGAGCCCGATGGTGCTGCGCGACATTGCCGAGGAACTCGACATGCATGAATCAACCATTTCACGTGTAACCACCAACAAATACATGCACACGCCGCGTGGAATCATAGAGTTCCGCTACTTTTTCTCGAGCCATATCGGCACCGATGACGGCGGCGAGCTGTCCTCCGTGGCCATTCGGGCCAAGATTCGCAAGCTCATTGCCAACGAAAACGGCGTTAAGGCATTGAGCGACAACAAGATCGCACAAACCCTTTCGGAGTCGGGAATCAATGTTGCACGGCGCACGGTTGCCAAGTACCGTGAAGCTATGTCGATTCCGTCTTCAAGCGAGCGGAAAAAACTGGCGCGTATACAGCAAGTGGGACAAGGAGCTTAACCATGCAGTTGAACCTCACCGGCCATCACATCGACATCACCGAAGCATTGCGCAATCGTGTTTCCAAAAAGGTTGCGAAAGTCGAGCGGCATTTTGACCATCTGACGAATGTGAACGTGATACTTACGGTGGAGAAACTTCGCCACAAGGCCGAAGCCACGGTCAACGTTCCGGGTGAAACCCTGTTCGCCGAATCCGTCGAAGACGACATGTACACGGCTATCGATACCCTCGCCGACAAGCTTGATCGTCAGGTCAAGAAGTTCAAAGAGAAACTTACCAACCATCACGCACGCGACGTACTCAAGACGCGCGCGGAACAATAACGCAACGACAACCACCTCATGAATCTCAAAGCGCTGGTCAGCGCGCAGTGCGCGTGCGTGGATGTCGCCGCGCGCAGCAAGAAACACGTCATCGAACTGGCCGCTCACAAGCTGGCCCCCCGCTTCAATGACGTCAAACCCAACCTACTGTTTGATGCACTGTTTGCGCGTGAGCGACTCGGCTGCACCGCGCTTGGTCGCGGCATCGCTTTGCCGCACGCGGCTATAGAGAGCGTGAACCAGCCGGCGGCGTGCGTCATGAAACTCGACGACCCGATTCGGTACGACGACGATGAAACGCTGGTTAGCGTGGTGTTCGCCTTGATCGTTCCGAGCACAACGCAGGGCGCCGACAATGACATACTGCAGTACGCCTGTGATTTTCTGAGCCGCGGCGACCGTCGTCGTGCTTTGCTTGCCGCCCAGACCGATCAGGCACTTCTCGACGCGCTCGATGAGCCCCTCGCATCGCTGGATTTGCGCAAGGCCGCCGGGTAAGCCGAGCAGGTAGCGGATCATGCGTCTGATTTTTGTCAGTGGATTGTCGGGCTCGGGGAAGTCCGTGGCCCTGCAGATGCTCGAAGATCTGGGCTATTACTGCGTCGACAATATTCCGGCGGCGCTTCTGAGCGAGTTTGTCAAACATGCCGTGGACGCTGAGGACCCGGTGTTTGTGCAAACCGCCATCGGCATTGATGCCCGCAACCGCCGCGCCGATGTTGAATCAGTGCCGGATCTGGTGCGCAAGATTCGCGAAGACGGTACCGACATCGAAGTCATCTATCTGCACGCCGAAACCGACATTCTGCTAAACCGCTACCGCCAGACCAACAGGCGTCACCCGCTGAGTCGCATGGGCGCAAGTCTCGAAGAGGCCATCAAGGCCGAGCGCATCATGCTCGAGCCTATTTCGCGCAACGCCGATTACATCATCGATTCTTCGCGCACCAGCGTGCACGACTTGCGTGAACTGATCCGGGCGCGCGTGGATCGCGAAGGCACGGGCCCCAACGCCATGGCGCTGCAGTTTGAGTCTTTTGGCTTCAAGACCGGCATTCCCAGTGACGCGGATTTTGTGTTCGATGTGCGCTGCCTGCCTAATCCCTACTGGAAAAAAGAGCTGCGACGCCTGACCGGTCGTGATCGCGCCGTCATCGATTTCCTCGAACAGCAGGACGACGTCCACGCCATGTTTGACACGATCTGCTCCTTCCTGACGCCATGGCTGTCAAAATACGCCGCCAACAATCGCAGCTACCTGACTATCTGTATAGGTTGCACCGGCGGTCAGCACCGCTCGGTTTACATGACTGACCGACTGTCCCGCCATTTCGCCACCATTTACGCCAACACGGTGTGCCGCCACACGGCTCTGCGTCGCTAAACCTCACCGCGACATCTGCGATGCGAGTCGCTAAACTTGGGCGCGCAGCCGTCCAGTCACTTCGATTCCAAACGCTACAGAGACCCGCATGACCCACGAGGCCTCCGCCAAAAGCGCAACGCTAGAGCATCTGCGCGACGCCATCGACAGCGGCACGCTGGCGCCGGTGCGGCGCATGCTGCAAACGCTGCATCCGGCGGAAATTGGCAACATGCTCGAGTCGCTGCCGCCCACCGAGCGCAACATAGTCTGGGACCTGGTCGATCCCGACGACGGCGGTGAAACCCTTGTCCACGTCACTGATGAGGTGCGCGAGCATCTGATAGAGGGCATGGATGACGAGGAACTCATCGCGGCGACCGACGGCATGGAGGTCGACGATCTGGCCGATCTGGTTGCCAATCTGCCTGAGGCGATTACGCAGCGAATTTTGCTGTCCATGGATCAGCAGAATCGCCAGCGCCTCGAGTCGGTGCTTGGATTTGACGAGGACAGTGCCGGCGGCCTGATGAACATCGACACCATCACGGTGCGCCCTGCCGTTACGGTCGACGTCGTGCTGCGCTACCTGCGTCAGCACAAGAACATTCCCGATCAGACAGACACCATTTTTGTGGTCAACCGCTACGGCGAATATCTGGGCATGCTCTACGTGACGCGCCTTCTGACCCACCCCGAAACCGCCTCCGTGGAAGAACTCATGGATCCGTCGGTCGAGGGGATCAACGCGCAGATGCCGGCCAGTGAGGTGGCGCAGCGCTTTGAAGATCTCGACCTCGTGTCGGCGCCGGTCGTGGACGACGACGGATTGCTGCTTGGTCGTATCACCGTTGACGATGTCGTCGACGTGATTCGTGAAGAAGGTGAGCATTCGCTGATGAGCATGGCTGGTCTCGATGAAGAGGCCGACATGTTTGCGCCGGTTATGATCAGCGCCCGGCGGCGTGCAGTTTGGCTGTGCTTCAATCTGGCCACCGCATTTGTGGCGGCCTGGGTCGTGGGTTTTTTCGAAGCCACGATCGAGAAGGTCGTCGCGCTGGCTGTATTGATGCCCGTGGTGGCGAGTATGGGTGGCGTTGCGGGCATGCAAACGCTCACACTGGTCATCCGCGGCCTTGCTCTGGGGCAACTTCAGGCTTCGAATACTCGCTGGCTCACATTCAAGGAGATTGCCGTGGGCAGTCTCAACGGCATCGGCTTCGCGATTCTCATCGCCGCAGTTACAGGCCTGTGGTTTGACGACTGGCGGATCAGCGCCGTGATCGCCGGCGCCATGATCATCAATATGATGGCCGCCGCGCTGGCGGGTGTTGCGGTACCGCTGGCACTGCGCAGGCTGGATATTGACCCGGCCCTGGCCGGCAGCGTCGTGCTGACCACCATCACTGACGTCATCGGCTTTGCCACCTTCCTGGGGCTCGGCACAGTGTTTCTGGCCAGTTAGGCGGATCGGCGCCGGGTGGTAGGGCCCACGACGAGCTTCGTGGTAAACTACCGA
>CAZXCL010000009.1:0-3659 GCA_964639265.1 uncultured Gammaproteobacteria bacterium | reverse complement strand
GGCGGATCGGCGCCGGGTGGTAGGGCCCACGACGAGCTTCGTGGTAAACTACCGATTCGGCCTTTTTGAGGATTTGCCCGTGACCCGCGCACTACTCGTTTCCGCTCTCGCCCTGCTCAGTTTCGCCTGCACGTTTCCGGCACCAAGCCCTGACGTATACCAGCGCACCGAAACCGGCCGCGCATTTGGCGTGAGCTACGGCACGGTGACCATGGTGCGCAGCGTGCCGATCGCCGGACGCCAGACAGTCGTTGGTCGTCTGGGCGGCGCCTATGTTGGCGGCGCTCTGGGTTCAGCCGTTGGAGACGGTCTGGGCCAGGCCGTCGCGACCAGCGCGGGCGCTGTCGCGGGTGCCGTGGCCGGTGAGGCCATCGAAGAGAAAGTCACCCGCGCAGAAGGCCTTGAAATCACTGTCGAAATGGACAACGGTCGACTCATCACGATGGTGCAGGAGGCCGAACTGACGTTCGAAGAAGGCGAACGTGTTCGTGTCCTCATGCGCGCCAACGACCAGGGCAAAATTCTCAAGTATTAGTGCCTGCGGGCGCTGGCCAGCCCGCCTCACCACGTAAAAAATTTGTCGACGGGACACCCTCCCCTGTCCGTCTGCGCACGCCGATATTTTGGTTTCATTCGAAACATTTGACTGTAATAAGTAATGAGCGAATGATGCGGGTGACCGCTGTCTCGAATTCGCAACGCCGGTAGGCTTGATTTCGCGTGCTTTCGCGCAATTCGTTGGGCATTTGAGACAGTCAGAGCGGTATGCATGATGGTGCACTGCCGCAGCACGCTAATTTTTGGAGACACAACTATGCCTCACACGCTCGCCCGGAGAACCGCATTTGCAGGTTCGCTTCTATTTGCACTTGCGCTGCCCTCGCAATCCGCGGTGGCACAGGAGGAGCCGACACAACGCGCGAACGGCCCCATCGAAGAGGTCATCACGACGGGTACGCGTCGCGCTGAGCGCTCCGCATCCGACTCGCCAGTACCTGTTGATGTGATCTCAGGCACCGACATCATGCGCACGCCGAGTTCTGACGTTCAGGACATGCTGCGTAACGCGGTGCCCTCGTTCAACGTCAACACCCAACCGATCAGTGACGCCGCGACAATCGTGCGTCCGCCGAACGTGCGCGGTCTGTCTCCGGATAACGTGCTCGTACTGGTGAACGGCAAACGTCGTCATCGCGGCTCGATTATTTCTTTCCTCGGTGGCGGTATTTCGGACGGCGCACAGGGCGTCGACATCTCTGCTATTCCGGCACTGGCGATCAAGCAGGTTGAAGTCCTGCGTGACGGCGCATCATCGCAATATGGTTCGGACGCTATCGCTGGCGTGCTGAACTTTATTCTGCGCGACGATGCAGAAGGCGCCGAGATCATGGCCAACTACGGCTCAACCTTTGAAGGCGACGGCACCAACTACCGTATCGCCGGTAACGTCGGCCTGCCGCTGGGTCAGAACGGGTTCATTAACCTGACCGGTGAATTTAACGATGTTGAAGGCACCGTGCGTTCGGTTGTGCGTGATGACGTGGCATTTGCTGCCGCGGCAGGCTACACGCCGGTCCAGGACTTCAGAGCCATCAACACCTACACTTCGGAAGTCCCACAGTACTGGGGGCAGCCTGACGTCACCGACGACATCAAGTTCTTCCTCAACGGCGGCTATGAGTTCAACAGCAGCGCCGAAGCCTATTTCTTTGGCAACTACGCTGCACGTACGGTCGAAGGCGGGTTCTTCTATCGCAACGTCGTGGGTCCGGACCGCGGACAACAGCGC
This sequence comes from uncultured Gammaproteobacteria bacterium, assembly GCA_964639265.1. Classification (GTDB taxonomy): domain Bacteria; phylum Pseudomonadota; class Gammaproteobacteria; order Steroidobacterales; family JBCCMA01; genus JBCCMA01. The sequence continues at coordinate 1,870 of CAZXCL010000009.1, read as the reverse complement.
GGCGGTGTGTACCGTGGACCGTTCGTCGACCCGGCCACCGGCCTGGCCGATCCTGACGGTGTGCCTTCGATCCTCGTTGGCGACCTCGACGGTCTTGGAGTCGGCGGCGACTGCGTCGACGGTATTCCGCTGGGCGGCAACGGCGGCGTGTTCCCCGATCCAACCATCCTGGCTGATGTTACGGCGGACGCAAACTGCTTCTCATTCGTCGAGACCATCCCGGCCGGTTTCGTACCGCGCTTTGGTGGCGACAACGAAGACACCGCGATTGCGGTTGGCCTGCGCGGCGATCTGTCGATCGGCAACGGCCTGTACTACGACGTCAGCGCGCAGCGCGGCTCGAACCGCACGGACTTCTTTATCCGTAACACCATCAACGCCTCGCTGGGCCCCGATACGCCGCGCGACTTTGTTCCCGGCGGCCAGGAACAGACCGAGACGGTTTTGAACGCCAACCTCGTGTACGCGTTTGATGCCGGTATGGCCTCAGACCTGAACGTTGCCTTTGGTATGGAATACCGCGAAGAGGAATTCGACCTGTTCGCCGGCGACGCGGCTTCGTTCGCACTTGGCCCGCTGGCCGACCAGGGCTTCTCGTCAAGCTCCAACGGCTTTGGCGGTTTCCCGCGTAACACCTCGGCCACCCAGGACAGTGTCGCGGCCTACATCGATCTTGAAGCCGATCTGACCGATCAGTTGACGCTCCAAGCTGCCGTTCGCTATGAAGACTTCAGCGAATTTGGCGACACCACCAACGTCAAGCTGGCCGGTATCTATAGCGTGAACGACTCGCTGCGTCTGCGCGGCGCGTTCTCCACCGGCTTCCACGCACCGACTGCCGGCCAGGCCAACATCACCAACGTGACGACGCAAAACGTCGGCGGTGTTCTGGTCGATCAGGGCACGCTGCCTCTGTCGTCTGCGGCCGGTCAGCTGGCTGCCGACTTCATCGAAAGCCAGGGCAACGGCCGTCCGGGACTTGGGCCTGAGGATGCAACGAACTTCGCGTTTGGTGTGTCGTTCGATGTCGGCATCGCCACCTGGACGATCGACTACTACAACATTGAGCTGACCGATCGCGTTGCGCTGGGCGCCAACGTCGACTTCCTGGATGCGCTGAACTTTGCCGCCGGTGGCGGTACGTTCACAACCGTGTCCGAAGCGCTTACGGGTCTGGATGCGAACGGCACAATCAATCGTCAGGACTTCATCGGCCTCGACGATCTGTCGCAGTTCCGTTTCTTCTCCAACAGCTTCGACACCACCACCGAAGGTTTCGACATTGTCGGCACGATGGGCTTCGATGCGTTCAGCGGCGACTCGCAAATTGCGGTCGCGTTTAACTACAACGAAACCACCGTGGACAGTGTGGGTACGCTCAACCCGATCAGCGACGGTCGCGTGGATGCCATCGAAGACCTGCTGCCCAACCTTCGCGGCAGCGTGACCTGGACGCACCTGCAGGGCGACTGGCGCACGCTGGTGCGCGGCAGCTACTTCGGCGCCTGGAACGACACGGGCAACGGCGTGGACAACATCGGTGCGGAAATCCTCATGGACATCGAAGTGGGTCGCAGCATTGGCGACAACTACGAAATCGTGGGCGGTATCGCCAACATGTTTGACACCTACCCCGAGCGTAACCCGAGCGCCGGCAGCCTCGGCCAGGAATTCTCGGAAGCCAGCCCGTTCGGCTTCAACGGTGCCCAATGGTACCTGCGAGCTCGCGCGACCTTCTGATTAGCGACGCGCTTTGATATGAAAAACCCCGCTTCGGCGGGGTTTTTTTTGCGTGACTGGAGGGGGGTGGGGTGACCCGAGGCCATCCGGAGAGGGTTTGGGGACTTCATTTTGACAATGGCTCCCTGCG
>CAZXCL010000008.1:80264-81429 GCA_964639265.1 uncultured Gammaproteobacteria bacterium | reverse complement strand
AAGACGACGCTGACGGCGGCGTTGACGAAGGTCATGGCCGATACGCACGGCGGTGAGCAGAAGGCGTTCGATCAGATTGACAACGCACCGGAAGAGCGCGAGCGCGGCATCACGATTGCGACGGCGCACGTGGAGTATGAGAGCGACGTGCGCCACTACGCACACGTGGACTGCCCGGGCCACGCCGACTACGTGAAGAACATGATCACCGGTGCCGCCCAGATGGACGGTGCGATTTTGGTGGTCAGCGCCGCGGACGGCCCGATGCCGCAGACGCGTGAGCACATCCTGTTGGCGCGCCAGGTGGGCGTGCCCTACATCGTGGTGTTTTTGAACAAGGCCGACATGGTCGATGACGAAGAGCTGCTGGAGCTGGTGGAAATGGAAGTGCGCGACCTGCTGTCGACGTACGAGTTTCCAGGCGACGACACGCCGATCATCACCGGTTCGGCGCTCAAAGCGCTGGAAGGCGACCAGAGCGACATCGGTGCACCGGCCGTTGTCAAGCTGGTCGAGCAGATGGACAGCTACATCCCTGAGCCGGAGCGCGCGGTGGATGGCGACTTCCTGATGCCAGTGGAAGACGTGTTCTCGATCTCGGGTCGCGGCACGGTCGTGACCGGTCGTATCGAGCGCGGCATTGTGAACGTGGGCGACGAAGTGGCCATCGTGGGCATCAAGGACACGGTCAAGACCACCTGCACGGGTGTGGAGATGTTCCGCAAGCTGCTGGATCAGGGCATGGCCGGCGACAACGTGGGTGTGCTGCTGCGTGGCACGAAGCGCGAAGACGTGGAGCGTGGCCAGGTTCTGGCCAAGCCCGATTCGATCACGCCGCACACGAAGTTCGAAGCTGAGGTGTACATTCTGACCAAGGAAGAGGGTGGTCGTCACACGCCGTTCTTCAAGGGTTACCGCCCGCAGTTTTACTTCCGTACGACGGACGTGACCGGTGCGGTGGAGCTGCCGGAGGGCACCGAGATGGTGATGCCGGGCGACAACATCCAGATGGTGGTGGAGCTGATCGCACCGATCGCGATGGAAGACGGCCTGCGCTTCGCTATCCGCGAAGGTGGCCGTACCGTTGGCGCCGGTGTGGTGGCCAAGATCATCGATTAATCGTCTGATTGCGATGTGCGTCTGCGAAAGGCGTATCGGGCCGCGC
>CAZXCL010000008.1:23466-80254 GCA_964639265.1 uncultured Gammaproteobacteria bacterium | reverse complement strand
TGTGGTGGCCAAGATTATCGACTAGATCGTTCGATAGCGATTTGCGTCTGCTCAAGGCGCATCGGGCCGCGCTACCTCAGGTAGCGCGGCCTTTTTCGTTTTGCTCGGTAGCTGGCCCAAACGCGTCGACTTCCGCCAGCAACGCTTGCGCCTGGTCGAGACTCGCGCCACGAACCAGTCGGCCGAGTCGCTTCTGGACGCCGGGCCGGGTCGAGCGTCGCGCCCAGAAATAGGCGGCCACGGTCATTCCCATGCCGATCAAGCCAACCACGATGTTCACCGTGAGCCATCCCGAAGTCTCGGCGCGCCAAACATCAACACCGATCAGTGTCATCAGTACGATAGCCATGGGGATCCACAGCAGCCACCACGGCAGACCGAGGACCCAACCGCTGATGACATAGCTGCGCTCCAGTCGCGCGACGCTTCTTTGCAGGGCGATGACCGGCGCGCTGAAGTCGATCTCGCGAAACCGTAGTACGACGCGCAGACCGTTGATGATCAGCGCGATGCCGTAGGCGTGAACAATCAGGCCTGAAGCAAACAGCACAGGTTCGTCCATGCGAGGAATCCAGAATTGTCCTCCCACACCGGCAAGCACAACCCCCATGACAATCTGCGCAACCTGCCATTTGAACAGCGGCGTCAGGACACGTTCGAGGCGCGAACGGTTGCGCTCGGCGACAAGCGTGGCGGTGACGTGCTTGAGGGTTTGCTGTTCTTGCACGACGGACTGCCAGGCGGATTTAAGTTCATCAAGTTCCATGTGGAGTCTCCTCGGTGTCTGTCTTGGCGTGTTGTTGGCGAATGCGTTGTTTCAATCGGCTTATCTTTGTCGCGACATTGGTCTCGCTGATCCCAAGCACCTCGGCAATTTCGCGGTGAGAATGGGCTTCGAGATACAAAAGCATCAGTGCCCGATTCAGGGGTTCTAGCTGTTCGATGAACTGGCGCAGGAAATCCATGCGCTCGTCTTGCGTTGAGTCTGTCTGTGTGTCGGCGACCTGGTCGACCGTCTCACCAAGCGTCGTCATGTGTTCGCGCCGCAGGCTGTGGCGGCGAACCCACGAAATGGCAACATTCAGCGCGACGCGATACATCCAGGTTGAAAACGACCGCGTCTCGTCGTAGCGAGAGAAACTGCGCCAGAGCTGGGTCACGATGTCTTGCGTCAGTTCCTCGCGATCCTGCGGATGCCAGCAATAGGTGTGCACGACCTTGGCGACAATACCTTTGTGTTGATCTAACAGCGCGCTGAAGCGCTCCTGATTGTCGGCGAGTGGTGTAATTGTGCTGCTCACGGCGGTTTGGTGATCCGATTTTGCCTCGATTGACCAGTGATTCGCACGACTCAGCGGAATATCACACGCCGTATATGCTCACTGTCGCGGGCGCACCAGGGCATGAACTCGCTCCGACCGGGCGCCAAAAAGAAAAGTTGCGGCATTATCCCGAGATCAACAAAGTGGACAGTGCCGTCGCCGGACAGGATAGCTGCCCATGGACCCAGTTCATTGCCAACGGCGGTTTATTGTTGCCCGGGCCACTCTGTCATCCTGCGCGCTACACATTTTTTCATAAATGCATATTGACGACGCATTCCTGTGAATGTTTGTGTCCAGCCAGGACTAAGAGCGACATTGGGAGTAGTCTCGCTCCGAGACAATGCCGCACTAGATGTAATCAGAGTACTTTATGGCATGAGCAGCCGGGAAGACGACTCTCATACAGAACTTCAAAGGCTGGAGGCTCTGGCTTCCTTTAACATCGTTGACAGTGGTGCAGAGCCTGTTTTCGATTCCATTACAGCGCTCGCCGCTACTGTTTGCGACGCGCCTTTGTCCTTCATCAGTTTTGTTGCAAAAGACAGGCAGTGGTTCAAGTCAGCGCGCGGCCTGGGCGTGCTGAAAGAATCCGAGCGCAGCATTTCTTTCTGCCACCATGCCATCATGAATGCGGAGCTCTTTGAAGTAGAAGACGCCCTGCTTGACGACCGATTTTGCGACAGTCCGTTCGTAACGGGCGAGCCAAATATCCGATTTTATGCCGGAATGCCGTTGACTACGGCAAGCGGCGAGAATGTTGGTACCGTTTGCGTGGCCGACACAACAAGCCGGCGCCTGTCTGTCGTGCAGCGCCAAGCGCTACGCGATTTAGCGGGAGTTGTGATGAGACTTCTGGAACTGCGTATGGCTGAGGGTCAGGCAGTGCGACTTGGCGAGATGCTTGATCGTTCTTGCAACGAGGTCTTCATTTTCGATGCAAAGACAATGCTAGTCGAATACGCGAGCATAGGTGCGGAGAACAACAGCGGTTTCTCGTTGGCTCAGATGCGCGATCAGGCTCCAGCAATCTTCGGGTCGGAGTCGAATGGATTGAAACTCAGATCCGCGGTAAAGCCGCTGTTGGCAGGCGAGCGGGACAAGAAAATTCTCCAGTTGAATATTGGTCGTCGAGACGGTGGCAGCTATCCGGCTCTGGTCCAGCTGCAGGTGTTTTTGTACCAAGGCCGAAAAGTCATTATGGCCACCGTCAATGACATTACCCAACAAAAAGAAGACGAGCGCTACATGCGTATCCAGCAGACTGCCATGGAGGGTGCCATCGACGGGATGGCGATCCTGGACGCACGTGGGCGCTATGTTTACCTTAATAATGCCCACGTCGCCCTGTTCGGCTATTCAAATTCCTCGGAGCTCCTCGGCCGTACATGGCGAACTCTATATGAAGCGGAGGAAGCCAGTCGCATTGAAAAGGATGTATTCAAGTTGCTTGAGAGTGATGGCAAATGGGAGGGAGAGACGAAAGGCCGGCGACGCGATGGCACAACTTTCGAACAAGGAGTGTCGCTTGCTCTTTTGGGCGGCGGCATCATTGTGTGCGTTTGTCGCGACATAAGCGTTCAGAAAGCCGCTGAGGAAGCTTTGTTTCGCGAAAAGGAGCTGGCTCAAGTGACGCTGAAGTCAATTGGCGATGCTGTGATTACGACAGATACGATTGGCACAGTTACATATCTGAACCCCGTCGCGGAGAGCATGACCGGTTGGAGCACCACGGATGCCAGCGGTGAAAGGCTCGCCGATGTTTTCCATGTGATTGAGGCCGAAAGCCGCAAGCCAACGAGAAACCCGATGACGGTAGCATTGGCTCAAAATAGAACAGTGGGGCTTGCCATGGATTGCCTGCTCGTCGACAGGAGCGGCATGGAGCGAGCAATCGAGGATTCGGCTGCGCCAATTCACGATCGCGCTGGCGACGTAGTCGGGGGCGTGTTGGTTTTTCGTGACATTAGCGAGACGCGCGCAATGGCGCTACACATGGCTCATCTTGCGCAGCACGATCCGCTTACCAATCTACCGAATCGAACGCTTCTTATGGACCGTGTGCTGCAGGCTACTATGGCCGCTCGCAGGGGAGCGCACCGTATCGCATTGCTGTACCTTGATCTGGACGATTTCAAGCAGATTAATGATTCTCTTGGTCATGAAGCCGGTGATCGCGTGCTGTTGGAAATTGCGGACCGCTTGCAGAGCTGCGTGCGCGCCACGGACACAGTCAGCCGCCAGGGCGGCGACGAGTTTGTGATACTGCTGTCCGAAATTGAGACGTCGCAAGACGTCGCGCTCGTTGCCAACAAACTGCTGACAGCGTGCGCGCGTGCCGTCCCCGCCGAACGCCAGCAAGTCTTTGTCGGTGCAAGTATTGGTATCGCGGTTTTTCCAGAGGATGGCAACGACATTGAAGCGTTGATGCGCAATGCGGATGCGGCGATGTACCACGCCAAGGAGAGCGGGCGAAACAACTTTCAGTTTTATGCGCCCGCGATGAACATGCGTGCGAAAAATCATCTGAAGCTGAAGTCCGACTTGCGTCGCGCCATAGCAGACGATCAGTTTGAACTTTTCTTTCAGCCGAAAATTGATCTTACTTCGCGTCGAATAGTGGGCGCCGAGGCCCTCGTTCGCTGGAGGCACCCTGAGCAAGGGCTCGTGCTGCCGGGCGAGTTCATCGAGTTTGTCGAGAAAAATGGAATGATGTTGCCGATTGGTGAGTGGGTCATACATGCTGCATGCCGACAGATGGCGCGTTGGCGTGAATTGGCGCTGCCAAGTGTTCCCGTGGCAGTTAACGTCAGTGCCGCGCAGTTTCGAAGCGGCAACGTGTATGAGCAGGTCAGTGGAGCTCTCGAGGAGAACAATGTCCGGCCGGAGCTGCTTGAAATCGAACTGACCGAGAGCACCATCATGCGCGACACTGAAGCGGTCGCTAAAACTCTGGGGAAGCTGAAGCAGTCAGGAATTCGAATCTCTATCGACGACTTCGGGACTGGTTACTCGAGTCTTGGTCAGTTGTGGCGCTTTCCTATCGATACGCTCAAGATTGATCGATCGTTCATTGAAAATCTAAGCGCAGAGTCTGACGAGTTGGCGATTACAACAGCGGTGGTCACAATGGCAAATCAGCTTCGGCTCGAAGTCGTCGCCGAGGGCGTTGAAACCGCAGATCAAGTGCAGATACTGCAGCAACTTGGATGCAATACCGCCCAAGGCCACTATTTCTATCAGGCCCTGCGCGCTGTGCCGTTCATCAACGTCCTGCGCGAGCAAGATAGTGATCGCAATGCGGTTGACGATTCACGCCAAAGCGCTGACTAGCCGAGGCAGAGTTTGATACCGCCCCGAGCAAAGACTCGCAGAAACATCACGCGCAACCGGGTCGCATGAACCACCGTTTCGCCGCTAGAATACGGCCATGCTCCACTTTGACGCCTTGACCCTGCGCCGCGGCGCCAAAGTACTTTTTGAAGGTGCAAGTTTCCAGATCTATCCCGGTCAAAAAGTGGGCATCACCGGTGCCAACGGTAGTGGCAAGTCCAGCCTGTTTGCGCTGGTGCAGGGCGAGCTGCAGTCGGACAGCGGCCGGTTTACGTGTCCCGAGCACTGGGTCATGGCGCACGTGGCGCAAGAAACGCCGCACGGTGACCGCACGGCGCTTGACTACACGCTCGACGGCGACCAGCAGTTACGCCAGATCGAGCAGCAGCTGTTCGTGGCCGAACGCGAAAACAATGGCGAGCGTCAGGCCGCTTTGCTTGCTCAAATCGAGGCCATTGACGGCTACAGTGCCGAGAGTCGCGCGGCTCAGTTGCTGCATGGTCTTGGTTTTCAGAATCTTGATCTTGGCCGCTCACTGGACGAGTTTTCCGGCGGCTGGCGTGTACGACTGAATCTGGCACGCGCGTTGATGTGTCGTTCCGATTTGCTTCTTCTGGATGAGCCCACCAACCATCTGGATCTCGATGCCGTGCTGTGGCTCGAGCAGTGGCTGAAAAGCTATCAGGGCACGCTGTTGCTGGTGTCGCACGACCGTGATTTTCTCGACAGCATCAGTACCTGCATCGTCAACATCGAGCGGGGCAGGGCGGAGCTCGTCAGCGGCAACTACAGCGCGTTTGAGCATATCCGTGCCGAGCGACTGGCCGGGCAGCAGGCGGCCTACAAGAAACAGCAACGCGAAATCGCCCACATGCGTTCGTTCGTCGATCGCTTTCGTGCCAAGGCGACCAAGGCGCGTCAGGCACAGAGTCGATTGAAAGCGCTCGGGCGTATGGAGCAAATTGCGCCGGCCCATGTTGATTCGCCATTTGAGTTTCGCCTGCGCGACCCCGTGGATCTGCCGGCGCCGCTGCTTACCTTGCGCGATGCAAACGTCGGCTATGGCAACACCACTGTCGTTAGTGATATCGAAATGTCACTGGCGCCGGGTGACCGCGTCGGGTTGCTGGGTCCAAACGGCGCCGGCAAGTCTACGCTGATCAAACTGCTCGCGGGCACGCTGCCGCTCCAGGCCGGCAATCGCACCGAAGCGAAAATGCTCTCCATCGGTTACTTTGCTCAACATCAGGTGGAACAACTGCATCCGCCGAGCACGCCACTGGAGCACCTTGTCCGGATTGATCCAAAAGCCCGTGAGCAGGAGCTACGCAACTACCTGGGCGGGTTTGGCTTCAACAACGATCAGGCGATCAGTCCGGTTGCGCCTTTCTCCGGAGGCGAGAAGTCGCGTCTCGCGTTGGCGATTCTGGTCTATCAACAGCCGAACCTGCTGCTGCTGGATGAGCCCACCAACCATCTGGACCTTGAAATGCGTCAGGCCCTGGCCAACGCGCTGCAGGATTTCGAGGGTGCCATGGTGATCGTGTCGCACGACCGTCACCTGCTGCGACTCACGGTGGATCAACTCGTCCTTGTGAATGATGGCCGAGCCGACGAATTTGCCGGTTCGCTCGATGACTATCCGACTTGGCTGGTCGAGCGGCAGAAGAATCTGCGTGCCCGGGCCAAAGAGGTCGTTACCAGCGAGTCGTCGGGGGTAAGCCGTAAGGAACAGCGTCGGCTGGATGCCCAGCGTCGTCAGCAGGTGGCGCCGTTGCGAAAGGCGCTGAAACAGGCCGAGTCCGAGTTGGCTGCCCTTGAGAAGGAGAAGGCCGAGCTGGAGCAGGCGCTATCCGATACGGCGATTTATTCCGAAGACAACAAGGACGAGCTCAAAACGCTGCTCACCCGCCAGGCGCAAAATGCCGGCAAGCTCGCCGAGTGCGAGGAGCGCTGGCTCGCAGCCGGTGAAGCGCTGGAAAATCATCCCGGCTAGGCCCTGAAGCCAACGTTTGCCTTGACGGGGGCGATCAGTACCCGGACAATGCGCGCCCCGTCACCCGAAGAGGGCGTATTCCGGTCTGTGCCGGTTGCTTAAAGACGACCACAGGTGCAGCCACACGGCTGCGCGAACCGGTGCCCTGGCACCTTCTGGTTTAACAACGCTCGGCCAGATACAAAAGTAGGGTCGGCAAAAAAGGAAAAACTGATGTCAAATCAAAGCATTCGCATCCGTCTGAAGGCGTTCGACTATCGCCTGATCGACAACTCGGCGAAAGAAATCGTCGAAACCGCCAAGCGCACCGGCGCCCAGGTCAAAGGCCCGATCCCGCTGCCGACTAAAAAAGAGCGTTTCACCGTACTGATCTCGCCGCACGTCAACAAGGACGCCCGCGACCAGTACGAACTGCGCACGCACAAGCGCCTCATGGACATCATGGACCCGACCGACAAAACGGTCGACGCGCTCATGAAGCTTGAGCTGCCCGCTGGTGTGGACGTCCAGATCAAACTGAACTGATTATCGTGTTTCGGTGAGGTGTGCCCCGAGCGGCTTTGGCCACCGGGGGACGTCTCCCCGGGACCGGCCCGAAGCGGGCCTAACGACCCGGGAAGACATCCCCCGGCGACCAAAGCCTGGCAAAGCGAGGCCCGAGACTATGTGGCCTCGACGAAAGGCGCGGTGTATAGGCCCCGCGATGAACGAGGGATTCCGTTCTGGGGTTTACCTTTCAAAACTGTAGCGAGTCTTCGAGCGTGTTTTGAAAGGTAAACCCCAGAGCGGAAGCCCGCACAGCAGAGACAGCCCAAAAGCTGTAACTGCCTGAAAAACCGAAGTTCTCGCTAATCCCGAGGGCAAAACGACAGTTGGCGTCGGATTCCCCCGCCAAATCGCGAATTTCGCGACAAAAAGGGTTTCCAAACGCAAGCGAACTTGCCTATAATGGGCGGCTCGCACAGCCCGGCCGCTCTCTAGCGCCGGGTTTTGCTTTGAACAACGCATATCTGGGTATCTCGCGCATCGTTTGCATCCGCGGCATGACCCAAGGGCCAAAAGCCCACCCGCTGCCGCTGCGGAATCACCGTGGCCGCAGCGAAATGAGGATAAAACGATGAGTATTGGCATGGTTGGCCGCAAATGCGGCATGACGCGTGTGTTTACGGATGACGGTCGCTCCGTCCCCGTGACCGTGATTGAGGCACTGCCCAATCGCATTACGCAGATCAAATCGGACGAAACCGACGGCTACCGCGCACTGCAGGTCGCCACGGGCGAGCGCCGCGCAAGTCGCGTTGGCAAAGCCCAGACGGGTCACTACGCCAAAGCGGGCGTCGAAGCCGGTCGTGGTCTGTGGGAATTCCGCCTGAAAGACGACGCCGAGTATGAAGTCGGTGGCGCGCTGGCGGTAGACATGTTCGAAGAAGGCCAGCCGGTCGACGTCACGGGTGTGACGATTGGTAAAGGCTTTGCCGGCGGCGTGAAGCGTCACAACTTCCGCACCCAGGACGCCACCCACGGTAACTCGCTGGCCCACCGGGCCCCTGGCTCGATCGGACAGTGCCAGACGCCGGGTCGCGTGTTCAAAGGAAAGCGCATGGCCGGCCACATGGGTGCCGTGCAACGCACGATGCCAAACCTGAAAGTCATCAAAGTGGACGCCGAGCGCAACCTGATTCTTGTCAGCGGCGCGGTACCGGGTTCGAAAGGCGGCGACGTCATCATTCGCCCGTCACGTAAAGGTGGAGCGAAATCGTGAGTATCGAATTGAAAGTGGCTGGCGGCAGCGACGTCTCGGTGTCTGACGTTGCCTTTGGCCGTGACTACAACGAAAGCCTGATCCACCAGGTGGTTACCGCGTACATGGCCGCTGGCCGTCGCGGAACCAAGGCCCAGCTCAATCGCGCCGGTGTGCGCGGTGGTGGTGCCAAGCCCTGGCGTCAGAAAGGCACGGGCCGTGCTCGTGCCGGTACCACGCGCGGCCCGATCTGGGTCGGCGGTGGTCGTGCCTTCCCTGGCCACAACCGTGACTTCAGCCAGAAAGTTAACCGCAAAATGTACAAGGGCGCGATGCAGTCCATCGTGTCCGAGCTGGTTCGCACCGATCGCCTGATCGTTGTTGACGAGCTGTCGATGTCCGAGCCCAAAACGAAGCTCATGGCTGCCAAGCTGGCAGATCTCGGCGCGACCAGCGCGCTGATCCTGGCCGAGGCTTTCGACGAAAACGTCTTTCTGGCTGCTCGCAACCTGCCGCACGTGTCGGTCATGGAAGTCAGCGCGGTCGATCCGGTCAGCCTTCTGCGTCACGACCATGTGGTCATGACCGTTGCGGCCCTCAAGCGCCTCGAGGAGAAACTGTCGTGAATCGCGAACGCATGATGACCGTGCTGCTTGGCCCGCACATGTCGGAGAAATCGACGATTGTTGGCGAAGCCAGCAACCAGGTGGTGTTCAAGGTGCGCCCTGATGCCAACAAGACCGAAATCCGTCAGGCGGTTGAAGGCCTGTTCGAGGTCAAGGTCGAGTCGGTGCAGGTGGCGAACATGAAAGGCAAGACGAAGCGCTTCAAGGGCGTTCCGGGCCGTCGCCGCAACTGGAAGAAAGCCTACGTGTCGCTCGCCGAGGGCAGCACCATTGATTTTGTGGGCGCCGAGTAAGCGCGTACTGCTGAGGCCATAGAAAGATGCCATTACAAAAATCCAAACCGACGTCAGCCGGTCGCCGCTTCAAGGTCAAGGTCATCAAGCCTGACCTGCACAAGGGCAAGCCGTATGAGCCGCTGCTGGTCAAAAAAGCCAAGACGGGTGGTCGTAACAACGCCGGTCGTATCACCACGCGTCATCGCGGTGGTGGTCACAAGCAGCGTTATCGTCTGATCGATTTCAAGCGCGATAAGCACGGTATCCCGAGCAAGGTCGAGCGCATCGAGTACGATCCCAACCGCAGTGCCAACATTGCCCTGCTGTTGTACGCAGACGGCGAACGTCGCTACATCATCGCGCCGAAGGGTGTCGCCGTGGGCGATCGCCTTGAGTCGGGCAATGAAGTGCCGATCTCGACGGGTAACAGCATGCCGCTGAAAAACATCCCGCTCGGTTCGCTGATTCATTGCATTGAAATGAAACCGGGCAAGGGCGCCCAAATGGTGCGCAGCGCCGGTGGTTCGGCTCAGCTGGCCGCGCGCGAAGGCAGCTACGCGACCATCCGCCTGCGTTCGGGTGAAATGCGCAAAGTGCACTTTGACTGCTACGCCACGCTCGGCGAAGTGGGCAACGTTGAGCACAGCCTGCAGAAGCTCGGCAAAGCCGGTGCCAAGCGTTGGCGCGGTGTTCGCCCGACGGTTCGTGGTGTTGCTATGAACCCGGTGGATCACCCGCACGGTGGTGGTGAAGGCCGTACCTCGGGTGGTCGTCATCCGGTGACGCCATGGGGCGTGCCCACGAAGGGCTACAAGACTCGTAAGAACAAGCGCACGGACAACATGATTGTTCGCCGCCGTTCTAAAAAGAAATAGGTTTGGAGGTTAAGTAACGTGCCACGTTCGGTAAGAAAAGGTCCGTTTGTCGACGACCATCTGATGGCCAAGGTTCGTGTTGCCGCAAGCAACAACGACCGCCGTCCCATCAAGACCTGGTCGCGTCGCTCGATGGTGGTGCCCGATATGGTGGGTTTGACCATCGCCGTGCACAACGGTCGCCAGCACGTGCCGGTGCTGATCTCGGAAAACATGGTCGGGCATAAGCTCGGTGAGTTCGCGGTCACGCGTACTTTCCGTTCGCATGCCGGTGACAAGAAGGCGAAATAACATGCAGGTTTCAGCCAAACTTCGTTTCGCGCGCATCTCGCCGCAAAAGTGCCGCCTGGTCGCTGACCAGATTCGCGGACGCAACGTGGCCGAAGCGCTCAACACGCTGAGCTTCAGCCCCAAGAAGGGCGCTGGCATCGTTAAAAAAGTGCTGGAGTCGGCGATCGCCAACGCCGAGCACAACAACGGTGCTGACATCGACGAACTGAAAGTCTCGGCGATCATGGTCGACGAAGCGCCGCGCTTCAAACGCTTTGAAGCTCGCGCGAAGGGTCGCGGTAACCGCATCATCAAGCGCAACAGTCACATCACCGTGCAAGTCGCGGACGAGTAATAGATATGGGTCAAAAGATACATCCAATTGGCTTTCGCCTCGGCATCACCAGAGACTGGATGTCGAAGTGGTACGCGGACACCAAAACGTTTCCGACGTATGTGAAAACCGATCACGACATCCGCAAGTTTCTGAAGAAGAAGCTGTCGCAGGCGTCCGTGAGTCGTATTCACATTGAGCGTCCGGCCAAAAAAGCCCACATCACGATTCACACGGCGCGTCCGGGCATCGTGATCGGCAAGAAGGGCGAGGACATCGAGAAGCTGCGCCGCGAAGTGGCCAACATGATGAAAATGCCGCTGGCCGACGTGCGCATCAACATCAGCGAAATTCGTAAGCCCGAGCTGGATGCCCAGCTGGTCGCAGAGAGCATCGCGCAACAGCTTGAGCGCCGCATCATGTTCCGTCGTGCTATGAAGCGCGCCGTGACCAACACGATGCGTCTTGGCGCTGAAGGCATCAAGGTTCAGGTGGGTGGTCGTTTGAATGGTGCAGAGATTGCCCGTTCGGAGCGCTACCACGAAGGCCGTGTGCCGCTGCACACGCTGCGTGCCGACATTGATTACGGTTTTGCTGAAGCCTCCACGACCTACGGCATCATCGGTGTGAAGGTCTGGATCTTCAAAGGTGAAGTGTTCGAGAGCGCTGAAGCGGCGGCTACCGAAGCCACCGAAGCGGCGGCCCGATAGGAGTCATCACAAATGCTGCAACCAAAACGTACAAAATTCCGCAAGCAGATGAAGGGCCGCAACCGCGGTTTGTCATCGCGCGGCAGCTCGGTTGATTTCGGTGAATTTGGCCTCAAGGCCACCGATCGCGGTCGTATCACGGCGCGTCAGATTGAGGCTGCACGTCGTGCCATGACCCGTCACGTCAAACGTGGCGGCAAGATCTGGATTCGCGTGTTCCCGGACAAGCCGATCACGAAAAAGCCGCTGGAAGTTCGCCAGGGTAAGGGTAAAGGCAATGTCGAGTACTGGGTCGCCAAGATTCAGCCGGGCAAGATCCTTTATGAGATGGAAGGTGTCAGCGAAGAGATTGCGCGCGAGGCGTTTCGCCTGGCCGCTGCCAAGCTGCCGGTTCCGACCACGTTTGTGTCACGACAGAGTTTCTAAAGATGAAAGCGTCCGCATTGCGAGAAAAGTCGGCTGCTGAGCTTCAGGAAGAATTGCTGAAGCTGCGTAAGGAGCAGTTCAACCTGCGTATGCAGGAAGCGACCGGCCAGCTGGCCCGTCCGGATCAGTTTTCAAAGGTGCGCCGTAACATCGCGCGCGTGAAAACGGTCATCAAAGAAATGAGCGCAGGTAGTTAAGGCATGAGTGAGAACAACAAACCCGCCGTCAAGCGCACGGTTACCGGCCGCGTCGTCAGCGACAAGATGGACAAGTCCATCACGGTCGCCATCGAGCGCAAGGTCAAGCACCCGCTGTACGGCAAGTACGTTCGTCGCACCACCAAGCTGATGGCGCACGACGAGAATAATGAAGCGAAGGCCGGCGATACCGTCAGCCTGTCGGAAGGCCGTCCTCATTCCAAGCGTAAAGCCTGGGATCTGGTCAGTGTGGTTGAGCGGGCTCGCGTACGCTAATTCGCCGACCGACAACCTCGATATTTAGTTGGAAGTAGAACAATGATTCAGATGCAGACCGTCCTGAACGCCGCCGACAACAGCGGTGCTCGTCGTTTGATGTGCATCAAGGTGCTCGGTGGATCCAAGCGCCGCTACGCAGGTGTTGGTGATGTCATCAAAGTCAGCGTGAAAGATGCTATTCCCCGCGGCAAGGTCAAGAAAGGCGAGGTCTACAACGCCGTCGTCGTGCGTACCCGTAAAGGCGTACGTCGCCCGGACGGCTCGCTGATTCGTTTTGACGGCAACGCGGCTGTGCTTTTGAACGCACGCCTTGAGCCAATCGGCACTCGTATCTTCGGACCTGTCACACGCGAACTTCGCACCGGCAGTTTCATGAAGATCGTGTCGCTGGCCCCCGAAGTCCTCTGATCGCGGCGGAGCGCAAGAGCAATGCAAAAAATACGCAAGGGTGATGACGTCGTGATCATCGCAGGAAAAGACAAAGGTCGCCGTGGCACTGTGCTGCGTCTGGCCGATATGGATCGCATCGTCGTTGAAGGCGTGAATGTGGCCAAGAAGCACGTGCGCGGTAATCCGCAGCAGGGCGTCGAGGGCGGCATCATCGACCAGGCTATGCCGATTCATCAGTCGAACGTGATGCTCTACAACCCGATTGCCAAAAAAGGCGACCGCGTTGGCATCCGTACGCTGGAAGACGGAAAGAAAGTTCGCATTTTCAAATCGACCGACGAAGTCGTCGACGTTTAACGGGATTGACCTGCAATGAGCAGACTGCAACAGCACTATAAAGAGACCATCGTTCCCAAGCTGCAGAAAGATCTGGGCCTGGCCAACGTCATGGAAGTGCCGCGCATCACCAAGATCACCTTGAACATGGGTGTCGGTGAAGCCGTCGCTGACAAGAAAGTCATGGAGCATGCCGTCAAGGACATGACCAAACTGGCTGGCCAGAAGCCGATCGTACGCATGGCGCGTAAATCGGTTGCTGCGTTCAAGATCCGCGAGGGCTGGCCGGTGGGCTGCAAGGTCACGCTGCGACGTGAGCGCATGTATGAGTTCCTGGATCGTCTGGTCAGTATCGCGATCCCGCGTGTGCGTGACTTCCGCGGTCTGTCCGGTAAGTCGTTTGACGGGCGCGGCAACTACAGCATGGGTGTCCGCGAGCAGATCATCTTCCCGGAAATTGATTACGACCAGGTCGACGCGCTGCGTGGCATGGATATCACCATCACGACGTCGGCGCGTACCGACGAAGAAGGCCGTGCGCTGCTTGATGCGTTCGACTTCCCGTTCAAGAAATAGGCAGGTTTAGAACTATGGCCAAAAAATCCATGTTGCAGCGTGAAAAGCGTCGCATGAAAGCGGCGGCTCGCGATGGTGCGAAACGTGCCGAGCTGCGCGCGACCATCAAATCGCTGACCGCCACTGATGAAGAAAAAGCTGCTGCTGTTATCAAGCTGCAGAAAATGCCGCGGGATGGCAGCTATACGCGTCAGCGTAACCGCTGTTCGATTTCCGGTCGGCCACACGGTTACTACCGCAAGTTCGGCCTGAGCCGAAACATGCTTCGCGAAGCCGCGATGAACGGAGAGATTCCGGGACTTCGCAAGGCAAGCTGGTAAGCAAGGCACACGAGAAAGAGTAGAACACTGCTATGAGCATGACTGATCCCGTCGCTGATTTCCTGACGCGCATTCGTAACGGCCAGAAGGCCGCCAAAACGCACGTCACGATGCCGTCGTCGAAGCTGAAAGAGTCACTGTGCAAAGTGCTGCAGGACGAAGGCTATATCGATTCGTACTCCACCGAGCAGGACGGCCGTAAGGCTGAACTGACGGTGAACCTGAAATACCACAATGGTCTGCCGGTCATTGATCGTATTCAGCGTGTGAGCAAGCCCGGACTGCGCATCTACAAAGGCAGTCGCGAGCTGCCAAGTGTGCTCGGCGGGCTGGGCATCGCGATCGTTTCCACGTCTGCGGGCGTCATGACCGACCGCGCGGCGCGCGCGAAAGGCACGGGCGGCGAAGTCCTGTGTGTCGTGTCCTAAGAGGAGCATAACGATGTCACGAGTAGCCAAAATGCCGGTGGTTCTGCCCAAGGGAGTTGAATTCTCTCGCAGCGGCCGCCAGCTCACCGTGAAGGGTGGGAAAACCTCGCTGTCGCATGAGCTGCATCGCCATGTCGAGATCGAGCAGGAAGACAACGTGCTGACCGTCAAGGCGGTTGGTGGTGGTCGTGAGGGTGTGGCGATTGCCGGCACCACGCGAGCGCTGTTGCACAACATGAGCGTCGGCGTCAGCGACGGATTTGAGCGTAAGCTTGAGCTGCGTGGCGTGGGCTATCGCGCGCAGGCTCAGGGCAAGAAACTGAACCTGACGCTGGGTTTTTCGCATCCGGTGGTCTACGAGGTGCCCGAGGGCATCACCATCGAGACGCCAAGCCAGACCGAGATTCTGGTTAAGGGTGCGGACAAGCAGGTAGTTGGACAGGTATCGGCCGAGATTCGCGCTTACCGTCCGCCGGAGCCTTACAAGGGCAAGGGCGTTCGTTATGCCGACGAGCAGGTCGTTATCAAAGAAGCGAAGAAGAAGTAGGCCGGGTAGTTAGATGGACAAGAAACAATCACGTTTGCGTCGCGCTCGTAAGCCGCGTGCCAAAATTCGCGAGCTGGGTGTACACCGTCTGAGCGTGCATCGCACGGCGCAGCACATGTACGCGCAGGTCATCTCGCCCGAAGGCGGCAAGGTAGTGGCTCAGGCCTCGACGCTGCAGAAAGACATCAAGGGCGACCTCAAAGCCACGGGCAATGTCGATGCGGCCAAGGCGGTAGGCGAGGCCATTGCCAAGCGTGCTACGGACGCTGGCGTCGAGACGGTCGCGTTTGATCGTTCGGGTTTTCGATATCACGGTCGCGTCAAGGCGCTGGCCGATGCGGCGCGCGAAGGCGGCCTCAAGTTTTAACGTACAGAGCTTAAGCACATGGCAAAAGACGACAGAAATAACCACGGCCAGGGCGACGACCTGATTGAAAAGCTGGTCACCGTTAACCGTGTGGCCAAAGTGGTCAAGGGCGGTCGCCAGTTTGGTTTCACGGCGCTCACGGTGGTGGGTGACGGCGAAGGCCAGGTGGGCTTTGGCTACGGCAAAGCACGCGAAGTGCCGATTGCCATTCAAAAGGCCATGCAGTCGGCGCGCAAGAACATGCGTCGCGTCCATTTGAACAACGACACGCTGCAGTACCAGACCATCGGTCGTCACGGCGCCACGAAAGTGTTCATGCAGCCGGCCTCCGACGGTACCGGCGTTATTGCCGGCGGTGCGATGCGCGCGGTGTTCGAATGTGCCGGCGTGCGCAACGTGCTGGCCAAGAGCTACGGTTCGCGCAACCCGATCAACCTGGTGCGCGCGACGATCAGTGCGCTCAACAGCATTCATTCACCCCAGTCGATTGCGGCCAAGCGCGGCAAGACGCTGGAAGAGATCCTGGATTAAACACCATGGCCAGTGAAAAGAAGATCAAACTTACGCTGATCAAGAGCCGCTTCGGGCGTCTCAAGAATCACAAGGCATCGATTGCGGGTCTTGGCCTGCGTCGTATGCATCAGACAGTTGAAGTGGAAGACACCCCGCAGAACCGCGGCATGATTAATCAGGTGTCCTACCTTCTGAAGGTCGAGGAGGCCTAAGTCATGCGTTTGAATCAAATCAAGCCGGCCGACGGTGCCCGCACCGCGCCCAAGCGCGTCGGTCGCGGGGAGTCGTCGGGCATGGGCAAGACCTGCTGCCGTGGGCAGAAGGGTCAGCACGCGCGTTCGGGTGGCTATCACAAGACGGGTTTTGAAGGCGGTCAGATGCCGCTGCAGCGTCGTCTGCCGAAAGTTGGCTTCGCGTCGCGCCAGCAGCGCTTCGTCGACGAAATTCGCCTGCACGAGCTCGACGCTCTGGCCAAGGCTGGCGTTAGTGAAATCGACATGGACGCACTGCGCAGTGCACGCCTGATCGACAAGCTGACCAAGCGCGTCAAGATTTTCAATTCGGGTGAGATCACGCAGGCCGTGACGATCCGTGGACTGGCCGCGACCAAGGGCGCCAAAGCCGCCATTGAAGCCGCCGGAGGCAAGGTAGAGTAACCGTGGCCAACACCGCCAACACAGTCAAAGCGATGACCTCGAGCGAGGGGCCGCGTTTCGCAGAACTCAAGCGTCGCTTGTTGTTCCTCGTCGGCGCGCTCATCGTTTATCGCATTGGCACGTTCGTGCCGGTTCCGGGCATCAACCCGGACGCCGTCGCGCGCATGTTCGATACCGGTCAGACCAACTTCTTCGACATGGCGAACATGTTCTCCGGCGGTGCCCTCGAGCGCCTGAGCATCTTTGCTCTGGGCGTGATGCCGTACATCTCGGCGTCGATCATCATCCAGATGCTCTCGCACGTGTTGCCCTCGCTGATCGAGCTGCGTAAGGAAGGCGAGTCCGGCCGCCGCAAGATCACCAAATACACGCGTTATGCGACCGTGTGCCTGGCGGCATTCCAGTCCATTGCGACGGCCTCAGCGCTGCAAAGCCAGCCCGATGTGGTCTACAACCCTGGCCCTTATTTCGTGTTTACGGCGGCGGTGACGCTGACCACCGGCACGATGTTCCTGATGTGGCTCGGTGAGCAAATCAGCGAGCGTGGTATCGGCAACGGTATTTCGATCATCATTCTGGCGGGCATTATCGCCGGCCTGCCCGCGGCCATCGGTGGCACGCTTGTCAACGTCAGCAGCGGTCAGATGTCGCCGATCCTCGCGATCGCACTGCTGGCTCTGGTGCTCGGCGTGACCTACTTTGTCGTGTACATGGAGCGCGGCCAGCGCCGCATCGCGGTGAACTACGCGAAGCGTCAACAAGGCCGCAAGATGGTCCAGGGCCAGAGCACGCATCTGCCGTTCAAGATCAACATGTCAGGCGTGATTCCGCCGATCTTCGCATCTAGTATCATCTTGTTGCCGACGACGATTGCCGGCTGGTTTAGCCAGAACAACGACGACCTCGGTTGGCTGCAGAACATCGCCCAGACGCTGGGTCCAGGTCAGCCCGTGTACATGATTTTGTACGCATCGCTGATCTTCTTTTTCTGCTTCTTCTACACCGCGCTGGTGTTCAACTCGCGCGACACGGCGGACAACCTGAAAAAATCGGGCGCCTTCGTGCCGGGTATCCGTCCGGGCAAGGCCACCGGCGAGTACATCGATACCGTGCTCACACGACTGACGTTCTGGGGCGCGATCTACGTTGCCGCCGTTTGTCTGTTGCCTGAGCTGCTGGTGTACAAGTTCAGCATTCCGTTTTATTTCGGCGGCACGTCGCTCCTGATTATCGTTGTGGTGGTCATGGACTTCATGTCGCAGATGCAGGCACACGTCATGTCCCAGCAGTACGAGGGACTGATGAAGAAAGCCAACCTCAAGGGGTATGGCCGTTCGGGTAGCCCGCGCTAGGCGGTTGCCCACAAGAGGATAGGACTATGAAAGTACGTGCATCGGTTAAGAAAATTTGCCGTAACTGCAAGGTGGTTCGCCGCAACGGTGTGTTGCGAGTGATCTGCAAAGACGGTCGGCACAAGCAGCGTCAGGGCTAATCCTGCGCTATCACACATATTTAAGAGACGAACCGCGAGTCGGAGTGGCAGAGTATGGCCCGTATTGCAGGGATTAACATTCCCGTTCAAAAACACATCTGGATTGGCTTGACCCACATCTATGGCATTGGGCGCACGCGTGCGCTGGCCGTATGCGAGGCAGCCGGCATTGAGCCTTCGACCAAGGTCAAGGACCTGTCGGAGCCTGAAGTCGAGAAGATCCGTGGTTTGATCGGCAACTACTCGGTTGAAGGTGATCTTCGCCGGGAAATCGGCATGAACATCAAACGTCTGATGGACCTCGGAACCTTCCGCGGCATCCGTCATCGTCGCGGCCTGCCCATTCGCGGTCAGCGCACGCGTACGAATGCACGCACCCGCAAGGGTCCGCGCCGTATGGTTCGCAAGTAAGCGTTAGCAATTAAAGAGCACAGACATGGCTGAAACACGCAAGAAAAAGGTCAAGAAGCACGTCGTCGATGCGGTCGCCCACATCCACGCGTCCTTCAACAACACGATCATCACGATCACCGATCGTCAGGGCAACGGCCTGGCGTGGGCAACGGCGGGTGGCTGCGGCTTTCGCGGTTCGCGCAAGAGCACGCCGTTCGCAGCGCAGGTCGCTGCCGAAAAGGCGGGCAATGCGGTGAAAGAATTTGGTGTGAAGAACATGGACGTGCGCGTAAAGGGCCCTGGCCCAGGTCGCGAGTCTGCGGTTCGCGCGCTCAACGGCGTGGGCTTTCGCATCAGCAACATCGAAGATGTGACCCCTATTCCTCATAACGGCTGCCGACCGCCGAAAAAGCGTCGCGTTTAACGGAGTCCGACGACCATGGCTAGATATTTAGGCCCGACCTGTAAACTCGCTCGCCGCGAAGGCACCGATCTGTTCCTCAAGAGTGGCGTTCGTCCGCTCGATTCGAAGTGCAAATCGGAAGTGCCTCCTGGCGGTGCCCCGCAGCGTCGTCCGCGTCTGTCGGACTACGGTCTGCAGCTGCGTGAGAAGCAGAAGCTGCGTCGTATGTACGGCGTGCTCGAAAAACAGTTCCGCAACTACTACAAGCTGTCGGCTCGTCGCAAAGGTTCGACCGGTGCGTTGCTGCTGCAGATGCTCGAGTGCCGTCTCGACAACGTTGTGTATCGCATGGGCTTTGCCGCGACCCGCGCCGAAGGGCGCCAGCTGGTCTCGCACAAGGCCATCGCCGTCAACGGCACGGTTGTGAACATTCCCTCGTACCAGGTCAGCGCCGGTGACGTCGTGGAAGTTCGTGAGAAGTCCAAAAAACAAGCGCGTATTCAAAACGCCATCGATATTGCCGCCCAGGTAGGCCGCCCGGACTGGGTGGAAGTGGACGACAAGAAACTGACCGGTACGTTCAAGTCGGTGCCCGAGCGGGATGACATCCTGCCCGATATCAACGAGAACCTCGTGGTCGAGCTGTACTCGAAGTAACACCACACTTTCAGTACCGAATATTTATCGAGCGTTTAGCGAGAGGATAGAGCATGCAAGGGTCCGTTACGGAATTTCTGAAGCCTCGTGCCGTGAAGGTGCAGGTGATCAACGACTATCACGCGAAAGTGACCATCGAGCCGTTCGAGCGTGGCTTCGGCCATACGCTGGGCAATGCTCTGCGTCGCGTTTTGCTGTCGTCCATGCCCGGCTGTGCCGTGATCGAAGCCGAGATCGATGGCGTGCTTCACGAGTACACCAGCATCGAAGGCGTGCAGGAAGACGTCGTTGAGATTCTGCTCAACCTCAAGAAGGTGGCGCTGCGCATGCACTCGCGTGACGAGGCGTACCTGAATCTGACGAAGCAGGGCGCCGGCCCGGTAACCGCTGGTGACATTACGACCGATCATGACGTTGACGTTATGAACCCGGATCTGGTTATCGCCACGCTGAACTCGGGCGGCAGCCTGAACATGAACCTCAAAGTGGTGCGCGGTCGCGGCTATCAGCCAGCTGCCCAGCGCAACCGCTTCGAAGATATCTCGGGTCCGATTGGCCGTTTGCAGCTTGATGCATCGTTCAGCCCGATTCGCCGCGTGAGCTACTCGGTGGATTCGGCGCGTGTGGAACAGCGCACCGATCTGGACAAGCTGATCCTCGATATCGAAACCAATGGCACCATCGACGCGGAAGAAGCCATTCGTCGCGCCGGCAACATCCTCAAAGACCAGCTTTCGGTGTTTGTGGACCTGCAGGGCAACGAAGATGGCATCGGCGAAGATCCCCAGTCGCAAATCGATCCGATGCTGCTGCGTCCGGTCGACGATCTGGAGCTCACCGTGCGTTCAGCCAACTGCTTGAAGGCCGAGAGCATCAACTACATTGGTGACCTGGTACAACGCACCGAGGTGGAGCTGCTGCGCACGCCAAACCTCGGCAAGAAGTCGCTGACCGAGATCAAGGAAGTGCTGGAACAGCACGGCTTGGCCCTCGGCACGATCCTGGACAACTGGCCGCCGGCCCACTTGCAGTCTGAAGACGAACGCGCAGGCGTTCCGACACTGTAAGCGCCGTCGCACACTTAAAGAGAACTACATCATGCGTCATCGTCGCTCAGGGCGTGCTCTAAGCCGCAACAGCAGTCACCGCAAAGCCATGTTTCGCAACATGTCTGCGTCGTTGATCAAACACGAAACCATCCGCACCACGGTGCCCAAGGCCAAAGAGCTGCGTCGCGTCATCGAGCCGCTGATCACGCTTGCCAAGGTCGACGGCGTAGCGAAGCGTCGTCAGGCGTTTGACCGTCTGCGTGACAAAGAAGTCGTGGGCAAGCTGTTCACCGAAATCGGTCCACGTTACAAGGATCGCCCGGGGGGCTATCTGCGTATCCTGAAAATGGGTCCGCGTCCTGGTGACAACGCGCCGATGGCGTTGGTGCAGCTGGTGGATCAGCCTGGCGCAGAGTAAACGCTCGGCAATTTCTTTGTAGGGAACGCGGTCACTTCGGTGGCCGCGTTTTTTTTTGGGGCTGTCATGGTTCCCGAGGTCAGCCGGAGAGGGTTTGGGGACTTCATTTTGACAATGGCTCCCTGGCGGTCCGCTTTAGTTGCCAAAATAAAATCCCCAAACCCTCTCCGGCTGACCTCTCCCATCTGCGTGTGTGATTTGGTTTAGCGTGGGGGATGGGTCATCGCGCAGGCGCGTCCAATCCAGGTATAGCGTTCCTTGTTTGGCAGCTGATTACCGGCGTCGACGATGTCATCCGGCGCAGGCGTTCGCCATTCCGCTTGGTCCAGGCGTCGTGAAGAAGTTGCTGCGTAGTACGCCCAGATCCACAAAATTCACAACGTCGTCGCCGTTGAAATCGGCGTCCGGATTCCAGTCTGCGTCACCTGCCTGGCCAAAGAAGGCAGTCCGAAGCGTGCCAAGATCCAGGAAATTGGTGACACAGTCGTTTGGCGGGCTGATATCGGTATCGCAGGCGTTGCCTATGCCGTCGCCATCGGTGTCTCGCTGGATCGGGTTGGACACGACAAGGCAGTTGTCCTCGGGATCGAATACGCCATCGCCGTCCGAGTCCGTTGGCAGGGCACTGGGAGAAAAGTTGTCGAACGCCAAACCAACAATGGTCTGAATGCCTGAATAACTCATGCGAATTTGCTCGATGACCGGTTCTGCCTCATCGAACGTCCACAGCGTCGCGGAGCCATCCAGACCGTTATTGGGTGCAAGTACAACGGTTGCCAGCACGGTGCCCCCGCCGTCGAGCGCTTCGATTGTCCATTCCTCGGTGCCGTCGATATCGAGGATGACTCCGCTGGCCGCCGCGACGGGCGTCAGATAGTCAATCAGCAACGGTGATGGCGGTCCGGCAACAATGCCGTCGTCGGTCAGGAAAAATTGCCCGACGTTCGTGCCTGGAGCCGGCTGGTCCGGCAGCAGGTCGAAGCCCTGGAAAGCGGTTCGCGGCAGGCCAACTTGTGCCAAAACAGGGCTGTTGCCGTTGGCGAGCGAGAAAACAACACCGAAGGTGTCGGCAAACTGGTCCGATATCGACTGGCCATCCACGGGCACGTCGGCTCCGATACTTTCGAAATCAATAGCCTGGCCGTGAGCGGCGATGCCCGCTAGAGAAAAAATCAGGGCGATCAGAATCTTGCGTTGAACAGGGCGCATTTTTTGCTCCGGGTCGCGAGCGCGACGGTTGGCAGATATTAGGAGGGCTAATAGGTGTAGGCGCGCCTTTTCCAGAAAAGGGGTCAACGCTGCAGTTGCACCCTTCCGCGTTGGGCAATCCACTTGTTATCGTTGTTATCATCGTGCTCGTCGTAATGGAAGACGTAATTTTTACGAACGCATCGAGAGCTATTGCAATGATCTCAGATAAAATTTTCTCAAAGTTACTCCTGGTCGTATCCATTTGCCTGATCTCAGCCCGCGCGTCAGCGGCGTTGATACAGATCGACGTGTCAGCGACGTTTACTTCGCAGTTTTCCGGATTCCCTGCCCCGAAGACATTTCAATCCCAGTTCGTTTTTGACACTGACGACGTCCTGTTCGTGGGCACGGACCAGATTGCGTATGGTCTTGTGTCGTCGCAGACAACGGTAGATGGCGCCACCTACAGTGATACCGGTGGCGGCCGATACACCTATCAGGATCAGGTCCCATTCCCAACACCCATTGACAGACTGGACGCAAGCGCCGACTACAACTTTGCGTTGGATGGCGTGAATGTTGAGCGTATTGGTTTTGTCCTGGAAGGTTCCGAGGATATCTTTGAGTTTGACGATATCCCGTTCTTGCCAGATCCGGCCGCGTTCTTTTCACTTCAGATGTTTGTCGTTTTCTCAGGTGGCACTTGCAACAACCTGTGCGCCGTTAGCCAGGATATCAACGCGTCGGATATCCAGATTCAGGCGGTTCCCTTGCCATCGGCGATATGGTTTTTTGCTACAGGCCTGAGCGCTTTGATGGCCAGAGCGCGAGTAGCGAAAACCGGCGGGACGGGTTAACCCTCGACGCCACGCGTTTTTGGCAGCAAAAGCCCCGTATCGGGCGGTGAGCTCATCCACTTTCTGTGGGCACGTGGCTCTCATCCGACGGCGGCGTCGAGATGAGCTGCAGGCTTTCTTCCGCAAAGCCGGCACCGGCCTGGGTAAAAAAGTTGAACACTTTGTCCACGCCCGCCGCCAGAAGACTTGGCTGCTCATCATCGTAGCGGGCAATCGCTGCGATGCAGCCTTTGTAGCCCGCCAGACGCAGCTGCTGGGCAATATTGCGATTGTCGTCGACTGAGGCCACGGCCAGAAGCACGAGCCGAATTGAGTGCACGTCAATCAGCTCCCAGATGTCGGCGCTCTCGGCGTCGCCCACAAAGACATTCATGCCTTCGGCGCGCTGCTTTTGAATCAGCGGTCGGCTGGCATCCATGCCAAACACCCGATCACCTGCGAGCTTGCGCAGGGCATGAAACGCGCCGCGCCCGACGCGCCCGGTGCCTACGACGAGAATTTCGGCTTCGCGAGGTCGATACACACGGTCCTCGGGGAGTCGCTCGGCTTTTTCGAAGCGCCGAATCCTGCTGTTGTTGCGCGCATACAGCGCGTGTGCGAAGCGATAGGCTGCGCTGGTTATCACGAACGACAGTGCAACAGCCAGCGCACAGATAACCAGCCACTGCTCGGTAATCCAGCCGGCGGACACGTACATAACCATGAGTATGAGGCCGAATTCGCTGTAGTTGCCAAGGACCAGTGACGCCAGAAAGCTTGTGCGTGCGCGCAGCCCGATCAGGCTCAGCAGGCCAAAAAACAGCAGCATCTTGAGCGGAAGCAGAAGACTGATGGCTACCGCGATCAAGACCATCTCGAGGTCCGGTAAGGCCGTCAGACCAATGCTAAGGAAAAAGCCAATGAGAAACAGGTCCTTGAAACTCATCAGCGATTTGGCGAGTTCCGCGGCCTTTACGTGACCGCTCAGTACCACCCCGATGATGAGCGCGCCCAGATCGCCTTTGACGTTTACCAGGTCGAACAGCTCATAGCCGCCGATCGCGAGCACAAATCCGGTCAGTGGCAGCATTTCTCCGTGGCCGGCGTGCTCGAGCACACGACCAAGCAGTGGTCGCAGAAGCAACAGCCCGAACAGGCCTAGCGCGAAAGGAGAAGGTAGTTTCCCCCCTGCCGCGGTCAGAAACACCACGGCGATGATGTCCTGCATGATGAGGATGCCAACAGCGAGGCGGCCGTGGCGGGTTTTGGTTTCGCCGCTGTCTTCGAGCACCTTGATGATGCAGACGGTGCTTGAGAAGGACAGAGCAAAGGCGATCAGGGCCACGGTTCGAAGCGTTTCGCTGCCCTCAATGCTCAGAAAAGCCGCGACAATCAACAGTGCTGTGGCGATGAACACAGCTAGCCACAGCGTCATATGCGCCAACGCGCCGGCCCAGATCTCGCGTTTGAGAAGATCGCGCACGTCGAGCTTGAGCCCGATCGTGAACAGCATGAGCGTGATGCCCAGATCGGCCAGCGTCTGCAGCGTGGCGTTGGATTCCACTCCCAGAGCATTGAGCGCAAACCCGGCGATCAGGAACCCGATCAACGGCGGCAGCCCGAGAAGCGTGATTCCCAGGCCACAGACGAACGCCACCATCAGCCACAGCATGTCCACGTGTTCTGGTCCCTCCATCGACCCGCGAGGTCTCGTCCCTGCATTTTGCGCTTATGTAATGATTGTCTGCAATGGCAGCCACGGTTACTGTGATGTATTGCCATTTCAAGGAACGCAAGCTCAATCATGTCGAAGGACAACACGCCCACGATCGATTTTTCTTTCACGCGCCCGACGGACAAGGGCATGCTGACCGAGCCGACCTTCTCCGGAGCGCTCAGTTTTGCCCGTCGTCGTTACACCAAGCAACTCAATGACGCCGATGTGGCGGTTGTGGGCATTCCGTTCGATTTGGCCACCACGTCGCGCCCCGGCACGCGTCTGGGGCCGCGTGGTATTCGTGAGGCCTCTACGATGATCGCCTGGGATCGCGTGCACGAGTGGCCTTACGACCCGTTCGACAAGATCGCGGTGGTGGACTACGGCGACGTACTGATTGATCCCGGTGTGCCGCAGGACGTGCCGGCCGCGATTACCCAACAGTTTCGTGTCATTCATGACACGCAAACCAAAACGCTGATGCTCGGTGGCGATCACTTTGTGACCTATCCGGTGCTGCAGTCTCTGGCGCCGCGCTTTGATCAGCCGCTGTCATTGATCCACTTTGACGCGCACTCGGATACCTGGGCGGAGGACAAGAAAACCATCAGCCACGGCACGATGTTCTATCACGCTGCGCGCGAGGGCCTTGTGGCACCAGAACGTTCCATTCAGGTTGGCATACGGACATACAACAAGGATACGCACGGTTTTCATATTTTGAGTGCAGAGGCGGCCAACGATCTGGGCGCTCCCGGCGTTATAGACCGCATCCGCGCCACTGTGGGCGACGCTCCGGTGTACATCACCTTTGACATCGACTGCCTGGATCCGTCGATGGCCCCGGGTACCGGTACGCCCGTCGTCGGTGGCATGACGAGCATGGATGCGCAGCGCATTTTGCGCGGTCTGGCGGGACTCAACGTCGTGGGTGCGGACGTGGTGGAAGTGGCCCCTGCCTACGACGTTAGCCAGGTTACCTCGCTGGCCGCCGCCACACTGGCCATGAACATGATCGGCCTGTTCGCAGCCTGCGCCGTGCGCTCTGGCTAAGCCTCTGATAATCTTCACAACTTGCGAATAACGAAACGAGATACGTCCATGAACCTCAATGCTCGCTGCCATCAACTTGCCTTCGCTGCCGTGATGCTGGGAGTCAGCATCAGCGCCTCGGCCAATTCACTCAAACAAGACATCGCGTCTGATTACGACAATCACCTGGGTGCCTTGTTTGAGTATTTTCATCGCAATCCGGAATTGTCGACGATGGAAGTCAAAACGGCGGCGCGCATCGCCAAGGAACTTCGCGCCGTGGGCTTTGAGGTGACCGAGGGCGTGGGCGGCACTGGCATTGTCGCGATGATGGAAAACGGTCCCGGTCCTCTGGTCATGATGCGCGCCGACATGGATGGCCTGCCCGTGGAAGAAAAATCGGGCCTCGAATATGCCTCGCGTGCCAAGCAGGTGGATTGGGATGGCAATGAAGTGTTTGTCATGCACGCCTGCGGCCACGATGTGCACATCACCAGTCTGGTGGGCACGGCGCGGCGTATGGCCAAGATGCGCGATGAATGGTCCGGCACGTTGATGCTGATCGGTCAGCCGGCCGAAGAGGCCATCGGCGGCGCCAAGATGATGATGGACGACGGCGTCTGGCAGCGGTTTGGCCAGCCCGACTATGCGATGGCCTTCCACGTTGCCTCCACGCTTGAAAGCGGCAAGCTCATGGCGGTGGAGGGCTCACCTTACTCGGGCGTCGATTCAGTGGATGTCATTATTCACGGTGTCGGTGGGCACGGCGCGTCCCCGCACACCACAGTCGATCCGATTGTACTGGGCTCGCAAATTGTTATGGCTCTGCAGACGGTTGTCAGCCGCAATCTGCCGCCCCGCGTGCCCGGTGTGATAACCGTGGGCTCGTTCCATTCCGGGACCAAACACAACATCATTTCCGACAGCGCCAAACTGCAACTTACGGTGCGTAACGAGAGCAAGGCGACGCGCAAGCTGCTTCTTGATGGCATTCGACGCGTCAGTGAGAACCTGGGGCGTGCTGCGGGCCTTCCAGAAGACATGCTGCCCGAAGTGCACGTGCGCGAAAGCGACAACTATCCGCCTACGCTCAATGACATTCCACTTACCCGGCGTCTGCGCGGGGTCTGGCAGGAGGCACTTGGCGACGATATTTTTGTCGACAGAAAGCGCCTGGGCATGGGTGCCGAGGACTTTCCGTTTTTTGTGACCGATCCTTATATACCAAGCACCTATTTTGCGGTGGGCGGAACACCGGCTGA
The DNA here is from genome assembly GCA_964639265.1 of uncultured Gammaproteobacteria bacterium. Lineage (GTDB taxonomy): Bacteria > Pseudomonadota > Gammaproteobacteria > Steroidobacterales > JBCCMA01 > JBCCMA01. The sequence goes on along the minus strand of CAZXCL010000008.1, from coordinate 53,287 downwards.
GGATTTGGAACGCGCTCGCAATGGTGGGCCACCCGTGGCTTCGCATCATTCAGCGATCTTCAAGATTGAGCCGGAAGCGGCGGTCACGTTGGGTGTGCACGCCACGGTCGTGGCGTTGGTCGATCTGCTTCAGCCGGGACAAAACGGCGACGATTAGATGTCTGCGCTTGTCAGGTGCCTGTCAGCTCGGATGCTTCACGACTCCATTTGAGGGCGTCGATGTAGGCCAGCTGGCAGCGTTCGAGCAGCTGCGGACACCAGCCCTCGATCTCGCCGCGTTCGAAATCGATCACGTTGCCCAGCGTCTCGCCCATAATCCCGCCGCGTTCGAGCAGTGCGTCGGCGGCCTCCGGATCGATGGCGATGCCGTCCAGAATCTCACGAAGCGGCTGGTCGAGCAGCGCGTCGAGGATTGAAAACAGACCCGTTGTAAAGAACATATCGGCAGGTATCGCACCGTAGACCTCACCGAGTCGTTCGCACATTTTCGCGCGCACCATGCCGGTCACCATGAGTTCAGCCGGCTTGCCGTCGGCCAGATTGGTCATCAGCACCAGCGACGCCCATTGTCGAATACCCCGTCGTCCAACCAGCGTCAGCGCGCGTCGAATCGAGGTGACATTGGCGCGCAAGCCGAAGTAGGCGGAATTGATGTACGACAGCAGACGCAGGGCGAGTGAGGCATCGCGCGCGATCGTGGCTTCGAGTTCGCTGATTTCAACGCGGGGGTTTTGCAGCGTGTTGAGCAGTTGCAACACGGTCAGACGGTTGCCGCTGGGGCGTTTGCCGCTGATCAGATCCGGCTTGCTGAAAACGTAGCCCTGGAAATAGTCAAAGCCAAGCGCCTGACACTCGCGCAGCTTGTCGTGAGTCTCCACCTTCTCAGCCAGTAGCTTCAGCGGATACGCGCGAAGAATGCTCACCGTTTCGCGGAGCGTGTCACTATCCATAGCCAGCACGTCGAGTTTGACGATGTGTGCAAGCTGCAAAAGTGGCACATACTTGTCAGCGTATTCGAAATCGTCCAGCGCGATGCGATAGCCCTCGGCCGCGAGCCGGGCAAGTCCATCGATCAGCTCAGGTTCGGGCTCAACGTTTTCCAGAACTTCGAGCACGACTTTGTCATTCATCGGCGGCAGGGGTAACTCGCCGGTCAAAAACCCCTCGGTGAAATTGATAAACGCGATGTGCGAGCCGACGATACGCTCAAGGCCGATATCCATAAGCGTATTGACCACCACCTCGGACGTGGCCCGGTCACCGCACTGCACTTGCGATCGCCGGGTACTGTCACGAAAAAGCACCTCATAGGCAAACAGGTTGAGTTTGCGATCGTAAATGGGCTGGCGTGCGACATAAACCTGATCGCCCGGCGCCTGGTCTGGAGGTGCAGAAACGGCGGCGTTCAGAGGCGTCATGGCATTGGTGATCCGGATGTGTACTGGCGGTATGGCGTTGTAGCGACAGGAAAACCTGAGTCTTTAGGGCCGCTTAGCTAGACTTTCGGTCGGTGCGGGGGCAATGTGATCAGCTACGGGGAGCGGCGCACAAACGGAGCACAGAGCTATGAACATATTGCGCGGAGTGTCAGGCGTTTTGCTGGCTGGGTTCATTTTGTTGATGTCGTCGTCGGCGATCGCCGAGTCGCCCGACACAGAGGCGATGACGGCGGACAAGATGGCGAGCATCATCCTGCGGATCGACAAAAAGGCCCGGGTAGAAGGCAACGTCATCGAGTTTGAGATCCAGCAGTACCCTGTCGTGCTGGTGTTTGATGAGGTCGCTGATCGTATGCGCCTGATGTCACCGGTGGGCAAGGCCGAGGATATAGACGCGGCCCAAATGACGCGCTTGATGCAGGCCAATTTTGATAGTGCCCTGGACGCTCGCTATGCCATCGCCAACGACGTTCTCTGGGGCCTGTTTGTGCATCCACTTTCCTCACTCACAGAAGAGGAGTTTGTCGTGGCGATCGGGCAGACGATCAACGTGGTGGTGACGTTCGGCAAAAGCTACAGCTCCGGCGTGTTTGTCTACGGTGGCGGCGATAGCAGTGGTATCGAGCGGCGCAAGTTGATTGACCAGCTCAAAGATCTGGTAAAAACCTGATTCATGTTGGAGAGACAATAGAATGCGAAGCATATTGATTGGCGCCATGGCCGCCATTTGTTTGGGGAGTGTGTCAGTGCAGGGTGGAGATCGATTGACGGGCAAGCCATTTGCGACCCGTTCGGAGGCCGTCGCAACGCGCGCCATGGCCGCAACGAGTCAGCCGCTCGCAACCCAGGCTGCGCTGGATATTCTGAAGGCTGGTGGTAACGCAATCGACGCTGCGATTGCAGCGAACGCGGTTTTGGGTCTTGTGGAACCCACTGGTAACGGCATCGGCGGCGATCTTTTTGCCATCGTTTATGACGCGCAGTCGCAAAAGCTGCACGGCCTCAATGCCAGCGGCCGGTCGCCAAAGAGTCTTTCGCTTGAGTATTTCAAGACTGAAGGACTGGACAAGATTCCGTCACACGGACCGTTGCCGGTCAGTGTGCCCGGCGCGGTCGACGGCTGGTTCGAACTGCACGAGCGTTTTGGTTCGATGCCGATGAAGCAGATTCTCGCGCCGGCGATCGACTACGCACAGAACGGTTTTGGCCTCACGGAGGTGATTGCGTACTACTGGAATCGAAGCGTTCCAATACTGAAAGATTTCGATGGATTCGCCGACACGTTCATGCCCGATGGTCGCGCGCCGGCCAAAGGCGAGATCTTCCGTAACCCGCGGCTTGCCAAGACGCTGCAGCGAATTGCCGAGGGCGGTCGCGACGAGTTTTATCGCGGAGACATCGCCCGGGAGATCGCCGCCTACATGAAAGAGCAGGGCGGATTTCTGACTTATGACGACATGGCGGCCCATACTTCCGAGTGGGTAGCGCCGTTGTCGACGGACTATCGAGGCTATACGGTCTGGGAGCTGCCTCCCAACGGACAGGGCATCGCCGCGCTGCAGATTCTGAATATACTTGAGGGCTACGATATTGCTGCCATGGGTCACGACAGCGCCGAATACTTACACCACTTTGTCGAGGCCAAGAAGCTGGCCTTCGAAGACCGCGCGCGCTTTTATGCCGATCCTGACTTTGTAGATATCCCGGTGGCGCCGCTGATCAGTAAACAATACGCCGAGCGTCGTCGTGCTCTGATTGACCCGGACAAAGCCGCAACAAGCTTTCCTGCGGGCGATCAGAAGCTGGAGCAGGGTGACACCATCTATCTGACGGTGGCAGACAGCGAGGGCAACATGGTCTCGCTGATCCAGAGCAATTATCGCGGTATGGGCTCAGGCATGACGCCGGGTGAGCTTGGTTTCATCCTCCAGGATCGCGGCGAACTGTTCAGCCTTGATCCCGAACACGCCAATGTGTACGCGCCGGGCAAAAGGCCGTTTCACACCATCATCCCTTCGTTTGTAACGCTCGAGGGTAAACCGTTAATCAGTTTCGGTCTTATGGGCGGGGGCATGCAGCCCCAGGGGCACGCGCAGATTGTCGTAAATATGGTGGATTTTGGAATGAATCTGCAGGAGGCGGGCGATGCTGCACGGGTGCGCCATGACGGATCCTCCCAGCCCACCGGCGAAAAAATGACCGATGGTGGCGTGGTCAACGTGGAGTCGGGGTTTTCGGCTGGGACGGTTGCGGCACTCGAGAAAAAGGGTCACAAGGTGAAAGTCGGGCCGTCCGGCTTCGGTGGCTATCAGGCGATCATGAAGGATCCGGAAACCGGCGTTTACTACGGTGCCTCGGAATCAAGAAAGGACGGTCACGCCGCCGGATTCTAGAGCGCATATAGATGGGGCCGGTTGCGCAAACTGCCTGGGGGGCAAAACCGACAACCAAGGTTGTCTTAACGCACCCGGCCCCAATCCTGACGTTTCGCAGCGAATGGCGATTCAGTTTTCTTCTTCGCCCGCGCGAACTTCGCGATCAAATTTCTTTTTGCCTTTTTCGGCTGCTTCGCGCTTTTGTTCGAGTTCGGCAAGCTCTTTGCGCATCTTGTCTTCGGCGTCTACGCGCGCCTGCTTGGCTTGTGCCGCGGCTTCTTCGGCTCGCCTGCGTGCGGCTTCCTCAAGTTCACGGGCGGCGTCGTTTGCGGCATCAAGCGAACGGCGTGCCGCATCACCTACCGCATCCGTGGCATCGCCGGCAGCATCCGCCGCATCGTCAATCATACTCGCTGCTTTGTCAGCCCCGGATTCGATCGCGCTCTCGGTCGCATCTACGGCATCTTTCGCATCTTCTGAGCTGCAGCCGACAAACATAAGGCCGCTCACAACAACGACGGTCAACAAACGCATGGCAATCTCCTTCACTATCCTCTAATAATAGAACAGCCCGACGGCTTTGCCGCACGTGGCGCGTAAACTTTTGTTTCTGTAGGCTTAATACTTGGAGCGAGTGTGCCGCGGTCGGCGCGCGGACTCAAGACGCAATCAAATCGGTTATCAACATGAAGATTAACGCCAAACATCGCTATAACTGTTCTATCGACGAACTCTACGAGCACTTTACAAACAAGAAATACTATTTGGCCAAGTTCAAGGCCTGCGGTGCGCGCAATGTGAAGATCGAGGAGGCGGCACAAACGGATGAGGGCTTTGTCGTCGTTAGCCAGCGCGAGGTACCCGCTGATGTACCGGGCGTTCTCAAGAGTTTTCTGGGTGAATGGAACACGATTACCCAAACCGAAAACTGGGACGGCGATCCGGGCGACGAGTACTACAACGATTTTGAAATTGCCGCTGAAGGCGTACCGGTTGAGATGACCGGGACCATGAACCTGATGCCGGATGGCGACGGTTGCATCAACGACATTGAAATCGAGATCAGCTGCGCCATTCCGCTCGTAGGAAAAAAGCTCGCTCAGTTTGTCGCCAGCGATACCGAGAAGACGCTCGCTGCGGAATACGAATTCACGCGCGAGCACATAAGCTAGCGTCGCTGTCAGGCGCGCCTGGCCTTGCTCGACTTGGTCTTTCTTTTGCGCGTCGCCAGCAGCGGCTTGAGATACTGACCCGTATAGGAAGCCTTGTTGGCCGCCACGTCTTCCGGCGTGCCTTCGGCCACAATGGTGCCGCCGCCATCACCGCCTTCCGGGCCGATGTCGATGATCCAGTCGGCCGTTTTGATGACATCCAGATTATGCTCGATGACCACAATGGTGTTGTCACGTTCACGCAGTCGCTGCAGCACGTTCAGTAGCTGCGCGATGTCGTGGAAATGCAGGCCGGTCGTCGGTTCATCCAGCACATAGAGCGTGTTGCCGGTCGCGCGTTTGGACAACTCCTTGGCCAGTTTCACGCGTTGCGCTTCGCCACCCGAAAGCGTCGTCGCATTCTGACCGAGCTGGATGTAGGTCAGTCCAACGTCCATGAGCGTTTCGAGTTTGCGCGCGATGACCGGCACGTTTTTGAAAAACTCGTTGGCATCTTCCACGGTCATGCTCAGCACCTCATGGATATTCTTGCCTTTGTATCGGATCGACAACGTCTCGCGGTTGTAGCGCTGGCCGTGGCAGACATCGCAGGGCACATACACGTCGGGCAAAAAGTGCATCTCGACGCGAATAACGCCGTCGCCGCGACAGGCCTCGCAGCGACCACCCTTAACATTGAAACTGAAGCGGCCGGGTTTGTAACCGCGGGCGCGCGCCTCCTGGGTGCCAGCGTAGAGGTCGCGGATCGGCGTAAACAGACCGGTATAGGTGGCCGGATTTGAGCGCGGTGTGCGACCGATCGGGCTCTGGCTGATGTCAATGACCCGGTCAATCTGGCCGATGCCACCAATCTTCTTGAACGGTCGCGGCGGTGTGCTCGCGCCGTTGAGCTGTTTGGCGATGTAGCGGTAGAGCGTGTCGTTGATCAATGTGGACTTGCCGGAGCCCGACACGCCCGTCACGCAGGTCATGAGCCCGACGGGAATCTTCGTTGACACGTTTTTGAGGTTGTTACCGGTAGCGCCGGTGATGCTCAAGTTTCGACCCGGGCGCGGTGCTTTGCGTTCGGCCGGCACCTCAATGCGGCGGCGTCCACTCAAGTACTGGCCAGTCAAAGACTTTGAGTTGGCGATAACCTGCTTCGGTGTGCCCTGTGCGACCACCTGACCGCCGTGCACGCCGGCACCGGGACCAATATCGACCACGTGGTCGGCGCTGGAGATCGCTTCTTCATCGTGTTCGACCACCAGCACGGTGTTGCCCAGATCACGCAGGTGGAAAAGCGTATCAAGCAGGCGCCGGTTGTCACGCTGATGCAGGCCAATCGACGGTTCGTCAAGGATGTACATAACGCCGACCAGGCCCGAGCCAATCTGACTGGCCAGACGAATGCGCTGAGCCTCGCCCCCGGACAGCGTATCAGCGCTGCGGTTAAGCGTCAGATACTCCAGCCCGACGTTGTTCAGGAAGCTCAGCCGATCATCAATTTCCTTGACGATTTTTACGGCGATTTCGCCGCGCCAGCCCGGCAGCGTCAGCCCGGTGAAAAACGCATGCGCCGTGGCGACAGACATGTCGGTCACCTGCGAGATGTTGAGCTCGCTGACAAACACATTGCGTGCCGCGCGATTGAGTCGGGTGCCTTCGCATTCCGGACAGGCCTGCGAGCTCATAAATTTGGCCAGCTCGTCGCGCACGGTCCCCGATTCGGTCTCGTGATAGCGCCGCTGCATGTTGGGGATGATGCCTTCGAACTCATGGCGACGGGTAACCGTCTTGCCGCGACCGTCTTCGTACTCGAAGGCGATGCGCGTATCGCCGCTGCCGTACAGCACGACCTCCTGGGCCTTCTTGCTGAGTTTCTCAAACGGCTTTTCAATATCAAACTTATAGTGTTTGGCCAGGCCCTTGATCAAATGAAAGTAGTAAGCGTTGCGTCGGTCCCAGCCACGAATCGCGCCACCTGCCAAAGACAGATTCGGATGCGCGGCCACCCGGTCGGCATCAAAATACTGGATGACACCAAGTCCATCGCACTCACTGCAGGCGCCGATGGGGCTGTTGAACGAAAACAGGCGTGGCTCCAGCTCAGCGAGTGCATAACCGCATTTGTTGCAGGCAAACTTGTCGGAAAACACCAGCTCCGCGCTGCCCGGATTATCCATGTCGGCGATACGTGCCACGCCGTCGGCCAGACGCAGCGCCGTTTCGAATGATTCGGCGAGGCGCTGCGCAATATCCGGCCGTACCTTGAACCGGTCCACAACCGCTTCAATGGTGTGCTTCTTGCGCAGGTCGAGCGTCGGTGGATCGTCGAGCTCGAAAATTTCGCCGTTGATGCGTGCGCGAATAAAGCCCTGTGCGAGCAGTTCGGCCAGCAGTTGTTCGTGTCGCCCTTTGCGATTATCGATCACCGGTGCAAGCAGCAGCAGACGACGGCCCTCACCCAGCGACAGCACCTTGTCGACCATCTCGCTGACAGTTTGCGCCTGCAGATCGTCGCCGTGATCCGGGCAGCGTGGCGTGCCCGCGCGGGCAAACAACAAACGCAGATAGTCGTAAATCTCCGTCACCGTTCCGACGGTGGAGCGCGGGTTGTGCGACGTCGATTTTTGTTCGATCGAAATAGCCGGTGACAAACCTTCAATATGATCGACGTCCGGCTTTTCCATCATCGACAAAAACTGGCGTGCGTAGGCCGAAAGCGATTCCACGTAACGGCGCTGCCCCTCCGCATAGACCGTATCGAAGGCCAGAGAAGATTTGCCCGATCCGGACAGTCCGGTGATCACCGTCATCTTGTCCCGCGGCAGGTCGATGTCGATGTTTTTCAGGTTGTGGGTCTTGGCGCCGCGGATCTGAATTTTCTGCATGTGAGGTTCTTACGGCCTGTCGCTGTCTGGCTGGGGAAACCTGCTAATATACGCCTCCCGCGTCGGGCAGCGCAAAGTGATCCGACGCCGAAAACTGGTCGTAAACCCACCACCGCGTTCGGTGGTTACATATTGATACGAAGACACCGCCCGTGAGCGACACCTCGCTGTCCACCGCGCCATCGGTCGCGCCATCATTGACCTCGCCAGAACGCCGCGCTGTTGCGGGGCTGGCGCTGATCGCCAGCGTGCGCATGCTGGGGTTGTTCATGTTGTTGCCCGTGCTTGCGCTGTACGCCGATTCTCTGGTCGGCGCGACACCGTTTCTGATCGGTGTGTCGGTCGGTGCCTACGGCATCACGCAGGCACTTCTGCAAATACCGTTTGGCCTGGCATCGGATCGCTTCGGTCGCCGTCCGGTTCTTATCCTTGGTTTTCTGGTGTTTGCGGCCGGCGGTGCAATTGCCGCCTGGAGCGATCACATTGGTTGGGTGATTGCTGGGCGTATCGTGCAGGGCGCCGGCGCGGTGTCTGCGGTGCTCAATGCACTGCTGGCCGATCTGACGCGCAAAGTTGTGCGTACCCGGGCGCAGGCGATTTTTGGCGCGAGCATTGGCCTTAGTTTCATGCTGTCGCTCATGCTCGGTCCAGTACTCGCGGCGCGCATGGGCGTCGACGGGCTGTTCGCGCTGACCTGTGCCATGGCGCTGATCGCCGCGGCGGCCATCGTGATAAAGGTGCCGGCGCTGCCGCCGATGCCAAGGACGGCCTCCGCACATTGGTCGACGGTGCTCAAGGATCCGGCCCTGTTCGGGCTTTACGTTGGAATATTCGCACTGCATTTGGTGATCGCCGCGGCGTTCGTCGCGCTGCCGTTTGTATTGCGCGATCGGCTCGGCATCGAGCCGGCCGCGCATTGGCAGATGTACCTGGGCTCGGTCACGCTCTCGATTCTGACCACCGTGTTGTTGATCCGCGGCATTGAGCGCAGCGCGACACCTGGGCGTTACGTGCTTGTTGCGATTGCCAGTCTGGGACTGGCGCCGCTTGGCGTGATCGTGGGGGGAGAGACGGCGACGATGGTGTTTGCCGCTCTGGTGCTACTGTTCACCGGTATCAACTTTCTCGAGGCCAGACTGCCGGCCGAGGTAACACTGATTGCGGGTGCTGATCGCCGCGGGGCGGCGCTCGGCGCCTATGCGACGGCCCAGTTTCTGGGCGTGTTTGCCGGCGGCGCGACGGCGGGCGCCCTGCTGGCGGCGGGCGGTGCCAACGGCGTGTTCGTGTTTGCCAGCGTCATGACGCTGTGCTGGTTTGGCCTGCGTCTGCTCCAGAATCCGCGCTCAGAGCATCAATAACGGCCTTTTGCAGCCCGCGTAAACAGGTACAATGCAGGGCTGAAACACCACCAAGTACAGGAGCGGTCATGGCGCGCGGAATCAACAAAGTCATTCTCGTCGGGAATCTGGGTGCCGACCCGGAAACGCGCCACATGCCAAGCGGCGGCTCGGTCACCAACATCAGCGTGGCAACGTCGGAATCCTGGAAAGACAAGAACACGGGCGAGCGCAAGGAACGCACAGAATGGCATCGCGTGGCGTTTTTCAATCGACTTGCCGAGATTGCGGGAGAATATCTGCGCAAAGGCTCTCAGGTGTACATCGAGGGCAAGATTCGTACCCGCAAATGGCAGGACCAGCAGGGCAATGATCGCTACTCCACAGAGATCATCGCGGACGAAATGCAGATGCTAGGCGGCCGCGGTGGGATGGGAGGTCCGTCGGAAGGCGGCAGCTACGGCGGTGGCAGCCCCGCGCCAAGTGGCGGCGGAGGCGCAGGTGGTGGCGGCTTCAATCCTCCGCCGAGCCAGGATTTTGATGACGATATCCCGTTCTAATCCCGAACATAATTACGTGACTTGAATGTCACGATAAATTGTCAGTAAGAAAGTCCTAAAGCTTTGACGTGGGCCGTCGCTAGACAAGCTCAGGCGCAGATTATGGTTGATCCGTGCCACCGACAAGTTTGGGATACGCACTATGCTTGCCTTACAGGATGTGTTGGCGGCTTCGTTTTTTATGATTCTCGGCACCATGGGCGGCTGGACTCTCCGGCTGTTTCTGTCGCGCTCCGCGGTATCGCCAACGCCGCAGCCTGAGCCGCTGCCATCCGAGTCGCCACCATCGCTAGCAGACGCCGCGGCCCTCGCCGAGCGGCTCGAACACGCACGAATGGCGGAGACCAAAGCCAAGAGCATGTTTGAGAATCTGCTCGCGAATGCTCACGAAGGTCTGATCCTTGCCAACGAAAGCGGCGTGATCGAACGCTTCAACCCCGAGGCGCAGCGGATGTTCGGTCGCCGGTCACTGGATGTTGTCGGGCGCGAAGTGGGCACGCTGTTCAGCTCCGCCTCCGCGGCCAAATTCGACAACTACTTCAACATAGCGACCGAACGTGATCCCGGAAACTCCATCGTGGCAGTGCGCTTCGCGCGTGCGCGCAAAATGGACGGCACCGATATTGAACTCGATTTGTCGATCAGTTGCGTGCTGACGGCGGATTCGGGTCTTGCGTTTTTGATTTCGCTGCGCCCGGCTGAGCAAGCGTCGATGGGCAACGATCAGGACCGTGCAACCAGCGAATTGCGCAAGGTTCGTCGTGAGCTCAAGGCGACACGGCATCGACTCAACGTGGCGCGACTCGACCTGGCCCAGCTCACACACGCAGTGTCGCATGACCTCAAATCACCGGTGGTGAACATGATGGGCTTTGCGGAACATCTGGATCATCTGGCCAAAAGGCTAACCAGTAACCCGGCGCTGGCCAAGTCGAAGGCCCTGGTTGATTTGGTGGAAGAGGAAATACCCAAGACACTGGATTTCATGACGCGCTCGGGTCGCAAACTGTGCGATCGGGTGGAAGCCTTTCGCGAGCTGTCCCGTCTAAACAAACTGGTGTTTGAGCCACAAGAGTATGACGTGCGCGCGCTTCTGACGGTGCCCCTGGCTACCCAGTTTGGTCGTGACTTGCCTGAGGGAGTCGCGGTCGAGATTGACGATGATCCCACCATTGAAGTGGATCGGGTGGCGGTCGAGTATGTACTGACAGAGCTGGTCAGGAACGCTCGCGAGCACAAGCACCCTGAGCGCGAGCTTGCGCTGAGTATTGCCGCGAACGAATCTCGAAACTACATCACGTTGGTGCTGTCGGACAACGGCCGAGGTATTCCAACGGCCTGTCAGGAACAGGTGTTTCAACTGTTCAAGGTGGCGTACAACGCCGACAGTCAGAACCTCGGTCGCGGGTTGGCCTACTGCACTCGGTTGGTGGATCGGCTCGGTGGTGAGCTGTCGTGCCGTTCTGAAGAGGACGTTGGTACGACTTTCTTTTTGAAGTTACCGCGCCGTCCGATCTTCGCGATGCAGGCGGCCGCATGATGGGTGCGCAAACAGGGAGGGGAGCCAATGTCTGAGGCGGCCAGCATACTGTGCATGACCGGTGCGTTTCATTTGCCCCAGGTAGATGATCTGACGCCCGAGCTGCAGAAGGTCACCATCCTGATCGTCGATGACGATGACGCGTTTCGCTACTTATGCGCCAGCGCGCTCAAGGAAGACAGGACCTATCGTTACCAGGTGGTCGAAGCGGGCACCTATCACGAGGCCATCGCGCGTTTCGATCCGGACACCATTGACTGCGTGCTCGCCGATCACAATCTCATGGGCTATACCGGCGCGCAGTTCATGCGTCATATTCACAAGACCTATCCGCACTGGTTCGGACCGGTGGTTGTGGTGACGGCGGCGGGCAGTGAGGAACTAGCGGCTGATGTCATGCGTGACGGGGCCGCCGACTATATAGCGAAGCAATCCTCAACCCAGTCAACGATCCTGCGCGCGATGAGCAACGCACTGGAAAAAGCCAAGCTCAAGCGCGCGATCTTTGAGCGTAACGCAGAGCTCGAGCAGGCCAACGATGAGCTTGAGCGTCGCAATAGCGAAATTGCACGCTTTTATCACCGCGTATCGCACGAGATCAAAACGCCGCTCACCGCGGCGCAAATGTTGATCTCGATGGTCCACGGCGGACTGGCGGGTGAGATTACCCAACAGCAACGCGAGCTGATCGGTCAGGCGCTGGAGAGCTGCGGTGAACTGACGATGCTGTTCAACGATCTGGTGGAGTGCACACGCCTCGATGCCGGCAAGTTGCGGCTCGACCGCAAGCCAGCACGGATCGAGCCGTGTGTGCATCGTGGCGTGCTGTCGGTAAGCCCTGTGGCCAGAGAAAAGTCGATTCAGATCGAGACCGACATCGCCGACGATCTGCCTGAAATGAACATCGACGCAGGGCGTATTGTCCAGGTGATCGGCAACCTCGTGGGCAATGCCGTTAAGTTCACCGATGAGAACGGCTGGGTGTTTGTGCGTGTGGAGCGCGGGCGCGACGATCCCGATACGGTTGAGATTGAGGTGCGAGATACCGGTTGCGGCATTGCGCCGGCAGATCTTGCCCGCGTGTTTGACCGGCTGTACCAGGTGGATGACTCGGGCAACGCGACGGCGGGTGCCGGTCTTGGACTGGGCCTGACCATCTCGGCCGATCTGGTCGATCTGCACGACGGCCGAATCAAGGTTGATAGCGAAGTGGGCAAGGGCAGTTCGTTTACGGTGCTGCTGCCGGTTACGCGTGCCGCACATACCAGACAAGGGGAAGGCGCATGAAGAAAGTACTTCTGGTGGAAGACGATGCACGCGTGGCCAGTGCAATCAGCATTGCTCTGCGTGCGATGGGCTACGAGGTGCTGACCGCGTCCGACGCGGTATTGGCCGTGGCGCAGGCGCGGCGCGGCCAGCCGGATGTCATCGTACTGGACATCAACCTGCCTGGAGGCAATGGCTTCATGGTGGCGGAGCGGCTCAAGAACATGGCACAAACTGCTACGGTGCCCATTATTGTCATCACGGCAAGCAAAAAACTCGATATGCGCGACCGCGCCCTGGCGGCCGGGGCGGTGCATTTTCTCGAAAAGCCGTTTGGCGTGACCGATCTGGCCGATGCCATTGAGACGGCCTACAGGGTCGTAGACAGCAGCTTTTCGGATATGCAGATCGGCTAAAAACCTCCCAAAACCCCTGATTTCAGCATGTTGCGACGCGGCAGATCATGGTAATCTACGCGGCCGCGCGGTACCTTAGCGCATTGGCATTCGCTTTGTGGGGACATGAGCAACAAGCTTTTCATTAAAACCTTCGGCTGTCAGATGAATGAGTACGACTCCGACCGTATGGCCGACGTACTCAAGGCGTCCCACGGGCTGGAGCGCACCAAAGATCCGGCCGAAGCCGACGTACTTCTCCTCAATACCTGCTCGATTCGTGAAAAAGCTCAGGAAAAAGTGTTTTCCGAGCTCGGTCGCTGGCGTCCGCTTAAGGAAACCAATGATCGCGTCGTCATTGGTGTGGGTGGCTGTGTGGCATCGCAGGAAGGCGATGCGATTATCAAACGCGCGCCATTTGTCGATCTGGTGTTCGGACCGCAGACGTTGCATCGACTGCCAACGATGCTGACCGATGTGCGTCGCCGTGGTGGACATTCTGTCGACATCACGTTCCCTGAAATCGAGAAGTTTGATCGACTGCCCGAGCCACGCGCGGAAGGCCCTACGGCGTTTGTCTCGATTATGGAAGGCTGCAGCAAGTACTGCAGCTTCTGCGTAGTGCCGTACACCCGTGGTGAGGAGTTCTCGCGCCCGTTCGACGACGTGATCGCCGAGATTGTGAGCCTCGCGGAGCAGGGTGTGCGCGAAGTGAATCTGCTGGGCCAGAACGTCAATGCGTATCGCGGTCCCACGCACGACGGAGGCCAGGTGGATTTGGGTGAGCTGATTCACTACGTGGCCGAGATTGAGGGCATCGAGCGAATTCGCTTTACCACCTCGCACCCGGTGGAGTTTTCCGACAGCCTCATCGAGGCCTACGCCAACGTGCCGAAACTCGCCAACTACTTGCATCTGCCCGTGCAAAGCGGTTCAGATCGCGTGCTGCGATTAATGAAACGTGGACATACCGGCCTCGAGTACAAGCACAAGATGCGCAAGCTGCGTGCCGTACGTCCGGACATCAGCATTTCCTCGGATTTTATTGTGGGCTTTCCCGGTGAAACCGCGGATGATTTTGATGACACAATGAAACTGATCGCCGATGTGGGGTTCGATCAGAGTTTCAGCTTCATTTACAGCGCGCGACCCGGTACACCCGCTGCATCGCTGCCTGACGAGGTGAGCTCCGAAGAAAAGCACCGCCGCCTGAGCCTTCTGCAGACGCGCATCAACCAGCAGGCCCGCGCTATCAGCGAAGCAATGGTTGGGACCACGCAAACCGTATTGGTCGAAAAAGTATCGCGCAAATCCGACAAGCAAATGAGCGGGCGTACCGAAAACATGCGCTGGGTCAATTTTGACGGTGATGCCGCTCTCATTGGCCAGTTTGTGGATGTGGTGATCACCGAAGCACTGCCCAATTCGCTACGCGGACGGCTTGTGACCCCGCGGCGCCTGTCCGCGTGAGCGCGACCGTAGCGGCGACGGCGGCCACGCGCACGCTTACGCTTACAGATCCCGACAATGAGCGTCTGGCCAACCTGTGCGGTCTGCTGGACGAGCACCTGCGTCAGGTGGAGCGCCACTTCGGCGTCGAAATTGCCAATCGCGGAGGACTGTTCCAGATCAGCGGGCAGCCGCGCGTAGCGCAGGCGGCCAGCGACGCGCTTGAGCGGCTGTACAAGGTCAGCGCCGAAGAAGTGCTCAATCCACAGCGCGTGCATCTGACGCTGAATGAATGCGATCCGGAAGATACGTTCGTGGCAGATGATACCGATGAGGTGGTAATCAAGACCCAGCACGGTCTGATTCGCGGTCGCGGGCCGAGTCAGCAGCGCTATCTCAAATCGATTCGCAAACACGATTTGTGTTTTGGTGTGGGCCCGGCCGGCACCGGCAAAACGTTCCTGGCCGTGGCGAGCGCGGTCGACGCGTTGAGTCGCGATCAGGTGCGGCGCATCGTGCTCGTGCGTCCGGCTGTCGAAGCCGGCGAGCGTCTGGGTTTTCTGCCCGGCGATCTGGCACAAAAGGTCGATCCGTACCTGCGCCCCATATACGACGCGCTGTACGACATGCTCGGTTTTGATCAGGTGGGTCGCTACATCGAACGTCACGTGATCGAAGTGGCGCCTTTGGCCTACATGCGCGGGCGTACGCTCAATGACGCATTCGTGATTCTGGATGAGGCGCAGAACACGACCACTGAGCAGATGAAGATGTTTCTCACGCGCATCGGTTTTGGTTCGCGTGCGGTGGTGACGGGCGACATGACACAGACCGACCTGCCGCGCGAACGTATGTCGGGGCTGCGTCATGCCCGGCGTGTGCTAAAGCCGGTTGACGGTGTCTCATTTACCGACTTCACGGCGCGCGACGTCGTGCGTCATCCGCTGGTCAAGCGAATCGTGCGTGCGTATGAGCGCGAAGAGGCTCGCCGTGGTTCCGATGATTGATATTCAGCGTGCGACGACAAGCTCCGCGGTGCCCGGTGACGATGCGCTTGAGCGCGCCTGCTGTGCCACGCTTGCGTATTGCGATCGTCGCGGCGCCGTGTCGCTGCGGGTTACCGATCGCGAAGAGATGCAGGCACTGAACGCACAATTTCGCGGCAAGCCCATGCCCACCAACGTGCTGTCGTTTCCGGCCGACGTCGAGATCGAAGAGGGCATGCTGCTGCTGGGCGATATTGTGCTGTGCGCGCCGGTGGTCGAAACCGAGGCGCTGGCGCAGAACAAGACGACAGACGCTCATTATTTGCACATGGTGGTCCACGGCACGCTGCATCTGCTTGGCTACGACCACATCGACGACGACGACGCCCGCATCATGGAGCAATGCGAGCGCGAGGTTCTGGCACGACTCGGGATCGCTGATCCTTATTCGCACAGCGCCGCAATGTCCACAGCTCCGGCAGGTCAACAGACCTCAATCAACGGCTGACGAGAAAAATGGCTGACGACAAACCTCCAAGTAGTACCGGTCCCGGGTTCAAGGGCATGTTTGCCCGCCTGCGCCGCTTGTTTGCAGCGCGGCCCCGGGATCGCGAAGAGTTTTTGCGACTGATACGACACGGTCGCGAACGACAGCTTTTTGACCGCGACGCCCACGGCATGCTCGAGGGCGTGCTCAATGTTTCCCAGACTCAGGTCAGCGACGTTATGGTGCCGCGTCCGCACATGGTCGTGGTTGAGCGTGACGCCGAGATGGATGAGTTGCTCAACATCATTGTTGAGTCTGGCCATTCGCGATTCCCGGTGATTGGCGACGACCGCGACGAGATCGTCGGCATCCTCCTGGCCAAGGACCTGCTGCGTTCATTTGTCGATGATCCCAACGTGCGTTTCGTTCTGCGCGATCATCTGCGCCCGGCCGTGTTTGTGCCCGAGAGCAAGCGATTGAATATTCTGCTCAAGGAGTTTCGCGCCAGCCACAATCACATGGCGATTGTGGTGGATGAGTACGGCGGCGTGTGCGGTCTTGCTACCATCGAAGACGTTATCGAACAGATCACCGGCGAGATCGACGATGAACATGATATCGAAGACGAGGCCACCATCGTCAGCGAAACCGATTCGCTGTTTACCGTGCTTGCGGTAACTCGCATCGACGAGTTCAACGACTTTTTCGGCAAAAAGTTTGATGATGAAAACTACGATACCGTCGGCGGTCTGATCATGCACGAGCTCGGAAGACTTCCGCGCCGCGGCGAAAACCTGACGATTGGCGAGCTGGATTTTCGCATCACGCGCTGTGACCGGCGTCGGATTGAAGCCGTGCAGGTTAGTGTCAGCGACGCGCCGCCGGCGGCCCGAGAATCTACCGGCTGATGTCCGCGCGCGCCGAGCGCCTGTCACACACTCTGACCGGCCGTCGCGGGGACGGGGCGGCGCTATTGGCGGGCGCACCTTTGGCGCTTGGCTTTGCGCCGTTTGGTTTTTTTCTTGTGCCGGTGCTCTGCCTGGCGGCTCTGCTGATAACCCTCGAAGGCTGCACGCCACGTCGTGCCCTGTGGCGGGGCTATCTGTTTGGCGTCTCCTCGTTTCTGGGCGGCCTGTACTGGATTCATGTCAGCGTGCACGTGTTTGGTGGAGCGCCGCTGGTGCTGGCGCTGGTCCTGATGTTCGCGCTGGTGTTGTTCATGGCCGTCTACCCGGCGGTGTTTGCGTACGCGCTCAAGCGCCTGCCCGGCCACAGCGCGCGGTCCCTGCTGCTCGGCGCGCCGGCGCTGTGGGTTGTGGTCGAATGGACGCGTGGCTGGCTGTTTTCAGGCTTTGGCTGGCTTTCGCTTGGCTATAGTCAGTCGGATGGTCCCGTGCACGGTGTGCTGCCGATTGCCGGTGTACACGCCGCGTCGTTCATTGTGGTGCTGGTGGCCGCTGCGCTGACCGGCCTCATACTGCACGGTCGTCGAGCATTGTCAGGCCTTGCGGTTGCGGTCGTCCTGGTTGCCGCCTGCGCGTACGCCGGCACGGTGTCGTGGACGCGCACTCAAGGCGAGTCGTTCAGCGTGGCGCTGGTCCAGGGATCCGTGCCGCAGGAAATCAAATGGCTGCCCGATACCTTGCGACCGACCATTGATCTGTACTTGCGTCTGACAGCACAGCATCCGGAGGTGGATCTGGCGATCTGGCCGGAAGCGGCGATCCCGGCGGCGCGCAACCGGCTCGATGCCGTGTTCGAGATTCTGACGGACATGGGACAGCGCAGCGACACCGATTATCTCGTGGGTCAGATCGAGGCGGATCGTGAGCGCGACGAGCGTCTGAACACCGTGTTTTCGATCACCCGCACGCCGGCGGTGACCTCACGCTATGTCAAACACCATCTGGTGCCCTATGGAGAGTACTTTCCCGTGCCGGATTTCGTGCGGCGAGTTATCCAGTGGATGAATCTGCCGTACCAGGACTTTACGCCCGGCGAGAGGGGGCAGCCGCCGCTCGATGTGGCCGGTCAGATGATCGGCGTATCGATCTGCTACGAGGATGTGTTTGGCGCTCAGCTTCGCGAACAGGTCGCGGACGCGACGGTTCTGGCCAACGTGAGCAATGACGCCTGGTTTGGCGCCTCGATCGCGCCGCACCAGCATCTTCAGATCGCGCGCGTGCGGGCGCTGGAGGCCGGGCGCATGATTCTTCGAAGCACCAATAACGGTATCAGCGCGGTGATCGACGCGGACGGGCGCGTGGTCGCTCGCTCTGGCCAGTTTGAGCCCGAGGTACTGGTGAGCAAGGCCGTGGGCCGCAGCGGGCTGACGCCGTTCGTTCGCTTCGGCAACCTGCCCGTGATTGTGCTGGCCTTTGCGCTCACAGGCCTGCTCGCGGCGTGGAAGCCAAAGGTGTAATCCGGCCCGGGGCTCGGGTATTCTCGCGGATTGTTTCCATCGACCGGGCCCGCAGGGCGCAAGCCACGATCATGACAACTACATTTAACCCCGCCGAGATCGAGCAGCAGGCTCAGGACCTGTGGACGCAGCACGACAGTTTCCGCGTCACTGAGGACGACTCGCGCGAGAAGTTTTACTGCCTGTGTATGTTTCCCTACCCCAGCGGCAAGATGCACATGGGGCACGTGCGCAACTATACGCTCGGAGACGTAGTGGCGCGCTTCAAGCGCATGCGCGGATACAACGTGCTTCAGCCTATGGGCTGGGATGCATTCGGGATGCCCGCTGAAAACGCGGCCATCAAAAACAACGTGCCGCCGGCTAAATGGACTTACGCCAACATCGAACAGATGCGCAAGGAGCTAAAGCGTTTTGGCATCGCGTACGACTGGTCACGCGAACTGGCTACCTGTCAGCCTGACTACTACCGCTGGGAACAGTGGATGTTTACGCGACTTTACGAAAAGGGGCTCGCGTATCAGAAAACCTCGCCGGTGAACTGGTGTCCGGTTGATCAGACCGTGCTGGCCAATGAACAGGTCGAGAACGGGCGCTGCTGGCGCTGCGAGACCGTGGTCGAGCGCAAGGAGCTCAAGCAGTGGTTTCTGCGCATCACCGACTACGCTGATGAGCTGCTGGCTGATCTCGAAACGCTGAGCGAATGGCCAGAGGCCGTGCGCACGATGCAGCGCAACTGGATCGGCCGGTCTGAGGGTCTGGAGATTGAGTTTCCCATCGACGGTCACGATGCGCAGACCGTCTATACAACGCGTCCTGATACGCTGATGGGGGTTACCTATCTTGCCGTTGCCGCCGGTCATCCGCTGGCGTTGGCAGCCGCCGAAGGCAATCGTGAACTGGCCGACTTTCTCGTGGAGTGCAACAAGATTCAGGCCGCTGAAGCCGCGCTCGAAACCGTAGAGAAACGCGGCATGCCGCTGGGTATCACCGCACGCCATCCGGTCACTAATGAACCTGTACCGGTCTGGGTGGCCAATTTCGTTTTGATGGAATACGGCACCGGCGCGGTGATGGCCGTGCCCGGGCACGACCAGCGCGATTTCGAGTTTGCCAGCAAATACGATTTGCCGATCAAGCAGGTCGTGACGGCCAGTGACGGCAGCGCTGTGGATATCAGCGAGGGGCCTTATCTCGAGCACGGCACGCTGATCAATTCCGGCGAATTCGACGGCATGGATTTTGCGACGTCGTTCAACGCACTGGCCGAGCGCTTTGCAGCGGCCGGGACGGGACGGCGCACGGTGAACTATCGACTGCGCGACTGGGGCGTGTCTCGGCAGCGCTACTGGGGCACTCCGATCCCCATGATCAACTGCCCAACGTGCGGTCCTGTGCCCGTGCCGGATTCGGACCTGCCGGTCGTGCTCCCTGAAGACGTCGAGTTTGAAGGTGTTGGTTCGCCGATCAAAAAGATGGATTCGTTCAAGAAAGTCACGTGTCCAAAATGCGGTGGCGATGCCGAACGCGAAACCGACACGTTTGACACGTTCATGGATTCATCGTGGTATTTCGCGCGCTACGCGTGCCCGGACAATAACGAGGCTATGCTCGACGAGCGTGCCAATTACTGGGGCCAGGTCGATCAATACATCGGTGGTGTGGAGCACGCCATCCTGCATCTGCTGTACGCGCGGTTTTATCAAAAGCTCATGCGTGACGCCGGTCTTACGTCCGTAGACGAACCGTTCAAGCGTTTGCTGACCCAGGGGATGGTGCTCAAGGACGGCGCGAAAATGTCGAAGAACAAGGGCAACACGGTTGCGCCGCAGCCGATGATCGAGCGCTATGGCGCCGACACCGTGCGACTGTTCATGATGTCTGATGCGCCCCCCGACCAATCGCTCGAATGGTCGGACGCCGGCGTTGAGGGCGCACATCGATTTGTAAAGCGACTTTGGCGTGCGGTGCAAAAGCTGGCCACGACCAAGCCGGGCGCGGGCAGTGCCGATCAGAAGACGAGGACGGCGCTGCATCGCCAGATGCACAAAACGATCGCCAAGGTCACCGACGACTATGATCGGCGTTTGATGTTCAATACGGCCATCGCCGCGATCCGCGAACTGAGCAACGCGGCGTTGCGCTGGCAGGAAGGACTCGGAGAGGGACCGCATGCCGACGATCTGGCGCAACTTCGCGTCACGTTTGTGGCGATTATCAAGATGCTGCAGCCGCTGATTCCACACACCGCGCAAGACCTTTACGCCGCGCTTGGCCATGACGACATTCTCATGGACGCCACCTGGCCTGAGTTTGATGAAGCCGCTCTGGTAGAAGAAGAAAAGCAGATTGTTGTGCAGGTCAATGGCAAGCTGCGTGCCAAGCTCAGCGTACCGGCAGATGCCGACAAGGCTCAGCTTGAGGCGCTGGCCATGGCGGACGACAACGTGCAACGCTTTGTGGGCGAGAGCGATGTGCGTAAGGTGATCGTTGTGCCCGGCAGGCTGGTCAACATTGTTCTGTAAACGCTCTGCGCGTGTTCTGGGTGCAATGGCGCTGGCGCTGTGGCTGGGCGCGTGCGGCTTCTCGCTGCGGGGCACGGACTCCATGCCGGCGGCGCTTGCACACACGTTTGTGCAGGCGTCCAATCAAAGCTTGCCGCTGGTACGCGAATTTGATCGACAGCTCACCATTGCAGGTGGCGCTACGACCAAAGCCGTAGCCGACGCTACGGCGACGCTGCGAATCCTCAACGACGACAGCGGTGAACGTGTGCTGTCGCTGGCAACCACGGGTGGCCCGGAGGAGCTTGAGGCCTACCATATTGTTGCCTTTGAACTGGTGCGTGACGGGCAGCGAATCTACGGTCCCGATACGCTCACTCTGCGACGTGACTACACCTTCGACAAGAACGATATCCTGGGCAAGCGGCGCGAGTACGCAACCCTGCGTGACCAGCTGCGTCGCGACATCGTTGCCTTGATGTTGCGTCGCCTGACGTTGGCGCCGCAGATTACCTGATCATGCTGTTGGCGCAGGACCGCTGGCAGGTATTGACCGATACGCTGGCACGATACGATCTGACGCTGCGCAGCGTGGCCCCAGGTAGGGACATACCGGGATCGTACTGGGGTGCACCTGAGGCGGGCCTTGGGAAGCGTGTTGTTTATGCCCGTGGCGATACGCCCGTGCACTCGGTACTGCACGAATCGGCGCACTGCATTTGCATGACGCAGGCGCGACGCGAAACCCTCGATACCGACGCCGGCGGCGATGATCAGGAGGAGAACGCCGTGTGCTACCTGCAGATTCTGCTCGCCCGTCCCATGTATGCGGAGTCGATCGCCATGGTGTGCGCGGACATGGATGCGTGGGGTTATTCGTTTCGCCTCGGCAATGCACGAGCCTGGTTTGAGGGCGATGCCGACGATGCACGTGCGTTTTTGCGCGAACACGGTTTGATCGACAACACGGATACACCAACCTATCGGCTGCGCTCATGAATGATGCGGATCGTCTGCGCCGTCTCGAGCGTCTTGCTCATTGGCTTGATGATTCGATTCCGATCCCGGGTACCGGACGACGGATCGGGCTCGACAGCTTGATTGGATTGGTACCGTTCGCCGGCGACGTCATCGGCGGAGGGTTCGCGACCTACATTCTCTACAGCGGCTACCGTCTCGGTGCCTCCTGGCTCACGCTGCTGCGCATGACCGGCAATGTTGTTGTCGAGCTTCTGGTTGGCTCCGTGCCGCTGCTGGGCGACCTTTTTGACATGGCGTTCAAGGCCAATCAGCGCAATGTTCGACTGTTGTCGCAGCATGCGCAGAGCGCCCAGCGCGTGGAACGCCACTCGCGCTGGTGGGCCTTTGGCGTGGTCGGGAGCATTGCCTGCGTTGTGGGTGGGGCCATGCTGCTTGCGATCTGGATCACGATAGTAGCGATTCGGGCCATTGCCGGTATCATGACAGGCCTATGAAGCTCAACGCTGACCGCCTTGGCGGACATCTCAAATCGGGCCTTGCAGACGTCTATCTTATTGCAGGCGACGAACCGCTGCTGGTCGATGAAGCAGCGGACACGATCCGTCGTGAAGCGCGCAAGCAGGGGTTTGATGAGCGTGAGCGCCACGTGGTGGCCAGCGGTTTTGACTGGGATGCGTTGACGGCCGGCAGCGCAAACATGTCGTTGTTCGCCAGTCGCAAACTGATTGAATTGCGTTTGCCCACCGGCAAGCCAGGTCTTAAAGGTGGCAAGGTCATTGCAGAGTTTGCGACCAACCTGCCCGAAGACACCTGTCTTCTGGTTTACACGCCAAAACTTGATCGAAAACAGATGAGCACCAAGTGGGTCAAGGCACTGGAACAGCGCGGCGTGCTGGTGCAGGTGTGGCCGGTGGATCTGGGGCGGCTACCGCGCTGGATTGAGCAGCGTATGCGCGCGCGTGACCTTACGCCCGTCGGCGACGCGGTGCAGATTCTTGCCGATCGCGTGCAGGGAAACTTGCTGGCGGCGGATCAGGAAATTGAAAAACTTCGCCTTGCCCGGGGGGCCGGCGAAGTGGACGGTCAGGCGGTTGCGCAGTCGGTGGCTGACAGCGCCCGCTTCGACGTCTTCGCGCTGGCCGACAGCGCGCTTCTGGGCGATACGGCGCGGGCGCTGCGCATTCTGGATGGTCTGCGCAGCGAAGGGGTCGATGGCACCCTGATTCTGTGGGCACTGGTGCGCGAGGTGCGCACCCTGTGCAATGTGCTCAACGCGGTCGAAAACGGCACGGGTCTGGATCAGGCGATGGCAGCCGAGCGCGTTTGGAGCAACCGTACCACCATGGTCGCGCGCGCGGCGCGGCGCGTACGACGAAGCCAGCGGGCCTACGCGCTGCTCGCCCTGTGCGCGCAATGCGATGCGGTCATAAAAGGTCAGGTGTACGGTGCCGATCCCTGGGAGCGACTGACCGTGCTGCTCAGCGCACTTGGCGATTCGACGCTGTCGTGGCCCGACGTAGCCTAGGAGAAAGATCATCAGTCCTATTGGCGTGTTTGGCGGCACTTTCGATCCGATCCACTATGGTCATCTGCGCACCGGCTACGAGCTGCTGCGCAAGCTGCGCCTGGCCGAGGTGCGTTTTTTGCCCTGCGGTCTGCCGCCGCACCGGGCGGTGCCTGTGGCCGACGCGGCCCAGCGATTGTCAATGGTGCAAATGGCAACGGCCGGGCAGCCGGGTTTCGTTGTGGACGACCGCGAGCTGCGCCGCGACGGGCCGTCGTATTCGGTCGACACACTGCTGGATTTGCGGGACGACTTTCCGGACCGCTCGTTATGTCTGATTGTGGGCATGGATGCGTTTCTCGGGCTGCCAAAATGGTATAAATGGCGTCAGGTTCTGGAGCTGGCTCACATCGTTGTAGCGCATCGACCCGGCTGGGTCGCGCCCGACGATGGGCCACTCGGAGAGCTTTTGGGTGATCGCCAGACCGGCACCGTCCGTGATCTGCATGAGTCGCGCTCCGGCAAAATCTTTATTCACGCGGTGACGCAACTGGAGATTTCCTCCAGCGCCCTGCGAGCGCTGATTTGTGCTGACGGCGATCCGCGATTCCTGATGCCCGACGGGGTGCGCGATGTGATCGAAAAATCAGGTTGCTATCGTGAAAAATGCAAAGACCAGAATGGAAGACAAAACTGAATCTATGACTCAGCAAATCGATTTGCGGCAACTTGCTCTTGAGGCACTTGACGATCTCAAGGCCATCGACGTGCGCGTTCTCGACGTAGCGAAGCTCACGACCATTACCGATCACATGATCGTGGCCTCGGGGCGCTCGGATCGCCACGTGCGCTCTTTGGCGGAAAACGTCGTGATGAGCGCTAAAAAAGCCGGCGTGCCACCGGTTGGCGTGGAAGGCGAGAAGGAAGGTGAGTGGGTACTGGTCGATTTGGGCGATGTAATCGTTCACGTCCAAACGCCGCGCACGCGAGATTTCTACAATCTCGAGAAGCTCTGGGACATCGACGAGGCAGCTTCAGCCGAGCCGGCAAGCGCTGACTGAGGATGGAAGTGCGGCTGCTGGCGGTCGGTACGCGGATGCCGCCGTGGGTCACCGAAGGCTACAAGCAATACGCAGGTCGTCTGACCCGCGACCTCAAACTGACACTGAGCGAAGTGCCGGTTACACCCCGCCGCCACGGTGACGCCACAGCCTGGAAGCACGCCGAGGGCGAGCGCATGCTGAGTGAGATCAAAGCCTCCGATTGGGTGGTCACACTCGATGTTGGCGGCAAGGCGCCGACAACGCAGGCTCTGGCAGGCTGGGTGGACAAGTGGCTGGAGCAGGGGCGACGTGTCGTGCTCGCGGTCGGCGGTCCGGACGGCCTCGATGAACGCGTTCTCGAGCGCGCAGATCAGAGCTGGTCACTGTCGGCGCTGACCTTGCCCCACGGCCTCGTGCGGGTGGTGGTCGCCGAGGCACTTTACCGCGCAATGACCGTCCGCGAAGGCCATCCCTACCATCGCGCTTAAGACTCTGCGTCGAGCGCACGCTGGCCTGTGATTGGCCATTCGATCACAAACGTCGTGCCGCGCGCCTGCGCGGGGTCGGACTTTACCTTGATACTCCCGCCGTAGTAGGTCGTGGACTTTTTCAGGAACGCCAGGCCCATGCCGCTGCCTTCGATCTTGTCCCGGGCCTGCAGTGTTTGAAACATGCCAAATATGCGGTCGTGGAATTTCGGCGGAATGCCCGGACCGTCATCAGTGACCTCAAGGTGAATGACCTCGTTCTTTACTGACGCGCTGATCCAGACCGTGCCACTGGCACGATCATGGTGCTTGATGGCGTTATCAACCAAATTGCGAACCACTTGCTCAAACGGCGTGGTCGTTAGCAGGACGTCGGTGTTTTCAACATTGAAAACCAGTTCAAAGCCCGGCGATTCAATCAGCGATGCGCTCGAGACAATCAGCGGATGCAGCGCGGCCCATACCGGCTCGACATTGTCACGACCAACGCGCGAAAATTCGAGCATCGAATCAAGCAGACTGTGCAGCCTCTGAATACGCGCTCGCATCAGATTCAGATGCCGCCCTGACTCCTCCGGCAGTTTGCCCTCCATGTCTTCCTGAACAAATGATGCCAGCGAATCGATGCCGTGCAGCGGCGCGCGAAGATCGTGCGAGGCCACATAGGCAAAATCGTCCAGCTCCTGGTTGGCGAGTTCGAGCTGCACGGTGCGCTGCTTGAGGCGTTTCTCCGAACGCGCGCGTTCCTGGGACACATTTCGAAATGTGCCCAGCGCGTTCGCGAGGTCGCTGATTTCGTCGTCACCGCTGGCGTCGACTCTGGTTTCGAGATTGCCCCTGGCCATCTCGAGCGTTGTATCGCGCAGCGCGCGCAGTCGAACGACTACGGCATCATATACGTAACGTTTGATGACCAGCGAGCCGATCAGAAGCGTGACGACAATGGATGTGATCAGCAGCGTCTGGTAGCGACCCAGCCCAGCGCGCGCCGCGCGCAGCGTTATCTCCGTCGTTTCGTCCGTGGCTGTGCTGAGGTCTTTGATACTTGCACGAAACTCTCCGGAAAGAATTTCATATTCGCTGCGTGCTTGTGCAAACTGGTCCGCGAGTTGAACAACGTTGCGGACGGTGCCGAAGTATCCGTCCGCATCGTGCCCAAGATCGAACAGCGTGTGGGCTTGATCGAACAACTCTGCGCGCTCGTCATAGTTGGGTAATCGTGACAGGGTGGTCACGGCGCGCCGCAGGTCAGCTGCGTACAGATTGGCGGTGTTGTTGACCGAGGTCAGTTCCGGCGTCGGCATCACAGAACTGGCGAAATTGTTCATGGCCGAAAGGTAGTATCGCACCTCGCCCAGCGCTCGCGACATGGCGACGTTTTTCTGGGCATAGCGTGCGTTGTGATCGCGTGTGATCGATACGGCGTGGTCGGTGATGCCGAGAATCTGGGCGCTCAGAGCCTCGGCACGCTTTTGTTGTGCCCAGAGCCTGGATTCGAGATCCACGAGCTGGTCGAGGTTGGCGAACAGTCGCTCGTGTTGGTCGTCCAGCACCTGATAGTGAATGTCCTCACGGGAGGTGGGCGGCAGAGCGGTCAGCGCTCGCTCGATGGTGGCGCGATCGCGCACTGTTGCATCAACGAAGCTATTGGCGTCCGTGCGCGCATTGATCTGCGTATCCGTGACCAGCAGATCGAGATTGTCGGTGGCGTCATAAATATCGCGCAGTTGCGCGGCCATGGTGAAGGCCGATTCGCTGGCAAACTCCAGCGGAGCGCGCAGCTCACGAATTATAAGACCGCTGATGAGCGCAGCGATCATCAGGGCGGTGAGTAGTGCGCCAAAGGCGACGACGAGCGGGCGCGCGACGCTGCCGCTGAAATCCTGGCGTTGTGATGAACTCTGCGAGCTCAAGATGCGGCGTCCCTTGGCAAATTGGTTCCTTATCAATACAGTACACTACGTAAGGTGGTCAGCGTCCAGTGCGTCCCGGCCAGAAATATTAGACATGAAACATTGGACAAGTTTGTCGTTGGTCAGGGAGGAGACATGCGCCGCTGGAATCGACGCCAGGTGCTCAAGACAGGCTGCGCGGCTGCGGCGATTCACGCACTGCCAGCAAGTGCATCGGCAGCGTTGCCGACGCCAGACGATCTGCTCGCTCGAGTAAAGAAACTCACAGCGCCGACCGATGGTCTGGTGCTCATGCTGCCGGACGGCTGCCAGAGCAACGTAGAGCCGGTCGCGAGGCTTTTTTCCGCAGGCACCGGCGTTCGTCTGGATGTACGGGTGGTCCCGGTCAATGACGTCAACACCCGGCTTCTTATTGCCCACGGTCGGAACGAACGAGTGGACCTGGCATTACCGGCCACCTACGGCGTACCCAACCTTGTTGAGGCCGGGGCGCTGCGCGCCCTCGACGACATCGTGCCGCCGGATGCGCTGGCGGCGAGTCAGTCGCTGTATCAGCTTGGTGATACCTACAATCGTCACCTGTATGGCTTGCAGACCGATGGTGATGTCTACGTCATGTTCTACAACAAGCGGCTGCTCGAGTCGCCGGAACTGGCCGCGACCTATACCGAGAAGTTTGGCATGCCGCCGGCGCCTGCGCGTACCTTCGACGAGCTGGATCAGCTTCTGCGTCACTTTCATGAGCCCGCCGCGGGCCGCTACGGTGGCGCGCTGTTTCGCACGCCGGGGTTCCTGGCCTGGGAGTGGTGGATTCGATTTCATGCCAAAGGTCGCTGGCCGTTTGATGCGAACATGGTGCCGCACATTGACTCGAATGAGGGGATCACGGCGCTGCGCGACATGGTTGAGGCGACACGCTTTTTGCATCCTGAAACGTTCACCGCCAATCTGGTGGAGAATTGGAAACTGTTTGCCTCGGGCAACGTGTTGTGCAACATCGGCTGGGGTGGAAGTCAGAAGTTTTTCCGCTCATCTGCCAGTGGCATCAAGAACGACGTTCTGGTCGCGCCCACGCCCGGCGCGAAGATCGACGGGTCATATATAGAGTTTGGTCATTTTAACTGGGGATGGAATTTCGCTGTGCCCCGTACGTCCAGATATCCGGAAATTGCGGCCTTGTTCTCGGCATTCGCGACGCACCCCGAAGTCTCAACGTTGGCGGTCCGGGCGGAGGACGGCTTTTTTGATCCGTTCCACAGCAAGCATTTTGACGACCCGCAGATTGCCCGTGTGTACGGTGACAACTTTTTGGGTGTGCAGCGTCGCATGCTTGAGTCAGCGATACCCGACCTGTATCTTGCGGGAAAAACGCGCTACCTCGATATGCTTGATGCGCACATTTTGCGGGCTGTGCGCAACGAAAGCCGTCCAACGGAGGCGCTTCGAGCTGTATCGAGTTTGTGGAATGCGCTAACCGACGAGCTTGGGCGTGCCGGGCAGATCAAGCAGTGGCGGGCATTGCGCCAGCGGTATCCGGCGGCGCTACGCAGAATACTCAAGTAGAAAATGGATCGGATGCTATGGATTCAGTGAACGAGAGCACCGTTGTCAATATATTGCTGGTCGAGGACGACGAGATTGACGTGGAATCCGTGCGGCGTTCGTTTCGGCGCAATCGCATCGCCAACAAGATTCACCTGGCCCGAGACGGTGTCGAGGCCCTCGAGATGCTGCGTGTCGACGGCGACAAGCACATTACGCGTCCACTGATTGTCCTGCTCGATATCAACATGCCGCGTATGAACGGCCTTGAGTTTCTCAATGAACTACGCCGCGACGAGGCGCTGCGTGATCTGGTGGTCTTCGTACTGACCACTTCGTCAAACGAGTACGATATCTACGAGGCCTACAATCTGAACGTGGCCGGCTACATGCTCAAGACCGAAGTGGGCGACGGCTTCGGCGATGCGATCAAGCTGATTGACCACTACTGGCGCGTTGTGGAACTTCGGAACTGACCGCGCGCAGGTGCGTGCCTTCAGCGGCGTGGCGGCGTTGGTAGCGATCCTCGATGTCCTTGGCTGGATCTTCCTGCGGCGATTCGACTTTTTCGACGCGCTTGAGTGCGTCGGAGACCGGAGCATCGTCGTCCAGATGAATGTTGAGCGGTGACAGCTTCAAGGTGCGATGCACGATTCGTTCCCACTGGGGCAGCTGAGAGGCGGGCATCGGCCGGCTGATGAAGAAGCCCTGTCCCGCAAGACAGCCAATCTTGCGCAATGCATGCAGTTGGGCGGGGGATTCGATCCCTTCGGCCACGACGTCCAAACCCAGTTGCGAGCACAGCTTGATCATCGCGCGCACGATGATTTCGCACTGGGGATCGTCTGCGACGCCGGTGACCAGCGAGCGATCAAGTTTTAGCGAATCGAGCGGGAATTGGCGCAGGTAGTTGAACGTGGCGTGGCCGGCACCAAAATCGTCGAGCTCGACGCGAACCCCTGCATTGCGCAACAGATCGAGATTCTCCAGACACACTTTGCTCGGCTCGACCAGCGTGGTTTCTGTTATCTCGACCGATATCATGCGCGGAGGCACGCCGGCCTCCTTGAGTTTATGAATGAAGCGCGTGGCGAAAGCAGGCGACCCGATCTCCTGCGCGTCCGCGTTGATGGACACAGGCAGATTGCTCTTACCTTCATCTTTCCAGATCTTCAACTGATCGGTCACGGCGCCAAGCATGGCCGCGCCGACCTCGGACATAAGACCCACGCGACGGGCAATGGGCAGGAACTCGCGCGGTTCGACCAGCTCACCGTTGGGGCGCTGCCAGCGGCACAGCGCTTCAAGACCTACCACGCTGCCGTCAACCAGCGAAATCTTGGGCTGGAAATAGGGGATGAGTTCACCCTGAGCAATGGCGTTGCGCAGATTTGACTCGAGTTCGTAGTGGCGTTCGCGGCGTTCATTCATATCCGAGGTGTACAGCGCCAGATTGCCGCGGCCGTTGCGCTTGACGTCGTACATCGCCATGTCGGCGCAGTGCAGTAGTTCATCGACGGTGCGGCCGTGATCGGGATACAGGGC
>CAZXCL010000008.1:18761-23366 GCA_964639265.1 uncultured Gammaproteobacteria bacterium | reverse complement strand
TTGATCAGCTTGAAGTGGTCCAGGTCGAACATCATCAGGGCAACCTTCGTGCCGTGGCGGTCTGCCCGTGCACAGGCCTTGTCGAGCTGGGTGCAAAACTCCTGGCGATTGGCCAGATTGGTCAGTGGATCGTAGGAGGCCATTTGCTTGAGCCGCGTTTCGGTGGCTTTGCGTTCCACCGCGTAAGACATGGCGCGGGGCAGCTCGCGTGCTGAATCGCCTTTGACGATGAAATCCTGTGCGCCGGCACGGATAACGGCAGTGGCGAAATCAGGGTCGGAGTTACCACTTAGCACCAGTACAGGTAGTGAGCTATAGGATGCGGTGATGACTTTGGCCGCTTCATCGCCTGTGGCGTCGGGGAGGCTCAAGTCGACCAGTACGATATCGAAGTGATTGGCCTCGAGATGATCGAGCGCTTCGGCGAGGGTTTCCGCCTGGGTGATGTGGTGGGGGCCATTCGGGTCGCGGTGCATGATCACGTTGACCATTTCAGCGTCAAGACTGTCGTCTTCGACCAGCAGAACTCTCACTATCCAGCACTCCTTTGCTGTTGTTTATTGTTTGGACCGCGCATCCCGAGCGGCTTGTCTTGCTTTGCGTGGTAGCGGTGCTTCCACGTGCCCTGACAATATCGGCTGGCTGTGGTTTCCACGTAGGAACTGGCTCACAATTCGGCGCCCGGCATTCCTACATAACTTGCGGTATTATTTAACAAAAGGTGTCTCTTTTACAGAATAAGACCGGTAATTTGTGACCAGCTTCATGATTCCACCTTCGAGGCGATTAATGTGCGCGATGATCTGATCCTGGCCTCGGCCTCTCCGCGCCGGGCGCAGTTGCTTGAGCAGATTGGCGTGCGCTTTCGTATCGTGCCTGCAAATATTGACGAGACGCCGCGGCCGGGTGAAGCAGCGGATACGTACGTCGGCCGACTGGCTGTCGAAAAAGCCGCTGCCGTCGCGAAAATCTATCCGGACCAACCGGTGCTGGCTGCCGACACGACGGTGGTCGCGGATGAACATATTCTGGGCAAACCCCAGAGCGCTCGAGAGGGTGATGCCATGCTGCGCAAGCTCAGCGGACGCAGGCATGAGGTTCTTACCGGCGTAGCTGTCCAGCATGGCCAATCCGTGGCGCAGACTGTGACCCGTACCCGCGTGGTCTTTCGCACGATCGAGGAGCATGAGCGGGTCGCCTACTGGCGCAGCGGCGAGCCACAGGGAAAGGCCGGTGGTTATGCAATCCAGGGCCTCGGCGCTATGTTCGTGCTGCGGATCGAAGGCAGCTATTCGAACGTTGTGGGTTTGCCTCTGGCCGAGACCGCAGAGTTTTTACATCAGGCCGGCGTTGCGACCGGTCTGGGCCTTGCTACGAATCACAGCGCAGCGTTGATGAGTCCTTCCAAGTGAAAGAAGAAATACTGGTAAATGTGTCGTCGCGTGAGGTGCGCGTCGCCGTTGTTGAGAACGGTGTGTTGCTCGAGGTACTGCTCGAGCGCAGCTCGCGACGTGGTTTGGTCAGCAACATTTATCTGGGCCGGGTGTCGAGGGTCTTGCCGGGCATGCAGGCGGCGTTTCTTGAAGTTGGTTTGTCGCGAACCGGATTTCTGCACGCCTCGGACATTCGTTCACAGGGGGATGAAGAGGGCGATGCCCGCAATGCGAACATCCGCGACATGATTCGCGAGGGCGACGACCTGCTGGTGCAGGTGCTCAAGGACCCCATGGGCACTAAAGGCGCGCGCCTGACCACCTATATCTCTCTGCCGTCACGTTTTCTGGTGTTTTTGCCGCGCGGTGATGGCGTCGGGGTCTCGACCCGGATCGAGGATGAAGCCGAGCGCACGCGTCTGCGCGATCTGGTGGAAGATATGCGTCCCGACGATCAAAGCGGTGGCTTTATTGTGCGCACGGCGGCCGAGGGCGCGTCACACGATGCACTGCGTGCCGACATGATGTTTCTGAACAAACTGTGGAACGTGGTGCTGGAGCGGCGCAAGTCCACGGCGCAGCCGGGACTTGTGTACGAAGATCTGGATTTGCCGCGGCGTATTTTGCGCGATGTGCTCAGCGCAGACATCGAGCGCATTCGGGTGGACAACGCCGAGGCCTACGGCCGGATGTGCGACTTTGCGCAGACGTTTATCCCCGAACTGGCGCCGGTCATCGACAACTATGAATCGGATCGTCCGATATTCGATTTGCATAATGTCGAGGACGAGATTCACAAGGCACTCGGGCGTAAGGTGCAGCTCAAATCGGGCGGTTATCTGATCATTGACCAGACCGAGGCCATGACCACGATCGATGTGAACACCGGTGGTTTCGTCGGTCATCGCAACCTCGAAGACACGATATTCAAAACCAACCTTGAGGCAGCGCAAGCCATTGCGCGTCAGCTGCGACTGCGCAATCTCGGCGGCATCATCATCCTCGACTTTATTGATATGGAAGATGAAGAGCATCGTGCGCAGGTATTGCATGCACTGTCTCGCTATCTGGAACGGGATCACGCCAAGACCTTTGTCAGCGAGGTATCGGAACTCGGACTCGTGGAAATGACGCGCAAGCGCACGCGCGAAAGTATGGAACATCTGTTGTGCGAACCTTGTCCAACGTGTGACGGCCGGGGATTTCTGAAGACCGCCGAAACAGTCTGTTACGACATTTTCCGCGACATTGTGAGGCAGACGCGGCAGTTCGATTTTCAGCGGCTTATGGTATTGGCCAGTCCCGAGGTCACCGAGCGGCTTCTGGACGAAGAGTCCGCTGCACTGGCTGAACTGGAGGAGGCCACGGGCAAACCGATCCGGCTCCAGGCGGAGTCGGCCTACAGGAACGATCAATTCGACGTGGTAGTGATGTAGTCGATGACAGACGCAGCGCAAAAACCGGACAAACCACAACGCGGCGCGTTGCGCACGCTGTGGCGTCTGAGTTTTGTCGGTTTTGCCGTCGTTGCGGTCATTGTGGCCCTCGGCATCGGCCTTTTTCGCACGCTCGTTCCCATGGTGCCGGGCTTTCACGAGCGCATCGAAGCGGCCGCGGGCGAGGCACTTGGCGTGCCGGTCACCTTTGATCGACTCGACGTGCGCTGGCGCTGGCGCGGTCCGGAGCTGGTGTTCTACGGCGCTCACGTCCTGGATGCCCAGCGCGGCGCAACGCTGCTCGAGGCGGCAGACGGTCACATCAATCTGAACGTCGGTGCGTTTATCAGCCACCGCGCCGTGGTACCTGATTTTGTGGTGTTGCGCGGACTGGATATTGAGGTCCTGCGCGACGCAGACGGGCGCTTTTCTATCCTCGGGCGCGAGGCGGCGCCGGGCGAAGCTTCGCCACTTGGCAACGTGGACAACTGGCCGTTACCCGACGGGCTTTACGTCCTGCGCGAGGCGCGTGTGCGCTACACGCGCAGCGATGCGGCGGCGGTCACCGTGCCGAGCGTGAACGTGAACGTGCAGGTTGACGGTCGTCGACTGCGCGTCGATGGTCAGATTGTACCGCCGCAGGGAATGGGCGACTCGGTTGAGTTGTCCGCAGAGCTTGATCGCGGCGTCGTCGGTTCCGAACAACTGGACTGGCAGGTCTATCTGGCGGGCAGCGATTTGCAGCTCGCAGCGCTCAACGATGTACTTGGGTCGCGCGCGCTGCCGTTTTCCGAGGGCAGTGGCGACATTGTGTTCTGGACGTCATTCGAAGGCATGGACGTGCGCAACGCCAGCGTCGAGCTCGACGTCAAGGATTTGGCGACGCGCGCGGGCGACGCTCCCTACAGGCACCTGCGTGGTCGCTTCGAACTTGATGCAACCCCACTTGGCTGGCGCGCCAAAGCGCACGATTTTTACATTGACCGGGGCGACGCGCCGTGGCCCGCCGTTAGTGCCAGCGTGTCGCTGGACGAAGGCCCGGGCGGCGAGCGTCGCGTTCACGCCGTGGTGCCGTTTCTGCGTCTTGAGGATCTGGTGCCGCTGTTGCGTGCCGTGCCCGGTGGCGCCTGGCGCGAACATATGATGGCTCATGCTCCGGTTGGCGACATCACTGATCTGGACGCCATTGTCCAGCTGGCGCCAGAGCAGCCAGCTCGTGTGTCGATGAGCGGTGATTTCCGTGGCATCGGTTGGCGCAGTAGTCGTGGACTGCCCGGCGTAACCGGGCTGGACGGCACGGTGCGTTCTGATGCCACCGGTGGTCGGCTGGATATTGAAACCGATCAGGTGACGTTGGACGCTCCCGACTGGTTCGAATTGCCGCTGCGCGCATGGCGACTGACCGGCGCACTGAGCTGGCGTGATGAGGGCAATGGCTGGGTGTTGTCGAGCGACAATATGCTTATGGCCGCCGATGATTTTGACGCCCTGGCAAGCGTTGAGATGCGTCTGGAGCCGGATACAGCGCCGTGGGTGGATGCGCGCGTAGATGTGGGGGATCTGGATATTGTGGCCGCCCTCAAGTATTTGCCCACGCGGGCCATGAAGCCCAAGCTCGTCAATTGGCTCAACGACGCACTGCGCGAAGGCACGGTCACGACGGCCAATGTGCGCGTGCGGGGTGCCCTGGATGAATTTCCGTTCGCCGAACCCGATTCCGAGGGCAAGTTTCTGGC
>CAZXCL010000008.1:0-18661 GCA_964639265.1 uncultured Gammaproteobacteria bacterium | reverse complement strand
CACGACTATTTCGTAACGACGCCGGCGGCGAAACCGTTTGCGACGTTGCTCAGTGAGCTTCGCCCCAGCGGGCCGGCCAAAACGTCGGTGAGTCTGCAAATGCCGCTGAAGACCTGGCGTGAGGATCTCGACTATCAGGTTGATATTGCCGCCGCCGGCGCCCAGCTCAACTACAAGGACTGGCCCGTCGCACTCGAGGATGTTCGCGGGGCGCTGGTGCTCTCGCCGCAAGGCATAAGCGCGCCGGCGGCGACTGGCGAGCTACTTGGTCGCGCGGTGGCAATGGCGGCCGAAACCTTGCCGGTCACAATCAACGGCGAAGCTCAACGCGTGGTAAGCGTGCGCGCGAGCGGGCGCACCGATGCCAACGTTTTGGCCGAGCGCCTGCATCCGCCATTGGGAGAGATGATGCGCGGGGCCAGCGACTGGCAGGCCACGATTCAGTTTCCACCATTGGCGCGCCCTGAGGCACTGGCCACCAGCGTGACGGTGACCTCTACCCTGGAAGGGCTCGCGTTGCGCCTGCCGGCACCGTTGACCAAGGACGCGGCTGAGGTTCGACGAGCCACCGCTACGTTGAGTTTTCCACGCGATCTGCCCATTGAGGGGCGCGTGACGCTTGGCAGTGAGATTGCCTCGGCGTTGACGTTCGAGCGTTTCGAGCAGGGCTGGGGTATCGGCCGCGGCACGATCGCATTTAATGACGGCGCCGCGGATCTTGATTCGCGCGAGGGCATTGCGATGCGTGGCTCGCTGCCAAATTTCAGTCTGGATGACTGGCTCGCGCGTAAGTCCGAGCAGCCCTCGAGCTTCGTCGAGCAGTTACGCACGGTCGATGTCCAGGTGGCCGAGCTCGAAGCGCTGGGCCAGACGGTGTCGTCCGCCCGGGTCAAGCTGGATCGCAACGTTCGCGAGTGGTTGATCGAGATCGAGTCGGAAGACGCCAGTGGCGCGATTTTCCTGCCGTTTGATTTCAAAACCACCGGCGGACCGGTCATTGCCAACATGCAGACGCTGCGCTGGCGCTCCGGTGATGAGAGCGGCGGCGACGCCACGGATCCACGCAATCTGCCAGCGCTGCGGCTCGATGCGCAGAACTTCTGGTTCAATGACATGAATTTCGGCGCGCTGAGCGCGCAGTTTGTCAAAGTGGAGGACGGGCTTTCGATTGAGCGCATGACCAGCGAAGCGCCATCGTTCACCGGTGAAGCGAGCGGCGTCTGGCGCTACGCCGAGGGCACGCCGTCGGAGTTTTTGATGACGATCAAGAGCCAGGACGTCAAAAACACGTTGGAGTCGTTGGGTAGCGTGGGCGCAATCGACTCCGGTGAGGCCACGTTTACCATGGATCTGCACTGGGACGACGAGCTGGACGGTGGTTTTATTCGCGACGTATACGGCGACGTCTCAGTGGCAGTTGGCGACGGCCAGCTATTGAACGTCGATCCCAAAGCCGGTCGCGTGTTTGGTCTGATCAGTCTCACCGCATTGCCGCGCCGGCTCAGTCTTGATTTTCGCGACGTGTTTCAAAAGGGTTTTGCCTTTGATGCGATCGAAGGCAATTTTTCCCTGCGCGGCGGCAATGCCTTTACAGACAATCTCGTGCTGCGCGGGCCGGCTGCGCAGGTCGCCATCGTGGGGCGTGCCGGTATCGCAGAGCGTGACTACGATCAAACGGCATCGATTTACGCCAATTTTGGCTCCAGCCTGCCGATCGCCGGGGCGATCGCTGGCGGCCCGGCGGTTGGCGCGGCCTTGCTGATTTTCTCCGAGGTGTTCAAGGACCCGCTGAAGCAGATCAGTCGCGTAGACTATCGCATCAGCGGCTCGTGGGAAGACCCCGTCGTCGCGCGTCTTGGCCCCGGGGAAAGCGGGGAGCCCGCGCCAGCCGAAGATCCTCTGCCCGGCGCTGAGCCTGCTATCGAACCGCTGCAAGATGAGCCGGTCGAACCCGGCAGTGGCGCGCTGGGCGATTAGAATTTCCTGCTTTGGGCTACACTAGCCGCGTTTTGAGTTACTCAACCACTGTGGAGATGATGCATTGAGCACTTCGATGGCGCTGGCGCAAGAACGCCTGCTGACCCCGGCCGGAATTGACGAGAACGATATTGCGCGTGTCCTGGGCACGCTGATGCGAGGCGGTGTGGATGCCGGTGACCTGTATTTCCAGTCGTCCCGCCAGGAGGCCTGGACGCTCGAGGACGGTATTGTCAAAGACGGCAGCCACAGCGTTGAGCGCGGCGTAGGTGTGCGCGCACTGGCCGGTGAGAAGACCGGCTTTGCCTACTCCGACGATATTGTTTTGCCTGCGCTTGATGAGGCGACGACCGCGGCACGCGCCATCGCCCGTGCGGGCAAGGACGGGCAGATTGCCGCCTGGCGCAGCAACGGCGCGCATTCGCTCTACGCGCCGGGCGATCCGCTGGACACGTTGACCGATGACGAGAAAGTGGCGCTGTTGCAAAAGGTTGATGCACATACGCGGGCGATTGATCCGCGCGTCAAACAGGTCGTGGTGTCCATATCGGGTGTACATGATGTGGTGCTCATTGCCGCCACTGACGGCACGCTGGCCGCCGATGTGCGCCCATTGGTGCGCATGAATGTGCAGGTAGTGGTCGAGCAGGACGGTCGCCGTGAACAGGGCTACTCAGGATTTGGAGGGCGCTACGGTTTTGACGCTTTGGCTGCAGATCAGCGCCCCTATGAACTGGCCGACGAGGCCGTGCGTCAGGCGCTGGTCAAGCTTTCCGCCAGTCCGGCGCCGGCAGGTGAAATGACGGTCGTACTGGGGCCTGGTTGGCCGGGCGTGCTTTTGCACGAGGCGATCGGCCATGGTCTTGAGGGAGATTTTAATCGCAAAGGCACCTCCGCATTTAGCGGACGCATCGGCGAGCGCGTGGCCTCCGAGCTGTGCACGGTCGTAGACGATGGCACGTTACCGGGGCGTCGCGGATCACTCAACATCGATGACGAGGGCACGCCGAGCGGGCGCACCGTGCTGATTGAAAACGGCATCCTCAAGGGATACATGCAGGACAAGCACAATGCCGGTCTTATGGGTGGCGCGTCGACCGGCAACGGGCGCCGCGAGTCCTTTGCGCATCTGCCGATGCCGCGTATGACCAATACGTTCATGCTGGCCGGGCCTCACGAGCACGACGAGATTATCGCCTCGGTCAAGGATGGTCTGTTCGCCTCGAACTTCGGCGGCGGTCAGGTGGACATCACCTCGGGCAAATTTGTCTTCAGTGCCAGTGAAGCCTACTTGATCGAGAACGGCAAAATCACCCGGCCCGTACGTGGCGCGACGTTGATCGGGGACGGTCCGGACGTGCTCACGCGTGTTTCCATGGTCGGCAACAACCTGGAGCTTGATCAGGGCGTCGGGATTTGCGGCAAGGAAGGCCAGAGTGTTCCGGTCGGGGTCGGACAGCCCACGCTCAAGGTTGAGGGGCTCACGGTGGGTGGCACCGGCTAGTCGGACTGCGGGGCAAAAAAAGAGGGGAGGAGCTTCCGCCGCAAGCGGCAGAAGCTCAAAACACAGCGAAAGAGGCCAAGTACCCTGCTGTGTTCATCGGCAAGCCGATCTAACCCCAAAAAACCCCAAACGATGCTGCGATGTCCCTCAAGCGACATTGTTTCCAATGTGCTGCTGGTCATAGCAGCAGCCAGAACGTCGATCCCGCGCAAGCAGCGGGCGCTTTTGCGGGACGACTCTCTCCCTGGCCACGTTGACGATCTCAAACCGGCTCTAAAGCGTCAAAGTGTCGCGGAACTGCGACATGCTCCAATTGACCACAGTGCGATTGCGTGTGCGCAGACCTAACGTGGAATCTAGCTGCATTTTCCATTGAATTTTCAATTTATTGCGCGGGATTTTTTTGGCAGGACATCAGGATTTCATCGGCGCTCGTGAGGGCCGTTATTCGTGTCGCCGCGCGCGCAATTCCAAATTATGTCGCCCTGCAGAGCGTGCGCCGTTTACTTGTGGCGCGCGATGAAAGTGGGTAGCGTCGCGCGCTCAGGTTCAAGGAGATAGCGCCGCATGCACGCCGTCCTCGCTGTGTTTCGCAAGGAAGTTCTCGACAATGTACGCGATCGCCGCACGCTGATCTCATCGCTGCTGTTCGCGCCGCTGTTCGGGCCGATTTTGTTTGCGCTTGCGATGAGCGTGAGTCTGATGGCCCAGATCAGCGACCGTGATGAGCCTCTCGAACTGCCGGTGGTGGGCAGCGAATACGCGCCGAATCTCATGACCTTTCTGGAGCGCCAGAACGTGGTCATCAAGTCTGTGGACGGTGACCCGGAGTTGCTGGTCAAAAACGGGGATCTCGAACAGGTACTGATTGTGCCGGCAACCTATCCGGATCGTTTTGCTGCCGGCGAGCCGGCGCCTTTGCGACTGGTCACCGACGAGTCCAACGTGCGTGATCGCCAGTCGGTTTTGCGCACGCAAACGGTCTTGCGGGCTTACGACAAGCAGCTGGCGGCGCTGCGCCTGCAGGTGCGCGGTGTAAGCCCGTCACTGGTGTCGCCTCTGGCGGTGAGCACTGTGGATGTCTCCACCCGCGAAGGCCGCTCAA
This sequence comes from uncultured Gammaproteobacteria bacterium, assembly GCA_964639265.1. Classification (GTDB taxonomy): domain Bacteria; phylum Pseudomonadota; class Gammaproteobacteria; order Steroidobacterales; family JBCCMA01; genus JBCCMA01. Next base: position 14,075 of record CAZXCL010000008.1, on the reverse strand, counting down.
TTCTCGTGCTCGGCATGATCACCTACTTCGTTTTGTTTGCAGCGTTGATGGGCGGCATGTATTTGGCCATTGATGCCACCGCCGGCGAGCGGGATCGAAATTCGCTCGAATCGCTGTTGGCCCTGCCGGTTGCGCGCACCGATCTGATCCTCGGCAAGATTGCGGCGACGGCGTTTTTCATGACGATATCCGTACTCATATGCGTGATTGCTTTCTACTTCGGCATCAAGTTCGTGCCGCTGGAGAAGCTGGATATGACGGCTAACTACACGCCGCTGGTGGCGCTGCAGATTTTTGTGGTCCTCTTGCCCTACGTGGTATTCGGTGCGGGACTGATGATGATTGTTGCCACATTCACCAAAACGCACAAAGAAGCGCAAACGTGGCTGTCCGTTCTGCTGGGCGTACCGACCGTGCCAATTCTGTTTGCGGCAGTGATGGGGCTGCGGCCATCGACATGGCTCATGGCCGTGCCCAGCCTCGGCCAGCATCTGTTGATCACGGACATACTCAAAGACGAGCCGGTCCGCTGGGTCTGGGTGGCGGTCTGCACGCTGGCCACGACGGCCATCGGCGTGGCGCTGTGCTACGTGGCAACCACGCGCTACAAGCGCGAGAGCATTCTTCTCTAGCGATCCACAACTGCCAGCGCGAACACTTTTTCAAGTGCGGCGTCACGCGCCTGTGACGTGGCCGCCGTGATGGTGCAGTGACCGATCTTGCGTCCCGGGCGCGGGCTCTTGCCGTAGTCGTGATAGTGCGCCCCGTCGATCGCCAGGATGTCTTCACGCGCGGGCATGTGACCCAGAAAATTGACCATGGCGGAGTGCTCGCGGGCGCGGGTGCTGCCAAGCGGCCAGTCGAGGATCGCGCGCAGGTGATTCTCGAACTGACTGGTGACGGCCCCTTCGATGGTCCAGTGCCCTGAATTGTGTACGCGTGGCGCAATCTCGTTGGCAATAAGCTGCCCGTCACGCACAAAGAACTCGATGGTCAGAATGCCCGAGTAATCGAAATGGGTCAGCATGCGCTCCATGATGTCTCTGGCTTGTGCCATGAGCGCCGCATCGTCATAGGGCGCGATGCTGTAACGCAGGATGCCACTGTCGTGCACGTTGTGTGACAGCGGATAGAGCACGCTTTTGCCGCTCGGCGTGCGTGCCCCGATGGCTGAGACTTCAAGGTCAAAATGAATGAACTCTTCGGCGATCAACGGCACGCCGGCCAGCTGTTCAAAGCCGGCGTCGAGTTCATCGGCCGTGCGAATCAGCACCTGGCCCCGGCCGTCGTACCCAAGCCGACGGGTCTTGAGCACCAGTGGCAGACCCACTTTCGCGACCGCATCATCCAGATCGGCTCGGGTGTCTACGGCGTGAAAGCCCGGCGTTTGTACGCCAAGCTCCACAAACATGGTTTTTTCGCCAAGTCGGTCCTGCGCAGTAGCAAGCGCATTGACGGGGGGGCGAAACGGACAGCGTTTGGCAATCCTCTCGATAACGTCGGCCGGTACGTTCTCGACGTCAAAGGTCAGGATGTCGACACTGTCGGCCAGTTTGCCAAGTCGTTCTTCGTTGGCAAACTCACCTTCGATAATCGGTCCGACCTGACCGCCGGGTGTCTCAGGGCCGCTGTCGAGAAACCGAAAGCGCAATCCCATTGGATAACCGGCCAGAGCCATCATGCGCCCGAGCTGCCCAGCGCCGACAATTCCGATCCAGGTGGTCACGCGCCCTGACCTCCGCCGTTGTTGCCAGGGCGGGGATCCGGGTTGGCCAGGACTCGCTCAGTCTGAGCGCTGCGAAAGGCCTCAAGACGTTGGTGTATGCCTGCATCGTTTGTGGCCAGAATCGCCGCAGCCAGCAGCGCGGCGTTGGCCGCGCCCGCCTTGCCGATGGCCAATGTGCCAACGGGAATGCCGCGTGGCATCTGGCAGATCGACAAAAGCGAGTCCACGCCGTTGAGCGTCTTGCTCTGCACCGGCACGCCGAGTACCGGCAGTGAGGTTTTGGCGGCCGCCATGCCGGGCAAATGGGCCGCGCCACCGGCACCAGCCACGATGACTTTGAAGCCCTCGTCGCGGGCTCCCTCGCAAAACGAGTAAAGCAAATCCGGCGTGCGATGAGCAGACACCACGCGCGCATCGAAAGGGATGTCGAGTTCGGTAAGCAAGTCGGCGCAGTGACGCATGGTGTCCCAGTCCGATTGCGATCCCATGATAAGGGCGACCAAAGGTTTCATTGGCGAAGTCTACCAGTAGTGAGTAAAGGAAGAGGGTGATTGGCGCCGTGCTAGTGGTCGGCGTCGGTCATGGCGGCGGCTATGAAGCGGAACAGAGCACGCTTGGCGCCTGCTGGTCGACCGGTCGTCGCTTCGCGCCGTGCTGCCCGAATCTTCTGACCGAGCGGTTGGCGGTCAATGTCCGGGAACTGATTGCACAGTTCAGTAGCGGCGTTCTTGTCAGTTTCGTCAAGCAGTCGATCACGCCAGTGCTCGACGCGATGAAACTGTCGCGCGGCGTTGCGATCCTGCTGCTCGAGACGCTCGAGCGCCGCCTCGATCGGCGCCGCATCGATGCCACGCATGACCTTGCCGATGAACTGCTTCTGGCGGTGCAGTGCGCCGCGCTTGGTCATCGCGCGCGCCGCGTCCACGGCCTCGCGCAGCGCTGCGGGCAAATCGAGCGCGTTGTATTGCTTCGGCGGCAGATCGATCAGTGCCTCGCCGGTCTTTTGCAGCGCAATCATGTTGCGCTTCATGGCTGTCTTGCTCAGCGGCGCATCGTGCTGGGCGTCGATTGGTTCATCGCTCGGCGGGTCTGCCGGGTGCTGGCTCACTGGCGAATCTCCCGGTCTCAGGTGTCGGAGGGGTATCGGATCGGCGCCTGACGCGTTGCGCCGGTGCAGCGATGATGGCGCAGATTGTGATCCACGCGATAATCGAACTCCTGCTTGCCCGCGTGCAGTACAACCCAGAAGCCGCTGACCACACGCTGCAAATAATCGACGTTGGGCTGCGGGCAGCCAAGCGAGGTGTCGCCCCAGGTGGCTTCCTGCGCTCGTTCCAGCTCGATGTTCTCGCGCGCCACTCCGCTGAGCTCGGCAACCTCATCGAGGATGCGATTCATCACCGATTTTGGTACCGGATTGGGTGTTTGCGGCATGGCAGATGCTCGTACGGGCGAATCGGGAACCGGCGGCGGCAGGCGCGTGCGTCGCTCCTCGGTGCTGTCGCAACCGAGCAGCGCGCAGGCAATGGTCAGCCACAGCGCGGCACGTGGCCTGAAAATTCGGGGCCTGTTCATTTGCGTAATTATACCGGTGACGCATGGTTCAGGTCATGTAGAATGCGGCGCCTATGAGCAACGATATGATTTTGACCGACGATCCGGAACTCCACGCGCTGCGCGAGCCGGTAGAACGGGCGCTTGCGGAAGCCGCGAGGCTGGGTGCCAGCGAGGCCGAAGCGGGGGTAAGTCTGGACGCCGGACTGTCCACGACCGTGCGTCTGGGCGAGGTGGAGACACTGGAGTACCACCGAGATCGAGGTCTGGTCGTCACGGTGTATTTTGGCAAGAGCAAAGGCTCGGCGAGCAGCGCTGATACCTCGCGGGCGGCCGTTGACGAGGCCGTGGCCAAGGCCTGCTCGATTGCGCGTTACACCACGCAGGACGAGTGCGCCGGGCTTGCTCCGGCCGAGCGCATGGCGACACAAATCACCGATCTGGATCTCATGCACAAATGGGACCTTGACGTGGATGCCATGATCGCGTTGGCCGAGCGCTGCGAGCGCAGCGCACGTGATGTGGATACGCGTATCACCAACAGCGAGGGCGCCAGCGTCAGCTCGTCTACCCGGCGTCGCGTGTACGGCAACTCGCACGGTCTGGTTGCCGGATTTCCATCGAGCTATCACAGCGTGAGCTGCTCGGTCATTGCCAGTGACGAGGAGGGCATGCAGCGCGATTACTGGTACAGCGCGGCACGCGACCCGGGCGATCTCGATGCGGCTGAAGTCGTTGGCAAGACCGCCGGCGAGCGCACGGTAAACCGACTGGGTGCACGCAAGCTCTCCACCCGCACGGCGCCAGTGGTGTTTCCGCCCAACATGGCGCGCGGCATGATCGGGCATTTTCTCGGCGCGATTCAGGGCGGCGCGCAATATCGCCGCACGAGTTTTTACCTCGATGCCAGGGACCAGCAGCTGTTTCCGGAGTTTGTGACGATCAGCGAACGGCCGTTTCTGAAAAAAGGCATGGGCAGCGCGGTGATGGACAGCGAGGGCGTGGCAACCGCCAATCGTGAACTGCTCGTCGATGGGGTACTGCAGGGTTACATCCTCAGCAGCTATTCGGCGCGCAAGCTTGGCCTGGAGACCACCGGCAATGCCGGTGGCGTGCACAACGTGCTCGTGAGTGGCGAGGACGGTGTGGACGAGGCCTCCATTATCGCCGATCTGGACACCGGCTTTCTGGTCACCGAACTCATCGGGCAGGGCGTGAACCCAACCACCGGCGACTACTCGCGCGGTGCCGCGGGTTACTGGATCGAGAAGGGAAAGATCGCCTATCCCGTGCACGAGGTGACGATTGCCGGCAACCTCAAGGACTTGTATCGAAACCTCGTGACCATCGGATCGGATCCCGATCCGCAAAGCAACGTGCGCTGCGGCACGCTGCTGTTTGATTCAATGACGATCGCCGGTAACTGATTCCAGTCCGGCCATGGCGATGTTCTCATCGTCGTCCATCAAATCGGTTAGCAGCACGTCATTGACGATGTCCTGACGCGCGGTGTCCATCTTGCGCAGCGCATCGGCCACCTTTGCACTGATACGGCGGTAAGTGGGTTTGTCTCCGCTCTCGCCGCGCGCGGCGCGCAGCACGTCGTTGAGCCAGATCGTATCGAGAGAACGACCCGGCAGCATGACATCCTTATCGGTGATGATCAGAAGGCCCGCGTTTTCGAGTCGTGCCGCGATGGGCCCGATGGCGCGTCCGGGCAGTCCCATGCGTGTGGCAAGGTCGTTGATACCGTGTCCCCGATCGCCGCGGGTGAATGCGCGCGCGACGACGGCCATGAGCTGTACGGCGATTCGTTCCTGCAACGCGTGACTCAGGTCGACCGGTCGGTGGCCGTAGCGCAGGTATTCCGGGTTCTGGTAGTAAAACGAGATCTTGGCGCCCACGAGCAGGATCAGCCAATTGGCGTACAACCAGATCAGCGCAATGATCACCGCCGCGAAGGTGGTGTAGATGGCAGTGTAGCTCGACGAACCGGCTACGAACGAGGCAAACGCCGCGCCGACGGCATTCCACAGCAGGCTGGCACTCAGCCCTCCGGCCAGAGCCGCGCCAAAGCGCACGCGCGTGTTTGGCACGAGGATAAAGATGAAGGTGAACACGGCTGTGACCATCGCAAACGGGATGCCCTTGGTGGCCAGCAGCGCGGTCTCGCTGACCAGCTCATTGGCCAACAGTTTTTCAGTCAGGGTGTTGCTGGCAATGGCGCCGCGCAGTGTTATGGCGAGCAGCATCAGCACTGGCGCGATCAAAAGGATGCTCAAATATTCGCTGAAGCGTCTTGCCAGTGAACGCGTGCGCTCCACCTGCCACACATAGTTCACGCTTTCCTCGACCTTTTGCACCATTGAGATCACGGTGTACAGAAACACCAGTAAGCCCACAGACCCCAGAGCGACGCCGCGCGTGTTGTCGACAAATTCGGTGACCTTGCCGGTCAGCTCGGCGGCCTGCTCGCTGCCGAGCGGACTCAGGAAATGCTGCAGCAGCGGCTCGATCTGATAGTGCACGTCAAAGGCTTTGAGGATGGAAAAACTCAGCGCGATCAGTGGCACGATCGAGAGCAGGGTGGTGTAGACCAGGCTCATGGCGCGCATGGTGAGCTGGCCCTCAATCGCGTCGCGCGCAATCGCATAGGGATAGCGGGCCGCCCGGCGCAGCAGTGACAAGGCACGCGGCTCGTCGGTGCGCGAGTGCCACAGCAGTCCGTCGATGGTGTCGTAGAGCGATCCGAGCATAGGTGCCGCATGTGCCAGTGGTAGCCAGCTGCTAACTTGGCACGGGGCCGGATGCAGTTCAAGCAGGTGTGTCGTGCTTTGCGTGGCCGCTCGGGCTACAGTGCGCCCATGAGCTGGGACTATCCGCAACGCATTGTTTGTCTGACCGAAGAGACCACCGAAACGCTGTACTTGCTGGGCGAAGAAGAGCGCATCGTGGGTATTTCGGGCTTCACCGTGCGTCCACCGCGTGCGCGCAAGGAAAAGCCGAAAGTCTCGGCGTTCACCTCCGCCAAGATTGACAAGATCACCGCGCTTGAGCCAGATCTTGTGCTGGGTTTTTCAGACCTGCAGGCCGACATTGCTGCAGAGCTGATTCGCAAGGGCATTGAAGTACACGTATTCAATCACCGCAGTGTCGATGAGATTTTTCGCACCATTGCCGTGCTGGCCGCGATGGTCGGTGCGCACGCAAAAGGCGATGCGTTGCTCAATCAGCTAGGCGACGGTGTTGAGAAGATTCGTGCGGCGGGACAAGCGCTGCCGCGCGCGCCGCGTGTGTATTTTGAGGAATGGGACGAGCCGATGATTTGCGGCATTCAGTGGGTCTCGGAACTCATCGGTATTGCCGGCGGCGTCGACTGTTTTGCCGAGCACGCGACCTCATCGCTGGCCAGCGGCCGCATCCTTGCCGATCCGCAAACGGTGATCGACGCGCAGCCCGAACTGATCGTCGGATCATGGTGTGGCAAGAAGTTTCGGCCGGAGCGTGTGGCCGAGCGCGCGGGGTTTGATGCCATTCCCGCCGTGCGTTCGGGCAACGTGCACGAGATCAAGTCAGCGGTGATTCTGCAGCCGGGTCCCGCGGCACTGACCGAGGGTCTGCAGCAGCTTCACGATTTGTGCCGACGCACGGTGGCCGGTTAGTCGATCGGCGGTGCGCCGTTTAGCAGCGCCAGTCTGGCTTCTTCGTAGCGCGCGACGGTGCGCGTCAGAATGTCGCTTGGCAGACGTGGTCCCGGCGGCGTCTTGTCCCAAGAAAGCGTATCCAGATAGTCGCGTACGAACTGCTTGTCGTAGCTGAGCGGACTGGTGCCCACCTCGTAGCCGTCGGCCGGCCAGAAGCGCGACGAGTCCGGCGTCAGCACCTCGTCCATGAGAATCAGGTTGTCCTCGTCGTCCAGGCCAAATTCGAACTTGGTATCGGCGATGATGATGCCGCGCAGCGCCGCGTATTCCACGGCAAACTGATACAGCGCCACCGAGACATCGCGCACCTGCCCGGCGCGCTGCGTGCCCACGATCTCGCACATGCGCTCGAACGATATGTTTTCGTCGTGATCCCCGGCGGCGGCTTTGGTCGCAGGCGTGAACAGCGGCTGGCGCAGCTGTTCGGCCATGCGCAGACCGGGCGGTAGCTCAATGCCGCAGACCGAACCCGACGCCAGATAGTCGCGATAGCCCGAGCCAATCAAATAGCCGCGCACCACCGCTTCAACCGGCAGCGGACGCAGTCGCTTGACCACCACGCCACGCCCGTCCACCTGATCGTGCTCATCGGGGTTTGGCAGCACGCTGGCGGGGTCCACGCCGGTTAAGTGATTGGGCACGATGTGTCCGGTGCGTGCGAACCAGAAGTTGCTGACCTCGGTTAGCACCACGCCTTTTCCAGGAATGGGATCGGGTAGCACCACGTCGTAGGCGGACAGTCTGTCGGTGGCGACAATCAGCAAACGCTGATTGTCGAGGGCGTAGCTGTCGCGAACCTTGCCGCGGTGAACGCACTCAAGGCCCGTGAGATTGGTTCTGGTCACGGCGCCGGGCGCCACTTGTTTTTGAGACAGGTCTTGATCGGTCAAGCTTGATACCATGGCAGGATGGGAACTCAGATGACCGGCATTTTGGCCACGGCGACGGGGTAGGGTCAACCGCGTGACACTGAAAGTGCAGGACTACATCAGCGCCAAGGGCTGGTGGGGCAAGATTATCGGTGCTGCACTGGGCGCCATCAAAGGGCCGGTCGGCATGATTATCGGTGCACTGGTCGGGCATCAGGTTGATCGTGGCTATGCTCGGGTCACCGGCGGCGGGGCGTCGCAGGAGAGCGAAATACAGGCGCGTTTTTTTGCGGCCACCTTCGCTGTCATGGGCGCTGTGGCCAAGGCCGATGGTCGTGTGTCGGAGAGCGAAATCGCGCTGGCCCGCACGTATATGCAACGCTTTGATATGGATGAGGCGCGGCGCAAAGAAGCGATCCGCCAGTTCACGATCGGCAAATCCAGCGAGTTTCCGCTCGATGCCACGCTGCAGCGTCTGGCCAAGACCTTGCGCGGACGCGAGCGTCTCATTTATCAGTTTGTCGAAATTCAGGTTGATGCCATGCTGGCAGACCAGCGCGCGCACCCTAAGACACGCGAACTGCTGTGGCGCATTTGCCAGCGGCTCGGTGTGGGGCGGGTGGATCTGGCGCAGATGGAGTCGGCGGCGCACGCGCGTCGCGGCGGCTTCGTGCAGCACGGTGGCGTCGACGGCGCCTACAAGGTGCTCGGCGTCGAGGCCAACGTGGGCAATGACGAGCTCAAGAAAGCCTATCGCCGCCTCATGAATCGCCATCATCCCGACAAGCTCATGGCCAAGGGCCTGCCTCAGGAAATGATGACCCAGGCGCGTGAAAAGACCCAGGCCATTCAGGCCGCTTACGAAACCATCAAGTCCGCCCGCGGGCTGAGCTAATCCAACCCGGAGTTGCCATGACCTTTCGCATTGCCCCATCCATTTTGTCGGCCGACTTTGCGCAGCTTGGCGCCGAGGTCGACGCGGTGCTCGAAGCCGGTGCCGACATCGTGCATTTCGATGTCATGGACAATCACTACGTGCCCAATCTCACGATCGGTCCGATGGTTTGCGAGGCGCTAAAGAATCACGGCATCACGGCGCCGATTGATGTGCATCTGATGTGCCGTCCTGTGGACCGACTGATCGAGGACTTCGCGGCGGCTGGCGCGTCGATCATCAGTTTTCATCCGGAGGCGTCCGAGCATGTGGACCGCAGTCTCGGGCTGATACGTGAGCGCGGTTGCAAGGCGGGCCTGGTGCTCAATCCTGCGACGCCGTTGAACGTGCTCGACTATGTGCTCGACAAGGTGGATCTGATTCTTGTGATGTCGGTCAATCCCGGCTTCGGCGGTCAGTCGTTCATCCCGTCAGCCCTGGACAAGCTGCGGGCGGCGCGCAAGCTGATCGATGCCTCGGGGCGTGACATTGCGCTGGAAGTCGACGGCGGCGTGAAGGTCGGCAACATAGCCGAGGTAGCGCGGGCCGGGGCCGATACATTTGTGGCCGGCAGCGCGATCTTCGGTGAAGACAATTACGCCTCGGTTATTAGCGCGATGCGCGAACAACTCGCAACGGTCTGATACGAGACAATAAAAAAACGCGCCTCTAGGGGCGCGTTTTCCTGAAGACGATGGCGCTCAGGCGCCAACGATCATCGATTGTTATTGGGTCTGGCGTTGAAGACCACGATGGTCTTGCCGCTGGCGGTCACCAGGCCCTGTTCCTCGAGCACTTTTAGCACGCGGCCAGCCATCTCTCGTGAGCAGCCGACCAGGCGACTGAGTTCCTGACGCGACACTTTAATCTGCATGCCGTCCGGGTGGGTCATGGCGTCGGGTTCATTGCACAGGTCCATGAGCTGATGCGCAATGCGGCCGGTCACATCCACAAACGCCAAATCGCCCAGCTTGCGGTTAGTGCGGTTGAGGCGGCTGGCCAGCTGCGTGGCCAGTTCAAACACAAGCCCCGGGCTTTCGCTGGCTATCTGACGGAAGCGGGGGTAGGTCATCTCCGCAATCTCGCACTCCGTACGGGTGCGGACCCAGGCGCTGCGCGTCGGCTGTTCGTAGAAAAGCCCCATTTCGCCGAAGAACTCACCTTTATTCAGGTAAGCCAGCACCATTTCGTTGCCGTCTTCGTCCTCGATCATGACTTCGACCGAGCCGGAGACGATGTAATAGAGAATATCGGGCAAATCTCCGGCATGAATCACGACCGTTTTTGACGGTACGGTGCGCATGCGGCAGTAGTTCAGAAAGCGATTGATCGCCGGGACATCGCTGATTTTTTTGCCGGTTGATTCCATGACGGACCTCGTAACGGGTTTAACCTAATCCAGAACGCCGCGAAGTGTAGCAGAGGCCAACCGCGCGGACTATGCACTGGCTCACAAAAAAAGTGCCTATAACCAATAGGCTGTACGGGTCATGACCTTGCTGACCAGACCCATGACGGTTTTGACCGGTGCTGGCAGTGGCACACCGCCCGCATCCACGGCCGCCTCGGCATGATGCGCCTCATCTTCGCGCATTTGCCCGAGGATGGCGCGGCTTCGGACGTCGTCCTCCGGCAGCGCATCCAGATGGCGCTCCAGATGATGGACGACCTGGCGCTCGGTTTCGGCAATAAAGCCCAGACTGACCTTGTCGCCAAACACGCCGGCCAGTGCCCCGATACCGAATGAACCGGCATACCAGACCGGGTTGAGCACGCTGACGCGCGAGCCAAGTTCGTCCAGTCTTTCGCCGCACCAGGCCAGATGATCCGCTTCCTCGCGCGCGCTTTCGTGCATGGCGTCGCGAACGGCCGGGTCACGCGCCGTCAGCGCCTGACCGTGATACAGCGCCTGAGCCGATACCTCGCCCGCATGATTGACACGCATCAATCGGGCGGCTCGTTCGCGTGCCGCGCGGTCGTCGGCAGTGGCGTCATTCAGGGCCTCGGCCGGATTGGCGCGACTGGCATCCATGGGCGTGCCGGCGCAAGTGCGCAAAACCGTGTCAAAGTGTCCGATTAGCTGGTCAAACATACTCATATCTATGGCTCAAGAATATCATGTAGCGCCTGATTTCAGTCGCCGCGCCAGAAACACCGCCGGGTGCTCTACGGCCAGCGCCCGGCCTTGATCAAACAAGGTGCCGCGCAGGTGCCAGGCGCATCCGATGTTGGCGCTGAGCAGTACCTCGGCGCTGTCCGGCGCCTCATCAAGCACGCGTGTTGCAAAGTCGGCGGCGACTGCCGGCGCCCGCAGCATGTGCGTGCCGGCGGCGCCGCAACACCCGTGGCCAATGACAGTTTTCGCAGCCACATCGTCAAACGATGCAATCAGACGTTCAAGCGCGTCACCGCCGTGCAATACGTTGCGCTGGGTGCACGGCAGATGCAGTGCGACCTGCGTCACACTGTTAGCGACCGTCTCAAGATGTTCATTAATGCCCAGCGACTCCAGAACGACAAATGGGTCGGCGACTCTGTCACTGATGCGAGCGGCTTTGCTCAATGCGCTGTGGTTGCCAAGGTCGCGCACGGCCGTGGCACAGCCGCTGGCCAGATGCACAATCGGACTGTCGTCATCCGGGATGGCGCGCAGCAAGGCTTCGGCCGCCGCGGCGGCTTGCTCGTGCGCACCGCTGTGTTGATCGAGCGCACCACAGCAGTTTTTGACGAAGACGCAGCGGCGATTGACGGCGGCGAAGAGGTGTTCATAGGCGGTCACGGCGGCGCGGTCGAAGTCGCCGGACAGGCATCCGGTGAGAACAGTGACCGGCGCGCCCGTCGGCTTTGCCGCCATGGGCAAAGAGTCTCGCCCAACGGCGGGGCCGGGCAGTGCCTGCCAGCGCCGCAGCGTGTCAGGTAACGGCAGCCACCGCGTCAGGCGCCACAGGCGTTTCAGCAGACCGATTGCTGCCGGCGAGCGCAGGAGTGCCGCCGCCCGGCGTTCCGTGTGCGACGGCTCACCAAGCAGCGCCTTCCCGCGATCGAGGATACTGCTGTACTCAACCCGGGCGGGACACACTTGTTCACAGGCCCGGCAGGACAGGCAGCTGTCGAGTGCGGGCCGGGTATCGTCGGGTGTCAGTGCGCCGCTGGCCAGCGCGGCCACAAGTGTGACGCGCCCCCGTGGCGACTGGGTTTCCGTGGCGTTTCGAGCATAGGTGGGGCAGTGGGGCAGGCACAGTGCGCATTTGACGCAGCGATCGGTGGCCGCGGTCAGCGCGCTGTTGTAGGCGCGGCTACCGGGAACATTTTTATCGCCGTGGCTATCGCGTATCCCGGTCATTCCGTATTATACCGCGACTTTTTTCGCATCTTCGCTTTAACACAGAATTTAGGAGTGAGCAGATGAGTGGTTTGACCAACAGCCGACTGGCACGCCTGGGCATCACCAGCGCAATCACCAGTGCAATGATGATCGCCGGGGCGTTTGCTCAGGCGCAGGAAGAAGAGGACAAGGGTCCGTGGTCTGGTAAGGCAGCATTGGGCTATCTGCAGGCCTCGGGTAACGCGGACAACCTTAACGTCAACGCGGCACTGGATCTCGGCTATACCTGGGAAAAATGGACGCACTCTCTGGCGGCCGCGGCGATCGGTGCCAAAGCCAATGACGTGAGCTCGGCTGAGCGCTACACGCTGGATCTCAAGACTCAGCGCGATTTCAGTGAGTTCGACTACATTTATGGTTTGGTGGCCTATCAGAAGGATCGCTTTGCCGGTGTGGCCGAGCAGTTCTCCCAAACAGTTGGCTACGGTCGTCGTCTGATCAACACCGACACGCACGTGCTCAATATTGAGGCCGGCGTTGGTTTTCGTCAGCTGACGTTCGCGGACACGATCAACCCCGATGGCACCGTGACGCCGGGTGAGGACGACTCCAGCGCAATCGTGCGTCTGGGTGGTGACTACCGCTGGAATTTCAGCGAGACCGCGCATTTCGATCAAACCCTGTCGACGGAAATCGGCTCGGACAACACCTACACCGAATCGGTCAGCTCCGTGACGGCCAAATTGCTTGGCGCCATGGATCTCGTGGTGTCCTACACGCTGATCAACAACTCGGACGCGCCGGCCGGTACGACCAGCACGGACCGTTTCACGGCCATTTCGCTGCAATACGCCTGGTAAAGTTGGCTCAAGGCCAGTTCCAGGGCCACTTTTGAGCCCCAGGTACCTGAAAATAATGGGGTTTTCCGCATAGCGCGGAAAACCCTTTTTCATGCTCTGAAGCGTTGCATTGCACTGCGCGGTCCATTAGAATTCCCGTCCTTTCGCCGCGCGTGCGCCAAAAACCGAACGAGAACCGTCCGATGAAGACTTTTTCCGCCAAACCAGAGACCGTCAAACGCGACTGGTATGTGATTGATGCTAAAGACAAAGTTCTGGGCCGTCTGGCCACCGAACTGGCGCGCCGTCTGAAAGGCAAGCACAAGCCTGAATACACCCCGCATGTCGACACCGGCGACTACATCGTCGTGATCAACGCGGATCAGGTGCGTGTCACGGGCAACAAGGCCAAAGATAAGATGTACCACCGCCATACCGGCTACATCGGCAACCTGAAATCCGAGAATTTCGAGACGCTGCAGGCGCGCAAGCCCGAGCAGGTCATCCAACTGGCGGTCAAAGGCATGCTGCCGAAAAACCCGCTGGGACGCGCCATGCTCAAGAAGCTGCGCGTGTTTGCAGGCACCGAACACCCGCATGCGGCACAGCAGCCGCAGACGCTGGAGATTTAATCTAATGAGCGCTACGCACAACTACGGCACGGGCCGACGCAAAACCTCTACCGCACGTGTTTATCTGCGTCCCGGTAAAGGCGACATCATCGTCAACAAGCGTCCGCTGGATACCTTCTTTGGTCGCGAAACGGCCCGCATGATCGTGCGCCAGCCGCTGCAGCTGACCGAGATGGAAGGCCGCTTCGACATCACCGTCACCGTCAAAGGCGGCGGCACCACGGGTCAGGCCGGCGCGATTCGCCACGGCATCACCCGTGCACTGATGGACTACGACGAAAGCCTGCGTCCTTCGCTGCGTAAAGCCGGTTACGTCACGCGTGATGCGCGTGAGGTCGAGCGTAAGAAAGTGGGTCTGCGCAAAGCACGTCGCGCTACCCAGTTCTCGAAACGCTAAGCGGCATCCGCCACGGGCGGACCTGTTATTTGGGGGATCGTCTAGCGGTAGGACTGCGGACTCTGACTCCGCCAACCCAGGTTCGAATCCTGGTC
>CAZXCL010000007.1:58071-90438 GCA_964639265.1 uncultured Gammaproteobacteria bacterium | reverse complement strand
CCCACGGCCAGCAGCAGAAACAGGCTCATCATGACCTTCTCGACCTTGAGCGCGCGGAAGTAGCTCGACTGCTGCGTGGTCCAGTCTTCAATCTCAAGTTCTGCAGGCAAGGCGCCGGCCAGCCGCTGACCCACCTCGGGCGCCTGCAACAGGTCCGCAACCTTGACCCGCACCCCCGAGGCTTCGCCCTTGAGTCCAAACAGCGCCACGGCGTCCTGCAAATGCATAATGGATCGGGCGCCCGATGCGCTCTGCAGCCCAGCGTCAAAAATTCCGGTCACCGTAAAACGACGCATCAGCGGCACGACCGAACGGCCGTTCTCGCCCGGGCGCGGAATCATGATCGTGACCTTCTCGCCGATGGACGCTTCCACCAGATAGGCCAGATGCGAGTCCAGCAAAATGTTCTGCTCACCGGCCTGCAGCGAGGACAATCGCCCCACCAGCAAGCTGTCCCCAAGCTGCGACACCTCGCCCTCGGTGGCCGGCAGCACGCCACTGACAATCGTGCCGTTGAGCTTCGAGCGATTCACAATCATGCCCTGGCCTTCGGCGAACGGGGCGGCCGACACCACATCGGCGTCGTCCATGACGCTTGCGACGGTCTGCGACCAGTTATCCAGCACGCCGTCCGGACCGGTAACCGTGATGTGCGCGCTAAGGCTGACCAGCCGCTCGCGCAGCTCGTTCCCGAAGCCGTTCATGACCGAGATAATAATAATGAGTGCGGCCACGCACAGCGCGATGCCCGCGGTCGAGGCAAACGTGATCAGCGAAACAAAAAACTGCCCGCGACGAGGACGCAGATAGCGCAGCGCGATCATCGACTCAACCGACACGCTGCACGCCCTCCTCGTTCTGTATTGAGGTATCGACAGGCACCGCGCGATACAACGACACGGCCTCATCAGACAGGCGCGCCGCGTAGGCACAGACCTCCACGCCGTGCTCCAGCGCACGACGCAGCGTCGCACCATACTCAGGATCAATATGATCGGCCGGACGCACGCTGCGCACGTCGTCGCGCTGAATACAAAACACCAGCACGGCGCGCTGACCGCGGTCCACGCAGCGCATCAACACCTCAAGGTGTTTACGCGCACGCTCGCTGACTGCGTCAGGAAAAAACGCCACGCCATCGTCCACGGCCGCGCTGACGTTTTTGACTTCCACGCAGCACTCACGGCGATCATTAGCATTCAGAACAAAATCCAGCCGGCTGCCGGTCTCTACGGTCACCTCGGATTGGACCTGCTCGTACCCGGCGAGTTCAGCAATCACGCCGTTGCCGAAGGCCTCAGCCACCAGCGCATTGGAGCGCCCGGTATGCACGCCAATGCGAACGCCGTCGACACAAACCTGCTCGAGCGTATGCGCATATTTGCGTTTGGGGTTGTCGGAGCGACTGAACATAACCTCGATGCCCGGATCCACGCAGCCGAGCATGGACCCGGTGTTCGGGCAGTGCATCGTCAGCGGCGTGCCGCCTGGCAGCGTGACGTCGGCCAGAAAACGCTTGTATCGGCGCACGAGGACGGCGCGCTTGAGCGCGCGTTGGTAGTTCATGATGCGGCACCCTAACGGTATGTGCCCGCCAGAACAACGACTAAGCGCGATGTTGCTGCGGGGCAACAAAATCAACGCTTGAATCCACGCCCAACGTCGGGCTAACGTGACCAACCATTCAGGCTAGAGGGTAACCAATGGCATCTACGAAATTGACAGTGGCGATCGGACTCGCAACTGCACTCTCCTTGCCCATTGCTGCTCAGAATCTTTCCGTCCCCGGTACCGATACGTCGGCCGAGGCCCGCGTCGCGTTTCCTTCGCGCGGCATGTCGATGACCCAGGTTGAAAAGACCTACGGCTCACCGAGCGCGCGTCGCGCCGCTGTGGGCGATCCACCGATCACGCGTTGGGAATACGGCGAGTTCATCGTCTACTTCGAATACAAGCACGTCATCCACTCGGTACCTAAACGCTGACAGACGTCTTCTCGCCACCGCTGCCCACGCGCAGCGGTCGCAGCCATGCGCTGCGCTTCGGCCGCTTATACGGATCTGCGAGTGCCCTGGCCATGGCCGGGGCCGCGCGTGCGCACCCGACACAAACCCTGATCGTTGCCGACGGCGCCGAGCAAACGGAGGCGCTGGCCACCGCGCTGGGCTTTTTCGGGCCTGACCTTAAGGTCGCGACGTTTCCGGATGTGGATACGCTTGCCTACGATCGCTTCTCGCCGCATCCGGATCTGATCGGTGAACGCCTGCGCACGCTGGCCGCGCTCGCCGCGGGCCAGCTCGATATCGTGGTGGCCGACGTACGTGCCCTTTTGCGCTACCTGCCCCCGGTGGAGTTTGTGCGCGCCCGAAGCCTGGCGATCAAACCGGGCCAGACGCTGCCGCCGGCCGACCTGCGCGAGCAACTGACGGCCGCCGGCTATCGGCACGTGACCACCGTGATGGAGCACGGCGAGTTTGCCGTACGCGGTTCGATCATCGATCTGTATCCGGCCGGTTTTCACGCGCCGGTGCGCCTGGACTACTTCGACGATGAGATCGAATCGCTGCGTGAGTTTGACGTCAAAACCCAGCGCAGCGCCGACAAACTGACCGGTCTCAACCTGCTCCCGGCAAGAGAATTTGCATTAGATGAAGACGGTATAGCGCTGTTTCGTCAGCAGTTTCGAAAGCGCTTCGAGGGCGACCCCACGCGCAGCAGCGTGTATCGCGAGGTCTCCGACGGTGCAGCCGCCGGCGGTGTCGAGAACTACCTGCCGCTGTTTTTCGAGACCACCAGTACGCTGCTGGACTACCTGGGTGAGACGCCGCTGATCATCGAGAGCCTCGGCGCTCGCGAAGCCGCCGACACCGACTGGGAGGCCGTCGAGCAGCGCCACGAACAGTTCGACCACGATCAGGAACGACCCATCCTGACGCCCGAAGAGCTGTTCACGCATCCCGACGCGCTGCGCAAGCGCCTGGACCAGCAGCGGCTGATCCGCTTCGGCCGCTTCGAATCCACCCGTGAGGACGATCAGTCGCACTCGTTTGCGACCTCGGCGCCGCCCAATCTGAACCTCAAATCCACCTCACGCTCGCCCACCGAGAAGCTGCGCGACTTCGTGACCGGCTTCGACGGCGCGCTGCTGCTGGTGGCCGAATCCCCCGGCCGTCGCGAGACGCTGCTCGACATGCTGCGTGATCAGCAGCTCAAACCAACGGTGGTCGCCGACTGGCCGGATTTCCTGAAAAAACGTCCGGTACTCGGCGTCACGGTGGCCCCGCTGCAGGAAGGCCTGCACCTGACCGACGACAAGCTCGCGGTCATCGCTGAGAACCAGCTGTTCCAGCGCAAGGTCAAAACCGCACGCCGCCAGCGCGCGGCGCGCGATCCGCAGACGATCATTCGCGACCTGACCGACCTGAGCATTGGCGCTCCGGTCGTGCACGAAGCCTACGGCGTGGGTCGCTACCAGGGCCTCACGCAGCTTGAAGCCGGCGGCTCCGACGCCGAATACCTGACGCTAACCTACGCCGACGGCGACAAACTCTACGTACCCGTGCACTCGCTGCATCTGATCTCGCGCTACACCGGCGCCGCCCCCGACAGCGCCCCGCTGCATCGCCTCGGCTCGGACCAGTGGGACAAGGCGCGGCGCAAGGCGGCCAAAAAGATACGTGACGTAGCCGCCGAGCTGCTGGAGCTCTACGCTCGCCGGGCCGCCCGCGTGGGCCAAAGCCTCAAAGTCACGCCGGACGACTATCGCGCTTTCGCGGCGGGCTTCCCGTTCGAACCCACGGTGGATCAGGCCCAGGCCATCGACGCCATTGTTGAAGACATGACCTCGCTCAAGCCGATGGATCGCCTGG
Organism: uncultured Gammaproteobacteria bacterium; assembly: GCA_964639265.1. Classification (GTDB taxonomy): domain Bacteria; phylum Pseudomonadota; class Gammaproteobacteria; order Steroidobacterales; family JBCCMA01; genus JBCCMA01. Next base: position 86,569 of record CAZXCL010000007.1, on the reverse strand, counting down.
TCTGTGGCGACGTGGGCTTCGGCAAAACCGAAGTGGCACTGCGGGCCGCGTTCGTGGCGGCCCAGGCCGGCAAGCAGGTCGTGATGCTCGTGCCGACCACGCTTTTGGCCCAGCAACATGGACAGACCTTCGCCGATCGCTTTGCCGACTGGCCCGTTACCGTAGAGGTGCTGTCGCGCTTTCGCTCGCGCAAGGAATCGACCGAGATTCTGAAGAAAGTCGAAAGTGGTCATGTGGACATCGTGGTCGGCACCCATCGACTGCTGCAGCCGGACATCAAGTTCAAAGACCTGGGCCTTGTCATCATTGACGAAGAGCACCGCTTCGGCGTGCGCCACAAAGAGCGGCTCAAGGCCCTGCGCGCCGAAGTCGACGTGCTGACGCTGACCGCCACGCCCATCCCGCGCACCCTGAATCTGGCCATGGGCGGACTGCGCGATCTGTCGCTGATCACCACACCACCGGCCGAACGCCTGTCCATCAAGACCTTCGTCAGCACCTGGGACGACGCGCTGATCCGCGAGGCCTGTCTGCGTGAGATCCAGCGCGGCGGGCAGATCTTCTTTGTGCACAATGCCGTGCAAACCATTGAAAAGACGGCGGCCAAGCTGGCCGAACTGGTGCCCGAGGCCAGCCTTGAGATCGGCCACGGCCAGATGCGCGAGCGTGATCTCGAGCAGGTCATGCTCGATTTCTATCATCGCCGCTTCAACATGCTCGTGTGCACGACGATTGTGGAAAGCGGCATCGACTGCCCAGCCGCCAACACCATCATTATTGACCGCGCGGATCGATTTGGCCTCGCCCAGCTGCACCAGCTACGCGGCCGCGTGGGCCGCTCCAACCGCAGCGCGTTTGCGTATCTGATCGCGCCGCCGACCAAGGCACTGACGGACGACGCCGTGAAACGCCTGGAGGCCATTGAGTCGCTGGAAGACCTGGGCGCCGGCTTTGCCCTGGCCAGCCACGATCTGGAGATTCGCGGCGCCGGCGAGCTTCTGGGCGAAGAACAGAGCGGTCAAATACATGAAATCGGCTTTAATATGTACATGGAACTACTTGATCGGGCAGTGAAATCACTCCAGCGCGGAGACGAGCCTGATCTGTCGAGCCTGCCCAGCAGCGGCGTCGAGATTGATCTGCACGTGCCGGCGTTCTTCCCGGACGACTACCTGCCCGACGTGCACATGCGTCTGGTGCAGTACAAACGCATCGCCAGCGCGAGCGATGACGAGGCGCTGCGCGAGCTGAAAGTGGAGATGATCGATCGCTTCGGCCTGATCCCCGAGCAGGCGCAGGCGCTGTTCGAACTGGCCAATCTGCGCATCCTGGCCTCAAAGCTCAATATCGCCCGACTCGAGGCCTCGGACGAACGCGGCCGCATCGTGTTCGATCCGCGCGCCGACATCGAACCGGCCAACCTGATCGGCCTGATTCAGCACGAGCCGTCGGTGTACAAATTCGACGGCGCCCAGACGCTGCGCTTCACCGCCCCGCTTTACGAGCCGGCCGAACGCTTCGAGTTTGTGCGCGATACGCTTAGCGCGCTGCTGGGTGAGTCGGCGGCCTAATGTCACGCACCCGGCACCATCGTCCCCGCGGTGACCTTGCCACGCGCATCGATTACACTTCGTCGCGACGTTTTTGAGAATGACTCCATGCTGCTCCAACGCCTGCGCCCAATTCGCCGAACTGCACACCGCGGTCTGACCGCACTCTGCGCCACGCTGATGATGGCCACCGCCGCGCACGCGCAGGAAAGCGCGGACGAGCCGATGTATCAGGTCGAGGTCATCCTGCTGGCCCACAATGAGCCGTTTGCGGCGGGCGAGAAATTCAACGTCGACGACCGCATCTACACCGACACGACGTTTGCCGATCCCGACGCCCTGATGGAGCCGGAGCCCGAGCCGCTGCCGTTGGGCAATTTCGAACTGGTCGGAGCCGGTGAGTTTGCGCTGACCGAAACGGCACGACGCCTGGCCAACGCCACGCGCTTTCGCGTGCTGGGCCACATGGCCTGGCGTCAGGGCGTGACGGAGACGGCCGAGCAGCCCGCCAAGGGCATCTCCGGCAGCGACAGCGACGGCCGTATCAATGGCCGCATTACCCTCTCGCGCAGCCGATTTCTGCGCATCGACGCCGATCTGGCGTTTGATGTCGACGGCCAGACAGTGCAGCTCAAGCAAACGCGCCGCCGCGTGCGCTTCAACAAGCCGCACTATCTGGACCACCCCTACTTCGGTGCCATCATTCAGGTTTCCCGCGCGCCCTAGCGCCGAGCGTGTCGGTATTCCGGCCGCGCACTTCCAACCCTGACGTGTTTTCCTGCATCCTAATGATGCGGGTACGCATCAATAAGTCGAATTGAAGGGAGCAAGCATGCTTGAACTGACCAACGTCACCCACGTCTATCCCAACGGCACCCAGGCGCTAAGCGACGTCACCCTCACCATCCCCAAAGGCATGTTCGGGCTGCTGGGCCCCAACGGCGCGGGCAAATCCACGCTCATGCGCACCATCGCGACGCTGCAAACGCCCACCGAAGGCAACATCCGCTTTGACGATATCGACGTACTGGCCGAGCCCGAGCGACTGCGCGAGCGCCTCGGCTATCTGCCGCAGGATTTCGGCGTGTATCCGCGCGTCAGCGCCTACGACATGCTCGACCACATGGCCGTGCTCAAGGGCATCGCCAGCAAAGGCGAGCGCAAAACCACGGTCGAGACGCTGCTCTCGCAGGTCAATCTGTGGGACGTGCGCAAGAAGGCCATCGCCGGTTTTTCCGGCGGCATGCGACAGCGCTTCGGCGTGGCGCAGGCGCTGATCGGCAATCCGGATCTGATTATCGTGGACGAACCCACCGCGGGCCTGGACCCCGAAGAACGCAATCGCTTTTTGAACCTTCTGGCCGAGATCGGCGAGAACGTGGTCATCATCCTGTCCACGCATATCGTGGATGACGTGGCCGATCTGTGCCCGCGCATGGCCGTGCTGGCCGGCGGACAGATTCAGCTGCAGGGCGCGCCGCTGGAACTCATCGAGCAAACCCGCGGCACCATCTGGTCCAAGACCATTCGCCGCGATGAGCTGGAGGCGCACAACCGACAACACAACGTGATCTCAACACGACTGATTGCCGGCAGCACCATTATCCATGTGCTGGCCGACAACGACCCTGGCGAGGGCTTTGCCGCCGCCAGCGGCGGACTCGAAGATGTGTATTTCTCGACGCTGGCAACGCTGCGCAGCGACGATCGCACCGAATCGAAAGTCGCCTGAGCGAAGGTCACACGATGTTTGCAAAAATTGCGGCCTTTGAGCTGCGCTATCAGTTTCGCAATCCGGTGTTCTGGGTTGTGTCCGCCATCTTTTTCCTGCTGACTTTCGGCGCCGCGACCTCCGAGAACATCTCGATGGGCGACGGCGGCAACGTCAACGCTAACAGTCCGGCCGCGCTGGCCGAGACCACGATCATCCTGACCATCTTCTTTATGTTCGTGACCACCGCGTTTGTGGCCAACGTGATCGTGCGCGATGACGAGAGCGGCTTTGGCCCCATGGTGCGCTCGACCCGGGTCAGCAAGTTCGACTATCTGATGGGGCGTTTCACCGGCGCGTTCGCGATCTCGGCCATCGCGTTTGCCGTGGTGCCGTTTGCCGTGTGGCTCGGCTCGCTGATGCCGTGGATCGATCCCGAGACGCTCGGCCCCAATCGCCTGTCGCATTATCTGTACGCCTACTTCCTGCTCGCGCTACCGGGTCTGTTCCTGACCTCGGCCATGTTCTTCGCCGTGGCGACCATGACACGCTCGATGATGGGCAGCTATGTCGGCGTCGTGATTTTCCTCGTGCTCTATCTGGTCTTCGGCGCGTTTACGGAATTTCGGCCTGACCTGATGCGCTTCAGTGCGTTTGCCGAACCTTTTGGTGGCGCGGCGTATGAGTACCTCACGCGCTACTGGACCGCCTCGGAGAGCAACACGAAGATGGCGCCGTTTTTTGGCGTGCTGCTGATCAATCGTCTGATCTGGATCGCGTTCTCGGTGCTGGTGTTGGTGTTTGCCTATCGGCGCTTCAGTTTTGCCGAACGCGGACTCACCAAACGACAAATCAAGAAGCAGCAGCGCACGGCCGAAAAGTTGGCCCTGCAAACACCGGAGGTCGCCGCCTCACTGCCCGCCGCACGACCCGCGCAGGCCTGGTGGCCGCGTCTGGTCACCCGCTGCCGTTTCGAGATGCAGCAGGTGTTTCGCAGCCCGGCGTTTTTTGTCCTGATCCTGGTGGGCCTGTTCAACTCGGTGGCCGCGCTGTCGTTTTCAAGCGGCCTGTACGGCACACCGGCCTACCCGATCACGTTTTATGTGATTGATCTGCTCGAGGGCACGTTTACGATCGTGCCGCTGATCATCGCGATCTTCTACGGCGGCGAACTCGTGTGGCGCGATCGCGATCGCAAGATGCACGAGTTGGTCGACGCCACCCCGATTCCGAACTGGGCCTTCATGCTGCCCAAGACGCTGGCCGTGTTCGGCGTACTGATGGCGACGCTGCTGATTTCCATGGTATCCGCCATCCTCGTACAGACGCTGCGCGGCTACACCGATTTCGAGCTGGGCAAATACCTGGCCTGGTACGTCCTGCCGATGACCGTGGAGATGGGCACACTCGCGATCCTGTCGGTGTTTGTGCAGGCCATGAGCCCGAGCAAATATGTGGGCTGGGGCATCATGATGCTCTACCTGGTGGCCATCATCACCTTCAACCTGATTGATCTGAATCATCCGCTGTATCTGTTTGGTCGCGGCATTCCCGTGCCCATGTCGGATCTCAACGGCGTGGACGTCGGCGCTACCGGCGCGTGGTGGTTGCGACTTTACTGGGGCGCCTTCGCGGCCATCCTGGCGCTACTTGCGCATTTGCTTTGGCGCCGCGGTACGGCCGTCTCGCTCAAATCCAGGCTGCGCCAGCTGCCGCGACGTCTGATGGGTGCCCCCGGTTTGCTGATGGCCGGCGCCGCCGCGGTGGCTGTCGGCAGCGGCGCGCACATCTATCACAACATCAACGTGCTCAATGAGTATCGCACCGACGACTATTCCGAGCAGCTGCTGGCCGACTACGAAAAGAAATATCTGCAGTATGAGACGCTCAAGCAGCCGTCGATGACCGACGTGACGCTGAACATCAATATCTTTCCGTACGAGCATCGCCTGAACGTGGACGGTCAGATCCGCATCGTCAACGATACCGGCGCGCCGGTGGAGCAGCTGCACATCCGCTTTGAAGATCTCGAGATTCAGGTGCAGTCGGTTGAAGTGCCGGGTGCGACGCTCGAAATGGAAGACGAGGCGTTCAAATACCGGATTTATCGATTCAATCAGCCCATGGCCGTCGGCGAGCAGCGTCAGTTCCGCTTTTCGAGCCTGCGCGAGCAGCGCGGTTTCAGGGCGCGCGGCAACGACGTGCGCCTGGTGGACAACGGCACGTTTTTGAACAACTTCGAATTCGCGCCTCAGCTTGGCATGAGTCGCAACGGACTGCTGACCGACCGCAGCACGCGGCGCAAATACGATCTGCCGCCGGAGCTGCGCCCGCCACCGCTTGAAGATGAAAGCGCAACGGAGCAAAACTACGTTGGCAACATCGACTGGGTGAACTCCGACATCACGATCACTACCCGCGCTGATCAAACGCCGATCGCGCCGGGTAGTCGCGTGTCCGACACCGTGGAGGGCGACCGGCGCACGGCACGCTTTGTCTCGTCCAATCCAATTCTGGGCTTCTTCTCCATCCAGTCCGCGCGCTATGAGGTGGCCGAGCGCAGCGCGGACGGCGTGGACATTTCTGTGTTCCACCACAAGACACACGATTTCAATGTTGAGCGCATGCTCGATGCCACCGAACAGTCGCTGGCCTACTACAAAGCCAACTTCGGCCCCTACCAGTTTGACTACGCGCGCATCATCGAATTTCCAGGTTACGCGAGGTTTGCGCAGGCATTCGCCGGCACGGTGCCCTACTCGGAGCGACTGGGTTTTATCGCAGACACCAGCGATCCCGATGACATCGACTACGTGACCTATGTCACGGCCCATGAATTTGGCCATCAGTACTGGGCGCATCAGCTCATCAGTGCCAATCAACAGGGCGGCACGCTGCTGGTCGAAACCCTCGCTCAGTACTCAGCGCTGATGGTCATGAAGTCGATGTACGGCGAAGACAAGATCCGGCGTTTTCTGAAGTACGAACTGGATCGATATCTGAACGCGCGCGGTAGCGAGGCCATCGAAGAGCTGCCGCTCAATCGTGTGGAAGACCAGGGCTATATCCACTATCGCAAAGGCGCGGTCGTGATGTATTTGCTGCAGGATCGGTTGGGCGAAGACCGGGTCAACACGATGCTGGCCGATCTGCTTGATCGCTATCGTTTCAAGAGCCAGCCCTACGCCTCGTCGAAACAACTGGTCGAGGGTTTTCGCTCACTGGCGCGCGATGAGCAGGAGCGTCAGCTCGTTGCCGACGCGCTGGAGAAGATTACGGTCTACGACCTTAAAGCCGATTCGGCGGCGGTGCGCGAACTCGACAGCGGCGAGTTTGAAACCACGCTGAATGTGACGCTGACGAAGTACTACGCCGACGGTGAGGGCCGCGAGACCGAAGCGCCGCTCGATGATGCCATCGACGTGGGCCTGTTTCTGACCAAACCCGGACTTGAGGCGTTCGGCAAAGCCGACGTGGTGAGTCTGCGCCGCGAACCGGTGGTGTCGGGGCAGCAGAAGATCGTGCTGGTGTCGAACGACAAGCCTGCGTTTGCCGGGATCGATCCCTACAACAAGTACATCGATCGCAACAGCGACGACAACATTATTGCCGTAGACGATTAGTCAGCGATAGCGTTCGACAATGTCGACGGGCGTACGTGGCGCAACGCGCTCGAACAGCGCTTCGATATCGGCATTGCTCATGCGGATGCACCCGTGCGACGCCGGCTCGCGCATCGGCTCGGTCTCGGGCGTGCCGTGGATGTAGATATAGCGTCGCAGCGTATCGACATCACCGCCGCGGTTGTGCCCTGGCTCAATACCGGTCAGCCACAGAATGCGGGTCAGGATCCAGTCGCGGTCCGGGTGCTCGGCGTGCAGCTGCGGCGACCACACCTCGCCGGTGGCGCGGCGACGCACGAACACCGCCCCGCGCGGCGCGTTGGCCCCGATGCGAGCGCGCACCACGTGCTGTCCAAGTGGCGTCTGCCAGCTGCCGCTTTTCTGGCCCACGCCTGCTTTGGCCGTGGAGATGGGAAACACATCGTCGGCCTCGCCGGCGCTCTGAGCGCGTAGCGTCTGGCTTTCAATACACACCACCAGCCGGTCGTAGGGCTCCATCGTCAGGTCTCGCGCTCAAACACCGCAATCGACTCAACGTGCGCCGTGTGCGGAAACATATCCATAATGCCGGCCTTCGTTAAGGTAAAGCCGTGGGTGTGAACCAGCGCTTCGGCATCACGCGCCAGCGTACCGGGATGACAGGACACATAGACAATTCGACGCACGCCGGTGGCCGCCACGCTCGCCAGCACCGCTTCGGCCCCGGTGCGAGGTGGATCGATTAAAGCCAGATCAAATTTCTGACCAACGAACCCGAAGCCTTTGGGGTCGGCGAACAAATCCGCCACGCCGAATCGAGTATTTTCAATGCCGTTGCGCTCAGCGTTTTGACGCGCGCGCTCAGTCAAGCCCTGATCGCCCTCAATGCCAAACACCGAACCAGCCCGACGCGCCAGCGGCAGTGAGAAATTGCCCAGCCCGCAAAACAGGTCCAGCACCTGATCCTCCGGGCCCGGATCGAGCAGATCTACGGCTTGGGTCACCATGCGACGATTGAGCTCGGTGTGCACCTGAATAAAGTCGATGGGCTCAAACTCGAGCTGCAGATCAAAATCGGGCAGCGCATAGCGCAGCGGTCGCACCTCGGTCAGTGGCGCGACCGTGTCGAGCCCGCCCGGCTGCAGATAGATGTCCATGTCCTGCTCGGCGGCAAAGACCTTGAGCTTGTCGATGTCGTCGCTTGAGGGTGGATCGAGCACGCGCAGCACCAGCGCCACAACATCGTCGCTGACCGCCACCTCGATCTGCGGCAGGCGCGCATGGATATCCAGCGATTCGATCATCGCCGACAACTCATCCAGTTTGTGCCCGACGCGGGGATCGAGCACCTCGCAGGCCGTCATGTCGGCCACGTAAGGCGCGTTGCGCTCGCGAAAGCCCACCAGCACGCGGCCCTTCTTGTGCACGTGCTTGACCCCAAGCCTTGCGCGCCGACGATAGCCCCAGGACGACGCACTCAACGTATCGAGCCAGCTTGCGGGGCTCACACGGCCGATTTTCTCAAAAGCGCTGCGCAATGCCTCGAGCTTGGCCTCACGCTGGGCGGCATCGGACTGATGCTGCAACGCGCAGCCGCCGCATACGCCAAATGCCGCGCAACGTGGCTCGACGCGATCCGGGCTCGCCTTGTGGACCGCGAGCGTCGTGGCCAGATCAAAGCGGCGTTTGCTCTTGACCACTTTCGCGTGCACCCGCTCGCCGGTTAGAGCGCCGTCTACAAATACGGCCTTGCCCTCGACTCGGCCCACGCCACGTCCATCGTGGGTCATATCCACGATCTCTATGTCTTCAAACTCACGAAACGGTCGGCGTTTGCCCACGGTGGTTCTCAACTGGTTAAAGCATTGAAAAAAACTGCGCTATCATAGCGAATATGCGCGCTTTTTTCGGCACCCCTGCCCTGTTCATTCAAACCGTTGTGGTGTTGTTCTGCGTGCCGATTCTGGCCGGCGCGCTGCTCGTGGCGCTGGAGGTGCGCAATCTGAAGTCGGCCCATCTTGCCGCCGCGCAGAATAGTGCGACGGTGCTGGCGCGCTCGATCCAGCGCATTCCGGTTCAGCAGCGTCCGATGTGGCTGCAGCAGCTCACGCGCCCGAGTGATGATCCGCTACGTATTGTGCAGGTGAGCCTGTACAACTCGGACGACACGCTGGTCATGGGGACGGATGAGTTTCCCGATCTGCCGCTGCTGGTAGTCGACGCCCGCAATCGTGCGGGTGAGCGCCTGAGCATCGCCGTACCGGAACGCCCAACCTTGAGCGTATGGGTGCGTGGTATGGCGTTGAGCGTACTGGTGGCCCTGTCCGCAGCGCTCGCGTTTTGTATCGCCATCTGGCCCACGGTCAACTCCATGCGCCGCTCAATCGAAGAAATCATGCGAGCATTGAACACCTATCGCCAGTCCAATTTTGAGGCGCGGGTGGCCGAAAACGGCTACGGTCGATTTGCGCTGCTGGAAAAATCAGTCAATCGCGTGGGCGATGCGCTGCAAAATGCCCAGGCCAAGACGCTGGAGATCGTCAGCCACACGACCGACGAGCTGCAGTCGACGCTTGAAGAAGTGGAAATCAAGAACGTTGAGCTTGATCTGGCGCGCAAACGTGCCGTCGAGGATGCACGTGCAAAGTCGCGCTTCCTGGCCAACATGAGCCACGAAATTCGCACGCCAATGAACTCCATTGTCGGTTATACGCAGCTGCTCGACGCCACCTCGCTCGACGCAGCACAGCGCGGTTACGCCGAGCGCATCGGCCAGTCCGCGCGTACGCTGCTCGAAATCATCGAGGACATCCTGAGCCTGTCACGGCTTGAGGCCGGCAAGCTGGTACTCGCCACGCAGGAATTTGATATTCGCCAGATCGCCGAACAGTCCGTCGAAATGCTGGCGCCCGCGGCATATCAGAAGAATATCGATCTGCGCACCGTCATCGCGCCGGATGTGCCGATCTGTTTCGTCGGCGACCCACTGCGTATCCGGCAGATCCTTGTCAATTTTCTGACCAACGCGGTCAAGTTTACGGACCAGGGCCGCGTCACGCTGTACATCGATACGGAAAGGCAGACCGACACCAACGCTATCCTGACTTTGCGCGTGAGCGATACGGGCCGAGGCATCTCACGCGAAGATCGGCGCAAGCTGTTCGACGCCTTTACCGATATTTCCCGACGCGAGGCCGGCGGTGGTGCGGGCCTGGGCCTGACGATTGCCCGCGCGCTGACCGATGTGATGGGCGGTCAGATTTCACTGCAGTCGGAAGTTGGACAGGGTTCGTCATTTGCCGTGCATCTGCCGCTCAAGACCAACTTTGGGCTCGAATTCGACTTTATGGAGACCGTACGCGGCCAGCGTGTTGCACTGGCGCTGCGCGACGATGCGCTGGACAGTCATCTGACGCAAAGCCTGAAAGAAGCTGAGATGGTGGTCGCTTCGACCGCGCCGTGGCGCGACTGGACCACACCCAAGCTGGTGCCGCACGCAGACTTTGTGATTCTCGAGGCAAGCGTTGATGATGTGCCGCGGCTGTCACGTCTGTGGCAGCCCAAGTGGCCAACACCGATTATTCTTGTCGCGTCGGCGGACAACGGTGTCCATCAGGAACTCATGGCGGCCACCAAAGGCTACGCCCTCGCCGCCCACGTCAGCGCCACGCGCATCATCGCGCAAATCGCGTTTCATCTTGGACACGAGGTCGAGCAAATTGAGTCGCAGGTGGCCAGCCTGCCGCTGCCCGATGCCCGTGGGTCGCGCGTGCTGATCGCTGACGATGATCGCCTCGGCCGCAGCTATCTGGAAGAACTGCTGACCCAGCACGGCGTGCAGGTAACCGCGTGTGCGGATGGCGAGCAGGCCGTTACCGTGGCGCGCGAAGTTGAGTTCGATGCCATTTTTCTCGATGCGCGTATGCCGATCTGCGACGGCGAACAGGCGGCGCGCCAGATTCGCGCGCGCTCCCGAAACCGCCGCACCACAATCTTTGCACTGACGGCCAGCGCTATGGACGATGACCGCCAGCGCTATCATGCGGCGGGCATGGACGGCTGCCTGATCAAACCCGCCTCCATTCGCGGCCTGCTGTCGCTGATCGCGACCGGACAGCAGCGACGCAGCGAGAACGCGGCGGTCAATCAGGTGGTCACCAGTGACAGCGAAATGCAGACCATGCTGCGGGAAGAGCTTGCGCGCTACCGCGACGCTCTGTCGGATGACGACACCCTGTCGGACTATCAGCGGCTCTACGATGTAGCCCACCGGCTGCACGGCGCGGCCTCGATTTGCCAGCTGCCGACCCTGCGGCGTGACGCTGCCGGCCTTGAGGATGCCGCCCGGGCCGGCGATGCCGAGGCAATCGAGAAACGCTGCGCGGCCGTGCTCGGAGAGATCAACGCCACACTGGCCGAGGCCGCCCCCTGACGCCACGACTCAAATTTGAACTACACTTGATCAAGCAACGCCTACTCTGACGTCGAAGGAATACATACCAATGAACCGGCACCTATCCCGCAGGCTCACCGCCGTCGCAGGCAGCCTTATCCTGACCGCCTGCGTGTCCGCACCGCCGCAGACGGTGGAGCTGTCTGACGTCGTGCTTGAGCAGATCACCTATATTGAGAAAGCGCATCGAGATCTGGTACGCGCCTACTTTGTTCAGCTCGAACGCGACGTCAACGGCTTTATCGATCGCGAGTGGATTCCGGATTTTCTGGATCGCGTGGTACGCAACCCGCAGGTGCAGCAGGAGTTGCGCAGTCTGCAGCTGAACCCAGACATCGATGCGAAAGAGCTCGAAGGCGTTCTGGGCCGCTCGCGACGTTTCAGCGCCACCGAATCGCAAATTATTCTTGGCGCGCTCGCCGCCTCCGAACGCAACGAGAGCCAGCGTTTGTCGGAATTCATGTCCGGTTTTTCGGATGCCGCGATGAAGGAGATCAACGACGTGCGAGCACAGTGGCGTCAGCGCCTGCGCGACAGCGAGAGTGAGCTCATGAGTGAACTCGACGAAAGCTACGGCATGCTGCGTGCCGGACACATGCAGATTCGCAGCTACCTGGCGTCGGTCGTCGACGTGCGCATCCTGCAGGACCGCGTGGCCGAGAAGATTGGCGTGCTGGAGGCGCGTGATCGTTCCATGGATGCGATTCTGGACGCCAGCGACGCGCTGGTAGACGGCCGCGAACGGATTGAAGAGCTCATCGATATCATCAACGATATCCGCCCCGAGACCAAGACACCGCCCGTTATTGACGGTCCGGTGCTCGATCGCGTGCTGGACGACATCCTGCCGGACGGCGTCGAGCCCGATCCGCTGAGCGATGAGCAGTTAAACCAGACTTTGCGCGACCTTGAGCAATCGGAATAAATACGGAGATCCCAATCATGGCCAAATTTGATTTCAGCAACGAAGCCGAACTCACGAACAAGGAGTTTGCGGACGAGCTGGCGCGGCTCACCACACTGACCAGCAAGCAGGTCGAGCAGTTCTTCCCGCGCAAGGTCGACAAAAAACGCTTCACGCAGCTCATGCAAATCGTGAACGCCTCCGCCAGCCGGAACAAACGCGTCGCGGCGATTGAGGAAAACTTCAAGACGTTCGGCACCACGGTCATGCGCCTGCTGGAGCAATTCACCTGACGTTTCGCTGATCGTCATACGCGTGTTTACCAACGCTCAGGTGTCGGACGAGTCTCTTCCCAGCATCGGCGTCGTCCAATGGCGGGCACTCCATCGGTCATTCGTGCGTCAGCAGCAGCTCTGGCACCTCCTGTTTGTGCTCGCGGCGCTGATCGGCGCGCTTGTTTTTCGGCCTTTGGCGCACCTGCCTGCGCTGGCATCAGGCGCGATCGCCGTTGGTTTTGTCGCTCTGGCCGTTTTGTATCTGCTGTGGCCGACGATCGACTTTCCGCGTCGCGGTTACGCCCTGCGCGAGCACGACATGTTGCACAAACATGGCGTGCTGTTTCGCACATTGACCGCCGTTCCGTTTAATCGAATTCAGCACGTTGAGATATCCAATAGCCCGCTGGATCGATGGTTCGGGATCGGTTCATTGAAGCTTTTCACTGCCGGCGGCAGCGGCGGCGATCTGACCATTAACGGATTGCCGCTCGACCGCGCCGAGCAATTGCGCGAGCACGTGCTCGGCAAGATCGGAGCAGCTGTCGAACGTGACTGATTCCGAGGCCTGGCAGCGAACCTCCGTCTTCGCCGCGCTGTTTTTCTTCGTGCGCCAGATCAAAACGCTGTCGCAGAACGCCATTCAGACCTTCGCGCCTCTGGCCGCTGTGCTTTTCGCATCACAGGGCGAACTCATGACCAAGCTGGTCCTGGGCGGCATCGTGCTGACCGTCGTGCTCGCCGTCACCGCCGTTCTGCAGTACTGGTTTTTCCGCTTTCGCATCACCGACGACGCCATTTTGATCCGTCAGGGCGTGTTGCAGAAAAAGCAGCTGGACATCAAATTCGCGCGCATCCAGGGCATTCGCTCGGAGCAGAACATTGTTTTTCGCCCGCTGGGACTTGTGAATGTGACGTTCGACACCGCCGGTTCGTCGGCCAGCGAAGGCGCTTTGCCCGGGGTCCGCATGGCCTTGAGCGAACACCTCCAGCGCAAGATCGCCGCGACAGACATCGACCTCCCCGTGGACGACTCTGACGGCACCCAAGCGCTTGATGGTCACGAGGTAGTGCTAACGCTCAACTGGCGCGACATGCTGCGTATCGGCCTGTCGGATCGACGCGCCCTGATTGCGATTGCGGCGGTCTGGCCGCTGTATCATCAGCTCGGACGCAGCTCTCAGCGCATGCTCGAAGACTACGCGCGCGGCGCGCTGTCGTTGCTCGGCGAGCTCGGCATCACGGCCGGCGTCGCGGTAGCGTTTGCTGTGGTAACGCTTGCGGCCATCACGTTGGCCGTAGCATCCATTGCTGCGGCCTTTCTTCGCTATCACAATTTCGAATTTGCCCACGGCAGCGCCCGTCTGCACAGCGAGGGCGGTTTGCTTACACGCCACACCAATTCGATGGACACCTCGAAAATCCAGCGCCTTCAGTTTGATCAAAGCATGCTGCTGCGCCTGTTCGGGCGCTGGCGAGTGAGATTTCGGCAGGCATCGAGTGTGGGCGAACAACACAGCGACAGCATCATCGTGCCGATTGCGCTGCCCGATCAGTTGCCCACCCTGACCCATATCGCGGTCGCACCGGAACTGGTGGGCGCGGATCTCAATCCGCTCAGCCCACGCTTTGCGCCCATATCGAAAAAGTACATGCGGCCTCGGATATTGCTGCTCGGCGTGCTCCCCGCGCTCTTGCTGGCGTGGGTCTTGTGGCCTGGACACGGTCTACTGAGCCTTGGGGCCTTTGCGTGGACAGGTATTGTCGGGCTGTACTTTCTGCGCGTCTGGCGCCGGTACGGCGTACAGGTGCTCGATGACGGGCTGGTGCTGCGATCAGGCTTCATCGGGTACCGGCTGGACGCGTTCGTGCTGCGCAAGGTTCAGCGCGTTTCGCTAAGCCAGTCATGGTGGCAACGTCGCAGCGCTCTGGCGGGTCTGACGATCTATCTGGCCGCCGGCACCCTGCATCTGCGCTACATTGACTACGAACTCGCTACACGCCTTCAAGACCGCATTCTCCATGCGGTGGAATCCAGCCAGCGACGCTGGTTCTGACTTAGCCGCACGTTCGCGCTACCATGGGCAGACAATAAAGAAAATCAGGAGCAAGCCTGATATGACCAAAGCCACCCCCGCCGACGATAGCGCCCTGCTCGAGCTGATCGAAAAAGCGCTGGACGTGGACCCCGCTGAGCGCGAAAGCTGGCTCAACGCGCACTGCCCCTCGGAGCAACGTGCCCGTGCCGGCGAGCTGCTGGCTCTCGCACAGCAACCCACACGATCGGGTCAGGATAATCTCGCAAGGTTTGTTCACACCGACCGACCGCGCGAGGCCGGATCACGCGTGGGTGCCTACGAGCTGATCGAATTGATTGGCGAAGGTGGCATGGGACAGGTGTATCTGGCCGAACGCGCCGATGGTGCCTTCGACGCGCGCGTCGCCGTAAAGATCATTCGCGCCTCGATGCTCGGCAGCGTCGCCAGAACCCAGTTTGAACGCGAGCGCCAGATCCTGTCAGATTTGCGCCATCCTGGCATTGCCAACATGCTCGACGGCGGCACCACCGAGGACGGCCTGCCGTTTGTTGTCATGGAACTGGTCGAGGGTCAGTCGCTTGGCGAATACCTGGCCGACAACACCCTGAGTCTCGACGCTAAGCTTGCCCTGTTTCAGCAAATCTGTGCCGCCGTTGAACACGCGCATCGCGCGCTGGTGATTCATCGCGATATCAAGCCAAGCAATGTGCTGGTCACCAATGATGGCAAAACCAAACTGCTTGATTTTGGTATCGCCCGCACGCTGGACACGGGCGCTGGCGAGCAAACAGTGGCGATGGTTCTGACACCCGCCTATGCCAGCCCTGAGCAGGTGACGCATGCACCACTGACCACCGCTACGGATGTTTACTCACTGGGCGTTGTTCTCTACGAGATGCTCAGTGGCGATCGCCCGTTCGAGACCACGGACCTGACACCGGCACAGTATGAGGAACTCATCACTCAGCGCAGGCCGGACCCGCCAAGTTTGCGCGCACGCAAAGGCGGTCAACGCAGCTGGCAACGCGTTGCGGGCGAACTCGATGCGATTGTCCTCAAAGCCATGGCCAAAGAGCCAGAAAGGCGCTACGACTCGGTGCGCGAGCTGCGTGACGACCTGCAGCGGTTTTCGTCGGGCTACCCGGTGCACGCTCGCGGCGACTCGGTCGGCTACCGACTGGGCAAGTTTCTTCGTCGACGCTGGGTACCGGTGACCATCGGCCTTGCGACGTTCGCCGCTCTGGGTTTCGCCTACGCCACGACGCTTGCCCAGTACCGTGCGGCAGAACGCGAGCGGCAGCGGGCTGACGCGCGATTCAATCAAGCGCGCGAGCTAGCGCGGGAAGTGCTTTACGATGTTTATGACCAGATGTCTGGCGTTCAGGGCACGCTGCCCGCACGTGAGGCTCTGGCCGAAACTGGCGTGCGTTTCCTCGATGAGCTCGCCACCGATCCGGGCGCACCGGAAGATCTGCTGCTGGACATCGGTTCACACTATTCGCGTCTTTACGATCTCTACGCAGGTCTTGGCATTGCAAGTCTTGGCCAGACCGAAAAGGCACTCGAGCAGCTCAACAAATCCGAAGCCGCGCTCAAGCGTCTGCTGGAACAGTACCCCGAGAACATCGAAGCGGTCACCGAAATGGTCTGGGTCAAACGCTTGGCCGCCAACCACGCCCTGAGCTACGACCTTGGCACCGACGTGGCGGAGGCTCACGCACGCGAAGGTCTGGCGCTTGCCGACGCAGCGATGGCCAATAGCAACGATCCACATTGGGCACTGCAAAGTCATCGCTGGAACATCCGCATTGATCTGGTCAAAGTGCTGATCTGGGCGCAGGACTTCGACCAGGCCTTCGAGCTGCTTGATCTCTACCTGCCCGATCTGGTACTGCCCGGGTGGAAAGAGAACCTGAAGGGCTGGGAGCGCAAACGCGTTTATGCCTACAGCATGCGTGGCGAGGCGCACATGGATGCGGGAAACACCCAAAAGGCGATTCCGGATTTTGAAGTGGCGCTGGCCTACTATCAGGATCAGGCCACCGCTCAGCCCGACAGCGCACAGGTGCAAACGCAGCTCTTGCGCATGCATCACAATCTCAGCAACCTGCATACGACACTCAAGGACTGGCCACTCGCGCTCAAGCATGCCGAGGCGGGCCGCGCCGCGGCGCTCGTGCTCGTGGACAAAGACCCGCGCGACATGCCGTCAAGGCGCAATCTCGCATTGCACGATCAGCAAATCGGCAAGATCAAGTCTCGGCTTGGCGACCACGACGAAGCGCAAGCCAGCATCAATCGCACGCTGACCACCTTCCGCACGCTGTCCGCTGAAGATGCCGGGAATGCCGGTTTGGTTCGCGATCTGGCCATAGCACTGACCGACGCCGGCGACATCGTTGCTGCTGCCAATGCGACCCGCGACGGATGTGCCGACTACCGCGCGGCGCAGCGATTGTGGGACCAGCTGGAGTCAACCGGAGATATCTCGGCCTACACCCGCAAAAACGGCCTGCAGGCAACGCAGAAACGGCTTGAAGCGAACTGCGATTAGGGCGGTCCAACGGCGTCTGGCGTTGAGCCTGACGCTGCCCTGACTAACCGACTTTCTCGGCAATGGCATAGGCCATGGCCATGCCACCATCGTCGGTGAGCGACACGTGACAGGTGGCGACACCCAGTTCGCTGCAGACCTTTACGCCGCGTTCGGAAAACACCACGTCCGGCTTGCCGCGAGCGTTGTGCACGATACCAATATCGCGCACCCAGATGCCGTTCGCGAAGCCGGTGCCCAACGACTTGGCCACCGCTTCTTTGCCGGCAAAGCGCATGGCCAGATAGCGCGCCTTGAACTTTCTGTCCCAGTAGCCTTCCAGCTCCTCCGGCATCAGGATCCTCTCGGCGAAGCGATCGCCGTGATTGTCGAGCGCGTGTTCGAAACGTTCAATCCGAATCAAGTCGGTCCCAATGCCAAATATCACCGTCCCCTCCTTCTGCTATTTTTTCGTCGTCTGGCGGTCGAGCGCATCGCCACGGTTCTTTGTGCTCACCAGCGCTCGCGCGACGTCGCGGGTACGCAGAGGTCGCGAGCCCAGATGCTCATCCAACGCATCACGCAAAATGACGCGCGCGGCCCGCAACACCTGCGCATCATCGAAACGCTCCTCGGCCAGCGCAAGCAGTACACGGCCAGGCACCGCATATTCGTTGAACTCATCGGCCACACAGGCGCCGGTTTCCGGTCGATACACATAGCGCGTGTCGGCAGAGATCTGCGCCCCACTGCGCGCTTCGTGCGACAACGACAGGCCGTAGCCAAGCGCCTCGAGCAACCGTTTTTCAAAGCGCCGCAGCGCAATTTCGCCGGCGTCCGGCACCGCGAGCTCGGCCAGCACCCTCTGGTAGAGCGCAAAGACCTCGCCTTGCGGCTCATTGCTCTGCACCAGACGCAGCAGCAGCTCGTTGACGTAGTAACCCGACATCAGTACGTCAGGCAAAAGCTGCACAGGGACGCCGAGACTCTCGGCGCCGGTCAGCGTGCCAAGTTCGCTCTTGCGCACCCACGACACGGCAATTTGCTGAAACGGCATCAGCACGGAGCGCAGCGGCGATTTGGGTCGCTGCACGCCGCGCGCTACCAGCGACACGCGTCCGTGATCCCGGCTCAGACAATCAATCAAACGTGAAGAATCCCGATAGGGCCTGTGATGCAGCACATAGGCAGGCTGCAGACTCACCGTTTCGCGCGTCACTGCCCGACTTCGTAGCCCAGGGCAGCCAGCGAGCGCTCATGATCGGCCCAGTTTTTCTTGATCTTGACCCACAGGTTCAGATGCACCGGTTTACCCAGCGACTTCTTGAGCTCCTTGCGCGCGGCCGTGCCGACCTGCTTGAGCACGTGTCCTTTCTTGCCGATCACAATGGGCTTTTGACTGTCTTTGCCCACCCATATCGTAGCGTGCACTTCCATGCCTTCATCGGACTCCTCCAGCTTGGCCACCTCCACGGTCAGTCCGTAGGGCACCTCCTCGGACAGCGCCATCATGAGCTTCTCCCGAATCAGCTCGCCGACCCGAAACGCCTGATCACGATCGCTACTCTGGTCTTTGGGATACAGCCACGGGCTTTCAGGTAGACGTTTGCAAACAACCTCAAGCAAAGCGTCGAGATTGTCACCGGTCTTTGCACTGATCGGCACAATCGCATCGAACGCGTGTTTGTCCGATACCTCCTGCAACAACGGCAGCAAGCCCTGCTTGGACTTTTTGACATCCACCTTGTTGATCACGGCAACGCACGGCACGCGGTTGCGCGCGACGCGCTCGAGCACATGCAAATCCGGTTTGGTGAGTCCGTTGGCGTCGACCATAAACAACACCAGATCGGCATCGGCAATGGACGTGTCGGCATTGCGGTTCATGGTCTGGCCCATGAGATTCTGGCGGCCGCTGCGCATGCCCGGCGTGTCGACAATCAGGATCTGGGTATCCCCTTCGTTGCGCACGCCGAGAATGCGATGACGCGTCGTTTGCGGCTTGGGCGTGACAATACTTATTTTTTCGCCGACCAATGTGTTGGTCAGCGTGGACTTGCCCACGTTGGGCCGGCCTACCAGCGCAACGAATCCGCAGCGCGTGTTGTGTTCTGACATCAGCCAATCAACTCCAGCATCGAGGCGGCGGCGCGTTGCTCGGCGCGGCGGCGGCTGCGCCCCTCGCCCTCTACCGTCAGGTTTTTTTGCGGCACGGCGCAGGTCACGCGAAACACACGGTCATGATCCGCGCCGGATACTTCAGCAACCTCGTAAACGGGCAATTCAAAGCCGTCCTTTTGCAGCGCTTCCTGCAGACGCGTCTTGGCATCCTTGTGCGCGCCGCTGCGAATCGCCGTTTGCAAATGCTCGCCAAACAGGTGATTGATGACGCGATGCGCACCGGCCATACCGGCGTCGCGATATACGGCCCCGATCACAGCCTCCAAAGCATCGGCGAGGATCGAGGCGCGCCGAAAACCGCCACTTTTAAGCTCGCCGCCACCGAGTGACAGATAATCTCCCAGCGACAGATCTGCCGCGATACGAGCCAGCGATTCTTTCTTGACCAGTGAGGCGCGCAGGCGACTGAGGTCGCCTTCGCTGGCATCGGGCGCGGCCGTAAACAGCTCAGCTGCAATAATGGCACCAAGCACTGCGTCGCCCAGAAACTCCAGCCGCTCATTGTTGCTACCGCGCGCACTGCGGTGAGTCAGCGCCTCATCCAGCAGCGCAGGATCGTTGAAGCGACAATCCAGCGCGGCCGCCAGCTCGCGGCGATCACGCATCAGCGTGCGACTTCGACACTCTTGTCGAAGCTGACGATAAAATCCACGTTGCCGATAAACGGCGCACGCGCCTCGTAGTTGGCACGCACCCGCCAGTTCTCATCCTTCGCGGTCACCTTGATATCGGTCGGCTTCATGCGATTGATAGACTCTACGTCAAACCGCTTGGTCAGATAGTCGCGAATCTCCTTTTTGCTCGTACCCTGGTTGGCACGTTCAACTTTGAGACCCGTGAGGACTGAATTGATGCGATAGTATTCCATGTAAATTGGCAGCAGCCGCAGCGTGGCCGTCGCGAAGATGCCAATCAGCGCGAGTATGAGCAGCCAACCGAGAAAAGTGACGCCGCGTTGCTGTTTTGCGTTTATCATTCCGTATCTCCTAGCGAATGCTGTCGCCCACTCGGCCCATATCGCTCGTATTGAGCCACACGACCACGGCCTTGCCCACAAGATTTTCCTCGGGCACAAAGCCCACCTTCGGCGAACGACTGTCCTGACTGTTGTCACGATTGTCGCCCATCATAAAGTAATGCCCCTCTGGCACCGTTTCTTCAAACTCGCGCACAGAAAGCGCGTGCGCCGACATACTGTGCAAGATCGCGTGCGGCGTTTCACCGAGCATTTCTTCGCCGACGATTGCATCCGAATCGCCATAGGTCTGCGTGTTGAATTTCGACACCACGCGCTCTCCGTTGACGATCAGCTGATGGTCGCGATAAATGATGTGGTCGTTGGGCAGTCCGATCACGCGCTTGATGTAGTTATCCGTCGGGTTGCTCGGCAACCGGAACACGGCCACATCGCCGCGCCTGGGGCTACCGGTATCCAGAATCTTGGCATGACTGATCGGCAAACGCAGGCCGTAGGCAAACTTGTTCACAAAAATAAAGTCGCCGCTCTTGAGCGTCGGCACCATGGACGGTGACGGGATCTTGTAGGGTTCAAACACAAACGAGCGAATCAAAAGCACCAGCACCGCCACGGGAAACAACGCGCGACATACCTCGACGTAACGCGGATCCGTGGGCGTGCCCAGCGCCACCTGATTGCCGCGGATTGACGGGCTTAAGAGTCGATGCCCCATCCAGATACCACCGGTGAGCACCACAAACATGACCAGAATCAGCGACAGATCCAGCTTGATTGCGGTCATTTCTTACTGCCCACCTGCAGCACGGCCAGAAACGCCTCCTGCGGAATCTCGACCGACCCCACCTGCTTCATACGCTTTTTGCCGGCCTTTTGCTTCTCGAGCAGTTTGCGTTTGCGCGTGATGTCGCCGCCGTAGCATTTCGCCGTCACGTTCTTGCGCAGCGCCTTGACTGTCGAGCGCGCAATGATCTGCGAGCCGATGGCCGACTGGATGGCCACATCAAACATCTGCCGCGGAATAAGCTCGCGCAACTTCTCAACCAGTTCGCGACCGCGGTAGCGAGCACTCTCCCGGTGCACAATCACCGACAGCGCATCCACCTGTTCGCCATTGATCAGCACGTCCAGCTTGGCAAGCGGTGCGGCCTGAAAACGATCAAAGTGATAGTCGAACGATGCAAAGCCACGACTCGCCGACTTGAGCCGATCAAAGAAATCCAGCACCACCTCTGCCAGCGGCAGCTCATATTCGATGGATACCTGCGCACCCAGATACTGCATGCGCCGCTGCACACCGCGCTTTTCAACACAAAGCTGAATCACGTTGCCCACGTATTCCTGCGGCAGCAGGATAGACCCCACGATGATCGGCTCGCGAATTTCCTGCAGCTTGTTGGCAGCGGGGAGCTCCGCCGGGTTATCGACCAGCTGCGTCTGGCCGTCGGAGCGCAGCACTTCATAGATCACCGTTGGCGCGGTCGTAATCAGATCAAGGCCATATTCCCGTTCGAGCCGCTCCTGCACGATCTCCATGTGCAGCATGCCGAGAAAGCCGCAGCGAAAACCAAGACCCAGTGCCGCCGAGGTTTCCGGTTCAAAAAACATGGCGGCGTCGTTCAGGCGCAGCTTTTCCAGCGCTTCGCGAAATGCCGCGTAATCGTCGCTACTGACGGGAAACAAACCGGCAAACACACGCGGCTTGACCTCTTCGAAGCCCGGCAGAGCTTCCTCACAGGGACGGCGATCTTCGGTCAGTGTGTCACCCACCGGCGCGCCGTTGATCTCCTTGATGCTGGAGATCATGTAGCCGACTTCGCCGGTGTTGAGCTCATCCAGATCGTTCATCTTGGGCGTAAAGATGCCAACACGGTCCGCAAGGTGGCTGCGCCCGGTGGACATCACGCGAATCTTCGCGCCTTTTTTGAGCACACCGTTGACCACGCGGACAAGCGACACAACGCCGACATAATTGTCGAACCACGAATCAATGATGAGCGCCTGCAGCGGTTCTTCCGACGAGCCTTTCGGCGGCGGCACCTGGGCTACGAGTTCTTCAAGTAGCTCCTGCACGCCCAGTCCGCTTTTGGCACTGACTTCCAGCGCGTCCGTAGCATCGATACCGATGATCTCTTCGATTTCATTCTTGACGCGCGCGGTGTCGGCCGACGGCAGATCAATCTTATTGAGCACCGGCAGCACTTCGAGACCCTGTTCGATGGCCGTGTAGCAGTTGGCCACACTCTGGGCCTCGACGCCCTGCGCCGCATCAACGACCAGCAGCGCCCCCTCGCAGGCGGCCAGCGAGCGCGATACTTCGTAGCTGAAATCGACGTGCCCGGGCGTGTCGATAAAATTCAGATAATAGGTGTTGCCGTCTTTCGACTTGAACGGCAGCGATACGCTCTGCGCCTTGATCGTGATGCCGCGTTCGCGCTCCAGGTCCATGCTGTCGAGCACCTGCTCGGACATTTCGCGCTCACTCAAGCCGCCACAGATCTGGATAAAGCGATCGGCAAGCGTCGACTTGCCGTGATCGATATGCGCGATGATCGAAAAATTGCGGATGTTCTGCATGCTGTTCCTGACGCGGATTTTCGGGCTTTTGCTGCGTTGCCGCGCAAGCCCCCATTATAGCCGGAGGGATTAGCTCAGGTCAGGTTTGTTTTTGACCCGAATCTTGGGCCAGGACGCCGGCCAGAGCGGCCGCATCGAGATGGCCAAAGCACAGTTCGCGCGTGCCATGACACAACACCGGAATCTTGTACTGATACCGCTCGACCAGCGCCGGATCGGAGTCGATGTCCACAATGTGGAAACTCATATCGCGGCCCCGCAGCGCCATCTCGAGATCCAGCACCAGATCATCGCACAACGGACAGCCCTGGCGACTGTAAACGGTCAGGGAGTTGGACATAAGTATTTGGGCGTGAACGACGCGTTCAGCGGATCGGGCGAATCGATTTACCGACGAGCTCGACGGTCGCGGTGGGCACTTCTCCGACCACCGTGATCTGAAAGTCTTCGAGCTTGCGGCCAAAGGCGTTGGCCGCACCGATGTGCGCCGCGCCGTCAATGACCTCGATGTTCTCGCGGCGCTTCTCTGCGAAAACAGAAATCGTCGCCACACCGTCGGTGTAGACCAAATGCTCCGCGCCCGCATCACTGTCGCCGTGGCGAGTAACCACGGTCAGCGAGAAGCCGTCAGGCAGGCTTTCGGCCTGCCAGCTCGCCTCACTGACGTCGACGACGTCCGCTTCGCTTGGCGCGGCGGACACCTCTTCAAAATTGGTGGTGGGCAGCAGCGGCGAAAACGCATCCGCCGACAACGGCGTGTCAAAATCGATACTCGTAAACATGACCTGTTCGATGCTGCGGCGGTCTTCGCCCAAAAGCTCGCACTTCAGTGGCATCGCCGTTTCGGTGTCCACCTGCAGTCGATAGCCATAGCGAAACTCGTCCAGCGGCTGAATGTTGACCGTGTGCACCGCACGTCCGGCAACACGGCCGGAATTGGGCACAAGATCGAAGCGATAGTGTTTTTCGAGCGACTGGTCGTACAGCGGCAGCACGGCATTGAGCGGGCTTTGTTCCGTGCCCCAGTCCACAAACACCTGCTTGCGCTCGGTGTAGGTGCAGCGCACATCATCACCCTTGCGGATCACTTCGCGGCCCGAGCCGTTGAGCGACGTTACCCGCTCGTAGACCTTGCCGTTTTTAAACTGATGCACGACTTCAAGCATGTCGAGCTGGCCGTTGTGCATGTGCACCATCTTGCCACGATAGTTCCGCGTCTCGACGGCCTTGCCCATCCGCTCAAACCAGTCACGGCCGTCGAGGTTGTCATCGGCGTTGGACGCCGCCGGATCTGCGGCGAGCACCGAGAGACTCAGCGCACAGGCCAGCATGCACAGCGAAGAACGAAGTGACACAGCGGTGTACATGGTTAGCGATTCGGCTGCTGCTGGCTTTCACGCTGACGCTGGCGCTCCATCAGCGCCTCGCGTCGCGCCGCATCGGAGGCCTCACGCGATACCGTGACACGGCCATAGACCAGCGGTCCCTGGCGCATCATGGTTTTCGAATACTCATTGTGGCGCAGAAGGTAGCGCGACATACTTTCAGACTGGTTGCCCGCACGACGCAAACCCGGCGTGCCCGGCACCGCCAGAGGATTGACCTCATCGTTGCTCGGTACGACGTCGCCGGTGAAGGTCTGCGCCGTGGTCACGGCGGGCGCCTCCACAGTGGGACCGTCGGTACGCAGTGCCAGCACCGCCATAACGGCCACCGTGGCCGCAACCGCGCCACCGCCGGCAAGGCGCTTCCAGTCGAACGCGGCGGGCTCGTAAACCTCCGCGGGCACCGGCGCTGGCTCGTGTTCAATCGCGCGCATGATCGAGCCGTTGAGATCGGCCTGAATCTCGTCGAGCGATCCGCGCACTGCGTCGCCAATCAACGTATAACGCGCCGCCGTCTGGCGCAGCGTTTCGTCGTTGCACAAGCGGCGCACCAGCAGCTCGCTTTCCTCGTCCAGGAGTTCGTCATCAATGAATGCCGAAATCTGGCTGTTGATCGTGTCGGTCATTTACCGAGGCCCCCGTCTACGATGGGTTTTAAACGTTTGTCGATAGCTTCGCGCGCTCTGAATATACGAGAACGCACGGTGCCGATGGGACATTCCATAGTCTGAGCAATTTCCTCATAGCTCATGCCGTCGATCTCGCGCAGCACGATGGCGGTGCGCAAGTCTTCTGGCAAATCGCTGATCGCAAGATTGACCGTTTCGCGGATCTCCTCCGACAGCACCATGTGCTCGGGCGAGTCGACGGACTTAAGTCGCGCCTGCATGTCGTACTGTTCCGGGTCCTGCAAATCCAAGTCGTAATCCAGTGGTCGGCGTTTCTGCGCAACCAGGTAATTCTTAGCCGTGTTGATCGCGATGCGATACAGCCACGTGTAAAACGCGCTATCGCCGCGAAACCCCGGCAGTGCTCTGTAGGCCTTCAAGAAGGCTTCCTGCGTTACATCAAGCGCTTCGGCTGAATCGCGCACGTAGCGCATCACCAGCTTCACAATCTTGTGCTGATACTTGAGTACCAGCAGGTCAAACGCGGTCTTGTCGCCGGATTTGACTCGCTCGACGAGCACCTTGTCGCTGTTCTTGTCGCTCATGCGACCAGACGCTTCTGAGGTGCTCTTCGCACTGCCATTGTCATAGACCGATCCAGTAGGTGAAAGTTCGCCATTTCGCCTCGATGGTGAGGTGCTCATCGCCAGCGGCGGTAACTACGCCTGAGCGCGCAGCGATTTGGCCCATATGTGCAGTGCACGAAGGTTTTCGGAGGACGACGCCGGCCAGAAAACCAGCACGGGAATCCAGCGTCCGTCGGGGATTCGCAGCGACAAGCGCACAAACCAGCGGCAGCTCGCATCCACCCGCGCCAACACGTCGCGATACCAGCGACCGGCAACCCACGCACGCACCTGAGGATCGCTGGTCGAATATACGATTCGGATCGTAGAGGTGCCGGTGGGATCCATGGCCGCCCGCCAGGCAAAACAGGCCAACAGGACGCCGACCGTGGCAGTGAGCCCGATGGCCACGTTGGCGGACAGCAGGGTCAGCACGACGGTGATGCAGGCGATGCCGTACAGCGCGACAAAATAGCGTTGCGGATCAACCGTTAGCGTCGTGGTGGAGGCGCTTGAGTGCATCAACCAATTCCCTCATGGCGACCGAGTCGGGGATCTCCCGGTCGGTCAGATAATCAAAAATCTGCGGGTCCGGACGCTCCAGCAGATCGCAAAAGGCCTGCCGCGCCGCGGGCGCCGCCTCAGCATAGCAACGCTCGAGCCATCCATCGAGCACCAGGTCCAGCTCGCGCATGCCACGCCGGCATAACCATTTTAGACGCGCTCGCTGTGGTTCGTTCACTCGATAACTGCCTAAATTTGCGCCAATTCTGTCAACTCAGCGCAGTCTTTCGGACACCCGGCTAGTGGCGACGCTCTACGAGAAGCTTCTTGGTTTCCGCAATGGCCTTGGCCGGATTAAGCCCCTTTGGACACGTGTTGGTGCAGTTCATGATCGTGTGGCAACGATACAGACGGAACGGGTCTTCAAGATCATCGAGCCGCTCGCCGGTGGCCTCGTCGCGGCTGTCAACAATCCAGCGATAGGCCTGCAGTAAAATCGCGGGGCCGAGATAGCGGTCTGAATTCCACCAGTAGCTCGGGCAACTCGTCGAGCAGCAGGCGCACAGGATGCAGGCCGACGGCTCATCGATTTTTTCCTGGTCTTCCTTGCTTTGCAAACGCTCACGATCCGGTGGCGGCGGCGTGCGCGACTGCAGCCACGGTTTGATCGAGGCGTACTGCGCATAGAAATTGGTCAGGTCGGGCACCAGATCCTTGATCACCGGCATGTGCGGCAACGGAAAAATGCCAACCTCATCTTTGACCTCATCGATCGGACGCGTGCAGGCCAGCGTGTTGACGCCGCCGATGTTCATCGCACAGCTTCCGCAGATGCCCTCACGGCACGACCGACGGAAGGTAAGCGTGGGGTCGGTTTCATTTTTGATCTTGATCAGCGCGTCGAGCACCATCGGCCCGCAGGTATCCAGATCCACCTCGTAGGTGTCGATACGCGGATTCTCGCCGCTGTGCGGATCGTAGCGATAGATATTGAACCGCTTGATACGACCTTGCGTGGGCGAGGTGTGCGTCTTGCCCTTGGTGTAGCGTGAGTTAGCGGGAAGTCGAAATTTAGCCATCAGGTTGCCTTAAGGGTTAATAGACGCGCGCTTTGGGCGCAATCGTATCAATCTCGTCCGTGCCGGTTTCAAGCTGCACGTCACGATAATCAAAACTCACCGCCCCGGTTTCACTGACGTAGGCCAGCGAGTGCTTCATCCAGTTTTCATCGTCGCGATCCGGATAGTCTTCCCGGGCCTGGGCGCCGCGCGATTCCTTGCGGTTTTGCGCCGAGCAAATCGTGGCCATGGCCTGACCGAGCAGATTATCAAGCTCCAGCGTCTCGACCAGATCGGTGTTCCAGATCAGGCCGCGGTCGGCGACCTTGACGTCGTTGAAGGAGGTGAAAATTTCCTGCATGCGCTCGACGCCCTCGTCGAGGACCTCGCCGGTCCGAAACACCGCGGCGTTGTTTTGCATCGTCTTCTGCATGTTCAGACGAATGCTCGCCGTGCTTTGCGAACCGTTGGCGTGACGCAGCTTGTCGAGGCGTTCGACGCTGTTTTGCCCGGCGTCTGCGGGCAGCTCGCGATGGCGCGTGTTGGGCTTGACCGACTCGGCGCAGTGGCGGGCCGCAGCGCGCCCGAAGACCACCAGATCGAGCAGCGAGTTCGAGCCAAGACGGTTGGATCCGTGCACGGATACGCAGGCCGCTTCGCCCACCGCCATGAGTCCCTCGACGACGCGATCCTGACCGTCTTTCGTATCGACCACATCGCCGTTCCACAGCGTGGGGATGCCACCCATGTTGTAGTGCACGGTCGGCAGCACGGGAATCGGCGCTTTGGTCACGTCCACACCGCTGAAAATACGTGCGGTCTCGGCAATACCCGGCAGACGCTCCTGAATCACCTCGCTGCCAAGGTGTTCCAGATGCAGATGGATGTGATCGGCTTCGGCGCCAACGCCGCGACCTTCGCGGATTTCGATGGTCATCGAACGACTCACCACATCGCGCGAAGCAAGATCCTTGGCATTGGGTGCGTAGCGCTCCATGAAGCGCTCACCCTCGGAGTTGGTCAGGTAACCGCCCTCGCCGCGCACGCCCTCTGTGATCAGGCAGCCGGCGCCGTATACGCCTGTGGGATGGAACTGCACAAACTCCATGTCCTGCAGGGGCAACCCGGCACGCGAGACCATGGCGTTGCCGTCACCGGTGCAGGTGTGCGCTGAGGTGCACGAGAAGTAGGCGCGACCGTAACCGCCCGTGGCCAGAATGACCTTGTGCGCGCGATAGCGATGCAGCGTGCCGTCGGCCAGATTCAGGGCGACCACGCCGCGGCAGTGACCGTCTTCCATGATCAGATCGATCGCAAAATACTCGATGAAAAACTCGGCGTCATTTTTGAGCGACTGCTGATACAGCGTATGCAGCATGGCGTGGCCCGTGCGGTCGGCCGCCGCGCAGGTGCGCTGGGCGGTGCCCTCGCCGTAGTCGGTGGTCATGCCGCCGAACGGACGCTGATAAATGCGACCGTCTTCGGTGCGCGAAAACGGCACCCCGGAGTGGTCGAG
>CAZXCL010000007.1:41193-58061 GCA_964639265.1 uncultured Gammaproteobacteria bacterium | reverse complement strand
ATCGCCGAGCCAGTCGGATCCTTTCACCGTGTCGTACATGTGCCAGCGCCAGTCGTCGCGTCCCATGTTGCCAAGAGCAGCGCTGATGCCACCCTGTGCCGCCACCGTGTGGCTGCGAGTGGGAAACACCTTGGTGATGCAGGCCGTGCTCAGGCCCGCCTCGGCCAGACCGAGCGTCGCACGCAGTCCGGAGCCACCCGCACCCACCACAACGACGTCGTAGGTGTGATCAATAAACTCGTATTCTTTGGTCATGATGTGTCTTTATTGCTTCGGCGCTCAGGCAACCAGCGCCACGCGAAGAATGGCCACACAGGCGGCCAACGCGGCGCCGATGTGAACGAATTTTTGCAGGATCAAGGCCGCGACCTTGAGGCCTCCGTGCACGTAGTCCTCGATCACCACCTGCACACCGAGCATCGAATGCCACGCCAGGGCCACGACAAATGCGATGAGTGCCGCGGCACGAACCGGCGAGGCAATCCACGCGACCACATCGCGATAGAGCACGCCGTCAGCGATCATGCCGCCCAGCGACAAGGCGAACCAAACGCCGAGCACGGCGACGGCCACAGCGGTAACGCGCTGCACCCAGAAATGATCGGTGCCCTCTTTGGCCGAGCCGAGACCAAGCACCCGACCCAGCGGGGTTACGCGACTCATGCCCCACCTCCAAAAACGCCGTAGGCGTAGAGATAAAACAGCGCCGTGAGCGCGGCAGCCGCGACAATAACCATGACGCCAGACTTGCGCGCGGTTTCGATCTCAAGCCCGCGCCCGGTGTCCCACACCAGGTGACGGATGCCGTTACACAGGTGATAGAAAAAGCTTAAGCCCACGCCAAACATCAGCAGCCGGCCGATCAGGGAACGGAAAAATGCACTGGCGGCCAGATACGCCTCAGGCCCGCTCGCGATCGACAGCAGCCAGTAGGCGAGCAATAAAAAACCGGCGGCCAGCATGACCCCGGTGATTCGGTGCGCGATAGAAGTGATGGACGTGATCTGCGGGCGATAAACCTGCAAATGCGGCGACAACGGTCGCGGGTCGGTGCTCATGAGATCTGGCATTCCTTAAGATTTCAAAAATCGATACAACGGCCGTTTTTTTCCCAATCGCCGTAGCGGGTGGGATTGAGTCCGCCGCGGCCGCCGACTTCCACCTCAGGATTCGCCGGTGACGGCTCGGCGCCCTGTGAACCGGGTTCTGACTCGCTTTTCTCCGCCCGATTGGCGTCGGCGTCCGGCGTATTTGTCATTGTTTTGACCATAAGTGTTGTAGCGGCCTATTCTCCCCTATCTGAAGGCCTCGGCGCAATGCACCATCGCGTCGATTTTGCCCCATCGCAGCGCCGCCCGATGGCAACCACCGGCAGAAGAGGAAAACTATCGTGACACAGTCATCAGCCATGGGGTTCGTGCGTGTTTCCGGCGCGGATGCGGCCGTATTTATCAATGGCCAGTTCACCCACAACACGCTGAATATGGACGCCGGCGATGCGCGTTTTGGCGCCTTCTGCAATCCCAAGGGACGGGCCCTGGCCACCGCGTTCATTCTGGCCACGACCGAGGGGTTTGAGTTGTGGTCGCTCAACGCAGCCCTGCCTTCGCTGATCGCGGGTCTGCGTCGTTATGTCATGCGCTCCAAAGTCGTGTTCGATGACGCGCCGTCGATTCGCCACGCGACCTGTACCCTGCCGCACGGCGCGACGCTTCAACTCGATTCGCCAACCATAGAGGCGCAGGCGATTGCCGCTGGGGTGCCTTTGATCCATGCGGCCAATAGCGAGGCTTTCGTCCCGCAGATGATCAATCTCGATCTGCTGGACGGCATTGATTTTGCCAAGGGCTGTTACACCGGCCAGGAAATTGTCGCCCGGACGCAGAACCTGGGCACCATTAAACGGCGCATGCTGCTGTTTGGTTGTGAGAACGCGACCCGGTTCGCGCCTGGGGACAAAGTAACGGCTGCCGGTAGCTCGGTCGGCGCGATTCTGGGTGCCTCTGAAAACCAGTTGCTGGCGTCGATCCGGCTCGCCGTTGTCGGTGAGCAGCTTGTTGCGGGCGACGATAGCCTGCCGCTGGGCAAGATGCTGGCCCTACCCTATGAAATTCCCGAACTGGCAATGGTTTAGTCGGGCAGCGACCAAAGCAACTACGGTGGCGCACGGGCCCCATAACGAACTAGCGGTCGTCGGCGTCGGTCTCTGGCCGCATGTGCGGGAACAGCAGCACGTCACGAATTGAGGCGACGTCGGCGAACAGCATGGTCAACCGATCGATGCCGATACCCAGGCCACCGGCTGGCGGCATGCCGTATTCGAGCGCGCGCACGTAGTCGGCGTCGTATTCCATCGCTTCGTCGTCGCCGGCATCCTTGTTCTCGCACTGCGCCTTGAAGCGCGCCGACTGATCTTCGGGATCGTTGAGTTCGGAAAAGCCGTTGGCGATCTCGCGGCCGCAAAGGAAAAATTCGAAGCGATCGGTTAGAAACGGATCGTCGTCGTTGCAGCGTGACAAAGGTGAGACTTCAGTCGGGTACTGCGTGATGAACGTGGGCGCAATCAGCTTCTCTTCGGCCGTCTTCTCGAAAATTTCGATGAGAAGCTTGCCCGCGCCGTAACGCTCATCCACAGCCACGCCCAGGTCGTTGCACAATCCGCGAAGATAGTCGACGTCGCGCGAGCGCGCCGGGTCGAACGTATCGGGATTGTATTTGGCCACCGCGTCTACCACGCTCAGGCGCGCAAACGGCGCGCCCAGATCCATTGGCTCGCCCTGATACTCTCCCTCGTACGCGCTCCACAGCTCCATCGCCAGCGAGCGCACGAGGTTTTCAGTCAGCGCCATCATGTCCTCAAAATCGCCGTAGGCCTGATAGACCTCCAGCATCGTGAACTCGGGGTTGTGACGCGTGGACAGGCCTTCGTTGCGGAAGTTGCGATTAATCTCGTACACACGCTCAAAGCCGCCGACGGTGAGCCGCTTCAGGTAGAGCTCGGGCGCGATGCGCAAATACAGCGGCATATCCAGCGCATTGTGATGGGTCACAAACGGACGCGCATTCGCACCGCCCAGGATCGGCTGCATCATGGGTGTTTCCACTTCCATGAAGCTAAGCGCGTTCAGAAATTTGCGCACGTGATTGACCAGCCGCGTGCGCAGCATGAAAACCTTGCGGCTGTCTTCGTTCATGATCAGATCGACGTAGCGCTGTCGGTAGCGCGTTTCCTGATCGCTCAGTCCGTGAAACTTCTCCGGCAGCGGGCGCAGCGACTTGGTCAGAAGACGCATCTCGGCCACATCGACCGTGACCTCGCCGGTGCGCGTCTTGAACAGCGTGCCGCGCAGCCCGATGATGTCTCCGATATCCCAGCCTTTAAACGCCTTGAACAGCTCGGGATCAAAATTGTCCCGACCGACCATCGCCTGGATCTGACCGCTGCCGTCCTGAATCTTGATGAAGTTGGTCTTGCCCATCAGGCGCTTGGCCATCAGTCGGCCCGCCACGCTGACCTCTACCTTGCGTTCTGCCAGCGCGTCCTTGTCAACGTCGTCGTAGGTTTCAACCAGCTCCGCAGCCAGCGCCGTACGGCGAAAGTCGTTGGGATAGGCGATGCCCTGCTCGCGCATGGCGTCGAGCTTGTTGCGCCGTTCACGGATCAGGCGATGTTCGTCGTCTTGGGACATGATCAGATGCTCTGCCAGGTAAGTGTTTACAGCCCCTGCTTGAGGCTCGCTTCAATAAATTTGTCCAGGCCACCGTCAAGCACGGCCTGGGTGTTGCCGGTCTCCACGCCGGTGCGCAGATCCTTGATGCGCGACTGATCGAGCACGTAGGAACGAATCTGGCTGCCCCAGCCCACGTCGGCCTTGCCCGACTCCACGGCCTGTGCGTCATCCTGACGCTTTTTCAACTCCAGCTCGTAGAGCTTGGCCTTGAGCTGTTTCATGGCCGTGGCCTTGTTCTTGTGCTGCGAACGATCGTTCTGACACTGCGTGACGACACCCGTGGGTTCGTGCGTGATGCGCACCGCCGACTCGGTGCGGTTAACGTGCTGACCGCCCGCGCCGCTGGCGCGATAGACATCGATGCGCAAGTCGCTTGGATCGATATCAATATCAATGTCGTCATCGACCTCGGGTGCCACGAACACGGACGCAAACGACGTGTGGCGCTTGTTGCTCGAATCAAACGGCGACTTGCGCACCAGACGGTGGATGCCGGTTTCGGTGCGCAGCCAGCCAAACGCGTTGTCACCCACCACGTGGATCGTTGCGCTCTTGATGCCGGCGACCTCACCCTCGGAGGCTTCGATCAGCTCGGCTTTAAAATCGTGCGCTTCGGCCCAGCGCAGGTACATCCGCAGCAGCATATTGGCCCAGTCCTGCGCCTCGGTGCCGCCAGCACCGCTCTGGATATCGACAAACGCGCTGGCATCGTCGTGGTCGCCGGAGAACATGCGCTGGAATTCCATTTTTTCGACGTTGGCAAGCAGGCTGTCGACGTCTGCCGACACTGCCTCAAAGGTGTCCATGTCATCGTCGTCAATGGCCATGGCCAGCAGCTCGCCGGCGTCGTTCAGACCGTTCTCCAACTCGGCAATCGTGCCGACGATGCCCTGCAGCGTGGCACGTTCCTTACCCAGGGCGGTAGCACGATCGGCGTCATTCCAGACGTCGGGGTCTTCTAGCTCGCGATCGACCTCGGCGAGCCGCTCGGTGCGCGTCTCGACGTCAAAGATACCCCCTCAACGCAGCGGTGCGTTCGGTGAGGTCGTCGATCATGGTCTGAAGAGCGTTGGTTTCCATTTTTAGTCGGTTGGTCCGGCTTCGCGAAGCGCGAAAGTCTAACAGGTTTGACGAGCGGATTGACCCCTCTTTCAGAGCACGCGCGCGTGCTCGACCACCAGCTGAATTGAATTGCCGCCGCGATAGTCATCGCGCTGCAGTCGGTAGACGGCCTCAACGTGATCACCGGCCGCGACCGGCCATGGCTGTTCAGCGTGACTGAGCGCACGAAACCAGATCGCACGGCAGGCCAGACCGTCCATGTTCAGGCTGAGCGACAGATGCACAGGATCGGCGCCCACCGCGCGCACGGCATCAACGAAAAACTCGCCGTGAAAGCTCGGCGCCTCAAAACCACGGCCATAGGGAATCAACGCATCCAGCGCGGCGATACTCTCGATGCACAAGTGCTGCGCGGCCAACGTGCCGTCGTGCCACACCACAGGGGTGAGCAACGTTTCTCCAAGCTGCGCCCGCACGCTTTCGCACAGCGCGTCGCGAAACGCCGCCAGATCCGTGCGCGCCACCGACACTCCGGCAGCCATTGGATGCCCTCCGAAACGATGCAGCAGTCCCTCGTGCGCGGCGTTGACCTCGCGCAGCGCCCGGCCCACATCCACCTCCGGAATAGAACGCAGTGAACCGGAGACCAGATCGTCGCGCCCGGCCGGACTCATGACTGCCGTGACGCGACCAAAGCGCTCGAGCAGACGCGACGCGACGATTCCCTGCACGCCAGGGTGAAAATCATCGTGATACACGCAGACGACCTGCGATTGGGGACGCAAGTCCTGCACGGCGATCTGCCGTGCCGTGTCGACCATGCGCTTTTCGATATCGCGTCGCGACTGGTTGTCCTCATCAAGCACCTGCAGATAGCGCGCAGCCGTTTCGCGATCCGGGGCCGTCAGAAAATTCAGCGCCGCCAGCGGATCGGCGACCCGTCCGCGCGCGTTGATGCGTGGTCCGATCTGAAACCCCAGGTCATCCACTTCGAACCGTTTTGCGCCTCGCCCCAGCAGTTCGGCCAACGCCTGCCAGCACGGGCGCGCGCGCTGATTGAGTATGGACAGGCCGGCGGTGACGAGACTCCGATTGGTCGGGCTGAACAAACTCACCGCATCGGCCACGGTGCCAAGTGCCACGAGATCGAGACTGCCGGCCAGTTTGGGCGCATCGGCTGGCAAATGGCCCGCGCGGATCAGGGCCGTGCGCACAAGCGCCATCAAAAACCAGGCAACGGCGCAGCCGGCGATCGCCGGATCGCCGAACCTGGAATACGCACGGCTTGGATTGACCGTCGCCAGCGCGCCGTCGGGCACACCGCTGGCCGGGATACCGTGATGGTCGGTTACGACTACCTCGATCCCCGCCGCCGCGAGACGATCAATGCGCGCGCCATCCGATGAGCCGCAATCGGCCGTAATGATCAGATCCGGAACCCTCTCGTCCGCCAGGATACGCTCGCATACGTTGTCCGACAGTCCGTAACCGTCGTGCAGCCGATGCCCGATGTACGGTCGAATCAAGGCCTGCGGATGCCCGAAGCTCTGCATGAGCGCTTCGCGGATCAGCGTATGCGCGGTGATGCCGTCCACGTCGTAATCGGTACACAGCCCAATGCACTCACCCTGCATCACGGCGCGTGCAACGCGCTGCGCAGCGGCCGTTCCGTCGGGCAGTCTGGATGGATCGGGCAGATGCTTGAGTGAGGGCTCAAACCAGGCATCGAGGTTGCCGGTCAGTTTGGTGACACGGCGCGCGACGACCTCGGCCGCAAGTTGGGACAGGCCAGCGTCTACGGCGTTCGCATAGGTCACGGCGCAGTGCGGCCGGGCACGATACGCCACGCGCGAGACATCGTCGTGCTCTTGTATACTCACGGCCGCCATCTTGAACAGGGCTTTGAGCCAATGCAACTGACCCGAGACGACAAAAGCAGCCCGCTTCTGATCCGAGGCCTGGGCGATAGGGAGATAAAAATTGCGGAGCAGACCTACCGCAGCAGCGTGCTGATCACCTCGCAATCGGTTCTCGATGACTGGCCAGTGAAAAGCGTGGCGGACATTACCCCGGAGCTGTGGACGCCGATCCTGAACGATGGCGCGAAAATCCTGATCCTTGGCACGGGCGCGGCAATCGCGTTTCCAAAACCGGAGCAAACCGCGCCGCTTGCGCAGCGCGGCGTCGGCGTGGAAGTCATGGACACGGCCGCCGCCTGCCGTACGTTCAACGTACTGCTAGCCGAAGGCCGCGAAGTGGCCGCGGCCATTATTCTGGCCGCGGCGGATCGGGCTTAGTTCAGCGCGTCGGCCAGCGACAGGCCTTCAGACTCCAAAACGTTGCGCAGATTCGCCAGCGCGCGCAGCTGAATCTGGCGTACTCGCTCACGCGTCACACCAATGGTCTTGCCCACCTGCTCAAGCGTATGTGTCTCGTGCCCTGACAATCCAAAGCGACGCTCCACGACAATGCGCTCCTTGCCGCTGAGCTGATCCAGCCAGCGCGACAAACCGCTTTTGACACTGCGATTCTGGGCGGCATCCGATGGGGTCGGCACATTGCTGTCAGGTAAGGTCTCCACCAGACTGCGTTCGCTGTTGGGTGTAATGCTCGGGGCGGTGGTCAGTGTGATGCGCTCATTGAGTTCAAACAGCCGCGCCACTTCGGCCGCCGGACGCGACATTTTTACCGCGACGTCTTCCGCCGTTGCCACCTTGCCCGTGGACTGCGACAGTTCGCGGCGCACGCGCACGCATGCGTTGATGTCCTTGATCACGTGGATGGGCAAACGCACGGTACGGCTTTGATTCATGATGGCGCGTTCGATGGTTTGTCGAATCCACCAGGTGGCATAGGTGGAGAATCGGAATCCACGTTCGGGATCGAATTTTTCCACCGCGTGCATCAGGCCCAGGTTGCCCTCCTCGATCAGATCGAGAAACGGCAGGCCGCGGTTCAGATAGCGGCGCGAGATTTTCACCACAAGACGCAGGTTGCTCTTGATCATCCGGTGACGTGCGGCCTCATCGCCGCTCTGCGCCGCGCGCGCAAAGCTTTTTTCCTCATCCGCCGTCAACAGCGGCGAGCGACCGATTTCACTCAGATAGATTTGGGTCGGATCTGAGCTCGCCCGCGGCTTCGCGGTCTGCGTCATACCCCATGGCGACATCGTCGCAGGGTCGGTGGTCTTGATGGCCGTCGACGTATGAATCATTGTTTTACCCCCCCAGGCATTTTTCTGGATTGACCGATGTACAGTCTTAGTTAGCGATCTTTGTGGTGCTTTTCCCTCATATAGGCGCAAAAAAGATGAAAGTGAGGCCGCCTATCGGCGCCGCGGCGGCAAGTAAGCCGCCGGGTCCACCGGCTTGCCGTTGTCCCGGATCTCGAAATGCAGCCTCACGCTGCGATCGGGGGCGCGTCCCATGCTGGCAATGGTCTGGCCGCGGGCGACCGAATCACCCTCTTTAACCAGTAACGTCTTGTTATAGCCGTAAGCGGTCAAAAATCGCTCACTGTGTTTAACAATAAGCAGATTCCCGTAGCCGATCAAACCGTCGCCGCTGTAGACCACGCGCCCTGCGGCAGCGGCGCGCACCGGCGCGCCAATTTTGCCTTTAATATCAATCCCTTCACCCACACCCTCAATGTCATTGTCACTGCCGGCCAGAGTGCCGTCAGCGGGCCAGATGAACGTCGGTGGTGGCGTTTTGGGCGCAGTCGGTGCCGGTTTGGGCCGGCTCGCGGTGCCTGTTGAGCTCGTCCCTCGGCTCGCCTCTGGGCTCGACGAAGCGGAGTTGGCGGGCGGTGTGAGGCGCAATACCTGCCCGGGGAAAATCAGCTCACCGCTACCCAGCCGATTCCAGGTGGCAATATCTCGCGTAGAGAGCTGATAGCGATGCGCGATGGCATAGAGCGAATCACCCGCCTTGACCGTGTACTGCGCCGGCACCCGTGCGCTCGCACGTGACGCCCGTGCAGGCGCCTTGGCCCCAGCGCTGCGGCCGGACGACGGACTCTCGTTCCAGCGCACCGCGCCCGAGCAGCCGGACAACGCAACGGCCAGCGCCACAACGATGAGCAGCGCCCATCGAAACCGATTCAGGTCTTGAGCCACCAAACCAACAGCACCAGAACAATCGTGCCCACAATGGCAATACGATCAATGTGCTTGCGCAGGGCGCGCTCGAATCTGGCCCCGCCCAGTCGAATCAGCCCGGCGATCAGGAAAAAGCGCGCGCCGCGTCCAACCACCGAAGCCGCAGCAAACGCCGGCAGCGCCATGCCCACAGCGCCCGCGGTAATGGTGAAGACTTTGTAAGGAATCGGTGAGAAGCCGGCAATAAACACCGCGATCACACCCCACTTGTCGAACCAGGCAACGGCATGGTCATAGTGATGCTTGTAATCGTGCTCGATCAGAATCGGCATGACCCAGTCGAGCGCAAACTTGCCGATGAAATAGCCCGCCAGTCCGCCCAGAACACTGGCTATCGTGGTAATCAACGCATAGCGCCAGGCGCGGGACGGCTCGGCCAGCGTCATGGGCGCCAGCATGACGTCGGGCGGTATCGGAAAAAACGAGGACTCGGCGAAGCTCAGCGCACCGAGATAACGGCTCGCGTGGCGATGACGCGACCAGCCAATGACGCGGTCGTACAGACCGTGGAATAGTGCCACTAGCGCACACCCCCAAGGAGCGGCACGAACTTGGCATCGCCCAGGTCATCGTAGTGAATCTTGTCGTTTTCGCGCCGCGCTCGAACCAGACGCTGCTGCTCGGAATTCCCCACGGGAATGATCAGCCGCCCGCCTTCCCCAAGCTGATCCACGAGCGCCTGTGGCAGTGCTGGCGGTGCCGCGGTGACGATGATGCCGTCGAACGGCGCGAATCGTGGCCAGCCGGCGAACCCGTCGCCGTATTCGATGCGCGCGTTGCGAATGGACAGATCGCGCAGAAGTCGGCTCGCGCGCTCGGCCAGCGGCGCAATGCGCTCGACCGAATAGATCCAGCGAACAAACGGAGCGAGTACGGCTGTCTGATAGCCGCAGCCGGTGCCGACTTCGAGCACCTTGTTGAGCGGCCCGCCCTCGAGCAGGGCCTCGGTCATGCGCGCCACAATGTAAGGCTGGGAGATTGTCTGGCCATGTCCAATCGGCAGCGCCGTATCTTCGTAGGCACGGCTCGCCAGCGCCTCATCGACAAACGCATGACGCGGTAATTCGCGAATCCGCTCAAGGATCGAGGGATTGGTAATCCCCTGCTCGGTCAGGCGCGACACCAGCCGATCGCGCGTGCGCGCAGACGTCATGCCAATACCGCGAAAACGCGGATCATGCATCGGCGGATTCCAGCCAGCTGGCCAGTGACTCGAGGCGATCACGACGCGTCAGATCGACGGTTAGTGGTGTGATCGACACGTAGCCCTCTTCAACGGCGTGAAAATCGGTGCCCGGCCCACAGTCGGCCTGCTCCCCGGCCGGACCAATCCAGTAAATGGGATGGCCGCGCGGATCGTCTTTCTTGATGACGGCCTCCGCCTTGTGCCGATGGCCAAGGCGGCACACCTTAAAGCCCTTGAGCTCGCCGTAGTCGATGTTGGGCACATTCACATTCAAGATGGTGTCAACATCCAAGGTGTGCTGGGCGACGCGCTTGACCAGTTCGACGGCCACGCGGGCCGCCGTTTCAAACTTGAACGGCCGCTCGCCGGTCATGCTGATGGCGATGGCCGGCAGACCCAGAAAGCGACCTTCCATGGCGGCGGCCACGGTGCCTGAGTAGAGCACGTCGTCACCGAGATTGGCGCCGTGATTAATGCCGGAAATCACCATGCTCGGTTCAAACTCAAACAGTCCAGTGATGGCCAGGTGCACGCAATCGGTGGGCGTGCCGTTGACGCTGTAGACCGAGTCGCTCAGACGTCCGACGCGCAGCGGCACGTCGAGGGTCAGCGAATTGCTCGCGCCGCTGCGATTGCGATCCGGCGCAACCGTGACCACATCAGCGATCGCCGAAATATGTTCAACGAGCGTTTTCAGGCCGCGGGCGTGGACGCCGTCATCATTGCTGGCAAGTATTTTCACGTCACAGTATCTTGAGTTCGGGAGCCGCTAATATACGCGAAACCAGACGCGGTCGCCGCGTCCTGTTGGGGGCCTGGCATCGTGCTCAGGTCGCGCCGTAGAAGCGACATTCGGAGACACGGCCATGGGCTCGGATGACAACGACTTTGACGCCTTTCGGCGCGCGGTAGAAGGCGCCCGGCCGATCAAGAATGATCGCGTGCATTTCGAGCGCGACCGGCCCACACCGCGTGCGCGCTTCACGCGTCAGGAGCACAACGCCGTGCTCGACGAGGCCATGAACGGCAATCCCGACCCCACCCTTCTTGGCACCGGCGAAGAGCTTTTTTTTGCCCGCCCCGGTCTCAAGCGCGGCGTCCTGAAAAAACTCAAGCGCGGGCAGTTTACGCTCGGGGCCGAGATCGATTTGCACGGACTGACCACAGAGCAGGCCCGCGAGGCACTGCGCGAGTTTCTGGCCGAGTGCGCCTGGCATCGCCACAGCTGCGTGCGTGTGATCACCGGAAAAGGCAAGGGCTCGGGACATCGAGGCCCGGTTCTCAAACCGCGCGTCGCACGCTGGCTGCGCAAGCACGAAGATGTTCATGCCTTCAGCACGGCCAGGCCCAACGATGGTGGCAGCGGCGCGCTCTACGTACTGCTGGCGTACGCGTAAATCCGATCAGGCCAGAACGCGCCCACCGTTGACCCGTGCAAGCTCGTGCACCACGGCCGTGGCAAAGCTGCCCTTGGCAAGCTCGAACGTCGCGGTCAAAACCTCACCCTCCAGCTCAAGCGCGAACGCGTGCACGGGCAAGCGCAGCGGCCGGCGCTCCTGACGCAAACCCTCGGCCACGAGCCCCTTGGCAAGCCAAGGCAGTGTGGAGACCACGGACGCCTCGAGCTCAGCACACGCCGAACGCGCGGGGGATTCACCCTTGCCCCACAACGGACCGCTCGGATGCACATCAAATCGCGCCAGTCGCTCCGCAACATCGTCCGCATCCTCGGCCGTGGGCCGAAAAAAACTGCGGCTACCGGCAAGACACAGCGGCTCGCCGTCGAGCGGGGTGCGCCACTGATCGTCGGCGACACGCCGGCTGAGCACGCGATTGAACAACCACGAACGCGCTGCGGACAGCGCGAATCGACGCTGACGTCGCCCCAGATCAACCCCGTCGACAAACCAGCGCCGTGCACGGCGCAGGTTGTCGCCGTCATGACCAAAGCGCTGCTCACCGAAATAGTTGGGCACGCCGTGTGCTCGAATCTGCGCGGCGCGATCGCCAAGCGACGCGGCATCGCCCTCCACGCCGGTCAGACGCAGCACAAACTGATTACGCGCATGGGCACCAAGTTTGAGCTTGCGCCGATTGGCACGCCGCTCGACCACACGCCAGTTGTCGCCCTGCCAGGTTTCGGCCTGCGCTGCCTTGTTAGCCGGCAGCGACACCCATTGACGCGTAACGGCGTGACGATCCTTGAGACCGCAGTAACCAAGGTCGCGCACGCGCACGCCGGCCACTCTCGCGATTTGCGGCAGAAGATCCAGCGTGTTGAGCCCGGTCTTCTCCACCAGCAAAAGCGCGTGCGGGCCCTCATCACTGGGCTCGAAGCCGAGAATCTCCGTCACCTGAAAATCCGCTGGCTGCGCGCGCAGCACGGCCGCGCACGCAGGTTCGCCGAACGCATGACGGCCGGGATGGATCTCAATTTGATCGGGTGACTGTGACGCCTCGCTCGACGTCATCGGACTGGCATCGGAAAAATAAGCCTAGCGCAGAACGTTGGCCGCGGCGCCGCGATCGACCACCTGAAAGAAGGTCTCGGTATCGCGGGTCATGCCAAGATCGGCCCGGGCCCGCTCCTCGATCGCCTCCAGTCCGTTGCGCAGATCAACAACCTCAGCTTTGAGCGCCGCATTGCGCTGGCGCATCTGGTCGTTGGCTTCCTGCTGCTGCTCAATCTCATGCCCCAGCCGCCAGACCGTGCGCATGCCGGCGTCCGACAGCAGGAGTCGGTAGGTCAGCGCCGTGAAGACGATGGCAAAGGTGATGAAGGCGGCACGTTTCATGTTTGCGGCGAGAAACCAAGGTCAAAGGCGAGAAATCAGGGCTTAACCAACTACTTACAGCGTAACACTAAAGGCGTTTCCAGGCGAGTATAGCGCGTCTTTGCCCAGTTCTGCCTCAATTCGCAAAAGTTGATTGTATTTTGCAATCCGGTCAGAGCGTGACAGCGACCCGGTTTTGATCTGCGTGGCGCGCGTGCCGACGGCAATATCGGCGATGGTGGCATCCTCGGTTTCGCCCGAGCGATGCGACACGACCGCAGAGAAGCCGGCCGCATCGGCCATCGCAATCGCCGCCAGTGTCTCGCTGAGCGTACCGATCTGGTTGGGCTTGATCAGGATCGAATTGCCGATGCCCTCGTCGATGCCGCGCTTGAGAATGCTGGTGTTGGTCACAAACAGATCGTCGCCGACAAGCTGCGTGGTCTTGCCTACCCGATCAGTCAGCGTTTTCCAGCCGGCCCAATCGCTCTCATCCATGCCGTCTTCCACCGTGATGATGGGATAGCGATCGATCAGATCGGCCAGGTAATCGGTAAAGCCGTTGGCATCAAAACGCCGATTCTCTGACGCCAGATCGTACTCACCGTCTTTGTAGAACTCTGAGCTGGCCACATCGAGACCCAGCATGACGCTGCGCCCGGCTTCGTAACCGGCGTTGTCGATCGCCTCAAGAATCACGCTCAGCGCCGCTTCGTTGGATTCGAGATCCGGCGCGAAGCCGCCCTCGTCGCCCACAGCCGTGTTCAGCCCGCGATCATGCAGCACTTTTTTCAGCGCGTGGAAAATTTCAGCGCCACAGCGCAGCGCTTCGGAAAAGCTGTCCGCGCCCACCGGCAGAATCATGAATTCCTGGATATCGACGCTGTTATCGGCATGGGCGCCCCCATTGATGATGTTCATCATCGGCACCGGCAGCGTCAGC
This sequence comes from uncultured Gammaproteobacteria bacterium, assembly GCA_964639265.1. GTDB lineage: Bacteria > Pseudomonadota > Gammaproteobacteria > Steroidobacterales > JBCCMA01 > JBCCMA01. Next base: position 44,206 of record CAZXCL010000007.1, on the reverse strand, counting down.
GGCCCGCTGTTACCGGCAAGCTCGGCGATCCAGCGAAACAACGACCGGTTTTTCGAGCGCGCCGCGGCGTGCGCGCTGGCCATCGATACCGCGAGCAGCGCGTTGGCGCCCAATTTGCTCTTGTTGTCGGTGCCGTCGGCCTCAAGCATCGCCTGATCAAGCCCCTGCTGATCCGCGGCATCGCGGCCAATGACAACCTTGGCGAGCGTGGTGTTGGCATTGTCTACGGCTTTGGTGACGCCCTTGCCGAGATAACGCGATTTGTCGCCGTCGCGCAGCTCGACCGCTTCGCGCGTGCCCGTCGAGGCGCCCGAGGGCACCGCCGCACGACCAAACGACCCGTCTTCGAGTGTAACGTCGGCCTCGACCGTGGGATTGCCGCGCGAATCGATAACCTGTCGCGCCTGCACGTGTTTAACTTTGCTCATGCTCAATCTCGTCTATTGACCCATCATGCCGTCTTCGACATAGGGACTGCGTTTCACAATGCTGTCGATGTCCTTGAGCATCGTCAGCAGGTCTTTCATTTTGTCCAACGGCCAGGCGTTGGGGCCGTCGCTGAGCGCTTCGGCCGGATTCGGGTGCGTTTCGGCGAACACGCCGGCCACGCCAACCGCCATCGCCGCGCGCGCCAGCACCGCCACAAACTCGCGCTGACCGCCACTGGCGGTGCCTTTGCCGCCGGGCAGTTGCACCGAATGCGTGGCATCAAACACCACCGGGCACCCGGTCTGGCGCATGACCGGCAGCGAACGCATGTCGGAGACGAGGTTCTGATAGCCAAACGAAAACCCGCGCTCACACAGCATGATCTGCTCGTTGCCCGTGGCTTTAGCCTTGTCGGCCACGTTGGCCATCTCCCATGGCGACAGGAACTGACCTTTCTTGATATTGACCGGTCGCCCCGCGCTTGCCACGCGCTGAATAAAGTTGGTCTGGCGGCACAGGAACGCCGGCGTCTGCAGCACGTCCACGACCTCGGCCACGTCGGCAAACGGCGTGTCCTCGTGGACATCGGTCAGCACGCTGACACCAATCTGTTTTTTGACCTTGGCCAGAATCTCCAGGCCCTTGTCGATGCCTGGGCCACGGAAGCTCTTGTGCGACGAACGATTGGCCTTGTCATAGGACGACTTGAAAATGAACGGGACGCCAACCTCGGCAGTGATCTCCTTGAGCGTGCCGGCTGTATCAATACTCAGCTGCTCGCTCTCGACCACGCAGGGACCGGCAATCAGGAAAAACGGCCGCTCATTGCCGACCTCAAATCCGCATAAATCCATGGATCAGCCCTCGGCGCGAGAGGAGGCAAGCTGCGGCTTGCGGCCTTCACCGTACTGACGCGCAGCGGTAACAAAGCCGGAAAACAGCGGATGACCGTTGCGCGGGGTCGAAGTGAATTCCGGATGGAACTGGCAGGCCAAAAACCAGGGATGATCCGGCAGTTCCACAATTTCGACCAGATCGTCTTCCGAGCGGCCTGAGAACACCATGCCCTGCTCGCGCAGCGTATCGAGATAGTGATTGTTGAATTCGTAGCGATGGCGATGACGTTCGACCACGCTGTCCGCGTCGTAGATTTTTCGCGCCAGCGTGTCTTCGCCGAGCAGACAGCGCTGTCCGCCCAGACGCATGGTGCCACCTTTGTCGGAGGCCTCGCTGCGCTGCTCCACCTCGCCGCTCTCATCGCGCCATTCGGTTATGAGCGCAATCACCGGGTCGCTGCCCTCGGGGTTCATCTCGGTGCTGACGGCACCGCTGATGCCCGCGACATTGCGCGCGTACTCGACCACGGCCACCTGCAGACCAAGGCAGATGCCGAGAAACGGCACGTTGTTTTCGCGTGCGAAGCGTACGGTTTCCACCTTGCCTTCAAAGCCGCGCTCGCCGAAGCCGCCGGGCACAAGAATGGCATCCATCCCCTTGAGGCACTCAACGCCCTGCTCGGCCACAGCCTGAGATTCAAAATAGTGGATGTTGACCCGCGTGCCGGTATGCAGGCCGGCATGCATGAGCGCCTCGGACAGCGACTTGTACGAATCGCGAAAATCGACGTACTTGCCGACCATGGCGATGTTCGCCTCGCCCTTGACGTTGTCTTTGGCCTCGACCACGCGCTTCCAGACCGACAGATCGGCCGGCGGGCACTCGAGTCCGAGTTTCTCGACCACGATGTCGTCCAGGCCTTCCTGATTGAGCAGCAGCGGAATCTTGTAGATGTCGTCGGCATCGACGCCCTGCACCACAGCGCGCGGATCCACATTGGTGAACAGCGCGATCTTGCGCCGCTCATCGCGCGGGATCGGACGATCGGCGCGGCACAGCAAGACGTCGGGCTGGATACCAATGGAGCGCATTTCCTTGACCGAGTGTTGGGTCGGCTTGGTTTTGAGTTCTCGCGCCGCGGCGATATAGGGCACCAGCGTCAGATGCAAATACAGCGCCATGCCTTCGCCGGCTTCAACGCCGAACTGACGAATCGCCTCGAGAAACGGCAGTGACTCGATGTCGCCCACGGTGCCGCCAATTTCGACGATGCACACGTCGGCATCGCCGGCGCCACGACGCACGCTCTGAATAATCTCGTCGGTCACATGCGGAATGACCTGCACAGTCGCGCCAAGATAATCGCCGCGACGTTCTTTACGGATCACTGCATCGTAAATGCGGCCGGTCGTGAAGTTGCTGTTGCGACCGGTGACGGTGGTCACGAAGCGCTCGTAGTGGCCAAGGTCGAGGTCGGTTTCCGCGCCGTCGTGGGTCACGAACACCTCGCCGTGCTGGAACGGACTCATGGTGCCGGGATCGACGTTGATGTAGGGATCGAGCTTGATCATCGACACGCTAAGGCCGCGTGCCTCAAGAATCGCTCCAAGGGACGCCGCCGCGATGCCTTTGCCCAACGAGGACACCACACCACCGGTGACAAAAATAAAGCGCGTCATGACTTCTCCGCCTGCAGAATGAAGGGCGCTGTGCGCACCACGAGACGGGAGCTAAAGGTAACAGAAAC
>CAZXCL010000007.1:0-41093 GCA_964639265.1 uncultured Gammaproteobacteria bacterium | reverse complement strand
CAGTGCGCCGCGCTGCGTGTGAGCGTGCGCGCGTAGGCCGGCCAGCGGGCTTCAAGCAGCGGCACCACGTTTGCGCGCAAAAAATTGCGCGCAAATCGCTCGTCCGCGTTGGAAGGGTCTTCGATCACCGGCAGCCGATGATCACGCGCATAGTTGCGAAGTGTCTGTGCGCTGGTCTCGAGCAACGGCCGCCATTGCAGATGCGGACCGCACCTGCCTTTGTGCGGCATCGCCGAAAGGCCCGCGGGGCCGGCGCCGCGCAGCAGCTGAAGCAAAACGGTGAGGGCCTGATCCTCTTGATGATGGCCGGTGAGCAAAATCTCGCCGAGTTCGAGATGCTCGGCCAGCGCCGCGTAGCGCGCCTCGCGCGCCTGCGCCTCGATGTTTGCATCGGCATCGGGATAAACATCAAGGATCGTCAGATCGGCAGACGCCTGCGCCGCAAACTCGGTCATTTGCCGCGCCCACTGATCGCTATCTGTCTGCAGGTGATGATTGACGTGCACGAGGCGCACGTCCAGATCAGTCTGACCGAGCGCATGGGCAAGCGCCAGAGAATCGGCACCGCCGGACACCGCGCACACGTAGCGCTGACCCGGCTGACCGCCCAGTGACGTCAGTCTGGCGTTAACGAATTGCGGCGAGAAAGACTCGCTCACCCTTCCTTGTAATCGCCGTAGGCGGCCAGTCGCTCCAGACGTCGCGCGACCAATGCATCGGTATCCATGCCGTCGAGCATCGCCAGCGCATCGAGCACCTGAGCCTTGATCGAAGCGGCCATTTTGGGCACGTCGCGATGCGCGCCGCCAACGGGCTCGGTGATGACCCGATCGATGAGCCCAAGAGAGTGCAATCGCTCGGCGGTAATGCCCATGGCCTTGGCGGCCGTCTCGGCACGATCGGCGCTCTTCCACAAAATGGATGCACAGCCTTCCGGTGAAATAACCGAATACACCGAATAGCTCAGCATGAACATCTGGTCCGCAACGCTGATGGCCAGCGCGCCACCGGAGCCACCTTCGCCGATCACCAGCGAGACGATCGGTGTTCTCAATTGCGCCATGGCAGCCAGATTGCGCGCAATGGCGTCACTCTGCCCGCGCTCTTCGGCGCCGATGCCCGGGTAGGCCCCCGGGGTATCCACAAACGTGATCACCGGCATCTTGAAACGCTCGGCCATGCGCATCAGGCGCAGCGCCTTGCGATAGCCCTCAGGCCGCGGCATACCGAAATTGCGCCTGACCTTGTCGCGTGTGTTGCGACCTTTCTCATGGCCGATGACCATGACGGGCCGACCATCGAGTCGCGCCAGACCGCCCAGGATGGCGTTGTCGTCTGAAAACGCGCGATCGCCCGCGAGTTCCTGAAAGTCCTCAAACGCGTGTTCGACGTAGTCAGAGGTGTGAGGACGCTGCGGATGCCGGGCGAGCTGGGCAATTTGCCAGTCGCTCAGATCCGAAAAAATTTCCGACGTGCGCTGTTCGCACTTGGCCGTCAGGCGTTCGACTTCTTCGTTGATGTCGAGCCCGGGCTCGTCTTCGGTGACGTACTTGAGCTGTTCGATTTTCGCTTCGAGCTCCGCGATGGGCTGCTCAAAGTCCAGAAACTTCATATCCATGGCGCGCAAGCTTACCTTAAAATGACATGCCGCTGGCCATGCTTTGTTCCGCCGGCGCATCGAACGACAGATTTGCCGGATAGGCGAGCCGCACACCCTCCTCACCGACCAGCGCAGACAGGTCGCGCAGCAGCGCCCCGCTCGGCGTCACGTTCCATTCCTCGCTAAGCGTCAGCCGTGCTGCTGCCACCTCGCCGCGGTAATGCACGTGCACCACGCAGCGTCCCGGGCGATAGGGGCTGAGCGTTTCGCGCAGCGCATGGATAAATTCGGTGCTGGCAATGCCGCCAGCGAGGTTCAGTAGCACGTGCGTCGCACAGCGCGCCCGCGCCGCGTCCAGCGACTCGATATGCCTCGCGTTGATGCGCCAGTCATTGAGAAAATCATCGTGCCGCACGAGGCCTTCGACCAGCACGATGCGTTCCTTGCCGATCACGCTGCGGTACTGCTCCACCTGCTCTTCGTTGAGACTCACCTCGACCCGCGCACTGCAGTCGTCCAGAGCCAGATTCATGCGCCCGCCGCGGCGCTGAATCTGATCGATCAATCCACCCACGAGAATGGGCGTGCCGCGACGACGCTGACCGTCAGTCGGTGGCGGTCCGAGCGCACTCAGGCGTTTCTCGATCGTATTGCCGGCAAGGTCCGTTAGCTCGCGACGCACCGCATCAATCGGATGCCCCGACAGCCACAGTCCGAGCGCCTGCTTTTCCATAGCCAGCAGATCTTCACTGTGCGGCGGTGGTAGCTGGCGTTTGCGTCGCGGTGCCGTTTGCGCGGGTGTGTCGCCACCGCCGCCAAACAGATCCGACTGGCCGGCCGCCTCGTCTTTGGCACGCTGTTCTGCCGCGCGCAGCGCGTCGGGCAGATCGTCAAGCAGCGCCGCGCGATGTTCTCCCAGCGAGTCGAGCGCCCCTGCTTTGACCAACGCCTCGAACGCGCGCTTGTTGAGCTTGTGCAGATCCACACGTGTGCACAGATCATCCAGATCGCGGTACGGCCCATCCTGCTCGCGGCTCTCAAGGATCGACTCGATCGCGCCGCGCCCGACCCCCTTGATGGCACCAAGACCGTAGACGATGTCGTGGGTGTCACCCACGGTGAACTCGTACATCGAGGCATTCACGTCCGGCGGCGCCAGCGTCAGGCCCTGCTCGCGGCAGTCACGGATCAGCAAATCGATCTTGTCGGTGTTGTCCAGATCGGCCGACAGCACGGCAGCCATGAACGCGGCAGGGTAATGCGCTTTGAGCCAGGCGGTCTGGTAGGACAACACCGCGTAGGCCGCGGAGTGCGACTTGTTGAAACCGTAGCCCGCGAATTTCTCCATCAGATCGAAGATGTACATCGCCCGATCTTTGTCCACGCCGTTGGCAACGCTGCCCTCCACAAACACGGCGCGCTGCTTGGCCATCTCCGAGGCTTTTTTCTTGCCCATCGCGCGACGAAGCAGGTCGGCGCCGCCGAGCGAATAGCCGGCCAGCTCCTGCGCAATCTGCATCACCTGTTCCTGATACAAAATGACGCCGTAGGTCGGCTCAAGAATGGACTGCAGCGCCGGATGAGGGTACTCGACCTGCTCTTCGCCGTGTTTGCGCTTGATGAAATCATCCACCATGCCCGACTGCAGCGGACCGGGACGAAACAGCGCGACCAGCGCCACGATGTCGTCAAAGCTGTCGGGTCGCAGACGGTTAATCAGGTCTTTCATACCGCGCGATTCAAGCTGGAACACGGCGGTCGTCGCACAGCGCTTGAGCAGATCAAACGCACCGGCATCGTCCATTGGCAGCTTTTCAAGCACCAGCGGCGCTTCGCCGTTTTTGGCCCGCGCACGATTCACGGTTTTGACCGCCCAGTCGATGATCGTCAGCGTGCGCAACCCGAGGAAGTCAAACTTGACCAGCCCGGCTGCCTCGACGTCGTCCTTGTCGAGCTGTGTGACGGTGCTGTCACTGCCCTCTTCACAGTACAGCGGCGTGAAATCCGTGAGTTTCGACGGCGCGATCACGACCCCACCGGCGTGCTTGCCGGCGTTACGTGCCAGACCCTCGAGACGCAGCGCCAGATCCAGCAGCGCGCGCACTTCGTCGTCGTCATCGTAAAGCTGTTTGAGCTCGGCCTCCTGCGACATCGCCTGCGACAACGTCATGCCAATCTCGAACGGAATCAGCTTGGCGATCCGATCGACAAACCCGTAGGGATGGCCCAGCACACGCCCGACGTCGCGCACCACGGCCTTGGCCGCCATCGTGCCGTAGGTGATGATCTGCGAAACGCGTTCGCGGCCGTAGCGTTCGGCCACATAGTCGATCACACGGTCGCGGCCGTCCATGCAAAAGTCGACGTCGAAGTCGGGCATCGACACGCGTTCGGGATTGAGAAAACGCTCAAACAGCAAATCGTATTCCAGCGGATCAAGATCGGTGATGCGCAGACAGTAGGCCACCAGCGATCCCGCACCGGAGCCGCGGCCCGGGCCAACGGGCACATCGTTTTCGCGCGCCCAGCGGATAAAGTCGGCCACGATCAGGAAATAGCCCGGAAAGCCCATGGACTCGATCACGCCCAGTTCGGTGGCAAGGCGTTCGTCGTAGCCCTCGCTGCGCGCCTGGCCCGCCTCGGCCAGCCGCTGCGCTAATCCTTCGCGCGCAAAATCGGCCAGCGCCTGTGCCGCGCTGCGCCCGTCGGGAATCGGAAACTCCGGTAGCACGCTGTCGCCCAGATTGAGCTCGAGGGAGCAACGCATCGCCACAGCAACGGTGTTGTCCACGGCCTCGGGCAGATCTGCGAACAGCTCCCGCATGTCGGCCGCGCTGCGCAGCGACTGTTGATCGGTGTAAACCTTCGGCCGGCGCGGATCGCTGAGCGTGTAGCCGCCGTGAATGCACACGCGTGCTTCGTGGGCGACAAAGTCGGCGGCGTCGAGAAAGCGTACGTCGTTGGTCGCCACCAGTGGGATACCCAGGTCGGAGGCAAGACGCACCGCGGCGTGCAGATAGCGATCTTCATCCGCACGACCGGTGCGGCTGATCTCGATGTAAAAACGGTCCGGGAACAGCTGTGTGTGCCAGCGAGCGACCTCGCGCGCATTCTCCGGATGCTGCCCGAGCAGGCTGCGCCCTATCGCACCGACGTGCCCACCCGACAGGGCAATCAGACCGTCGGTCGAGTCAGGCGTAAGCCAGTCACGATGCACCAGCGCCCGGCCAAGCACCTGACCCTCAAGGTAGGCCCGGGTAATCAGCGCCGAGAGATTTAAAAATCCCGCGTGGTGCTGACACAAGACCGTCAACAACGTGGGCGGCTCGTCGGTATCGTCACGCACCCACAGATCCGCGCCGATGATCGGTTTGACGCCATGATCGAGTGCCTTGCGCCACGCCTTGACCAGCGCAAAGAGGTTGGTGTCATCCGTGATCGCAACGGCGGGCATGCCGCCGTTCGCCACGGCCTCCATCAACGGGCCGACGCGCACCACGCTGTCGCGCAGCGAATACTCGGTGTGCACGCGAAGATGAACAAACTCGGCCGCGCTGGTCATTGCTGATCTGGCCTCAGGGCGCGCCGCACCGGTTTATAGGAGCGACGATGCTCCGGACACGGACCGTGCGTCTTGAGCGCCGCCACGTGGGCGGCCGTTGGATAGCCCTTGTGTCTGGCAAATCCAAACTGCGGATACTGTTGATCAAGATTGTGCATATATTGATCGCGCCACACCTTCGCCATGATGGAGGCAGCGCCGATCGAGCGATCCAGCGCGTCTCCGCCGATGAGACATTCGGCCTCCAATGGTACGTCGTTCCAGAAGAAGTCGGGACGCCGGTTGCCGTCCACCCGTACGAAGTTCGGACACATAGACAGCCCGGCGACGGCGCGCTGCATGGCCAAATGTGTGGCATTCAGGATATTTAGCGAATCAATCTCATGCTGCGTGGCGCTTGCAACAAAAAAGGCCGTGGCGTGCTCGATCACCAGATCGGCCAGACAAATGCGCTGCTTGTGGGTCAGTTTCTTCGAATCGTTGACCGCCTCAAGCGCCGGATGGTCGCCGAGAATGACGGCCGCCGCGACGACCGGCCCGGCCAGCGGTCCGCGCCCCGCCTCATCCACACCCGCCACCACTTTCACAGGCGCGCATGCTCCAGTACGGCCTGTGCAGCGTGCGCGCTGGCGTCGTTGGCCAACCTGCCGCGCATCTGGTCAAAGCGCGCGAGCAAGGCAGCGCAGCCATCCTGTGCATAGAGGCGCTCACGCACCGCGGCAACCACGGCGTCAACGGTCAGCGCCTCCTGCAGCAGCTCGGGCACGAGCGCCTCGTCGGCCAGAAGATTGGGCAGCGAGAAATGCTGAATGTTGATCATCGACAGTCGTCGCAACAGGAAAGATGTCACGCCTGCCAGTCGGTAGCCGACGACCATCGGACGACCGATCAGCATGGCCTCGAGCGTTGCTGTGCCTGATGCCAGCAACACCGTGTCAGAGGCCGCCATCGCATCGCGCGCCTGGCCCGCCAGCCACTGGACGCGCAGTGACGGCGTGTGGATGGCAAAAAGCGTCTGCAACGGCTCGCGCAGCGCTTCATCGGCAATGGGGATCACAATGTTCAAATCCGGGTCGGCCTGCTGCAGCGTCTGCGCCGCCGCAGCAAACACCGGGCCGGTCGCCGCGATTTCGCCCTGACGACTACCGGGCAACACGGCCAGCACGCGCCCCTGTGTCGCGAGCCCCAGTCGACCTCGGGCCGGCTCGCGCGGCAGCGCCTCGGCGATATCGTCGGCAAGTGGATGACCCACAAAACGAGCGGCGACGTCGTGGCGGGCATAAAAGTCTGGTTCAAACGGCAGCAAACACAACACTTCGTTGACGGCCTGCGCGATCTTCTTGACCCGTTTTTCGCGCCATGCCCAGACCGATGGGCTGACGTACTGAATGGTGCGCACACCCCGCGCGCGCAGCCAACTCGATACACCCAGATTGAAATCAGGCAGATCGATGCCGACAAACACATCGGGTTGGGCGTCGAGAAAACGTTGGCGCAGAAACTTGCGATGGCGCAGCAGCCGCGGAAGATGCCGCACCACTTCGGCCAGACCCATAACCGCGAGTTCTCGGGCCGGCAACCACAGCTCGGCTCCGAGCTCGGCCATGTCGTCACCGCCCACGCCAACGATGCGCACGTTGTCGTGGCGCTCGCGCAAAGCGCGGATCAGGCCGGCGCCAAGCATGCTGCCGGACGCCTCACCGGCGATGACGCCGACGGTGAGCATCAGCGAATAATGCTGCGTTCGCTGCTGCGGACGAACTCGATAAACTCGGCCAGCTCCGGCTGCTCGCCGACGCGTCGGTCCAGCTCAGCCAGTGCATCCTCAAGCTTGAGATCCTGCCGATAAACCACTTTATAGGCGTTGCGTATATTGCGGATTTGCTGGCTCGTAAAATCGCGCCGCTTGAGTCCTTCGGCATTGACACCACGCGGGACGGCCATGCGCCCGGACGCCGTCACAAACGGTGGCACATCGCGATTCAGATCGCTGTTCATGCTGCAAAACGCGTGCGCGCCAATACGACAGAACTGATGCACCTTGGTGAAGCCACCGAGGATAGCGTGATCGCCCACGCTGACATGACCTGCCAGGGTCACGTTGTTGGCCAGCACCGTATGGTCGGCCACATCGCAATCGTGCGCCACGTGCACATAGGCCATGATCCAGTTGTCATTGCCGATGCTGGTGTGCCCGCGATCCTGGATGGTGCCGCGATTGAGCGTGCAGCTCTCGCGTATGACGTTACGATCGCCGATCGCAAGCGTCGTGTCTTCGCCAGCGTATTTCTTGTCCTGCGGCGCCGCGCCGACTGAGCAAAACGAATAGATCTGATTGTCGCGCCCGATCTCAGTCGGTCCTTCAATCACAACATGTGGCCAGATTCTGGTGCCCGCGCCAATCTTCACGTTGGCGCCAATGACAGAGTAGGCGCCCACCTCTACATCATCGGCCAGCGTCGCGCCCGGATCGATGACGGCAGTTGGATGAATCAAGGCTCAAATTCCGAGGGTGCGCACATCATTTCGGCGGACGCCACGAGCGTGCCGTCGACCGTGGCCCGGGTCGAGAACTTCCAGACTTTCTTTAGATGGCGCTCTAGCTTGACGTCCATGAGCAGTTGATCACCCGGCTCGACCGGCTTGCGAAAACGTGCCTTGTCGATACCCACGAAGTAGTACAGCGTGTTGTCGTCGGGCGTGCTGCCGACGGTGGCAAACGCCAGCAGCCCCGTGGCCTGGGCCAGCGCTTCGAGAATAATCACTCCGGGCATGACCGGGCGCTGGGGAAAGTGGCCCTGAAAAAACGGCTCGTTGATGGTCACGTTCTTGATGGCCTGCAGCGTTTCGCCAGGCCGGCAGTCGAGAACGCGATCAACCAGCAGAAACGGGTAGCGATGCGGCAACTGCTTGAGTATCGCGTGAATATCCATGGTGGTACTGGTGCCCATTCGCCAAGAGCTCGCAAAGTGGTTAACGCAAACGAAATATTGCCAGCGCTTAGTCCCGGCCGTCCACCTTTTTCTCCAGACGCTTGACCGTGCGAGCCAGATCATCGAGGCGTCGGAAACGCGCGCTGTTTTTGCGCCAGCGCACAGCGTCGTCCATGGGCAACGCGCTGGAATAGACGCCCGCCTCCGGTATCGAGCGGTTAACCATGGTCTGGCCGGTGATGGTCACGTCGTCGGCGATATTCAAATGACCCACGAATCCAACCGCACCTGCGATCAGGCAGCGTTTGCCAATGACGGTGCTGCCCGAAACACCCGAACAGGCAGCGATGATAGTGTGCTCACCGATACGCACGTTGTGGCCGATCTGGATCTGGTTATCAATTTTGACCCCGTGGCCGATGACTGTATCTTCCACAGCGCCACGATCAATGGTGGTGCTCGCGCCAATGTCGACGTCGTCGCCCACTTCCACACTGCCGACCTGCGGCACATTTATCCAACCGTCGGGATCGCGCGCGTAGCCAAAACCATCGGCGCCGATCACCGCGCCAGGATGAATCGTGACGCGCTGCCCCAGACGGACGCCGTGGCAAACGGTCACGTTGGCCACCAGGCGGCTGTCGTCGCCAATGGATGCGTGCTCACCGACCACGCAGTTGGGCCCGATGATGACCCGCTCGCCGATGCGCGCGCCGCTCTCGATCACCGCGCCAGGGCCGATCGAGGCACTCGCCGCAATATGGGCGTCGGCCGCACACACCGCTGCGGCATGACGCCCGGGAGAACGTGTCGGCATTGGGTGCAAAATTTGCGCGATGCGCGCGTAGGTCACGTAGGGATCGCGAGCAATCAGTGCGTTGGTGGCACAGCGCTCGGCGTCCTCTTCGGCCACGACCACAGCGCTTGCTGCGGTGTTCTCGAGAAAGCGCCGGTACTTGGAATTGGCAAGAAAGCTCAGATCACCCTGGACCGCGCCCGACAAGGTCGCGACGCGGTGCACGGTGACGTCGGGGTCGCCCACCACATCGCAGCCAAAGCGCGTGGCGAGCTCGCCGATCGGCAGCGCACGCGGGGCTTCGTCGGTGCGCGACATAGCCGGTCCGTCAGGACTTACTTGGAAGAGTTGTGACGGCTTTCCAGACCCGACAGGATCTGCGGCGTCACGTCCACTCGCTCGCTGGCAAACAGAATGCCGTCACCGACGATGAGGTCGTAGCTCTGGTTGCGTGCAAAGGTCTGTACTTCTTCCATCAGCGATTTTTGCAGCTGGCCCAAAATTTCGTTGCGACGCAGGTTGAAGTCTTCGCCAAACTCTTCCTGTCGACGCACCAGATCACGCTGTTTGTCACGCAGTGCGCGCTCGGCTTCCAGTCGCTCGGCGTCAGCCATAACAGCGCCATCGCGCTGCAGCTTTTCGGCCTGCGACTTGAATTCGGTTTCCTGGTCTTTCAGGCCGCGCAGTCGCGGTGCGAATTCGTCCTGCAGAGCCTGCATGGAAGACTTGGCTTGCGGCGCGTCGGCCAGCAGTCGTTGCACATTTACAAAGCCGACATTGAGGTCAGCGGCCTGAGCCGTGGCAGTCGATACCATGGCGACGAGGCTAATCAGTGCAAAGGTCAATTTATTCATTTCGGTTGTCACTCGTGTCACACACTAAAAAAAGCGGCTGCTCTAAAACGAGCGGCCAATGGAAAACTGGAAACGCTCGAGGTCGTCGCCGCGTCTCAGAATCGCGCCGGTGTCCGGGTCTCTGATGGCGTCCTCCGTATTGAAAGGCGTCGCATAGCTGAACCGGAATGTCCCCAGCGGAGCCAGCCATTCTACCGCGATACCGGCCGATTGACGAAGCGAGTCCACAGAAAAATCAAAGTCGCGGATGTCCCCGGGTACCCCCGCCACGGTGCTTAAATCGCGGAAAACCGTCGAATTGGTGCTGAACACGTTGCCAACGTCCCAAAACAGCGACACGCGAGCCGATGCCGCCAGCTTCTCCGGGGTCGGCACGATCAACGACAGCTGGCTGACGGTTAACATATTGCCGCCATAGGCATTGCCAATGGAGTCCAGCGGGCCCAGGCGACTCTGGCGAAAGCCGCGCACCGAGTCCGGGCCACCGGCAAAAAAGTTGCGATACGGCGGCAGTGCAGTGGTATCGCCCATGTCCTCGCCGAACGCCAGCTGCAGGTTCCAGCCCAGGATAAAGTTGCCCCACAGCGGCCGCAATGCGCTCATGTCGTAGCGCGCCACGTAGTACTCCACGTCACTACCCGGAACGGTCATGTTCAACGACAACCGCTGTCGAATACCGCGCGTCGGGAAAATCAGACGGTCGCGGCTGTCAAACACCCAGCCGGCCGTCAGTTCCAGCGCCTGGAATTCGGTCCCGCAGATATCGATCGTGCGCGAGCCGTCAAACAATGTTTCGATGCCCTGGCCGCCGCACGGTCCACGGTTCGCGTTTCTGACGTCAAAGGAGTTGCCGTTCTGCCGGATCCAGTCGAGACTCTGCGTGGAGCCGCCAGCGTTGGCCTGCAGTTCGGTATCTGACAGCGTGACACCCAGGTTGATGCGCGAGAACTCGGACAGCGGCCAACCGTAATTCAGCGATGCGGACAGAATCTCCGAGGCAAAACTCGACGAGGCAATACTCAGTCGCGTCGTGTCAGTGTAGTTCAGACCAATGGTGCGGCTTACGGCGTCCGGCGTTGCATACGGATTGGTGTGCGAAATGCTGTAGACCTTCGAAAACTCACCGGCGTTGATATCCAGCTGCAGGCGCTCGCCCCGGCCCAGGAAGTTGGCGTGTGTGAAGTTGCCGTTAAGTGAGAGTCCGAACACCTGCGAGAAGCCAAGTCCGCCACCGAACTGGCCCGGCAGGCCTTCCTCGATATCAAATTCGATATCGACCATGTCGGAGCTCCCCGCCACCGGTACGGTTTCAAACTCGGCATTTTCAACAAACGGCAGGCGCGCAATACGCTGCTGTGAACGTTCGACCGCCGTGTTCGACAGCCATGCGCTTTCCATCTGACGCATCTCGCGGCGGAATACTTCGTCGTCCACGGTTTGCGTACCGCTAAAAATGATGTCACGCACATAGACGCGCTCACCCGGCACAACGCGCAAATCCAGCGCGACGGTACGAGCTTCGGGATCGATGTCCGGAATCGGCTGCACCTCGGCCTGCGCAAACCCCTCGCCACCCAGGCGGAAGCTGATCAGTTCGTTGCTGCGCGTCATAAGCTTGCGCGAAAAAATCTGACCCGGCTTGATCAACACCAGCGCACGCAGCGACTCCTCCGGAATCACCAGATCACCGGACAAGGTCACCTCTGACACCTTGTACACCTCGCCTTCCTTGAGGTTGATGGAGACGTAGACGTCCTTTTTGTCGGGCGAGATTGCTACCTGGGTAGACGAGATATCAAAATTGGCGTAGCCGCGGTCCATGTAATACGAACGCAGCACCTCAAGATCGCCCTCGAGCGCTTCACGCGAATAGCGATCGTCCTTGCGGAAGAACGACAACAGGTTTGGCGTGCGCAGCGTCATCTCTTCGAGCAGCTCGTCGTCATCGAACACCGTGTTGCCGACAAGGTTGATTTGCTTGATTTGAGCCCGCGCACCCTCCTTGATGTTGATCAACACGTCGACGCGGTTGTCTTCAAGTTCGGAAATCTCGGTGTCCACCGTCGCGCCGTATTTGCCACGGTTGAAATACTCCGATACCAGATACTGTTTGACCTCATCGAGCACCGACTGATCGAACGAAAGACCCGGCGCGAGGCCTACACCACGCAGGTTCTCCTTCAGATCTTCGGTCTTGATGTCCTTGTTGCCCTCAATCTCGAACGAAGCAATGGCCGGGCGCTCGCGAACAACGATAACCAGCACGTCGCCTTCACGACGCAACTGCGCATCGGAGAAAAAGCCGCTGGCGTAAACCGCCCGCAGCGTTTCCTGCAGCCTGGGCAGCGTCATACGATCGCCGATATTGACCGGCAGGTAATTGAACACCGCGCCGTCCGTGATGCGGCCGAGACCTTCAATTCGAATATCGCGAACGGTGAAGCCGTCTTCCTGCGCCAGAGCTGGCACCGCATGCAGCGCCAGCGTGCACAGCACGGCGCAGAGACTTCTTCGAATGGCCGTTGTTGTCATCATTACTGGCAATTCCTCAATCAGCCGGCGAATCGTCCGATGTCCTGAAACACCGCGAACCCCATCAACAACAGCAGCATGACCATGCCGATCTGTTGCCCTATCAATTCAGTGCGCATCGACACAGGTGAGCCTTTCACCGTTTCGGCGAGCTGGTAAACAATTTGTCCGCCGTCGAGCATCGGGATCGGGAGCAGGTTCAGGACCCCCAGGCTCAAGCTCAGCAACGCGAGAAAGCGCAGGTAGTAAATCGGGCCATCCTGAACCGTGATGCCCGCATACTGGGCAATGGTAATCGGGCCACTCAGGTTTTTAACCGAAACCTTGCCCATCACCATCTTATAAAACATTTTGAGCATCAGAAGGCTGCTGTCGACGGTCTCGGCCACCGCCTCGCCAAGCGCCGGCACCAGCGAGAAACGGCGTAACTCGATCATCTCGTCGCGCCACGCCTCATCTTCGGTGGTCTGACTGCGTTCCACGCCCAGCTTGCCGTAGTCGCGTCCGTCGCGTCGATCTGTGCCAAGCACCACGTCAAACGTGCGCGGCCGTATGTCGCGCATCACCTCGATGCTGACGGCTTCCCCTGGACGGGAACTCACCTCACGAACAAGATCGCTCCAGTCGTCGACTTCGCGGCCGGCAATCGAAATGATCTGATCACCCGCCTGCAATCCGGCGCCGGCCGCCGCACCGTTCTCCAAGACCTTACCGAGCACGGCAGAATACGATGGATACCACTGCTCCAGCCCCAGACCGCTCAACAGCACGCCTGGCTCGGTCAGTTCGCTGCCCGGTGTGGTCACCTCCAGCGACACGTCGTTCTGCGCGCCGTTTTCGGTGGTCACGCTGAGATTGATTTTGGGACCGTCAATGACCGCTTCGAGCAGTGCAACGCGAGCATCGCCCCAATTACTGATTTCCTGATCGTTAATGCGGGTAATCTCGTCACCCGCACGCAGTCCCGCGCGACCGGCGTCACTGTCGGCGACCACGTCGCCAATGACGGAACGAAGGTCAGGCACGCCGACGCTGAAAATGATCCAGAACGTGGCGATGGCGAACAGGAAGTTTGCCATTGGCCCGGCCACCAGCACGGCCATGCGTGCCCACGTGCTCTTGTCGTTGTAAGCCCGACCGCGATCGGCGGGCGCGATCGGCCCTTCGCGCTCGTCGAGCATCTTGACGTAGCCGCCCAGCGGCAACGCTCCGATTTGATACTCGGTGCGATCGGGGCCTGCAACCTTGCGCCAGATCGGCTTGCCGAAGCCCACGGAAAAACGCAGGACCTTGATGCCCATCTTGCGCGCGACGATGTAGTGACCGTACTCGTGAACGGTCACCAAAACGCCAATTGCGACGATCGCCGCAGCGATCGTGATCAGTAATGTCATGCTATTGCGTTATCCCCAGGGGAAATCGTTGCAGCGGAGCGAATGCTCCCCCACCCTCACACCGACCGTATGCCGCTGGTTTGGTTCCTTCACCGTAGTTTCAGGCGGCGGCGCGCAGCCCGACCACCAGCAAGCCCAGAGCCAGCAACGGCGCGGCAGCACATACGCTGTCGATTCTATCAAGGATGCCGCCGTGACCGGGAAACAGTCTGCCGCTGTCTTTGAGACCAGCATTGCGTTTGAACAGGCTCACGATCAGGTCACCGACCACCGATGCCAACGCAATCGGCACCGCCACGACACCAAATTTCACAGGATCCAGTTCAAGTCGCATGGCCAGGATCACCGCCACAATCACGGCCAGCGCGACGCCGCCGAGCACCCCCTCCCAGGTCTTGCCGGGGCTGACCGCCGGCGCCAGCTTGTGTCGTCCAAACGTCCGCCCGCAGAAGTAAGCCCCTGTATCTGCAGCCCAAACCAGCAGGAACGCACTCAGCAGCCACAGCCCGCCCTGCGTCTGACGCGACACCAGCAGCGCCAGCCCGAGCCACGCGGGTACCAGCACAACGAAGGCTGCACCACGCACGACAAACCCCGGGACCGGGGTCGGATAGCGCATGACCCACAGCAAAGCGATGCACCACCACACGGCCGCAACGATCAGAATCGGCAGCGGCGAGGCGCCCAGTTCGAAAATGTAAACATACGTGCCCAACAGACCTAGCAGACCCGTTGCCACGAACGGCAGGCGACGCGGTCCGAAGGCATGCCCGGCAAAACCGGCCCATTCCCAGAAACCGCCAAGAAACAGAAGGCCCAATCCAAGGATCAGATAGGACACGGGCAAATAGACGATGGCGCCGAGCAAGGCGGCGGCCAGCACAAGCGCGGTGATCACGCGTTGGCGAATCACGAAATTTGCTGCGCTGTGCGTCCGTAGCGGCGCTGGCGCGATTCGAAACTGCTCAGTGCGTCGTTCAGCGCGGCGGCATCGAAATCCGGCCACAAGACGTCCGTGAAATAGAGCTCACTGTAGGCCAGATTCCACATCAGGAAGTTGCTGATGCGCTTTTCGCCACCGGTGCGGATAAACAGGTCCGGGTCGGGGACGTCGGCCAGGCTCATTGCGCCGTCCAGAGCGTTCTCGTCGATGTCGCGCGGGCGCAGCTCGCCCTGCTCCACACGTTCGGCCAGTCGTCTGGCCGCCTGCGCCAGATCCCAGCGACCGCCGTAAGACACGGCAATCCGCAGCTTTAACCCGGTGTTGCTGCGCGTCAGCGCCTCGGCACTGGCGATCTGCGTCTGCAAACGTTGCGACAGGGTGCTGGTGTCGCCAATAAACGCGAGCTGAACGTTGTTCTTGTGCAAATCGGCCACTTCGCGCTGCAGCGACTCGACGAACAGCCCCATCAACAACTGAACTTCGCGCGGCGGACGGCGCCAGTTCTCGCTGCTGAACGCAAAAAGCGTGAGTACCGGCACGCCAATTTCGACGCACGCTTCAACCAGCTTGCGGGCGGCGGTTACACCGGCGCGGTGACCGGCACGGCGCGGCATACCGCGCGCCTGCGCCCAGCGCCCGTTTCCATCCATGACGACCGCAATGTGCGAGACGCCGAATGGCGGCGGGGTTCGTTGTGGATCAGGGATTACGGTACTCATCAGTCGTTCGCGCTCAATGCCGAATCAAAATTCCATGAGTTCCGTTTCTTTTTCCGCCAGGGCTTCGTCCACTTTGCCTACGTACAAATCGGTCAGCTTCTGGACATCATCCTGCGCACGCCGTTCGTCGTCTTCGCCAATCTCTTTTTCCTTGACGAGTTCCTTGAAGCTACTGATCGCATCACGGCGGATGTTGCGTATAGCGACACGGCCGCCCTCGGCTTCGTTGCGCACAACGCGAATCATGTCCTTGCGCCGTTCTTCGGTCAGCGGCGGCAGCGGTACGCGAATGACGACGCCGGCAGTGTTGGGGTTGAGCCCCAGATCCGATTTCATGATCGCTTTTTCGATCACAGCCACCATGTCCTTTTCCCACGGCGCGATGCTCAATGTACGTGCGTCTTCGGCCGTCACGTTGGCCACTTGCGACAGGGGCACTTGTGAACCATAGTACTCCACCGTTACGTGATCGAGCAGGCTGACATGAGCTCGGCCGGTGCGCAGTTTCTTGAGCTCAAGCTTCAGCGACTCGACACTTTTTTCCATCCGCTCGGCGGCGTCTTTCTTGATGTCTTCGATCATGCGTCGCTTCCTTTAGTTAGGCGCTTTCGTTGGTGACCAAAGTACCAACGTCTTCACCTCGAACGATGCGCATCAGCGCACCGGAATTGTTCAAATCAAATACGCGCAGCGGCAAATTGTTGTCACGACACATCACAATCGCGGTTGCGTCCATGACGTTGAGCTTGTCGGTCAGCACCTTGTCGAAGGCGAGCTTTGGATAGCGCGTGGCCGATGAGTCCGTCATGGGGTCGGCAGAGTATACGCCGTCCACTTTGGTGGCCTTGAGCAGTACGTCCGCCCCGATCTCGATAGCACGCAGAGCCGCGGCTGTGTCGGTGGTGAAAAACGGACTCCCGGTGCCGGCGGCAAAAATGGCGACGCGGCCCTTTTCGAGATGACGCACCGCGCGCCGACGGATGTAGTCCTCGCACACCTCGTTGATGCGCAGCGCTGACATCACGCGCGCGTACACGTCGATGCGCTCGAGAGCGTCCTGGAGCGCCAGTGCGTTCATCACGGTGGCGAGCATACCCATGTGATCGCCGGTGACCCGATCGATGCCACTGCGTGCGAGCCCCTCACCGCGGAAAATGTTTCCGCCGCCGATGACGATGCCGACTTCGACACCCTCTTCGACCACGTCGCGGATCTCACCCGCAATGCGATTGATCACCGCCGGATCAATGCCGTAATCCACGTTGCCAAGAAGCGCCTCGCCAGACAGTTTCAGTAGTATGCGTTTCACGCGTGCCACTCGCTCCCTAAAGTTGAATTACCGGTGCGACCAAACCCAGTCTGATCACAAAATATGGCGAAGATGTGGCGCCGTTGCCGACGCCACACATTGAACATCAGTCTTTCTGAACGTCTTCGACCTGCTTGCGCACTTCCTCGGCGAAGTTCTCTTCCTTCTTCTCAATGCCCTCGCCCACGCCATAGCGGACAAAGCTGGCGACACTCGCCGACTTCGAAGAAAGAAGCTTGCCAACGGTCTGCTTGTCGTCTTTGACAAACGGCTGACCGAGCAGCGTGACGCTGTTTACAAACTTGCGCACCTTGCCTTCGATCATCTTTTCGATGATCTCTGGCGGCTTGCCTGAGTCGGCGGCCTGAGTGCGGAAAATATCACGCTCTTTCTCAAGCATATCGGCATCCAGGCCACTCTCGTCCAGACACTGCGGGCTGCTCGCGGCGATGTGCATCGCCACATCTTTGGCCAGCTCGTCGTCACCACCGGTCAAGGCGACCAGCGTGCCGATCTTGGCGCCGTGCAGATAGTTGCCGAGGCGATCACCACCGGCCACCGTTTCGAAACGACGCACGCCGATATTCTCGCCAATCTTCGCAATCAGATCGCGACGTGCTTCATCAACCGTCTGACCGTTGCCGTTGGGCGCAGCGTAAAGCGCCTCGACATCCGCCGGATTTGAGTCGAGCACAACCTGCGCAGCCTGATTGGCAAATGCCAGAAAGCCGTCGTCTTTTGCCACGAAGTCTGTCTCGGAGTTCACCTCGACAATGACACCGCGCGAGCCATCGTCGGCCTGCTTGATGATGATGACACCTTCGGCCGCAACGCGATCCGCTTTCTTGTCCGCTTTGGCCTGACCGCTCTTGCGCATTTGCTCGGCGGCTGCATCGATATCACCGTTGGACGCGACGAGTGCCTTTTTGCACTCCATCATGCCCGCGCCGGTTCGCTCGCGCAGTTGTTTGACCATGGCAGCTGTAACAGACATGGGTATTCCTCTTAAATTTTGTGTTCGGGTTCAGACGTTATTCGGCAGCCGGCGCATCGTCCGCTTTAGCCTCAGCGGCAGGCGCTTCGGTCGCAGCATCTTCAGCAGGCTTGTCTTCAGCAGGCTTGTCGTCCGCGGCCGGCTTCGGCGCGGCTTTGCGCGTCGCCTTTTTCTTGGCCGCCGGCTTCTTCGCCTTCTGAGCAGAGCGCTTGCGCGGTTTGCCGTCGGCGTCGAGCTCGACGAAATCGTCATCGCCAACCGGTACGGCAGGTGCCGACGCGCGGCCCTCGAGAACGGCTTCGCTGATCACGCTGGTGTACAACGCGATGGCGCTCATGGCGTCATCGTTGCCGGGAATCACGTAGTCGACCGGCTCAGGTGAGCTGTTGGTATCCACGACCGCGATCACAGGAATGCCAAGCTTGTTGGCTTCGTGTACGGCAATTTTCTCGTGCATAACGTCGATCACGAACAGAGCGTCGGGCAGCGAAGGCATATCCTTGATGCCGCCGAGGCTGCGCTCGAGCTTGGTCATCTCGCGCGTGAGCGTGAGTGCTTCACGTTTGGTTATGCGATCGAAACCGCCGTCGTCGCGCATCGACTCAAGTTCTTTAAGACGCTTGATCGACTGGCGAACCGTCTTGAAGTTGGTAAGCATACCGCCAAGCCAGCGATGGCTGACGTGCGGCATGCCGCAGCGTTCGGCCTCGGAGGACACGGCATCGCGCGCGGCACGCTTGGTGCCAACAAACATGATGCTGCCGCCGTCGGCGACCAGATGCTTGACGAAACCGGCTGCTTCGGTGAAAAGCGGCAGGCTTTTTTCAAGATTGATGATGTGGATTTTATTGCGCTGACCAAAAATGAACGGGGCCATTTTCGGGTCCCAGAAACGGGTCTGATGTCCAAAATGGACGCCCGCTTCCAGCATTTGACGCATGGAAACGTCGCTCATAAGTTTTCTCCTGACGGGTTGAGCCTCCACATGCCCCATTCGACAACCTCAGATCTCCCGAGGCACCCCGCCGAACGTGACGACATGTGTGTGGATTTATTGCTAAAAAAGCGGCCGCTTTATACCATACCCGGCTTGCCGCAACAAACTGATCGGATCCCATGCCCGCCACCATCAAGAACCAACAACAGCAGGAAAAAATGCGCGTCGCAGGTCGTTTGGCGGCCAGCGTGCTCGATATGATCGGAGATTACGTCAAACCGGGGGTCACCACGGACGAACTCAACCAGATCTGCCACGACTTTATTGTCAACGATCTGGACGCGATTCCCGCACCGCTGAACTACAAGGGTTTCCCCAAATCGATCTGTACGTCGGTCAATCACGTGGTCTGTCACGGCATTCCGGGCGATAAGCGCCTGAAAAATCAGGACATAATCAATATCGACATCACGGTCATCAAAGACGGCTTTCACGGCGACACCAGCCGCATGTTCCACGTTGGCAAGCCCAGTGTGATCGGACAGCGTCTGGCCCGCATTGCGCATGAGGCCATGTGCAAGGGTATCGAGATTATTCGCCCCGGGACCACGATTGGCGATATCGGCCATGTCATTCAGAAACATGTCGAGGGCGCTGGCTACTCGGTCGTGCGCGAATACTGCGGCCACGGCATCGGCGAGGGCTTCCACGAAGACCCGCAGGTGCTCCACTACGGCAGCCCCGGCCAGGGCGAGATGCTCCAGGAGGGCATGACGATTACGGTCGAGCCGATGGTCAACGCGGGTCGTGCCGCCGTGAAGCCGCCCTTGCGTGACGGCTGGACGGTGGTGACCAAGGACCATTCCCTGTCGGCCCAGTGGGAGCACACCGTCCTGGTCACGAACCAGGGTTTTGAAGTGCTGACGCTGGGTGCCTCGGGCAACATGTAGTGTCGCATCCCGAGCTGAACACGCTTGACGCGGATTCGGCTGGCTCCGCGCTCGCGCGCTACAAAGCGGCGCTGGAAGACGGCACAGAGCGCCAGAAACAAGCCTTCAACGAAGGCGCAAACGTCAATCAACTTGTGATCGACCGCGCCACTCTGGTGGACGGCCTCCTGATTCGAGCCTGGCAGGAGTGCCTTGGGGAGCATCGCGCCGGACTGACACTGGTGGCCGTCGGCGGCTACGGCCGCGGCCAGCTGCATCCGGGTTCGGACATCGACATTATGGTCCTTTTGCCCGACGCGCGGCGTGCCGACCTGGACAACGGCAAGGTCGAGGGCCTGAGCGAGTTTTTCACTTTTTTGTGGGACATCGGACTTGAGGTCGGTCACAGCGCCCGCACACCCGCCGACTGTGTTCGCGAAAGCACTGACGATGTCACGGTAACCACCAGCCTGATGGAATCGCGTTTACTGTGGGGCGACGAGGCTTTGTTCGAGCGAATGCGCGAAGCCACCGGGCCAGAACACGTCTGGCCCTCGAAGGCCTTCTTCGAGGCCAAACTTGCCGAACAAAAAGCGCGCCATCTGCGCTACAACGACACCGGCTACAATCTCGAGCCCAACATCAAGGGCAGTCCCGGCGGGCTGCGCGATATTCAGATGGTCGGCTGGGTGGCCAAACGCCACTTTGGCGCCGACACGCTTGAGGATCTTGTCGGGCTGGGTTTTCTGACTCAGGCCGAATATGACGGTCTGTGCGAGGGGCGCGAGTTCTTGTGGAAGCTGCGCTATGCCCTGCACGTGCTCACCGGGCGACGCGAAGACCGCCTGCTGTTCGATCATCAAATTGTGCTGGCCGAGCAGCTCGGCTACCGCGACGCACCGCATACGCTGGCTGTTGAGCAGATGATGCAGCGCTACTACCGCACAGTACTCAAACAATCGCGCATGAACGAAATGCTTCTGCAGCTGTTTGAGGAAGCCATCCTGACCGACACCCCGGTTACGCAGCCGCTCAACGAGCGCTTCAATCTGGTAAACGGCAACGTCGATCTGATCGACACCACGCTGTTCGATCGCGAGCCCGGCGCCATACTAGAGCTGTTTTTCATGGTGCAGCAGGATCAGGCAATCCGCGGGGTGACTGCACGCACGATCCGCGCCGTGCGCCGCGCACGACATCTCATCGATGACGACTTTCGCGCGGACGAGAACAACAAGAAGATGTTTCTGCGCATCATGGACGCCAAGGCCGGTGTGACCCACGAGCTAAGACGCATGAATCGCTACGGCGTACTCGGACTGTACATACCGGCGTTCGGACGGATCGTGGGGCGCATGCAGTACGATCTGTTTCACGCCTACACCGTTGATGCACACACGCTGTTTGTGGTCAGCAACCTGCGTCGCTTTGCCCTGTCGCGCTTCAACACCGAATACCCATACTGTTCGCAGATCATGCAGAACACGCCGCGTCCGCTGATCGTCTACCTGGCCGGTCTGTTTCACGACATTGCAAAAGGTCGCGGGGGCGATCATTCAGAGCTCGGTGCCGTCGACGCCCACGCATTTTGCATTGATCATGGTATGAGCGCCTACGACGCGAGGCTGGTTGCCTGGCTGGTGCGTCATCACCTGGAGCTGTCGATCACAGCGCAGAAAAAAGATGTCAATGATCCGCTGGTGATTAATGAGTTTGCCGCACTGGTCGGCGACGAACTGCATCTTGACTATTTGTATCTCTTGACCGTTGCCGACGTGCGCGCCACCAACCCCAAGTTGTTTAATTCCTGGAAAGCGCAGCTTTTCGAGCGGCTCTACCGCCAAACTCGTAACGCACTGTCGCGCGGCCTGGCCAATCCCATCAGCCGCAGCGAGCTGATCGTCGAGAACCGAGACAATGCGCGCAAGCTTCTTGAGGAGAAAAGTATTGATTCGACGCTGTGGCAGCGCACCTGGGAGGATCTCGGCGACGACTATTTCCTGCAGCACGGTCCACGCGAAATCGCCTGGCACACCGAATCGCTGAGCGAGCTGCCCGATCCGTCCAAACCCCTGGTCAACGTGCGACCGTCGGACAACAAGGGCGTTTTCTTGCTTCTGTGGTACGCACCCAAAGCCGATCATGGTTTCGCGCGCGCGACCGCCGTACTCGAAGAGCTCGGGCTGAACATTCTCGACGCGCGCATCACCGGCACCAGCAACGGCTACAGCCTCGACACCTATCGGGTCATGGAAAGCCGCGAGGGCCTCATGGAGAACACCGAGACCGTTGATCCTTCGCCCGAGCGCCTCGCAATGATCGCCGAGCGCTGCGCTGCGGCTCAGCTGGCAGATGACTCAGTACCGCCGGTCACGCGACGCACGCCGCGACGGGCGCGCATGTTCAAAACGCCCACGCAACTTGAGTTTGTCGTGGATATGCCGCGTCGACGCACCGTAATGGAAATGACCGCAGCCGACCGCCCCGGTCTGCTGAGCAAAGTGGGCGAAGCGCTGCGCGTGTGCAATGCCACACTGCAGACGGCCAAGATCACAACCGTCGGCGAACGCGCGGAAAACGTGTTTTTTCTTACCAATCCGCGCGGCGGATCGCTCAGCGATGCCGACTGTGCGCAGGTCCAGGACGCCGTGCTCTCAAGACTGCAGGGAGCCGACCTCGGCGCCACTTGAACGCGGCGCCGCCGCGTCGCACACTCCTGCCCATGAGTGACAACCATCTTATCGGCGTCATCAACGACGCCTTCGAGCAACGCGCGGACTTAAGACCCGATACGGCGCCGGCCGAAGTATGCAATGCGGTGGCGACGGTCGTCAGCGCGCTCGGCAACGGCGAGCGCCGCATCGCCGAGCCCACGGACGACGGGTGGGTCGTGAACGAATGGCTCAAGAAAGCCGTACTGCTGTATTTTCGCCTGCATGACAACAGCGTCATGCCCGGCGGTGCGCACGTGGGTTTCGACAAAGTGCCGCTCAAATACACCGGCACCGATGGCGAAGCCTTTGCGCGCAGCGGCGTGCGCGTTGTGCCGCCGGCCACCGCGCGCCACGGCGCGTACATCGCACCGGGTGTGGTGCTGATGCCAAGCTATGTGAACATCGGCGCCTACGTCGGCGCCGGCACTATGGTCGACACCTGGGCCACGGTGGGCTCATGTGCACAAATCGGCGCCAACGTTCATTTGTCCGGTGGCGTTGGCATCGGCGGCGTGCTCGCACCGCTGCAGGCGGCGCCCTCCATCATCGAAGACAACTGCTTTATCAGCGCGCGCTCGGAGATTGTTGAAGGGGTTATCGTAGAGCGCGGCGCCGTGGTATCGATGGGCGTGTTCATCGGCCAGAGTACGCGCATTTATGATCGGGCCAGCGGTGAGATCACCTACGGCCGCGTACCCGCCGGTGCCGTTGTCGTGCCCGGCTCATTGCCTTCGGACGATGGCCGCTACAGCCTCAACTGCGCGGTCATCGTGAAGCGCGTGGATGAAAAGACGCGCGCCAAAGTCAGTCTCAACGAACTCCTGCGCCCGGACTAGCGGTGATCGCCATGCAAATCGATCTGTACGGACTCAAAAACTGCGACGGCTGCCGCAAAGCGCAAAAAGCGCTCGAGGCCGACGGACATTCGGTGATACGCCACGATATCCGCGACAAGCTCAACACACGTCGCGTCGTGGAGTGGATTGCCGAGTGCGAAAACTGGGACGAGTTTGTCAATCGCCGCTCCACGACCTGGCGCGGACTTGGCGAGGCGCAGAAAAAGAACTTGTCGCCGGTGCGTGCGGTGACGCTTTTGAGCGAACATCCAACACTCATCAAGCGCCCGGTGCTGCGAATCGGGCAGCACACGCTGGCCGGCTACAAGGCAGACGCCGTCGCCGCCGCACTGCGCGACCTGTGAGTTCTCCCCATCCCGCTGTTGCCCTGACGCGCGAACTCATTCAGCGCGCGTCGGTGACGCCCGACGATGCCGGTTGCCAGGACATCCTTGGCGCGCGTCTGGCACGCCTCGGCTTCGAACTGGAGACACTTCAGTTCGGCGACGTCACCAACCTTTACGCAACGCGCGGCCAGGATGGCCCTGATCTGTGTTTTGCCGGGCACACGGACGTCGTGCCCACTGGCCCCGTCAGCGACTGGCTGCATCCACCGTTTGATGCCGTGATCGACGGTGAGCTGCTCTACGGGCGCGGAAGCGCAGACATGAAGGGCGCGCTGGCGGCAATGATCACTGCGGTCGAGGACTTCGTTTCCAGAGCGCCGCACCACACGGGACGATTATCTTTTCTGATTACCAGCGATGAAGAAGGTCCGTCGGTTGACGGCACGCGCCGCGTGGTCGATGCGCTGCGTGATCGCGGCGTCGCACCCGACTATTGCGTGATAGGCGAACCCAGCAGCGACCGCCTGCTCGGTGATCGTGTGCGCCACGGTCGTCGCGGCTCGCTCAACGCCCACGTGCAGGTCAAGGGCATTCAGGGTCACGTGGCCTATCCGTCGCTGGCGCGCAATCCGATTCATGAAGCCGCTCCGTTTTTGGCGGCACTGACCCGCGAAACCTGGGATCAGGGCAACGACGACTTTCCTGCGACGACGCTGCAGGTGTCCAATCTCCATGCCGGGACCGGCGCCAACAACGTGATTCCGGGCCTGCTCGAGGCCGACTTCAACCTGCGCTTTTCTACGGTACTCACTGCGGATGAGATCCAGACACGGGTCGAGCGTATGGCCCATGAGCACAAGCTCGACGCGACGTTCGACTGGCGCCTGTCGGGCCAGCCGTTTTTAAGTGCCGAAGGCGCGTTGCGTACCGCTACGCTGGCGGCAATCCAGGAGGTGAGCGGCCTGGCGGCTGAATGTTCCACCAGCGGTGGTACGTCAGACGGGCGCTTTATCTGCGGCTGGTGCCCCGAGGTCATCGAACTCGGTCTGGTTGGCCGTACGATTCATCAGATTGACGAACACGTACGCGTGGCCGATCTGGGCACGCTCAGCGAGATGTACGCAGCACTGATACGCCGACTGCTCGGATAGACTCAGGCGCGTTGGGCGCGGAAGTTGTTGTACAGCGCAAACAGCGCGAAAAAAGCGAACCACAGCAAGGTCCACGCCGGCATCGAAAGCCCAAGGAATGACCAGTCGATGTTTGCGCACTCTCCCGAACCAGTGAACACCTTTTTGAGCACCTCGGTAAATGGAAACGCGCCGAGCATGTAGTCCAGACCCGGACCGCAGGCCGGCACCTGATCCGGCGGCAAACCCTGCAGCCAGACGTGTCGCCATGCGACGCCAAGTCCGGCCAGCGCCGCCAGCGCAATCAACACGCCGTACACATTCTTTATAACACCCGCCGGGTTGTGCAAAGCGGCGACCGCGAACAGCACACCGGTCGCAATCATCGCCATGCGCTGGAATTCGCACAGCGGGCACGGCATGTAGCCCTGCACATACTGAGCAAAATAGGCGTAACCCATCATGGCCGCGCAGATCGCAAAACCGATCACGTTGCCCTGTCGTCGCGTTATGTTCACGGCATATTTTCTCTTGTTGTTACAGCGTAATTTTAGCATCCACGGGGTGACGCAGATACAGCGGCTGCGCGTCCTGCGCTGCCACGTCGCGCGCCTCGCCGGCCTGCATCACGGCCATCAGGTCGCGCGCACTGGCCCACTGCGGCGCACCGCCAATCCAGGCCGCCGCGGCCGGCAACGTCAGTTGCGCAGTGCCCGAGCCGGTGACACAAAGAGGGCCTGCGGGCCACTCTATGTTCTCCGGCGTCACGACCGCAGGCGCCGCAAGCGCCACCACGGCGTCCCCGCGCAGCGCAAACGACTGGACACACACAGCGCCGGCGCCTGCATCATGGGCAACCAGCACCGTCATTCCTTCACGTTCATCGCGCGCCACTGCGTACGCCGAGGCCAGCAGGTTCGACACCGCCACGACCCGGGAGTTCGTCGCCATGGCCAATCCCTGGACCACACTGGCCGCCACGCGCACCCCGGTCAGGCCGCCGGGCCCTTCACCGAAGCCAAGAACATCGATATGCGACAGCTTCAGATCGGCCTCGCCAAGCACCTCGTCGATGAGCGCCAGGACATGGCGGGCGTAGGCGCGAGACTCCCCGGCCACCCGCTCAATGACGCGACGGCCCGACGCCAGCGCGACAGAACATTCAGGACCGGCGCTGTCAATCGCAAGCAGATTCATGACCGGTTCATCCCGTGCAGAAAGTCGATGGCATCGCTAACCTCATGCGTGACGCGCATCGGCGGCAGGCTGGCGCGAAACACCCGACCATAGGATTTCTGCGAGACGCGCGGATCGCACAACACGCACACACCTCGATCCTCCGGATCGCGAATCAGACGTCCAACGCCCTGCTTGAGCGCCAGCACAGCCTCCGGCAACTGATGCTGCACAAACGCGTTGACGCCGCGCTGCTTGAGCGCATTAAGCCTGGCTTCGGTTACCGGATCGCCCGGCGAGGCAAACGGAAGTTTGTCAATGACGACAAGCTGGAGCGCCGAGCCGCGCACGTCCACACCTTCCCAGAAACTGGCTGTACCAAGCAGTACGGCATTGCCCAATTCGCGAAAACGCCGCAGCAATTCATCGCGCGGCGCATCGCCCTGCGCGAGCACCGGATAGGCGTCGAAATTTTGCAGACGCTGCGCCGTATCGTTCAGCGCCCGGCGGCTGGTAAACAGCAAGAAAGCGCCACCGCCGGCCGCATCGATCAGCGGCAACGCCAGATCGAGCACGGCCGCGGTGTACTGCCGATCCGATGGCGCCGGCAAATGTTTGGGCAAGTAGAGCAACGCGTTGCGCTCGAAATCGAACGGGCTGCCCACGCGCAGCGTAGTCGGCTCCACCAGTCCCATACGCTCGACGTAATGATCAAACTTCTCCTGCACCGCGAGCGTGGCCGAGGTCATGACCCAGGCGCAGTCCTGACGCTGCATGATGTCGCGCAGCTGGTCTGCAGCTTCTAGCGGCGTGCTGTGCAGGGCAAAGCCACCGCGAAAAACCTCCACCCAGCGAATGTCGTCGGCCTGCGCGCCGTCGGTGAGTCGTTCCAGCGCACTGTGCATGATCTGCGCGCGCCGCCGAACGCCGTCCAGCCCGGCGGTGTGACCGTCGAGCGGATCGAGCAGCTCGTAGAGCCGACCGAGACATTCCGCGAGCACGTCAAGCGCCGACAATGCGTGCTCGGGAAGTTGATTGAAATTGACGCGGCGGTCCCAGCGACCCAGCGTTTCGCGAAACGCGGCCAGCGCCTCGCGCACCGGCGCCGCTGCCTCGCGCATTTCCTGCGCGTCGAGCTGCGCAACACCTGCCTCGGCATCCAGATCATCGAGCAGACCGCGCACTTGCCGCGCGCTGACCCGTGATCCGAAAAATCGCGAGGCAATGTCGGGCAGCTGATGAGCCTCATCGATAATGCAAGCCTCGGCGCCCGGCAGCAGCTCGCCAAAGCCCTCCTCCTTGAGCGTGAAGTCGGCCAGCAACAGGTGATGATTGACGATGACCAGATCGGCCGCCTGCGCCCGGCGCCGCGCTTTGACCACATGACAGTCACCATAGTCGGGGCAGTCCTGACCCAGGCAATTGTCCGCGGTGGACGTCACATGTGGCCAAACCGGATGATCTTCGGGCAGCGCGCTGTATTCGGCGATGTCGCCGTCGTTGGTGTCCAGCGCCCAGCCAGCCACGCGCGTGACGGCCATGTCGACCTTGGGTGGCAGCGCAATGGTGCGCGCCTGCGCCAGCCGATAGCGGCACAGATAATTGCTGCGCCCCTTTAGCAGAGCCGTCTTGACCGGTTGGCCAAGCGCGGCCGTGACCGTCGGCAGGTCACGATGAAAAAGCTGGTCCTGCAGATTCTTGGTGCCGGTGGAAATGACCACGCGGCGACCGCACAAAAGCGCCGGCACCAGATAGGCCAGAGTCTTGCCAACGCCGGTGCCCGCCTCAACCACCAGGGTGTCGGCGTGATCCAGCGCACGGGCGACGGCGCGGGCCATCTCCCGCTGCGGCGCACGCGGCGCGTAGTCCTGCAGCACGCCGGACAACGCCCCGCCGGCGGCAAAAATATCGTCGAGCTGGCGGTCGGTCACACTGGTTGCGGGGTCACTCAAGGCGCGCTGCTCACTTCGGGATTGCGCAGGCGCAGCGCCTCGGCTTCGCGCAGCACCTGCGGATCACCTTGTGACAGCGAGCGGGCCTTGCCGACCAGAATCGCAGCCTGACGCGCATCGTCCTGCGCCAGACGCACATCGGCGAGCGCCAGATACAGCCACGGATTATTGCGCTCGATGCGCAGCGCGCGCTCAATCTGCGCCGCGGCACGATCAAACTCGCGGCGCGCGCTGAGCTGCTGTGCCTCGTACAGCAGATGCGCGGCGGCCGGTCCCGGCTTCGGCGCGGACGGCGGCGGCACGGCCACCTCGGGTGTGCCCGGCTCCGGCAGTGGTGTGACCTCGCTGCCGCCGGGCTCCGGCAGAGTGGAACCCGACGGGTTGGTGACGGGTCGGTCCTGCGCCGGGGGCGTTCGATACGGATCGAGGCCAGCACAGGCGCCGAGCAAGGGCAGCAGCACCAGCGTTAATCCAAACCGAGTCGATCGCGTAGCCATGGGAGTAGTCCGTCTTTATCTGTGTCTGTGGGGCCGACCGCGCACGGTGCCAGTCCGGGCGGCTCATGCGACGCCGGGAATGGTAACAAAACCCGCCTCGTGCAACCCTCATCGGCCAGCATGCCCGAGTCGTAGTCGACCGGCAGCTTGATTAACTGCTCGGTGTAGACAGTTTGCAGGCTCGCCTGCGCCGTCTCACGCATCAGATGCGCCCAGATTGGCAGCGCCGAGCGCGCACCGCTCAATCCCATGGGCTGATTGTCGTCACGCCCCACCCAGACCACGGCCAGGCGGTCAGCTGAAAAGCCTGCGAACCAGCCGTCGCGATAGTCGTTGCTGCTGCCCGATTTTCCGGCCACATTGAGCGTCGGCGGAACAATGCCGCTGGCACTGCGCCCGGTACCGTAAGTCATGACCACTTCCATCGCCGCGAGGATCTGCGCCACGGCCTCCTCGTCGGCACTGCGGCGCACGCGCAGCGCATAGCGCGACAGGGGTTCCCCGCGCCGGTCAATCACCTCGCGCACGGCCCGCATCGGCGTGACGTAGCCGCCCGTGGCAAGCGTGGCGTAAGCATCTGCCACCTGAGCCGGCGACAGATTTAACGCTCCGAGTGTCAGTGACGGGTAGCGCGGCACCGCAAGTGTGGGCAACGCCGCTTCGATCTGACGCGCAATACTCTCAATGCCGATATCCAGTCCGACGTGCACGGCCGGCAGATTAATGGACTCGGCCAGAGCCCGGTAAATCGGCAAATCGCCCAACTCCGTAGGGGAGTAATTCTGTGGCGCCCAGACGTCACCATTTTGCAGCGTGACCTCAAGCGCTGCGTTGGGCACGATGCTGGTCAGGTTGTAGCGCCCGGATTCCAGCGCGCTCAGATACACAAACGGCTTGACCAGCGAGCCAATCGGGCGACTCAATGACAGGGCCCGATTAAATCCCGCGTAGCCCGCCTCGCGACCACCAACGGCCGCAATGAGCTCACCGGTCTGCGGATCGGTGATCACGGCGCCCACCTGCAGCGTGTCCGGTTCGACGCCCGTATCTTGCTCAACGTGCGCCAGCTCGCGCGCGCAGATCGCCTCGGCACGCGCCTGAACAAACGTGTCGAGCGTCGTGAATATGCGCAAACCTTCAGTGTTCAGATCGCTGGGCGCATAGTCCCGCGCCAACTGCTCGCGCACGGCATCCATGAACGCCGGCGATGCGCCCATGACCCGACCCGGACGAGCAACCACTCCCAGCGGTTGCGCAATCGCAGCGTCGGCGTCTTGTTGGCTGAGCACCCCTTCGCGCGCCAGTGACTCGAGCACCCGGTTGCGTCGCGCGAGCGCACGCTCCGGGTGGCGCCGCGGATCGTAATAGGTCGGGCCGCGAATAATTGCGACCAGCAGCGCTATCCGTGCGGCGTCCAGCTCGGCCAGCGGCACGCCGAAATAGAAGCGACTGCCAAGGCCAAAACCGTGCACTGCGCGCGCGCCGTCCTGGCCGAGGAAAATCTCATTGATGTAGCCGTTGAGCAGCTCACGTTTGTCGTAGCGGGCGTCCAGCAACACCGACATAAGCGCTTCGTTGAGCTTGCGCGTATAGGTCTGCTCGTTGGTCAGGAAGTAGTTCTTGACCAGCTGCTGGGTCAGCGTGCTGCCGCCTTGCCGTACCTCGCCGGCGCGCAGATTGACCCAGAAGGCCCGCGCGATGGCCTTGAGATTCACACCGTGATGATCGTAAAAACGGCGGTCTTCCACGACCACCAGCGTTTCGCGCAGCAGTTGCGGCACTTCAATCGGCGCCAGAACAATACGATCTTCATGCGTGCCCGGAACGATACTGCCGATCATGACCGGATCAAGACGCAGCAGCGGGATCGCCGCCGCGTTCTGGTCCAGCACCTCGGCCACTTTTCCACCCTGGAACGATATGCTGGCGCGTTGCGCAGGCTGCTCGCTGTCCCAGAACGCAAACGGCCTGGTTTGCAGATCGACACCGTCGCGATGAACCCGAAACTGGCCGGGTGCATCGACGACGTCGACGTTGCGATAGCCCAGTGCACCAAGATGCGCCGTCAGTGCATCGAGCGTCAGCGTGCGGGAGACATACAGTTCCAGGGGCTGGGCAAACACGCGAGCCGGCACATCCCAGCGGCGCCCCTCAAATTTCTGGATGATTTGCCGATCGAGCAGCGCCATGTAAAAGACAAAGCCAGCCAATCCAAGCAGCAGCGGCCAGCGGCCGATACGCCACACACGTCGCAACCATTTGAATCGCACTGGCGCCGTTTCGGTGCGCCTGCTCGCCTTTTTCTTCGTGCGCTTTTTGCCGCCCTTTGCGCCGGTTGTCGCGCGCTTTTTTTTGGACGCCTTTTTTTTCTGCTCGCCTGCCATGCCCGGCACGCTACGGACACCGGGCCAGCGCGTCAACGCCTGCGTACAACCCGCATCAGTTTCGCGTTGTCTCTCGATGCACAAACGGCATACGACGGCGCAGCGCAGCGAATGAATCCTGATCCGCCTTGATTCGAAAACGCAGGTAAGGCCCGTGCGCAAGATACGCACTTTGCGCAAAGTCGTTGTCTTCGAATCCAACAAGGTTGTAGCCAACGCCAAGCCAAGTGTTGGTCGCAATCGTGGCGCCCACCTCGACGCCCAGCGAATAGTCAAACACGCTCGAACGCCAGGCATGCCGCACGTCGCCATGCACACCCAGATCAATGCGCTTGCTGAACTGGCGGCGCCACTGCACACCCATCAGGTCACTAAACCCGGTGTAGGTTGAATCGGCCACGGCCGTCTGCACATACTTGGCGCCGTAGCGTAGGCTCCACTGGCTCCCTTTAGCGGTGCTGTAATTGGCGCTAAAGTTGTTGATCAGCTTCCAGGTGGTTTGTCCATTTGTCGGCTGGGTCGACGCGATGTCCTGATAGATTGCATCGAGCCGATCAAACACGGTCCAGCGACTTTCGTCGGGACGCCAGGCCCAGCCCAATCGTAGCTGAGCATCGAACGCATCCGCGTCGTTGGCCCGCACCACGTCGAACACTTCGGCGTCCGCACTGAAACCCACTCCCGCTCGCTCTTCGCGATACAAACCAAAGAACAGACCATCACGCGTTTCGAGATCGGAGCGGCGATGCTCGACACGGGACGTCGCCGACCAGTTGTCGCCGCGATACAAGGCGCCCAGGAACACGGATGTGAAGTCCTGCGTCTCATTGCCAGAGGCCAGCGGCGCGTTGTCATTAACGCGCGCGAGATCAGCCGGCGCGTTGCCCTCGACCAGCGTGTTGGTGTGATCAACACCGGCATCAACGGTCCAGCGTTCGCCCAGCGTAAACCCCTGCACTAGCCCGACGTTGGCGAACACCCGCGGACCGTACTCGCGAATGTCGCGGTTGACTGCAGCGTTGATGCGCGCACGTTCCCACGGTGTTGCGCGAATGCCCATGCGCGTCGTGTCGGCACTGAGGGCATCGCCACGGGCGATTTCGTGTTCGACAAAAAGCGCGGCCTTGTCGTGGATCCGGAAGTCCGCGCCAAGCGTCGTGCGCGCCGGATAGTCCACATTGCCGGACCCGCCGCTCAACTCAACGTCGTGGCTCGCGCGCAGCACGACCTTGTCGCCCAGAATGTTCAGGCTGCCGTTCACGAAAGCCTGACGAGAGACGCGCGCGGCATCGAGATCACCGCCACGGTCATCCGCGTAGCGCATGCCACCGGCAACGCTGCCGCGACCGGCCTGATAGCGCAGTTCGGCCTGCGCCACATCACGCACCACCCCGGTCTGCAAACCACGCTGACGAAACAGTTCCGCGTTCAGGGTCAGCGACTTGCTCAAGCGCAGACGGCCGTCGGCGCCAATCTTGCGCGTACCCGACTCGGTGGCACGCTGCTGCCCAAGACCAAACGTCGCGTCCTGACGCTGCGCATAGACCTGTCCATCAAGGCGACTGCCCTGATGCTGAAGCGAAACCAGATAGCCATCGCCCGACGCCTCGCCCGTCGACTGGCGCGACGTGCTTGTGGCGATCTCCGCACGCAGCCGCGTGACGTCGGTGATCTGGACATCCAGATCCGCGCCATAAAGTTCGCCCCGTCCGCCCTCGACGCCTTCGCGCAGAGCCGTCGCGCCAACGACGACGCGCTCACCAAGCTTGAGCGACACACGGCCACCTGCGGTCAAAGCGCGATCTCGTCCGTCCCGCGACTCATAGTCGGCGACAATGTAGATCGGATTGAGTTCGCGATCGCGGGTCGGCACGGGTTGCTTGAAAAACAGCGTACCGTTGAGATAGTCGATGTCATAGTCCAGGTGACGCGTGAGCGGCTGGCTGCTCAGTACGCGCTCGCTGCGAAAACGATCGCGCGTCTCCAGCGTAATCTTCTCGCTGTTGATCAAGATAGGCTGGCGTGACAGGCGATACAGGCCCGACGTGCCGTCACCGCGCAGCTCGTCTTTGACAAACGCCTGATCGGTACGCGTACCAAACGCCAGGGCCTCTACACGTTGTCCGCGATACTCTGCTTTGGCACCATTAAAGCTACGGTTGTAGCGACCAAGTTCTGTCACATTCAGACCGGTCTCATAGTCGCCGAACATCGCGTAATACTTGTCGCGCTCAAGACGCACGAACAGCTTCTCGGCGCTGGCTGCGTCAAAGCGCTGATCGGTTGCATCGGCGTAAAGCGTGTAGAAGCGATCCGGATCGATCTGGCCAAACAGACGTTCACGCGTATCGGTCTCGTCGCCATCACTGTCGTAGGCAAGCGTCAGGAGATGATCGCCGCGTACGCGACCCTTGGCGAACAGGGCGACACGCCCGTCCTGATAGTAGTCATCGTCCACGCCGCTGGCCGCCGCTTCCTGCACGTTGTCGTTCAGGCTGTTAAGACCGGCCGTGCCCTCGGCCAACGCAACCATGATCCAGTCGCGAGCGGCAGGTTTGAGCCAGGCCCGAAGCTCTTCCTCACGACCGTTCTCGAAGCGCAGTCGAAGCACCACCTCGCCGGCCTGCGCGGTCGGTTCAAGCTCGATAACAGCACGTCCCTGCGCATCAACGGTATACACGGGATCGCGATCGCCAACCACGATCAACGCGTTGTCGCGCTCTGCGTCCACTTGCCACTGTGAGCGGTACGGTGGATCGATCGTGTACACACCCACCGAATCCGGACGTGCCGGCTGACCGTCTCGATCAAACAGATTGAGGACCACGCGCGGTCGCGTGCGTCCATCGGCCACCAGAAGCGAGGCCGGCGTATTCAAGCTGCCGCGCACGGCTCCCCCGGCAAAGTGAATGCTGCGCGTTTGCTTCGCCGTCTGCGTACCGTTCTGATCCCGAGTCACCACCTCCAGGGTGTTGCGGCCGGGTTTGATATCGACGCCGCGCCAGCGACTCGCGGCCACCTCGCGGCTTGCGCTGCGCGTGACACCGTCGAAGTTCAACGGACTAACCGCAACGCCATTGAGCGCAAGCTCGGCACGCTGATCGCCCGGGTGACGCACGACAATCTTGACCGAGCCAATGGCCGGATTAAAATCAACCGTCGGCGTGAGAATCTCAAGCGTCGGCGCGGCGGTCTCCAGCCAGTGATTGTCGATAAACCAGTCGACCACAGGCTTGATGTCATCGGGCACCACGACTGTCTGCGGCGTGCCCTCACGCACACCCACCGTGGCCACCGATTGCACGCCGCTGTCGAGCTTGATCGACTCAAGCGTTGCCGTGCCGCTGGCGCGCTCGCCAAACAAACGTACCTCCACGCGCCGATTGCGCGCGCGGCCCGTAGCGGTTGCGTTGTCGGCCACCGGCACACGATCCGCCATACCGCGATAGCTGACACGGCTTGGCGGCAGCGCCAGCGCGTCGGCAATCAGTTCGGCGACCCGCCGCGCGCGGGCCTGCGACAGCGCCTGGTTGTCGGCAAACTCGTCGCGATTTTGTGGCGCGATGCGCACATTATCGGTGTGTCCCACCACCGAGACATGGACGTCCTGCGCCGCGCGAAACGGCGCCATGGCGCGCACAATCTCGTCCCGATCTTCGCTCGAGAGCATCGTGCCGCGCGTGCTGAAGCGCGGCGTAAAGGTTCGTTCGATTCGCTCGCTGCGCGGTGGCGTGCGCACGAAACTCGCGTCGGCCAGCGGCGTGCGCTGACGCGCCTTGGTCGGAGAATCGAAGGTCACCACTGCCTTGGCGGTCAATTCGCCGACGGCCGCCGGCGCAATGTTGGCGTCAAACTCGAGACGCTGATGCCAGCGGCCAACGCGTTCGCCCAGTGCAAGCGTGAGGGTTTGCTCGGCGATGCGCGGGTGTGCGATCGATTCACCATCCAGACGCAGCGATGCCCGTTGGTAGTCCACACCGGCAGGCAGCATCAGACGCAGTGCCAGCTCGCTAACCGGTACGCCCGAACCACTTACATCCACGACATAGCGCGCCTCGTTCGCCGCGTCGTGAGGCGCCACCTGCATGCGCAACTCAACCGCGCCCGACGGTGGCGGAATGTCGCGCAGGTAAAAGTCGGCGCGCCACAGCGCCCCGGCCGCCAGATCCACAAACTGCGAATACGAACGCCCGGCGAAAAAGCCGTGGGTCGAACAGGGCACCAGTTCCATCGTCTGCGGCACGCTGTCGGTATCAAGCTGCACTACGTGGGCGCCCGGGCGCAGTCCCTCAAAATGATAGCGCCCGGTGTCGTCGGTTACCGCATAGCGTCCGTCCTCCAGATAGATGCGCACATCGGCTACACCGCGCGCATCCTCTGCATTGCGCGCACCACAATCGCTGCGCACAACCCGCCCGACCAGAAACGAGCGATCGGCGAACAGGTCATCGACCAGTCTCACGCGGGCGCGCGCCACGTTGGAGCGCAGTCCACCCGCCGAGCGCGCAGTGGCAATGTTGGTTGCTTCATCACCCGCCGCCATTGACACCACTTCCGTTACGTAACGCACAACATGACGCGCGCCGGGCGCCAGTGGCGGCAAGGTAAACGCCAGATCGCGCGCGCTACTGCCCGCCGTCGGATCGTCCGTGGACGCATCGCCCAGACGAGTCGAATCCGCAACAAGCCGGAAGCCTGGCGGCAGCGTGTCCTGCACCAGCAATGGATCTGCGCCTGCCACCGTGCTGGTGTTTTCCAGCGTCAACGTGTATTGAACGAAGTCACCGGGCGACGCGCTGGTCACCGGCGTGGTCTTTTGCAGGAACAGCTCAACCCGCCCGGGGTCGAGCGGGATGTCTACGTTGATCACCGGGCCCGGCAGCACCTCGAGCGTCTGACCGAACGATGCGGGCAACAGCGCATAGGGCGCGCCGGGCAAGGTCTGGAGAGTCTGCGGCGTTGCCTGCGACGGCGCGGTGTAGCCATCAGGAGGCGTGACATCCAGCCGATAGGTGCCTGGCGCGATAAGCGGAAAGCGAAAACGCCCGGCAGCAAACTGATACACCGTGCCGCCGTTGTCGGTCACCCGACCTCCGCTGACCAGCGTGGCGGGAAATGCACTTACGCCGTCGTCACCAAACACTTCGGCCGGCTGTCCGCTTGCGACGTTGATCAGTGTGACAAGCGCCCCATCCACCGGAGCACCGGTCACCGAATCGAACACCACGCCGAGCGGGTCGACCAGTGCCGCCGCCTGGCTTGCGTCCGTGTCGTCCTCAGGATCACGATAAACTACTTCGAATCGATCACCCTGCTCGAGTTGCAAAACACAGTCGCCCACCTCAACGGCGGCATCCGAGGTTGGCAGGTAGCCGGTGAAGCTTCCCGTGTTGGGACCGGTCTCAGTCAGGCGCAGGGTTTCGCGGTCACCCGAATCACTTTGCACGCTGATCTCCAGCGTCTCGACAACACGTCCATCCAGGTTCTGGTCCGCGTCCTGCACACGCACAAACACAGGCTCATTGGCATGGTAGGCCGTGCCGGCAGCGATTGACTGCGGTGTGCCGTCGGCGACAACCGTACCGTCGAGCAAGGTAGCTGGAGGGAGTTCACCGGCACCGCAGCGCGTCGCGGCGATAGGCACGGCCTCTTCGCCGCCGGGCACAATCTTGATCAGATCGATCGTGGCCTGTGATCGCGCCGGGCGCACCACCAGTCGTACGGGATTGCTGGCCACCGTTTGGCGCTCGCCATCGAGACCAAATTCGAATCGCGCCACATTGTCGATGGCGCTACCCGGAAGGCTTTGAGCCTGGCTCGCCCCCCCGACCAGAATCAGGCCGA
Organism: uncultured Gammaproteobacteria bacterium; assembly: GCA_964639265.1. GTDB lineage: Bacteria > Pseudomonadota > Gammaproteobacteria > Steroidobacterales > JBCCMA01 > JBCCMA01. Next base: position 4,711 of record CAZXCL010000007.1, on the reverse strand, counting down.
GGAGACAAACCAAACGCAGCATCCCTTCACCGGGTGGGAGTAAAGTGGGCGTCGCCGGCTGCGGACGACGCCCGGGGACTAGTGCACGCAATACGAACCAGACGATACGCTGCAATATCGTTCCGGTTCGCTGGCCGATGCGCGGCCGTGAATCATTGCGTGCACTATTCAAACGACCGGTCTACTGAATTTCGACCTGGAACGTCACGGCCGCCACGTCGCCACCAGCAAGCGTGATGCCGCTTACCGCCACCACGTTTGCAGCAAAGCTGGCATTGTCAGCGTCGGCCTCTTCGGTCAGTTGAGACACCGTTGGCGTGCCGCCTGAAGTGATAGTCAACTCGATGTCGCCGGCAGCACCGTAGACATTCGAGAGGAAGGCCAGCGCCTCGGTTCCACCGCCGCCGACAATCTCACCGCTCAAATCATCGGTCACGTTGACGTTGGTTGCCGTCGCGCCACCTGCCGCGTTGGATACCGTGATCGTGTATTCAATGATGGCCCCGGGGATTGCCTTGGGATTGGTCGTGCCGTTGAACGGATCGCTGATGACCTGCGAGCTCTTGGCGACCGTCAGAACGGGCGATGACACCTGATAGGCATCTTCGGCCGACGAGATACCATCGCGCACGCCGTCGCCGGCATTGTTGGTGTTTTCGCCATCGGCAAACACATCGTCCACACCGGCGGAGTCGGCACTACCCGAATCATCGCTGGTGATGTCCGCACCCTGTGCGCCCGGACCGCCACCTTCAGCCACCTGGGCATTAAGCACGTAGGAAGCGATATCGCCCGCAGACTGTGTTAGCGGAATGTCGCTGACCACGAACACCACAACCGAAAACGGGTTGCCGCCGGCATTTCCCTGGTAGTCGAGTTCGTCAATAAAAGTCGCCGTATCGGTACCGGGCTGGTAAACACCGTCGCCGTTACTGTCGACAAACACACTGACGTTGGCAGCATCAAAGTTGTCGGCGCCGCCAAACGGTTCAAACGTCGAGGCCCCGGCGCTCAGGGAGAAATCCTGCACTTGGTTGCCGGTGTTGCTGACTGTGTATGCAAGCACGGCGCCGTTGCCAGCACCCTGCGTCTGGCCCGGCACCACGGTGGGCGTCGAGGCACTGTTGTAGGCGCCGGATAATTCGGTCACGGTAGAGTCGAGTTTGCGGTCGACCAGAAAGTTGGTGGCGTTGATGCCGTTGCCGGCGTTGCCATCGTCGTCACTCAAAATGGGGGTCTGACTGACGCCACCCACCTCATAAGCAACGCTTGCCTGGTTGGAAACCGTATCGCCTGCGGCGGTTTGCGCCTGTGCAAGCTGCGGTAATGCCAACACGCTGGCGGCGGCAAGTGCGAGCCGCAGCGCGAGGGCGCTATTCAATTTGATCACTGGATGCTCTCCACAAATTGGTAAATGACGGTGAGAGGCGAACGCGACGTGTCCATTGCCGCGCCCGCGCCCTCACTTAGTCCAGAACCGCTTTAAAGCGGGCGTAACCACGTTCGCCAGGTGCAAGCACGTGGCGGAATCCCCAACGGATGTGTGTAATGTCACTGGCGCGGGCCGGGCGCGATGCGCCATTGGCCTCAGTCACGGTCAGCGTGTCGACAGCGGCAAAGCTCTGCCCGCCATCGATGGAAAAGGTAATGTCAGTGCCCGGCCCGAATGCCGAACCGTCGACGTAGCGCATCTGCTCGGGCACAGGATCGGTCACAACGATCTTCGAGGCCGGCTCATCGCCGTTATTGGTGAAGGTCACCGTGTAAACCACCTGATCGCCGGGCACGACCGCATCGGCGGGCACCAGCGAGGTCTTGACCTGGCCGTCGGCGTCAAGCGTGCGGATCTCTTTTTCTGCCACGGTCTGAACGGCAATGGGTGCCGCCAGCACCGAGCCGGCAAACAAACATGCGATAGCACTCAGCAGTGTTTTATATAAATTCATGTGTCTCCCCTGTTCCAAGGTTTTTCCGAGGTGTTGTGATGCCTAGTCGATCGTGACCGCAAATTCGACGACCTGGGTGCCGGCCGCAGCCGTCAGGTCACCGAGTTGCACGTCGATCGCATTAGTTGCGTTGAGGTATTGGCCCACGTCGCCGTCGGGCGCGTCGGTCAGCGCACCGGCATTGAGTGTTAGCGAGCCGGGCGTGTAGGTCGTGTTCGCGGGTACGAGATCGTTGACGGCCGCACTGGCCGCGGTGCCCGAGCCGGCCGCGGTGACCTCGATGCGCCAGACAATGGTGGCTCCGGGTACTGGCTCGGTGCCGCCAAACGGGTCGGTCACGGTCGCGGTTTTGACCACCGCAACATTGACCGTGCTGATCACGTATTGACCGGTTTCGGTTGCCGTTCCGGTGCTGGTGCCAATGACGGCGTCCACACCGCCCTCTCCTGCTCCGGCCACCACGGTGCCCGGCGCGCCGGTGCCGGTCTGGGACGTTGCGATCAATGCGCTGTCGCCGAGGTCTGCGTTCACGGCCGTGACGGGAATGTCGTTGACAATCAGCACGGCAATCGCTGCGTCGGGTGCCAGCAGCGGATCATTGCTGCCCGGTGAATAAGGTGTGTCGCCCGGCGACAGATCGCCGCTGCCGTCTGTGTCGAAGAAAATCGAGACGGCCGATGGCGCGGGATCAAAATCATCGCCGGCCAGTGCGCTGTTGATGATCAGCGAGAAAGTCTCGTTACCGTTCCCGGTGTTGGTGACGGTAAACAGCAGCTCCTGATTGGTCAGCCCCGGCTCAGTGGCCGTCTGCGGGCTTTGCAGCGTGACCTCGACATCCACCAGCTCGGCCACCGTGACGATGACCTCGTTGGAGGTTTCTGTCAGGGTGTTGCCGCCCACGTCAAAGCTGACGGTGGCCTCGTTCTGGATGTCTGTACCGGCGGTCGTGCCGAGCGCCCAGGTCGTGGGCGCAAAGGTCGCGGCGCCGATCAGAGCCAGCGCGGCGGGAAAAAGGTGGCGCAGGGGCGCCTGCCGCACGTCGAGCGCGGCGGAAGTCGAAATGGTCATCGTGATGTTTCAAAGCCCAGCAGTTCGCACGTCCGGTGCGGTTAAACACGATGTCCATAACGTGTTGTGTCCGCGGATCAGAATAGGGAAAGGACGCCCGGCAACCTGTGAATACAGTCACAGATACGGCTTAACGCACTGATTCAATAACGTAAAAATGAGTAAAGCGTCACGTTATGAAAAGACACAATTGAAATTTGACACACTGCACCATTTGCATTATTCTGCATCGCAACATTTAGGACATTGTGTTTTTTACGCTTTGAATCAGGAGTTTGATATGAACAATCCGGTACAGAAATTCGTTCGCCCGTTGGTCGATTCGTCGGTCCGCGCTCTGACTGACACGCTGAGCAGCTCTCGTGACCTCGCCGTCGGCGGCGCCCAGCTGGTTGCCCGCGGTCGCAAGCCGCTGCACCTGATGACCGAATCGGGTCTGCGCCTGAACACGATCTCGCACAAGAGCATCGCTCGCCTCATGAACGTGCAGGCCGAGATGGTTGAAGGCACGCTCGTCGCCACGGCCAAGCGCCTGGAAACGGCCGCCAACGCCAACAGCGTGCGTGAACTTGTCAGCGATCAGGTTGCCCTGCTGCCCGCGACCCGCGACCGCCTGACCGGCGACGCTCGCAAAGCCCTTGACGTCCTGAGCGACACCGGCGAAGACCTGCGCGAGCTGGTCACCGAAACGTTTGCTGATCTGCAAGACAACGGCGAAGACGCAGTTGAAGAAGTGGTCGCAACGGCTCGCCGCACCACGCGCAAGGCCTCGAACACCGCCAAGCGCGCGAAGAAAAAAGCCACGACCGCTGCCAAGCGCGCCACGGCCAAGACTCGCAAGACGGCTGCCAACGCAAAGAAAAAAGTGGCTCGCAAAACGCGCAAAGTCACGAAGAAGTAAAGATGGGTGAGCGCCGCCTCCGGGCGGCGCCGCGGACAACTTGAGTTTAGTTTGGTCGACCTCCCCTGGTTGGACTTACTTTGAAAGCCCCCGGTTTTGCCGGGGGCTTTTTTTTGCCGCACCAAATCCCATTGGGCTTGATGGGCGCCCGAGGCCATCCGGAGAGGGTTTGGGGACTTCATTTTGACAATGGCTCCCGTTGGTCCGCTTTAGTTGCCAAAATAAACTCCCCAAACCCTCTCCGGCTGACCTCTCCCATCTGCGTGCGTATTTTGGTTCAGCGTAGACCACAGGTTCAGCGCAAGAGAGCGGAAAGACTCGCGGTATCTTCAAGTCTCGGACCAGTCCGGACCATATGCATTACGTTGATTGTCGAGAGCACCTACTCTGATACCCCCAATCGAGTTGTTCGGTCCGATTAGATGATCCAGGTCTTGGGCATGGCCGAAGAAGACGCCACCGGCACCCGTATCATGGTTGGCTGGTCACAGGCACTTTCTACTGCGCCGGCGATCAGCAGCCGCCAGACACCGGATAACCCGGCTTTCACAGATGCCGAGCTTTTCCATTTTGCGAGCCCGAACAAACGCACCGACGCCGCGGTTATCACGGCGTTTGAAAAGGCGGGCATGAGCGGGCCCGTGCAGATAGCAAAGACGCGCCTGCACGATGCTGGCGTCGATGTGCTTGACAGCCATCCGGATGCTGAAGGTCACGCCGTCATGGTGGAAGGTACGATCGATTCGAAGCCCTCGGCGGGCATGCCATCGTGGCCGCACAGTGGTTTTATGCTTCG
>CAZXCL010000006.1:80964-92609 GCA_964639265.1 uncultured Gammaproteobacteria bacterium | reverse complement strand
GCCCAGGGCTCGTCGAAGGCCAGGATCGGCGTGGCCTCGAAGGGCTGGCTGCGTTGGGCGTGGGCCGAGCACAGTGCCACGGTCAAAGCCGCGAACGTCAAAAGCTGCTTGATCATTTTGGGGCCTCGTCGAGACGGGAAAACAGGCTGGATAATGTAGCGCACGGTGTGCGTGCGCACCAGATTTGGCGGGCTGCTCGGCGGCTTACCCTGTTGGCTCGCTAGTACTGCGCCGGAGACGCGAAGATGGTTACTGCGAACCGCGCTTTTGCGTCTTCCGGCTTTCGCGCGCTCTATCGAGACAAGCCTCAGCGCGTTGAGCTACGTTTGCAAGTTCAACATAAATGTTGCTCATCCATGGTGGAATATCGACCATCCAGGGCGGTCGTGTAGCGCTCGCATCCTCCAGACCGTCAAATGCAAAGCTGCGAAACCCGTCGGATGTGATAACCGATATCCCGTACACGAGCCCGTCTTTAGCCTGAACGCCGTCGAGCCGAAACCCATAGGGTAAGGTCTCAGGAATTTCGCTAATAAGAAAAGCGAACTTGTTTCGCTCCGCTTTCGACAAGTTGACGTCTTCGCAAATGAAGCCAACGCCTGAGCTGCCTCTGCCTGGGACGCCAACTACGCCGTCTTTTCGCACAAATAGCTCGATGTTGTAACCCGGACCGCCGTGAGATACGAATCGAATCGACCAGTCTCCCGAGGCTGCGCAGCCCCATGAAATCCCGGTCACGGCCACAGCAACCAGGAAACCAGCGCCGAGTCGAAACACCGGAGCGAACCTTGGCCAAGCAGCAATCATCGACCGCGGTTGCAAGTTGGTCCGGGCATCACCCAACTTTCTGCAGTTCTTCTCGCAGAATTCGTCTTAGCGTCTTGGCATCTACCGCCTTCGGTTTATTCGCCAGGTACTCTCTTAACGCAGAGTTAATCAAGGTTTGATACCCGGTCCCGGTCTCGTCGCCTATTTTGCGAAACGCTGCGATGACGTCTTCGTCTATGTTGATGGTGATTCGCGTCTTTGCCGATATCCGGGCAACCGCACCGCGCTCGCCGCGGCTAAAATCGTATTCCTTCCTCATAGCGCTTTCGTTCTCCGCACCAACGTCGCACACGACAACGGCAAACGGGTCATAAAGTACGGCCTACAAGTCAGAGAAGTGGACTTCGTACTTGCCAGCGTTAGATTTCGCTTTCTGACAATCCCGCTCGATCCTCATCACTTCAACATATCCATGAAATATGTATATTTCAACAATTACGCATGCAACGCATTTCGAACTGCGCAGCCCACCTTGCGCCTACGTTGCAAACTGACTGCCTCGTCACAGCGCACCTCTTGGCCCAAGCGCATGCTCGCGAACAATGTCAGGCCAGAGTTTCTCCACCTCCGACAACAGGCCCGTGAACGCCTCTTGCTCAGTACCGCTGCGCGCCGTGTCGATCACCGCACTGCTTGACCAGATGGTAGCCTCCTGAGCAGTCGACGCAGAGTACTCGGCCAGGCCATAGACAAACTCGGTGCGTACATCAAAGATCGCCGCCGAGGCCGTTGTGGTCACACGCGCATTCTTGTTCTTGATGAAACCCAGTGAGACGGCCGCCAGTGGCCCGAGGGGCTTGCTATCTACGGTGAAGCGCGTGTCCAGCGTATACACCACCAGCATGTCGGCCTTGAGCCTGGCCGCCGCCAGCCGCAGCGCCTTGATCGAATCGAGACGATTCGGCAGCAGAAGCCGGTTTACGGGCATGGCCGCGGCCACACCATGGAGCGATGTAAGACGCTTGAGATCGTCGTCCGATTCGACGTCGCGTGCAGCGAGCACGCAATATCTGCCCTTGCCAAAGCATGCCGCAGAATCGGACACATACCCCGGAGCCTGCACTCTGGCCAGCGCGAGACGTGTCGGAAACGTTGCCGTGGGCTCAGTAGCCATCGCCGCCGCGATGTCCTGGTCAGGACTTGCGAGCGCGCTGACCGCTACGCCTGCGCCGGGCGTCGTGTAGGTGGCGCAACCGCCCAAAATCGCCATACAGGCGAGCATCACAACCGTCTTGTGCACTTTTTTCTTCCCCTTGTCGGCAGTACAGCTCGCGAAGATCTGACCACCATTTTCGTGAGTGATGCGAGTAGTAACGACGAGAGAAGTAAAGTGGGGTTTGGCAGGCGAGACGGTTTTTTTCAGCCATACACAGTACAAAATCGCTTGACAGCGAGTTTTGCGCCAGTGCTACCGTTTTCAGATATGGAGAACCCAACGCCGTATACCCGCGGACTGAGCGTCGAAGACTTCACCAGTCTTGACGAGGCCGACGACGAGTTGCTCGAGCTTGTACGCGGCCGCGTCGTCAGAGAGCCCCGACCCGCGGCGCGCCATGGTCTGGTCTGCGCCACGATCACCAGTATGCTTGTCCGCTACGCCGAACAAACCGGGGCTGGCCGTGTACTTGGCAATGACACGGGCTTTGTTCTTGCGCGAGACCCGGCCACGGTACGCGGCCCGGATGTTGCCTATCTAAGCTTGGAGCGTTGTGGGCAAATAGATAAATGGAGTGCCTGGATTGAGGGCTCGCCAGATCTTGCGGTCGAAGTCCTGTCGCTGGGCAATCGCAGGGCGCAGATCGATGAGAAAGTGGCCGACTACCAGCGCGCGGGTACGCGCGTGGTTTGGTTGATCGACCCCGAGTCGCAGTGCATTGTGGTGTATGAGCGTGGCGCCTGCCGAACGCTGACACTTGCGGATCACCTCACGAGCGAGCGATGGCTGCCGGGCTTTAGCGTCCGTGTTGCCGACGTCTTCAAATGAAATGGCGGCTCATCAACCGATTTTTTCCTGGCGCCGCATGATTACAAAGTGAAGCTGCAACTTCTCATAATGTCGGCTGCATTGCTCATTGGATTGCCCATGAGATTCACTTTTATGGCCCAAACCTAGCACACAACCCAAGGCATAAAAAAACGGCGACGCCCGCAAAGGCGCCGCCGTATCTATCAATCGACCAGCTAGATTAACGGCTGGCCATCATGCCTTTAGAGCCGGTCGCTTCCAGATCAAAGCGATCCAGCATCATGACCTTGTTCCAGGCGTTGATGAAGTCCTGCGTGAACTTCTCACCACCGTCGGCGTAGGCATAGACTTCAGCCACCGCACGCAGCTCCGAGTTGGAACCGAAGATCAGATCGACGGGCGTTGCCGTGTACTTCACCGCACCGGTCTTGCGATCGACACCTTCGTACAGGCCTTCGGTGTCCGACTTCTTCCACTGGGTGGACATGTCGAGAAGGTTCACGAAGAAGTCGTTAGACAGCGTGCCCGGACGATCGGTGAACACACCGTGATCCATACCCTTGAGGTTCGCGTCCAGCGCGCGCAGACCGCCCACCAGTACCGTCATTTCCGGCACCGACAGCGTCAGCAGGTTGGCGCGGTCCACCAGCATCTCAGCCGGCGAGCGATAGTTGCCTTCGCCGTAGTAGTTGCGGAAACCGTCAGCCGTGGGCTCGAGGAAGGAGAACGACACGACATCGGTCTGCGCCTGCGTTGCGTCGGTACGACCCGGCGTAAACGGCACTTCGACCTTCATGCCCGCATCATCGGCCGCTTTCTCGATAGCTGCTGCACCACCGAGCACGATCAGATCGGCCAGCGATACTTGCTTGTTGCCACGCGCCTTGCGATTGAAGTCTTTCTGCACGTCGCGCAGCTCGGCCAGCACCTTGGCAAGCTCGGCCGGGTTGTTGGCATCCCAGTCTTTCATCGGCGCCAGTGCGATACGCGCACCGTTCGCACCACCGCGCATGTCCGTGCCGCGGAACGACGCGGCCGAGGACCAGGCCGTGCGCACCAGCTCGGAAACGCTCAAACCCGTCTTCAGGATTTTCTTCTTCAGCGAAGCGACGTCGCGATCGTTGATCAGCTCGTGATCCACGGCCGGCACGGCGTCCTGCCACACGAGAATTTCGTCGGGCACGTTGCCACCAACGTAACGAGTGCGCGGCCCCATGTCGCGGTGCGTAAGCTTGAACCAGGCTTTGGCAAAGGCCAGACGGTACTCGTCCGGGTTGTCCAGAAAGCGCTGCGAGATCTTGCGATACTCAGGATCAAACTTCAGCGACAGATCGGTGGTGTACATCACAGGTGCATGACGCTTGCCTTCGATGTGCGCGTCGGGCACCAGGTTGGCACCAGCGCCGTCTTTCGGGTGCCAGATCGTGGCGCCCGCCGGGCTCTTGGTCTTTTCATATTCGAATGCAAACAGGTTCTGCAGATACTGCGAGGTCCAGGCGATGGGGTTGGCCGACCAGGCGCCTTCCAGGCCGCTGGTCACGGTGTCTTCGGCGTTGCCTTTACCGCACTTGTTGGTCCAGCCGAAGCCCTGCTCTTCGATACCAGCAGCTGCCGGCTCTTTGCCCACGCAGTCTTCAACCTTGTGTGCGCCGTGACCTTTACCGAAGGTGTGCCCGCCGGCAATCAGCGCCACGGTCTCTTCATCGTTCATGGCCATGCGACCAAACGTCTCGCGAATGTCCTTCGCGGCGAGCAACGGATCAGGATTGCCGTTAGGGCCTTCCGGGTTCACATAGATCAGACCCATCTGCACGGCAGCCAGCGGCTTGTCGAGTTGACGCTCGCCCTTATAGCGCTTGTCATCCAGAAATTCGTTTTCAGGCCCCCAATACACGAGGTCAGCTTCCCAGTCGTCTTCGCGACCACCGGCAAAGCCATAGGTCTCAAAGCCCATCGACTCCAGAGCAACGTTGCCCGTCAGGACCATCAGGTCGGCCCACGACACGCTGGCGCCAAACTTCTGCTTGATCGGCCACAGCAGGCGACGCGCCTTGTCGAGGTTGCCGTTGTCCGGCCAGCTGTTGAGCGGCTCAAAGCGCTGCTGTCCGCCGGCACCACCGCCGCGACCGTCCATGACGCGGTAGGTGCCCGTGCTGTGCCAGGCCATACGAATGAAGAACGGGCCGTAGTGACCGTAGTCTGCCGGCCACCAGTCCTGCGACTCGGTCATGACCGCGGCGATGTCTTCCTTGAGCTCGTCAAGATCGACGCTCGCAAAGGCCTTGGCGTAGTCGAACTCGGCGCCGTAGGGATTGGACTCAGCACCGTGCTGACGCAGGGGGCCGAGGTTGAGCTGTTCGGGCCACCAGAACTGGACCGACTTGGCTTCGCCGCCAGCCAACGCTGAGGTGGACATCAGTCCAGCCGTCAGGGTTACCGCCAGGGCAGCAAAAAAGGATTTATAGGGTGTACGCATTTTTGAGATTTCCTTTCGAGTGAATACGAAGAAACAACGATTGGTCATGTGGACGAAATAGTACGGATATGATTGACAATCTCAATCGCATCTTTGTATCGACACGATAGACAAACCAAATAGTGATGCTGCGCTGCGAAAAGCGGCAGCCGATCAGACGCTAGACTTCGATGATCGAAAGATCACTCGAGGTCAGAGTTTCATAGCCGCTTTTAGTAATGTGTACCGTGTCCTCGATGTGCACCGAGCCCCAGCCGATCTCCGTGAACGGCAGATCCACATTGATCACCATACCCGCCTCGAGCACTTCATCATGGGCCATGCCCTGCTGCCGGCCCGCTGGTTTCGGATCGTCGGTGTGCTCTAGCCCCACGCCGTGAGGCGTGGCGTACACGTACTCCGGCAGCCCGCTGCGCCGAATGGCCTCGACCGCCGTGGCCGCCAGTTCGCTGTAGCGTGTGCCCGGTTTGAGCAACGGTTGCACCGCCTCCCAACCATTACACAGAGCCTGGTGTCGTTGGCGCATGCGTTGGCTCGCCTCGCCAAGCACGACGCAGCGCCCAAAGTCGCCGTGGTAATGAGCGTAGGTACCCAGTGCGTCGATGAACATCGGCTCACCGCGACGCACGTGACCCGCCGACGGTCCGCCCGCACCGCAGATCAGATAGCTGCCAATGCCACCTGATCGCGCCATTGCCGTGTTGTACACCGTTTCGATATCCGACCAGACAGCGCCTTCACGAAACGCCGCTGCCGCCTCGCGCGCCGCCGCCTCGTTGATCTGCGCCGCGCGGCGCATGATCTTGAGCTCCGCCGGCGTTTTGACCATGCGAATGCGATTAAACAGATCGACCTCGTCGCGACACTGCAAATCGGTCAGCCCGGCCGCCTGGAGCCAGCCCGCTACGCGCACATCGTCACTGACCAGACGGCCGCGGGCCAGACCGGCCGCCTGCAGTGCTCGCACCAGCGCACCCATCGCATTGCCGGCGACACGGCCTTCCTGGGCTTTGGTTGCCTCGATCCATTGACGCTCCAGATGTGTCAGCGGCCCGTCGGTCGACACCGGCCAACCGCTGTACGCAGGACCGTCCGTAGCAATCACGTCGAGCTCATCCTCGGGGCTTGTGTAGATGAAGGTCTCGGGCATCCAGGTGCCGCCGGCACTGACCAACCGCCGCAGTTCCATGCTTGGCAATACCAACGCTGCAGGCGCGCTTTCGTCGGCGGGCAAAACAGCGAAAAATGCCGCATCAAATCGCTGGGCGCTCATCAGAAGCCCCCAATAGCTGCTAAAGTAGTAGACATTAAGCGGCAACGCCGCAATCAGTCCGTCCACGTTCTCATGGCGCATTAGCGAACGCGCCCTCGACAGGTTGGCAAGTACGGTCACAGCGAAACTCCCGTGTCGTGATGCGGCCAGAATACTCGCTTGGTGCCTCTCACCCAAAAGGGGGATTACCAGACAACGCCAATTGGGGAACACTGTGGTCTACACTTTATACAAGCCCAATCGGCGGCATGCCGCGCAAACTGTGGAGATCAATAAGATGCGTTCACTTCACCTCATGCTCACCCTCGGTGCGCTATGCGTCTCCCACACGGCGGTGTTCGCTCAATCGAGCAGCACCAACTACGCCATTCCCTACGACGTTGTCGATGGCGGCGGCGGTGTCTCAATGTCGGCGAGCTACACGCTAAGCGACAGCATTGCACAGCCGTCGGCGGTGGGAGAGAGCATCAGCGCCAGCTACAGACTGCAACCCGGCTTCCTGGCGCCCCCGGATACCGACGCCGATGCGGTGCGCGACTTCATGGACAACTGCTCACAGGATGCCAACGCAGATCAGCGAGATTCCAACGCTGACGGCTTCGGCAATACCTGCGACGCCGACCTGAACAATGACGGCGTCACCAACTTCCAGGATCTCGGTATTTTGCGCCAGAACTTCTTCACGGCAGATGCCGATGCAGACTTCAATGGTGACGGCGTGGTCAACTTCCAGGATCTCGGCATCCTGCGCCAGCGCTTTTTCACCGCCCCTGGCCCCAGCGGTATCGCCCCGTAGGCGCGCTATGCATTGACGCTGCCCCGACGGCTCCTCTAGGCTGAGACGCTCTCCACCTATCATCGTCAGCCACAGCGGAGCGTCGAGCCAGCATGACATCCGACGCGAAGCGCAGCACACGTGCTGCGCTTGTTTTTCTCGCCGCGACCGCGTTCATCAATTCCATGGGCATGGGTCTGATCGTGCCGGTTATGCCTGCCCTGCTGCTGGAGATATCCGGTGGCGATCTGGCAGACGCCTCGTTCTGGGGCGGTATCGCACTGATCAGCTATGCGCTGATGCAGTTTGTGTTCTCACCGATTGTCGGGGCCTTGTCCGATCGCTTTGGACGACGCCCGATTCTGTTGATGTCGTTAACCATGTACGCCATCGACATGCTGCTGCTGGCCATCGTGCAAACGCTGCCGCTATTTCTTCTGGTGCGCGGTTTTGCCGGTATCTTTGCCTCCACGTTTTCAACCGCCAACGCCTACATTGCCGACATTACGCCGCCAGATCAGCGCGGACGCATGTTCGCGGTGCTCGGCGCATCGTTCGGCGCGGGCTTTATTCTGGGCCCGGCGATCGGCGGCGTACTGGGCGACATCAACGTTCGCTATCCGTTTTTCGCTGGCGCCGCGGTCGCGTTCACCAACATGATTTTTGGTGTGTTTTTCGTGCGCGAGTCGCTGCCCGAGAGCAAACGTCGGGCCTTTTCATGGGCACGAGCAAACACCGTCGGCACGCTGGTCAGGCTTGCGCGTACACCCGGCATCCAGTCTCTGTTGCCGGTGTTTTTCCTGGCGACTCTGTCATCGTGGGTCTATCCCACCGTCTGGGCCTATGTGGCCAAAGCCAAATTCGCCTGGACCGAGAGCCAGATTGGCTGGTCGGTAGGCTATTACGGCGTCATCGCCTTTATCGGCCAGGCCGTGGTTATACAAATGGTTCTGCCGCGCATTGGCGTACGCGCCGCGATCTGGATTGCGCTTTTGGTAGAGATGGTCGCGTTGTTTGGAATTGGTCTGGCCACGGCCGGCTGGTTCGTTTACCTGATGGTTACGACCGCGCTGATTAGCACGATGCAGGACCCTGCGATCCGGCAAACCATGTCAGCACGCGTGCCCGAGGATGCCCAAGGCGAGCTGCAGGGCGGTCTGTCGGCGCTGATCAGTGTTGCCATGATCATGGCGCCTCTGGTCTACAACGGGACCTTTACGTTAACCGCAGGTTACGACCCTATGTTCGATCTGCCCGGCGCGGCCTTCATCGTCGCGGCGGTGTTCTCCGGGCTGGCGCTGGTTTTTTACGCGTTACGCACAAAGCGCAATCAGGTATAGTGCGCGGGTTTTTACAACGATACCGTTACATTTGTCCGAGACTCTCGACCATGACCTCGAAACGCTTATCCAAGCTTCGCTGGCTCGTACCGCTTGCCGCGGCGTGCCTGATCCAATCCGTTTCCTATGCCCATGACGCGAACAAGGAGTTGCTGGATACGCTCCTGCGCAATGGCGCGATTACGCAGGAACAGTACGAACAACTGATGCGCGAGGAGGCTCACGTCGAGAGCGAACCTGCGGATCAGACAATGCATGAGCCGCCTGTGCCGGCCAAGGCGCCAGCCAAGTCTGACGGCGGCGTCAAAGCCAGCCACGGCAGCAAGGGCTTTCGTCTGGAAACCGCCGACGGAGACTGGCAGACCAATCTGCAGTGGCGCGCACAGTTTCGCTACACCAATCCGACCAGCGGCGATCCGCGCAATGCGTCGGCTTTTCTCGCACCAAGCGAATCGACCGTCGAAGCGCGTCGGCTGCGCATGAAGATTGGCGGCCACGGTTTTCAGCCGTGGCTGAAGTACTACTTTGAGGTTGATTTGCAGCCAAGTCGGGATTTCGACGGCAGCAGCTCCTCTTCGAGCGCGCGCGTGATTGACTGGCGACTCGACGTCGCGAAGTGGGATTGGGGTGGCTTGCGTGTGGGTCAGTGGAAGATCGATTACAACCGCGAGCGTGTTGACTCATCCGGACGTCAGCAGTTTGTTGAGCGTTCCATTGTTAACCGGGTTTTCACCATAGACCGTCAGGTAGGTGTACAGCTTCGCGGTCATGCGTTCAAAGACACCAACGCCGATCTACGCTGGTATCTGGGTGCATTCACCGGCGAAGGCCGCGGCGTTCGCAATGCCGACAACGACATGATGTACGTAGGCCGGCTGCAGTGGAACTTCCTGGGTCGTGATCTGGCCCTGAAACAGACCGACGTCGAATTCACTGAACTGCCGACTGCATCGCTGGCGTTCGGCGCCTCGACGGCGCGCGGTCCGTGCACGCGCTGGTCATCGTCGGGTTGCGGCAATCTCGACGGCTTCACCAGCCCGGGTGCGGCCGAGGTTGATCAATTTGAAATTGACCAGTGGGTGCAGGAATTTGCCTACAAATATCGCGGCCTGTCCATCCAGCAGGAATTCCATCACAAGACCGTGACCGATCGTGTGCTGGGCACCGAGAACGATCTGACCGGTGGTTACATTCAGTCGGGCTACTTTTTTCACAACGTGTTCCCGTCTGTGCCCAAACCGCTGGAGTTCGCACTGCGCTACGCGTTTGTGGAAGAACCCAACCGCGACAACCGCATGTTTGACAACGACCGTGAAGAGATCAGCCTGGCCGCCAACTGGTTCTTCAAAGGCCACAACAACAAGCTCACACTTGATCTGTCGCATCTGACACTCGACGATTCATTTGCCCAGGTAAACGAATCGCGCAATCGCGTGCGCCTGCAGTGGGACGTGTCGTTCTAGTCCGCTGCGTGACGCGTTGCGGCGTTGGCCAGAATCTTCTGCATGACACCAAGATCGACGTTGCCGCCGCTCACCACCACGCCCGTGCGGCCGGTTAGCGGCACGGCGCGTTCGAGTACGGCCGCGAGCCCCAGTGCACCGGAGGGTTCCATCACCAGCTTCAGACGTTCGAAAGCAAACAGCACCGCGCGTTCGATGGCCTCCTCAGACACGGTCACGATGTCGTGTGTATAAGCCTGAATCAGTGCAAAGTTGCGTCGCCCAATGCTGGGTGTGCGTGTGCCGTCGGCAATCGTCAGGTGCGTGTTCTCCGCCACCTCGATTTTGCCGCTGCGTAGTGAGCGCGCCGCGTCATCCGCAAGTGCGGGCTCCACGCCGATGACGTGGCAACCCGGCTGCATGAAGTGCGTTGCCACGGAGCAGCCGGCCAGCAAGCCAGCACCGCCCGTACACACCAGAAGCTGATCGAGCGGCGGCGCGTCCTCGTGGATTTCCAGCGCGCAGGTGCCCTGACCTGCGATCACGTCGTAGTGATCAAACGGAGGAATCAACGTGTGGGTCCTGGCTTCGGGTAACTCAGCCGCGACTGCTTCGCGACTGGTCTCATTTGGATTAAAGGTTACGACCCGGGCGCCGTAACCGCGCGTGGCCGCGAGCTTGGCCGGTGGCACGTTATCCGGCATGACGATCACAGTGTTGATACCAAGCAGCTGTCCCACGCGCGCGACGGCCTGACCGTGATTGCCCGATGAGTAAGTCAGCACACCCGCTGCGCGCTGCGCATCACTGAGCTGCGAGAGCGCGTTGTACGCTCCGCGAAATTTGAACGCGCCCACATTTTGCAGGTTTTCGCACTTGAGAAAGACCTCGCCACCGGCGATGGCGTCGAGGGTGCGGCTGGTTAGTAAGGGCGTGCGCCGCGCAACGCCCTCAAGACGCTTCGACGCCGCACGAATGCCGTCCATGACCTCCGGGCCGGTGCGTAACTCGATGTCTTCCAATACTGCGCTCATGCCCTAAATGTACCACGCCAATCCCACGAATTGGCCGCTTCTGATAAAGTCGCGCGATGGCCAAACTCTACTTCTATTACTCGGCAATGAACGCCGGAAAATCCACGGCGCTGCTCCAGTCCAATCACAACTATCGCGAGCGCGGCATGAACACGCTGGTCTTCGCGCCGTCCATCGATACTCGCTTTGGCGAAGGGCTCGTGAAGTCGCGAATTGGCATTGAGACTGAAGCCATCAGCGTGCGCGAGGATGAAAACCTTCTGGCCTACGTACGCAAGGAAGCCCTGCAGCAAACCATCCACTGCGTGTTGATCGATGAGGCGCAGTTTCTGACCAAGGATCAGGTATTTGAGCTCGGCGAGGTATGCGATCGACTCGACATTCCGGTGCTGGCCTACGGTCTGCGCACCGACTTTCAGGGCGAGCTGTTTACCGGCAGCCGCTACCTGCTGGCCTGGGCCGACAATCTCAAGGAAATCAAGACCGTGTGCCATTGCGGCAAGAAGGCCAC